>NZ_JBIWIF010000006.1:74744-522565 GCF_044764505.1 Kitasatospora sp. NPDC094019
CTGTCGGCGGCCCCCCGCCCGGCCCCCCCCACCACCACCCCGGGCGCGCGCCCCCCGCCGGCCGGGGGCCGGCCAACCCCGGGCTTCCAATTTGGGGGGGGGGGGGGGGGGGGGCGCCCCCCCCCCCCCCACTTCATGGTGCGACCAGAGGGCTTCCCGGAGCCGGGCCGATCAGGCGAGGTGGTCGAACTCGCCGGCCTTGACGGCCAGCAGAAGGGAACGGAGCTTCTCGGCATCGAGGGCCAGGACGACACCCGGGTCGTCGGACTCTCTCAGATGACGGAGCCCCGCCCCCGCCCCACCGGTGGCAAGTTCAACGCAGCTACCGCCCTCATTCGAGCCGCTGAACGATGACTTCTGCCAACGGATTTCTGCCATCGGGCGCCCTTCACGTCTGGAGCAGGTAGAGAAGATGTCGGATGAGCCCGCACGAGTCGCGCGAAGACGAGAGCGCGAGGGACGAGCGACCGGTGTCAACCGGAGGCAGCGCAAGGTCGCTCAGCTGAGCGAACGTCCTGCGGTACGTGACGATCGAGTACCGGTCGCCAAGATACTCGGCGCGGCCCGGGTGATCCACAACAACGGTGGAGAGATCCTCCGACCCCGGGTCCAGTAGCAAGAACTGGCCTGTGTGCGGGGGCTTCTTCAATGCCGCGAACGGCAGGACCTGGATGGTCACATTGGGCAGCTCGGCCACCTCCAGCAGGTGCGCCAGCTGCGCCCTCATCACCGCGTCCCCGGGGAAGCGCAGGCGCAGAGCCGTTTCGTGAATGACGAATCGGAACTGCCGCCGCGGCAGATCATTCAGGATGCGCTGCCGATTCATACGGAACTCGATCTCTGCCTCCGCATCGAACTTCCCGTCCCGATGAGCGCCTTCGTAGATCGCTTCGGCATATACGGGCAACTGCAAGAGGCCGGGCAGGTAGAACGTCTCGTAGTTGTCGATCAGCGCCGCGCTGTCCTCCGTCTCGGCCAGGTCGAGCGCGAGCAACGGCACTCGGTCGGCGAAGTCCGACCACCATCCCTTGCCTGTTCGCCGCCCCATGTCGGCGAGCTTGACCCGGTAGACAGGATCCTCGCAGCCGTAGGCATCGAGCCAGATCCCCAGTCGCTCCGGATTGAGGCCGGTTCGCCCCGCCTCCGTGTGGCTGACGGCCGGGCTTCTCATGCCCACCAACGCGCCCGCCTCCGGTGCCGACAGGCCCGCCGCCATTCGGAGACGCTGCAACTCCTCGCCGAAGCGGCGTTGCCGCTGACTGATCTCTCCCCTGAGCCCCACGGCGTTCCTTCCCTCTCCCCACAGTGTTCCGCATCGGCTGGCGTCGCCACTACCGGCCGCGCATCACTCACACGGGTCAACATTGCCCTTTTGGTTGCAACGATATGACCCGTCAGCCTAACCTCAGTGTTGCACCGATCACATGACGAGGCGTCAAGGTCGCATGTTTTCAAGCATGTAGACGCTCCCTGCCACTCCCTCCCCACGCTCCGGAGGTCCCCATGTGCACCCTCGTTCCGCCCGACTGGTCCGTCGTCCGGCGTGAGCTGCAAGCCCTTCTCGCCGCCTCGGACTGGCCGCCGGACATCGTCGCCGACGCCGAACTCGCTCTCCACGAGCTGTTCGTGAACGCCTGGAAGCACGCCGGCTGCCAGGCTCCGCAGGTCATCGTCGCTCTGCGCCCCCACATGCTGCGGGTCTCGGTCTGCGACGACAGCCCCGATCTGCCCGAGCCGCGCGACTTCACCGACCCCTATGCGGTGTCGGGCCGAGGACTCCACCTCGTTCGCGCCCTCACCCACCGCTTCGGCACCGATCCCCGCAAGAACGGCAAGGTCGTATGGTTCGAGCTGGACGCCGCCGCGTGAACACTCCACTCGAATCGCACGACCCCTACCTGCGCACCTACACCGAACCCGAGGTCACCGCCCTCCTCCGCGAACTCCACGAGCGGGGCAAGCCCTTCGGCATCCTGTGGGGTTCCGCCGCGGTGAACGGCGCCACCATCGACGGCCGCCTCCTCGTCGACTTCGGCGACACCTCCGTCGCCACTCTCCTCAACCTTCTCGCCCTGCTCCGCGAAACGGGCCGACCCGCGTGAACTTCCTCGTCGGCGCCGCCTTCGTCGTCCTCCTCACCCTCGCCTTCGCCACTGTCGTCACGGGCGTCATCGCCGCCCTGAAAGTGCACGGCGAGGACGAGGAGGACCGCCACGGCCACTGACTCACTCCACCCATTGCATCCTTGCTACTGCTCCGCCGCCATCGCGCGGGGCACCGCCGGGCCGCGGAAGGCCAGGGGGCGACTCAGGACCAGATTCGTCGTCGTGCTCCCGAACTGCGCCAGCTCGTCGACGATCTCCTCAAGATGCCCCATCGACGTGGTGGCGATCTTCATGGAGTAGCAGTCGTCGCCGGTCGTGCGCAGGCACTCCAGGATCTCCGAGCGCTCCTCCAGCAGGCGCCGCAACGGCTCGTGCCGTGCCGCCGGCCCGGGGTACTTGAGCCGGACGACCGCCATCACCGGATAGCCGGTCCGCTCCAGGTCCACCTCGGCCCGGTACCCCGTGATCACCCCCGCCGTCTCCAGCCTCCGCACCCGCTCCGTCGTGGCCGACGCGCTCAGGTTCACCCGGCGCGCCAGCTCGGCGAACGCGATCCGCCCGTCCTCCTGGAGCTCGGCCAGGATCGCCCAGTCCGTCGCGTCAAGAATCTCGGTCATGTGCCCAGATTGCCGGTGATTCCACGGCCGATCAACCCCTGAACCGGTGGATGCCTCTTCAATCAACCCACCTTCCGTCCCTAGGCTTTCGGACGTGAAGATCGGAGTCAACGTCCCCAATTTCGGCCCCGGCACCGACCCGGCGGCCCTGCTCACCTGGGCCCGGACCGTCGAGGGCCTGGGCTTCGACCTGCTGATGCTCTCGGACCACCTCGCCATCACCCCCGACGTCGCCGTGCGCTACCCCGCCCCGTTCTACGAGCCGTTCACCACCCTCGCCTGGCTCGCCGCCCGCACCGAGCGGGTGCGGCTCGGCACCACCGTCCTCATCGCCCCCTACCGGCACCCGCTCCTCACCGCCCGGATGGCCGCCAACCTCGACGCGCTGAGCGGGCACCGCCTCGTCCTCGGCGTCGGAATCGGCTGGGCGCAACAGGAGTTCGCCGCCCTCGGCGTCCCCTTCGAACAGCGTGGCCGCCTCACCGACGACCACCTGCGCCGCCTGCGCACCGCCTGGGCGGACACCGCCGACTACGGCACCCGCCGCATTCCGCTCTGGGTCGGCGGCAACAGCGACGCGGGCCTGCGCCGTGCCGTCCACCTCGGCGACGCCTGGCACCCGCTGCGCCCGACCACGCCATGGCTCTGCGAGGCCGCACCCCGGCTGCGGGCATACGCGGACGAACACGCCCTCCCCGTACCGGCGTTCGCGCCCCGGATCGCCCTCCGACTCACGTCCGCACCGGTCGCCGGACCGACCCGCCTCGCCGGCGAGGGCAGCATCGAGCAGATCTCCGCCGACCTCGCCAGGCTCCGACTGCTGGGCGCCGACACCGTCGTCCTCGACCCCTACCACGGCGACCCCGAGCAGACCCGCGACCCCGGACCGGCCCGGGAGGCCCTCGCCGCCGTCGCCGACCTGCTGCGCCTCGCACCGACCCGAACGGAACAGCCCTCATGACGCTCACCCCCGCCGACCACGACCTCCTCCGCCGCGCCATCGCCCTCGCCGCCGAGGCCCGCACCCACGGCGACCCGCCGTTCGGCTCGCTGCTGGCCGCCCCGGACGGCACCGTGCTGGCCGAGGAGCGCAACACCACCCGCACCGACCGGGACCTCACCGCGCACCCCGAACTGAAGCTCGCCCGCTGGGCCGGACGGGAGCTGGACCTCGCCACCGCCGCGCGGACCACCCTCTACACCAGCTGCGAGCCCTGTCCGATGTGCGCGGCCGCGCTCCGGCAGGCCGGCCTCGGCCGGGTCGTGTTCGCCCTCTCCGGCGAACAGTTGCTGGGGATCAGGCCCGCGAGCGGCCTGCCGCCCGTGCCGCAGGAGGGCCCGGCGCTGTTCGACGAGGTCCGGGCCGCCGTCGAGCCGTACTACCGCTGACCCGGCGGGCCGGGGAGGTCACTTTGCAAACACCTGCTGGTGCTTTGCAGAGTGCGCTTTGCAAAGCACCGGCAGGGATTGCCGACGCCCGCCCGAGCTTCGCGGCGACCGAGCCGCACGCGCACGTCCCGGACGTCGCAGTCCCGTTCCGCCGCCTCGGGCGGTGAGCACCCCGCGCGCCGGTTCCCGTTCCCCTCCCCCGTCAATCTCCGGGGCGACCCTGAGCGGAACCCCGAGAGCGACTCCTGCCCGACGACGACCCAGGTCAGGGACAGGATCGGCTTGCGGGCTGAGGATTCGGGCGGGCCGATGGCGGAGCATGGAGGTACGCCAGCCGGAGGGACCGGTCACCGGCGCCACCAGAGCAACGGAGTTCACCATGAGCCGCCTCGCCCGCCCCCGCCACAACCGCGTCATCGCCGGCGTCTGCGCCGGGATCGCGGAGCGCTTCGGACTCACCCCGTGGACCGTCCGGATCATCTTCCTGGTGTCCTGCCTGCTGCCCGGACCGCAGTTCCTGATCTACCTGGCGCTCTGGCTGCTGCTCCCCCAGGAGGCGTGACGCCCGGGCCCGAGGCGGGCCCGCCTCGGGCGCCGCAGCACCCGCGGACCGCGCAGAACGGCCGGAAGGGGCCGCCCGCTCCCGTCGAGGAGTGGGCGGCCCCTTCCGGCCGTACGGAGCCGGGGCGGAATCAGCCGCCGAGGCCCGGGAGCATGCCGGTGAGCCCGCCGATCGGGGTCTTGTCGAGACCCGGGACGCTGGGCACGCCGGCCCGGTTGCCGGCGGCCGGGGCGGCGGCCTGGCCCGCGCTGGGGGCGAGGGTGCCGAGCGTGCCGCTGACCTTGTCGGCGACCGGCAGCTTGCCCGCGGCGTCGGTGACGGCGCTGGTGGCGGCCGGGTTGGTCAGCAGGGAGGTCGGGAGCCCTAGGCCACCGGTGGCGGCGGGAGCGGCGGACGCGCTGCCGGCGCCGACCGCGGCGATGGCGATGCCGAGCGCGGCGGTGCCGGCGGCCTTGAGAGTGGCCTGCTTCATCTGGTTAGTCCCCTTGGGTCCTCGTCGGTGGCCGACCCGCGCGACTGGCGTGACGGGAGCCCGTCCACCACAGCCGGTCAGCAATGACTGGCACACCGTAGTGATTGGATCGCGTGAGGATCAACGGCGGTTCACCCACCCGAGGGAGTAGTCGGATGAACGCCGATTCCCTTGACGGAAAAGGGCGTTCATCCGACCACCGACGACCGGTTCAGCTGCCGTTGCTGAACAGCCACTCCGCCTTGAGTTCGGCGTAACCCGGCTTGATCACGTCGTTGATCATCGCGAGCCGCTCGTCGAACGGCAGGAACGCCGACTTCATCGCGTTCACGGTGAACCACTCCATGTCGCCCAGCGTGTAGCCGAAGGCGTCCACCAGGTGCCCGAACTCGCGGCTCATGCTGGTGCCGCTCATCAGCCGGTTGTCGGTGTTCACGGTGACCCGGAACTTCAGCCGGCTGAGCAGCCCGATCGGGTGCTCGGCGTACGAGGCCGCGGCGGCCGTCTGGAGGTTGGAGGTGGGGCACATCTCCAGCGGGACGCGCTTGTCGCGCACGTACGCGGCGAGGCGGCCCAGCTCGACCGAACCGTCCTCCCGGACGGTGATGTCGTCGACGATCCGCACGCCGTGGCCGAGGCGGTCGGCGCCGCAGCACTGCAGGGCCTCCCAGATCGACGGGAGGCCGAACGCCTCGCCCGCGTGGATGGTGAAGTGGTTGTTCTCGCCCTTGAGGTAGTCGAAGGCGGCCTGGTGGCGGGTGGGGGGGTACCCCGCCTCGGCACCGGCGATGTCGAAGCCGACCACGCCGCCGTCGCGGTGGCGGTTGGCCAGCTCGGCGATCTCCTGCGAGCGGGCGGCGTGCCGCATCGCGGTGATCAGGGTGCCGATCCGGATCCGGTGACCGGCCGCGCGGGCGTTGGCCTCGCCGAGGCGGAAGCCCTCCTGGACCGCCTCGACGACCTCGTCGAGGGAGAGGCCGCGCTCCAGGTGCTGCTCGGGGGCGTAGCGCACCTCGGCGTAGACGACGCCGTCGGCTGCGAGGTCCTCGGCGCAGTCGGCGGCGACCTTGATCAGCGCCTCACGGGTCTGCATCACGGCGCAGGTGTGGGCGAAGGTCTCCAGGTAGCGGACCAGCGAGCCGGAGTCCGCGGCCTCGCGGAACCACTCGCCGAGTTCCTTGGCGTCGGTGGTGGGGAGACCCTCGTAGCCGACGGCGGCGGCCAGCTCGACCACGGTCTCGGGGCGCAGTCCGCCGTCGAGGTGGTCGTGCAGGAGCACCTTCGGGGCGCGGGCGATCTGGTCGGGGGTGGGAATCCGGGGGCCGGTGCCCGCGGTGGTGGCGGGGATCTGCTTCTCCATTGCGGGAGTGTAGCCCCTACGCGCGTAGACAGGCCACCGTTCACAGGGCCGAATCGTCCAATGTCCACCGGGAATTCCACCGAACGGACGATTCGGTCCATCTGCGCGCAGACTGTCCGCCACCACCCCTCCGACGCCGCCGCCGGCCCGCCCCTCGGCCGCGCGCCGGAGCCCGCCCGCCCGCGCGCCGGGTGTCGGCGACCGCCCGTCGGCCGTCGGTGCCCGCCCCTCAGTCGTGCGCCAGCAGCCGCCCGCGCCGCGACAGCACGAAGTCCCGGAACGCCGCCACCGGCGGGGTCACCGGCCGCCCCGGCGCCCAGGCCAGCCCGATCACCCGCCGGGTGCGCGGCGCCGTCACCTCCAGCTCCACCACTCCCGGCCTCGGCACCAGCGCCGGCGGCAGCAGCGCCACCCCCAGCCCGGCCGCGACCAGCCCGCGCAGGGTCTCCGTCTCCTCCCCCTCGAAGGCGATCCTCGGCGCGAAGCCGGCCTCCGCGCAGAACCCGTCGGTGATCGCCCGCATCCCGTACCCGCGCTCCAGCCCGACGAACGGCTCCTCGGCCACCTCCGCCAACCGGATCCGGCGCCGCCCGGCCAGCCGGTGGTCCGCCGGGACGGCCAGGAAGAGCCGTTGCTCGTCCAGCCGGCGGGCGGCCAGCGCCGGATCGCCGTCCGGCAGCGGCGAGACCAGACAGAGGTCCAGCTCCCCCGCGCGCAGCCGGTCCAGCATCGCGCCCACGTAGTCCTGCACCAGCTGGAACCTGACCTGCGGATACGCCCGCCGGAAGTCCCGCAGCAGGGCCGGCACCGCGTCCGTCCCCATGGTGTGCAGGAAGCCGAACGCCACCCGGCCGGTCTGCGGGTCGGCCTCCGCCCGCGCCGCCTCGGCGCCGCGCTCGACCTCGGCCAGCGCCCGTTCCACCGAGGCCAGCAGCAGCCGCCCCGCCCTGGTCAGCCGGACCGTCCGGCCCTGACGGGCCAGCAGGTCGACGCCCAGCTCGGCCTCCAGCCGGGACACCGCCCGGGACAGCGTGGGCTGCGGCACGCCCAGCAGCTCGGCTGCCTGCGTCACGTGCTCCAGCCGCGCGACGGCCGCGAACTGGGCCAGCCTCGGGGCCAGTTGGACAGCCGGCCGGTCGGGCCCCAGCTCCGCCGGGAGGGTCGGCTCGGTCACACCGGTCATCACAGCGCCCCGTCCCTCGTCCATGAGCTGTACTCATGCGTCCAGGTATGGATTATTGCCCAATCATGCATTGGACGCATCAGTGCGACAGTTCTACCTTCGACGTCATGCAGCCCTCCAGTACCGGGGCGTCCGTGGCCACCCCGGACGCCCTCGCCCAGCCGATCCTCCGTCCGGAGGGACGCCACCTTCCGGACGACCGCCACCGCGCGGGCGACCGCCTCCCGGCCGGCCCCCGCTTCGCGGACGACCGCCACCGCCCCGGCCAGCGCGCCTTCCGCCGCGCCAACCTCGCCCTGTTCGCGGCCGGTGTCGCGACCTTTGTCCTCCTCTACTCCACCCAGGGCCTGCTGCCGGTCCTCTCCGGCGACCTCGGCCTCACCCCCGGGCAGGCAAGCTGGACGGCCTCCGTCGCCACCCTCGGCCTCGCCCTCGGCCTGCTCCCCGCGAGCGCGCTCTCCGACCGCTACGGCCGCACCGCCGTGATGACGGCCTCCACCCTGGCCGCCGCCGCCCTCGCCCTCGCCCTGCCGTTCGCTCCGGACCTCACCACCCTGGTCGTGCTGCGCGCCCTCCAGGGCGTCGCGCTCGCCGGACTGCCGGCCACCGCGATGGCCTACCTCGCCGAGGAGGTCCACCCCTCCGCGCTGGCCTCCGCGATGGGGCTGTACGTGGCGGGCAACAGCATCGGCGGCATGGGCGGACGGCTGCTCTCCGGCTGGGTCGCGGCCGGCTTCGGCTGGCGCTGGGGGCTGGCCGCCTCCGCCGTGCTGGCCCTGCTGGCCGTGCTGGCGTTCCGGCTGCTGATCCCCGCCGCCCGCCACTTCACCCCGGCCCCGGTGGACGCCCGCGCCCTGGCCCGCACCGTCGGCCACCATCTGCGCAACCCGCTGCTGCTGCGGCTGTACGCGCTGGGGCTGCTGTTCATGGCCGTCTTCGGCGCCGTCTACAACACCGTCGGGTACCGGCTGATCGCCGCGCCCTTCCACCTGCCGGAGTCCGTCGCCGCCTCGATCTTCGTGGTCTACCTGGTCGGCACCGCCACCTCGGCCGCGGCCGGGCGCCTCGCCGGACGGCTCGGCCGCCGCGGCGCGCTGTACGTCGCGATCGGCACCACCACCCTCGGGCTGCTGCTCTCCCTCGCCGACTCGCTGCTCCTGGCACTGCTCGGACTGGTGCTGATCACCGCCGGGTTCTTCGCCGGGCACGCGACCGCCTCCTCCGCCGTCGGACGCACCGCCACCGAGGGCCGCGCCCAGGCGTCCGCGCTCTATCTGATCGCCTACTACCTGGGCAACAGCCTCGGCGGCACGATCGGCGCCGACGCCTACCACGCGACCGGCTGGCCCGGCGCCGCCACCATCGGCCTGACCGCGATGGCCCTGGCCGCGGGGGTCACCCTCTACGCCACCCACCGGGCCCACGCCACCCACCGGGCCGACGGTCTGCCCGGCCGGCTCTCCGCCCGTTAAGCCCTCCCGGCGGCCGACCTCGAACGCCTTCGTCGCCCCCACGAGGGCGAGCCCCACGTCGTGCGGCGTCGGATCGGCACCCACGACACCTTCGGCCGCCCCTGCGGGCTCCGTCCCGTGCGCGCCCGGCGGATACCTGACGCTCCCTGTCAGGTATCCGCCGTAGCTTTGTCCACGTCCCACCCGGCGCAGCGCGAGCAAAGGAACCCACCATGGCCACCTTCGTCCTCATCCCCGGTGTCCTGCACGGCGGTTGGTGGTACCGGCCGATCACCGAGGGGCTGCGGGCCGCCGGCCACGAGGTGTACCCGGTGACGCTGACCGGGGTGAGCGAGCGCGGCCACCTCAACAACCTGGCCGTCGACCTGGAGACGCACATCCAGGACGTACTCGGCCTGCTGGAGGCCGAGCGGATCACCGACGCCGTCCTCGTGCCGCACAGCTACGGCGGTCTGGTCGCCTCCGGCGTCGCCGACCGGGCCCCGGAGCGGATCGCCGGGCTGGTGTACGCGGACGCCTTCGTGCCGCGCGACGGGGAGTCGGCCTACGCGATCGTCAACGACGTCTGGAAGCGGCGGTACCTGGCCGGCGCCGCGGCGGGCGGCGGGCGCACCCTTACCGGACTGAACCCGGCCCTGGACCCGCGCGCCACGGTGCACCCGTTCGCCACGCTGCTCCAGCCGGTCCGGCTCACCGGCGCCGCCGACGCCCTGGACGTCCCCCGGGTCTACCTGCACGCGGAGCGCTTCGAGGACACGCCCTTCCTCGACACCGTCGCCCGCCTGCGCACCGACCCGGCCTGGACCGTCCACACCCTCCCGGTCGGCCACGACCTGGTCCGCGAGGCCCCGGAGGAGTTCCTGAAGCTCGCCCTCACCGCTGTCGGCTGACCGGCACGGCCGTCGTCGGCCGTCGCTAGGCTCCGGAACATGAGCATCGATCCTGCTGTGTACGCCCGGTTGCGCGAGATCGCCGATCAGCTGCCGCAGATTCCCGGGATCGGGAAGATCGAGATCGCCGACGGCGGGATCGTCATGACGATGTCGCCGGTGAAGCGCCACGAGCTCGCCGTCATCCGCATCGCCCAGCAGCTCAACGCCCAGCTTCCACAGACGCATCCGGGCTACATCGCTCACGGCGGCGCGGACCTGGAGGACGCCGGGATGGGCAAGCTGCGGAATCCCGACCTGATGGTGTTCCCCCTCACGGCGCTCGACGACGAGCAGCCCGCGCTCCTCCCCCACGAGGTGCTGCTGGTCGTGGAGATCGTCTCGAAGTCCAATCCCGAGAACGACTACCGCGACAAGGTCCGCGACTACGCGACCATGGGCATCCCGCTCTACCTGCTGGTCGACCCCCGCAAGGGCACCGGCATCGTCCACGACGAGCCCGGCTACACCTCCCGCAAGGACTTCGCCTTCGGGGACACGATCACCGTGGGCCCGTGGACGCTCGACACCGGGGTCCTGCGCACGTACGCCTGAGCGGCGTACGTGCGCAGGACCGGCCGGACCGGTGGTCAGGCGATGCGGTCCAGCACGATCGGGTTCGGGGTGAACGCGGTGCCGGCCGGGGAGACCTCGATGCCGCCGGAGAGGGCCTCGATCGCGTACTCGAAGCGCTCCGGGGTGTCGGTGTGCAGGGTCAGCAGCGGCTGGCCGGCCACCACGGTGTCGCCCGGCTTGGCGTGCATCTCGACGCCGGCGCCGGCCTGCACCGGGTCCTCCTTGCGGGCACGGCCCGCGCCGAGGCGCCAGGCGCTGACGCCCACGGCGTAGGCGTCCAGGGCGGTGAGCACACCGGAGGCCGGGGCGGGGATGACGTGCTGCTCGCGGGCGACCGGCAGCGGGGCGTCCACGTCGCCGCCCTGGGCGGCGATCATGCGGCGCCAGTGGTCCATCGCGGAGCCGTCCCGGAGCGCGTCGGCCGGGTCCTTGCCGTACACGCCCGCGGCCGCGAGCATCTCGCGGGCCAGCGCGAGGGTCAGCTCGACGACGTCGGCGGGGCCGCCGCCGGCCAGCACCTCGACCGACTCGCGGACCTCCAGCGCGTTGCCCGCGGTGAGGCCGAGCGGGGTGGACATGTCGGTGAGCAGGGCCACCGTGTTGACGCCGGCGGTGGTGCCGAGGCCGACCATGGTGCGGGCCAGCTCGCGGGCGTCGTCGAGGTTCTTCATGAACGCGCCGGAGCCGACCTTGACGTCCAGGACGAGCGCGCCGGTGCCCTCGGCGATCTTCTTGGACATGATCGAGGAGGCGATCAGCGGGATCGCCTCGACGGTGCCGGTGACGTCGCGCAGGGCGTAGAGCTTCTTGTCCGCCGGGGCGAGGCCGTCGCCGGCCGCGCAGATGACCGCACCCGCGTCGTGCAGCACCTGGAGCATCTCCTCGTTGGAGAGCAGGGCTCGCCAGCCGGGGATGGACTCCAGCTTGTCGAGGGTGCCGCCGGTGTGGCCGAGGCCGCGGCCGGACAGCTGCGGCACCGAGGCGCCGCAGGCGGCGACCAGCGGGGCGAGCGGCAGGGTGATCTTGTCGCCGACGCCGCCGGTGGAGTGCTTGTCACTGGTGGGCCGCGCCAGCGAGGAGAAGTCCATCCGGACGCCGGAGCGGATCATCGCGTCCGTCCAGCGGCTGATCTCGCCCGGGTTCATCCCGTTCAGCAGGATCGCCATGGCCAGGGCGGACATCTGCTCGTCGGCGACCTCCCCGCGGGTGTAGGCGTCGATGACCCAGTCGATCTGAGCATGGCTCAGCTCTCCGCGGTCGCGCTTGGTCCTGATGACGGAGATGGCGTCCATGGATGCTCCATTGCTCCAAGAGAGGTTCAACAAGAGAGGTGCACCGTGCGAGGTGCGGCATGCGAGGTGGAAAAAACGAGGTGGAAAAGGCGAAGAGTGCCGCGAGCCGGCCCGGAAGGGCTCCACTCGCGACACTCTACGCGCGTAACAAACGGCAGTGCCAGAGCCGCGCCTACAGGCGCTCCGGCCCGAACGCGTCGGGCAGGACCTCACTCATCGGCAGCACCCCGGAGGGCAGCTCGACCAGCAGGTCCGGGCCGCCGTGCTCGTACAGCAGCTGACGGCAGCGGCCGCACGGCATCAGCAGGTCGCCGGCCCCGTCCACGCAGGTGAACGCGGTCAGCCGACCGCCACCGGTCGCGTGCAGCATCGAGACCAGTCCGCACTCGGCGCACAGCGCCAGGCCGTACGAGGCGTTCTCCACATTGCAGCCGGTGACCGTCCGACCGTCGTCCACCAGGGCGGCGGCGCCGACCGGGAACTTGCTGTAGGGCGCGTACGCGTGGCTCATCGCCTCGCGCGCCGCCGCCCGCAGCGCGTCCCAGTCGACCGCCGCGGCCGCTCCGGCCGCCTCGACCGCGGGCGTCACTTGCCCTGGCCCTTGCGGTAGATCTGACCGTCCGCCTTCGGCGGGCGCAGCCGCTGCGAGGCCAGGGCGAGCACCACCAGGGTGATCACGTACGGCGTGGCGACGATCAGCGGGCGCTGCACCTCGTCGGTGGTGAAGTACCAGGCGAACAGTCCGCCGGAGACCACCGCGGTGATCACGGCCGCGGTGTGCTTGCGACGGTACAGGTGCCAGCCGGCCAGCAGCGCCATCGCGATGGCGACCACCAGGATCAGCGCGTGCACCGACTCGGGGTCGCGCAGCTGGAGGCTGTCGGTGAAGCCGAACAGGCCGGCGCCCATGGCGAGGCCACCGGGCATCCAGTTGCCGAAGATCATCGCCGCGAGGCCGATGAAGCCACGGCCGTTGGTCTGGCCGTCCTTGTAGAAGTGCGCCGCGACCAGCGAGAGGTACGAGCCGGCGAGGCCCGCGAAGGCGCCGGACATGATGACCGCGAGGTACTTGTACTTGTAGACGTTGACGCCCAGCGACTCGGCCGCGGTCGGGTTCTCGCCGCAGGAGCGCAGCCGCAGACCGAACACGGTGCGCCAGAGGGCGAAGTAGCTCGCCACGATCAGCGCGCCGGCCAGCAGCACGACCACCGAGATGTTGGTGACCAGGCCGCCGAGCACACCGGCGACGTCGGAGACCACGAACCAGTGGTGCGCCTCGATGTCCTTCAGCCCCGAGGAGAGGCCGGGGATCGTGATGTACGGCAGTGGATCGGCCGGCGGGGACTGGTTCGCGCCGGCGCCGACGGAGATGTAGTCCTTGTAGTAGATCCGGTTGACGTAGGCGCAGATGCCGGGGATCAGTAGGTTGACGCCGACACCGGAGACGATGTGGTCGACGCCGAAGGTCACCGTGATGACGGCGTGCAGCAGACCGCCCAGCGCGCCGCCGAGCATGCCGGCCACCAGGCCGAACCACGGGTTGACCAGGTAGCCGCCCCAGGCGCCGCAGAAGGTGCCGGCGACCATCATGCCTTCGAGGCCGATGTTGACCACGCCGGCCCGCTCGGACCAGAGACCGCCCAGACCGGCCATGCCGATCGGCACCGCGGCGCTGAGCGCGGCGGTGACCTGACCGGAGGAGGTCAGCGAGTGGTTGCCGGTGATCACACCGACGACCGAGAAGAGGACCAGGGCGCCCGCGATCAGCAGCAGCACCACCGGCCAGGACATCTTGCGCTTCTTGGCGGGAGCGCCCGGCGCCTTGGCGCGGGCAGCGGTGGCCGTGCTCATGCGGACACCTCCTTCTTCTCGGCGGCCGCGGCGGCCTGGGCGGCGAGCTCCGCGCCGACCTTCTGCTGCTGGCGCTTGAGGCCGTAGCGGCGCACCAGCTCGTAGGCGACGACGACACAGATGACGATGGTGCCCTGCATGACCGGGACGATCTCGAACGGGAAACCGCCCTGGAGCGGCAGCTGGGCGCCGGTGGCGTCGAGGAAGGCGAACAGCACCGCCGCGAAGGCCATGCCGATCGGGCTGTTGCGGCCGAGCAGGGCGACCGAGATGCCGAGGAAGCCGAGATTCTGCTGGAAGCTCTGGCCGAAGTTGTAGGAGTTCTGCAGCAGCTCGGGCAGGCCGATCAGACCGGCCAGCGCGCCGGAGACCACCATCGAGACGACGACCATGCGCTTGACGTTCACGCCGGACGCGGTGGCCGCGGTCTCCGAGCGGCCGGTGGCGCGCAGGTCGAAGCCGAAGCGGGTGCGGGTCAGGGTGAACTGGAAGGCGACGCCGACCAGGATCGCGACGAAGAGGAAGCCGTAGAGCGGGCCGCCCTCGGTGTTGATCGCGAAGAAGTGGCTGGACTCCGAGACCGGGGCGGTCTGGATCGAGTTGCTGGTGCCGCTCTTCTCCGGCGCGAAGATGCCGGGAACGAGCAGCAGGCCGACGATGGCGACCGCGATGGCGTTCAGCATGATGGTCGAGATGACCTCGCTGACGCCGCGGAAGACCTTCAGCAGACCGGCGATGCTCGCGTACAGGCCACCGACCAGCATGGCGGTGATCAGCAGCAGCGGGATCTGGATGAACGACGGCAGGTCGAGCTGGCTGCCGACGTAGGCCGCGAACAGCGCGGCGACCTTGTACTGGCCCTCGACACCGATGTTGAAGAGGTTCATCCGGAAGCCGAAGGCGGCGGCCGCGGCGGCCAGGTAGTACGTGGTGGAGCGGTTGAGGATGGCCACCTGGCCGTCCGACTTGGTCGCGTACGTGATCATCACGTTCCAGGCGTCGAACGGGTTCTTGCCCGAGGTCGCCAGCAGGACGGAACAGATCACGACGGACAGCAGCACGGCGAGCACCGGCGCTGCGAGGGCGAGAACGATCTTCTCGCCGTCGAACCGCTTCGCCCGCGCGGGCGCGGCGGCGGGGTTGGGACTGGTCATGTGGCTACTCCCCCGCCTGCTGGTCATCGGCGGTGTCAGTGGGGGCGGTGGGGGCGGTGTCGAGGGGAACCTCGTCGGCGGGGGCCGCGGCCTGCGCCTCGGTGCCCTCGGCCGCCAGGGCCTGCGCCTCGGCGACGGCCTCCGGCGCGGACTCGATGTGGCCCTGGGCGGCACCGGTCATCGCGGTGCCGAGGTCCTCGGCGGTCACGGTGGCCGGGTCCGCGTCGGCGACCAGCCGGCCGCGGTAGATCACCCGGATGGTGTCGGAGAGGCCGATCAGCTCGTCCAGGTCGGCCGAGATCAGCAGCACGGCGAGGCCGGCCCGCTGGGCGACCCGGATGTGCTCCCAGATCTGCGCCTGGGCGCCGACGTCCACACCGCGGGTGGGGTGGGCGGCGATGAGCAGCTTGGGCCGGTGGCTCATCTCGCGGCCGATGATCAGCTTCTGCTGGTTGCCGCCGGAGAGGGAGGCCGCGGTGACCTCGATACCGGGGGTGCGGACGTCGTACTCCTCGACGATCCGCTGGGTGTCCTTGCGGGCACCGGCCGGGTCGAGCAGCACGCCCTTGGAGTTGGGGGACTCGGTGACGTGGCCGAGGATCCGGTTCTCCCAGAGCGGGGCCTCCAGCAGCAGGCCGTGCCGGTGGCGGTCCTCGGGGATGTAACCGATGCCGGCCTCGCGGCGGGCCCGGGTGAGGGTGCCGGAGAGGTCCTTGCCGTCCAGGGTGACGGTGCCGCCGTCCAGCGGGAGCATTCCCATCACGGCCTCGACCAGTTCGGCCTGGCCGTTGCCCTCGACGCCGGCGATGCCGAGGATCTCGCCCTTGTGGATGCGCAGCGAGATGTCGTCCAGGACGACGCGCTCGATGCCCTCGGCGTCGGTCTTGGCGATCCGCAGGCCCTCGACGCGCAGCATCTCGTCGGTGGTGACGGTGGACTCGCGGCTCTCCGGGGAGGGCAGCTCGGCGCCGACCATCAGCTCGGCGAGCTGGCGGGCGGTGACGCTCCTGGGGTCCGCGTCGCCGACGGTGGTGCCGCGGCGGATGACGCTGATCGCGTCGGCCACCGAGAGCACCTCGTGCAGCTTGTGCGAGATGAAGATGACAGTGACGCCCTCGGCCTTCAGCTCCCGCAGGTTGTCGAACAGGGCGTCGACCTCCTGCGGGACGAGCACCGCGGTGGGCTCGTCGAGGATCAGGATCTTGGCGCCGCGGTAGAGCACCTTGAGGATCTCGACCCGCTGGCGGTCGGCCACGCCGAGGTCCTCGACCAGGGCGTCCGGGCGCACGCCCAGGCCGTACTGGTCGGAGATCTCCTTGATCTTCGCCTTGGCCTTGGCGCCGATGCCGTACAGGTGCTCGCCGCCGAGGACGACGTTCTCCCACACGGTGAGGTTGTCGGCCAGCATGAAGTGCTGGTGCACCATGCCGATGCCGCGGGCGATGGCCTCGCCGGGGGTGTTGAACTCGCACTGCTCGCCGTTGATCGCGATGGTGCCCTCGTCCGGCTTCTGCATGCCGTAGAGGATCTTCATCAGCGTCGACTTGCCGGCGCCGTTCTCGCCCATGAGGGCGTGCACGGTGCCGGTGCGGACGGTGAGGTTGATGTCGTGATTGGCCACGACGCCGGGGAAGCGCTTGGTGATGCCGCGCAGTTCGACGGCCGGTGTCGCCGTCCCCGCGCTGGGGTTACCGCCCGTGTTCGGGGCGGGGTCGGATGCGGTGATGGCGGTCTCCTGGTGGTCTGGAGGCGCGTCGTTGCGCTGGAGGGCCAAAAGCGGAAGAGCCTGGGGGAAAGGCTTCGGGGACGGGACGGGGCCCGGGGGTACGCACTGAGCGCACCCTTCCGGGCCCCTCCCTGATGTTGCGTCCATCATCGCGCTGCCGGGCAGGCGGCAGCCGCAACGACGTCCGGTCGAACCGTGGGCCTTACAGCTTGGACGGGTCGGTCGGGACGGTGATGGTGCCGTTCTTGATGCCGTTGGCGGCCTCGTCGAGCTTGGTCTTGATGTCGTCGATCTTGCCGCCGGTGGTGGCGAGCGAGACACCGTCGGCCTTGAGGTCGAAGTTCTTCACACCGGTGAAGACCTGGCCCTTCTTGGCGGACTCGATGTAGGCGAAAACGGCCTTGTCGACGTTCTTGACCATCGAGGTCATGATGCTGTTCTTGTACTTCGCCAGGGCGGGCTGAGCGGCCTGGTCGGAGTCGACACCGATGGCCAGGGCGTTGGCGCCGGCGGCCGCCTCGATCGCACCGTTGCCGGAGGAGCCGGCGGCGGTGTAGATGACGTCGGCCTTCTTGTCGAGCTGGCCCTGCGCGGCTTCCTTGCCCTTGTCGGGGGCGGCGAAGCCGGAGAAGTCCGGCGGGGTGGTCAGGTAGGTGACCTCGACCGGCATGGCCGGGTCGACGGACTTGACGCCCGCGCGGTAGCCGGCCTCGAACTTCTTGATCAGCTCGGTCTGCACACCACCGATGAAGCCGACGTGCTTGGTCTTCGTCTTCAGGGCGGCGGCGACACCGGCGAGGTACGAGCCCTCCTGCTCGGAGAACGTCAGCGAGGTGACGTTGCTCGGCTGGGTGTCGGACGCCGAGTCGATGATCGCGAACTTGGTGTTCGGGTTCTCCTTGGCGACCTTCTCGACGGCGGCCTGGTAGACGAAGCCGACCGCGATGACCGGGTTGTAACCGGCGGTCACCAGGTTCTTGAGACGGGTCTCCTTGTCGGCCTCGGCCTCGCCGGTCTTGGCGTCGGCCTCGGTGACGGCGACACCGAGCTGGGACTTGGCCTGGTCGAGACCACGGGCGGCGGAGTCGTTGAAGGACTGGTCGCCACGGCCGCCGATGTCGTAGGCCATACCGACCTTCAGCGCACCGTCGGAGGCGCCGGAGGAGGCGGAAGTGTCATTGCTCTTTGCGCCGCAAGCGGCGAGCGAGGCGATGCCCAGGGAACCCGAGAGCACAACCGCGGCGAGCTTAGTAGAACGGCGCAAGGGAATATCTCCTTCTCACACGCACCCGTTGAGCGTGGTCGGACGCCACCGTAACGCGCGTAGAACACGGTTGGGTCACAGGCCGCCGGAGCATTCGGGTTGTTACCAAACCGTGGTCTCACGGTCCACCCGACACCCCTTTCCCCTTCACTCAGGGTGATTGGAACTGGCTCAGCCCAGTGTACGTAACCCGAAATAAAGGCAGGATTGCGACAAACCGGACACCCTGTACGGGTGTCCGGTTCAGGTCGGTACGAGGGAGTGTGTCAGGGCCTTCCGGGGGCGGGCCTTCCGGGGGCGGGCGTTCCGGGGGCGGGGCGTTCCGCCGAGGGGGCCTGCGGCCGCCAAGAGATCAGGCGGTCAGGCGGTCAGGAGGTCCCGGGCTCCAGCGCCAGTGCGGCGAACAGCTCCACCCCGACCGCGATCGCCCGCTCGTCCACGTCGAAGCGGCCCTGGTGCAGGTCCCGGACGGCGGTGTCGCCGGGGGTGCGGACACCGAGCCGGGCCAGCGCGCCCGGAGCGTGCTCCAGGTACCAGGAGAAGTCCTCCCCGCCGAGCGACTGCTCGGTGTCCTCGACCACGGTCGCCCCGGGCCGGCCGAAGCGCGCGGTCATCGCGGCGTCCAACAGGCCCACCGAGCCCGCCTCGTTGACCACCGGCGGCACGCCCCGGTGGTAGTCCAGCGACCACTTGGCGCGGTGGGTCTCGGCGAACCGGGCGATCAGCTCGTGCAGCAGGTCCGGGGCCTCCCGCCAGCCCGCCAGCTCCAGGCAGCGGACGGTGCCCTCCAGTTCGCCGTGCTGCGGGATGACATTGGGCGCGGAGCCGGCGGCGATCCGGCCCCAGACCAGCGAGACGCCCCAGCGCGGGTCCATCCGGCGGGCCAGCGCGGCCGGCAGCTCGGCGGCGGTCCGGGCGATCGCCGTGACCAGGTCGGTGGTCAGGTGCGGCCGCGCGGTGTGGCCGCCGGGACCGTCCAGGTGCAGGACCAGGCGGTCGCAGGCCGAGGTGATCGCCCCGACCCGCAGGCCGATCCGGCCCACCTCCACCTTGGGGTCGCAGTGCACGGCGAAGATCCGGCCGACCCCTTCCATGCCACCGGCCGCGATCACGTCCAGCGCGCCGCCGGGCATGACCTCCTCGGCGGGCTGGAACACCAGCCGGACCGGGCGGCGCAGTTCACCGGTCCGGGCCGCCCCGGCGAGGAGCAGCGCGGTTCCGAGCAGCACCGAGGTGTGCACGTCGTGGCCGCAGGCATGGGCCCGGCCGGGGACGCTCGACCGGTAGGGCACCTCGGTCTTGGCGTCGTCGATCGGCAGGGCGTCGATGTCGGCGCGGAAGGCGAGGAACTCGGCCCCGCGCGCGGCGGACTCGGGAACGATGTCGACGAGCATTCCGGTGCCGCCCGGGAGGATCCGGGGGGTGAGGCCGGCCGCGACCAGACGGTCGCGCAGTCGGCCGGTGGTACGGAATTCCTGGCGGCCCAGCTCCGGGTGCCGGTGCAGGTCCCGCCGGAAGGCGATCAGCTCGGGCTCCAGCTCGCGGACCCGGTCACGGAGACCGGCGGCGGGGCGTGCAGCGGTGAGGGTGACGGCCGACTGGGCGGACTCACGACGGTTCATCTCAACAAGGGTAGGCCCGTTGGGGGGATTTGGCCCGAGTTCCCGAAAAGAAGTCCCCGGATGGGCGCATACCGGCCGCGCTGGTGGGTATGACATCTCGTTTCAGCCGCCTTCCCCATGGTGCCTGCCCTGTGCAACGACCGTCACGGATCCGGGTAACGCCGCTCCGGGACGGGCGGTTCGCGGACGCTCCGGGAGGCGGAGCGCGTGACCTGCAGTTCGAATCCTGGCTCAAAGCGTTCGATCCGGACCGGCGGCCCCGCGCCCGTCCGTCCGCCCCGCCACCCCACCGCTCCGCCGCCGCTCGGCGTCGGCCTTGAGATGATCGGCTGAACCGACCGGCCTATCCCAGGAGTGGCAATGACCGAGCAGAAGGTGGCCGTGGTCACCGGTGCCAGTAGCGGGATCGGCGCGGCGACCGCCCGCCGGCTCGCCGCCGAGGGCTTCGAGGTGGTGCTGACCGCCCGCCGGACCGATCGGATCGAGGCGCTCGCCAAGGAGATCGGTGGCCGCGCCCACACCCTGGACGTCACCGACCGGGCCGCCGTGGACGCCTTCGCGGCCGGGCTCGGCCGGGTGGACGTCCTGGTGAACAACGCCGGCGGCGCGATCGGCGCGGAGAGCGTGGAGCACGGCGACCCGGCCGACTGGCTCGCCATGTACCAGGTGAACGTGCTCGGCGTGCTGCACATGACCCAGGCGCTGCTGCCGGCCCTGCGGGCGAGCGGCGACGGCACGGTCCTGGTCATGTCGTCCACCGCCGCGCTCGCCGCGTACGAGGGCGGGGGCGGCTACGTCGCGGCCAAGCACGCCGCGCACACCATCGCCGCGACGCTCCGGCTGGAGCTGTGCGGGGAACCGATCCGGGTGATCGAGATCGCCCCGGGCATGGTGAAGTCCGAGGGCTTCGCGGTCACCCGCTTCCGCGGCGACGAGGCGAAGGCCGCCTCCGTGTACGCCGGCGTCGCCGAGCCCCTCGACTCCGAGGACATCGCCGACACCGTCGCCTGGGCCGTCACCCGGCCCCCGCACGTCAACATCGACCTGCTGGTGGTCCGCCCCCGCGCCCAGGCCGCCAACCACAAGGTCCACCGCGAGCTCTGAGCCGTGGACCGGGCCTCCGCCCCCGGGCCGGGCGGGGGCGGACCGGGGCGACCGGAACGGCGCCGGGCTGACGGGAACGGCGCCGGGGACGGGGCGCCGTAGCAGATGAAGACGGGGAGGGCGCTGACACGGAGGTGTCAACGTCACAACTTGATAGCTCGTTCGGATGAAATCCGCGTGCGCCCTCCCCAACTGATGACGGCTCAACTACCGTTGAGCCGCTGCCGGGCGGGCGCTGGACGCCTCTCCGCAGCCTCATACTTCACCTGCCGTCACCGCCACTTCACCGGCCCCTTCCCGCCCTCACGAGGAGGACCCGCTGGCCAGCGACATTCCGTCACCGAGGCTCGACCCCAGGGACGAACCGACCCTCCTCGGGTTGCACCGTTTCAACGAGGCCGACGCCGGAGCCGCGGAGGAGGCCCTCCTCGCCTGCTGCGGCAGCCACCGGTGGGCCCTGCGGCTCACCGCCCACCGGCCCTACCCCGACATAGAGTCCCTCCGCGCCGCCGCCAGCGAGGCTTCGTACGACCTGCGTCCGGCCGACCTGGCCGAGGCACTGGCGGACGAGAGCTGGATGCCGCAGCCGCTCCTCGGTATGCGCGCACCCGGCAGCCAGGCCGCGCACACCGCGCTGCGGGCCGCCCACGCGGCCTACGAGGCACGGTTCGGCCATGTCTTCGTGGTCTGCCTGGAGGGCATCGACCCCGAGGAGATGCTCGACGCCGTGCTCAGCTCGATCCGTACCCGGCTCGCCAACGACCCCGACGAGGAGCGCCTGGTCGCCGCCGACGAGCTGCGCCGGATCGCCCTCACCCGGCTGGAGCACCTGGTCGCCACCCATTCGGGGGCCGGGGCCCGCTGAGTCCCCGCCCCGGACGCCGACGGCGTCCGGGGCTCGGTCTTTCTCCGCCCCCTCGGTCCTTCCGCGCCCTCAGCCCTTCTGGGCCGCGCGCAGCTTGGCCACCTGACGGCGGACGACCCGCTCGTCCGGGGCCGGGGCCGGTTCGGTACCGACGCCCACCGTGCTGAACACCACCAGCGCCGGGCCGACCCGCGTCAGGACGGCGCGCTGCGCGAGCACCACCGCACCGGATTCATTCGTCAGGGTGAAACCCGTCGCCGCGTCGGCTCCCTCGGGCGTGGGCGTGTCGTTCCGACTCAGCCGGTGATCCGTCCGGGTCACCCCCCGGCCGCGGTCCGCCGGGGGCGGCGGCGCCGTCGAGCCGAACTCCGCGCACGGGCCGAACAGCCCCTCCAGCTCCGCCTGCAGCCGGGCCGCCCGGTCGCCCCGGTAGCCGAGCAGTCCGCCGTACAGGCTCCCCGAGGGGTCGGCGGCCAGGGCCACGCTCAGATCGGTCTCCGCGTAGGGCACCGCCGACACCGGCGCCGGGGAGGCGGCGGCCCGGGCCGCCTTCGCCGGCCCCGCCGCCGGTGCCACCGCGTCCAGCAGCGACTGGCAGACCGGCTTGTCGGCGGTCTCCCGGCCGCCGTCCGGGCCGGTCTCGCCGTGGCCGGGGGCGATCACGGTGACGGTGAAGCCGGGCCCCAGTTCGGCGTCGGTGACCGCGGCGGCGCGCAGTTCGGCGGCGGACAGCTCCCGGGCCGGGGCGGCGGCCCGGTCGGCCGAACCGCCCGCCGGGGCGGCGCAGCCCGCGGCGAGCAGCAGCACCCCGGCCACCAGCGGGGCCGCCCGCCGCGGGGCGGACGGCGGCGGGAAGGACGCCGGCGGGACGGGCGGCGGCGGGACGGGCGGCAGCGGGACGGGCGGCAGCGGGGCGGGGCGAAGGGACGGACGCGGAGCACGGTGCGGCACGGGGGCCTCGGCGGGGTGTCGGCGGCGAACGGGTGGGCCACCGTAGCGCGACCGGGAGCACCCGAGCGGTCACCCTGCGTCGCGACCGGGGGCCGGGTTCCCGTCCGACTAGGCCAGTCGTGCCTGATTGATCACACCTCGGACCCCCGGAGGCGGTTACCGACGACGCGTCGATAGGATGCTCGCGGCCGGTGGACCGTACCCGGCCGGGCTGACCGACACCGAAGCCGGCCGAGCCCCCAATCGCTTCCGGAGGGTTTTTCCGTGCCGGCTGGAACGCTGTACCGCGGCCGGGAAGGCATGTGGAGCTGGGTGGCTCATCGAGTCACCGGCGTCCTCATCTTCTTCTTCCTGTTCGCCCATGTCCTGGACACCGCACTGGTGCGGGTGTCTCCCGAGGCGTACGACACCGTCATTCAGACGTACAAGACGCCGCTCGTGAACCTGATGGAGTACGGCCTGGTGGCCGCCATCCTGTTCCACGCCCTGAACGGCCTGCGCGTCGTGGCCGTCGACTTCTGGTCGAAGGGCCCGAAGTACCAGAAGCAGATGCTCTGGACCGTGGTCGGGGTCTGGGTCGTCCTGATGGCCGGCGCCTTCTACCCGATCCTGCAGCACACGCTGACCTCCTGGTTCGGGAAGTGATCTGAGACATGTCCACGGAAATCTCCGACGCTGTGGTGGTCCCCTCCGCCCAGGCGCACACCGGCAAGGGTCTCGGCACCGGCAACCCGGCCGACGCGTTCGTGATCGAGCCCGCCAGGCAGCGGTCGAAGAAGACCCCGCGCCGCACCCGGACCAACTTCGAGATGCTCGCCTGGCTCTTCATGCGCCTGTCCGGCATCGTCCTCGTGGTGCTGATCCTCGGCCACCTGCTGATCATGCTGGTGCTCGACGGCGGCGTCTCCAAGATCGGCTTCGCCTTCGTGGCCGGCCGCTGGGCCTCGCCGTTCTGGCAGGTCTGGGACCTCACCATGCTCTGGCTCGCCATGCTCCACGGCGCCAACGGCATGCGTCAGGTCATCAACGACTACGCCGAGAAGGACTCCACCCGGCTCTGGCTGAAGGGCCTCATGGGTACCGCCACGGTCTTCACCGTGCTGCTCGGCACCCTGGTGATCTTCACCTTCGATCCCAACATCTGAGCCGACAGCATCCACATCGGACATCGGCAGAGGCCAGAGGCGAGTTAACCCCCCATGCAGATTCACCAGTACGACACCGTCATCGTCGGCGCCGGCGGCGCCGGGATGCGCGCCGCCATCGAGTCGACGCAGCGCAGCCGCACCGCGGTCCTGACCAAGCTCTACCCGACCCGGTCCCACACCGGCGCGGCCCAGGGCGGCATGTGCGCCGCCCTGGCCAACGTCGAGGAGGACAACTGGGAGTGGCACACCTTCGACACGGTCAAGGGTGGTGACTACCTGGTCGACCAGGACGCCGCCGAGATCATGTGCAAGGAGGCCATCGACGCGGTCCTCGACCTGGAGAAGATGGGTCTGCCCTTCTCCCGCACCGAGCAGGGCCGGATCGACCAGCGCCGCTTCGGCGGCCACTCCCGCAACCACGGCGAGGCCCCGGTCCGCCGTTCCTGCTACGCGGCCGACCGCACCGGCCACATGATCCTCCAGACGCTGTTCCAGAACTGCGTCAAGCACGGCGTCGAGTTCTTCAACGAGTTCTACGTCCTGGACCTGCTGATCAACGAGGGCCGCACGGCCGGCGTCGTCGCCTACGAGCTGGCCACCGGCGAGATCCACGTCTTCCAGGCCAAGGCCGTCGTGTTCGCCTCCGGCGGCACCGGCAAGATGTTCAAGGTCTCCTCGAACGCCCACACCCTCACCGGTGACGGCCAGGCCGTGGCCTACCGCCGCGGTCTGCCGCTGGAGGACATGGAGTTCTTCCAGTTCCACCCGACGGGCATCTGGCGGATGGGCATCCTGCTCACCGAGGGCGCCCGCGGCGAGGGCGGCATCCTGCGCAACAAGGACGGCGAGCGCTTCATGGAGCGCTACGCCCCCGTCATGAAGGACCTCGCGTCCCGTGACGTCTGCTCCCGCGCGATCTACACCGAGATCCGCGAGGGTCGCGGCTGCGGTCCGGACGGCGACCACGTCTACCTGGACCTGACCCACCTGCCGCCGGAGCAGCTGGACGCCAAGCTCCCGGACATCACCGAGTTCGCCCGCACCTACCTCGGCATCGAGCCCTACACGGACCCGATCCCGATCCAGCCCACCGCGCACTACGCCATGGGCGGCATCCCGACCAACGTCGAGGGTGAGGTGCTGCGCAACAACACCGACGTCGTCCCGGGCCTGTACGCGGCCGGCGAGGTCGCCTGCGTGTCCGTGCACGGCGCCAACCGCCTGGGCACCAACTCGCTGCTGGACATCAACGTCTTCGGCCGTCGCGCCGGCCTCGCCGCCGCGGGCTTCGCCGACGCCAACGAGTTCGTGCCACTGCCGGAGAACCCGGAGCAGCTGGTCCAGAGCCTGGTCGACTCGCTCCGCGAGTCCACCGGCACCGAGTCCGTGGCGCAGATCCGCAAGGAGCTGCAGGAGTCCATGGACGCCAACGCGATGGTGTACCGCACCGGCGCCACCCTGAAGCAGGCGGTCGAGGACATCGCCGCGCTGAAGGAGCGCTACAAGAACGTCTCGATCCAGGACAAGGGCTTCCGTTACAACACGGACCTGCTGGAGGCCATCGAGCTGGGCAACCTGCTCGACCTGGCCGAGGTCCTGGCGGTCTCCGCGCTCGCCCGCGAGGAGTCGCGCGGCGGTCACTACCGCGAGGACTTCCCGACCCGTGACGACGTGAAGTTCATGCAGCACACCATGGCGTACCAGGAGGTCGCCGCCGACGGCAGCACCTCCATCCGCCTCGACTACAAGCCGGTCGTCACGACCCGCTACCAGCCGATGGAGCGTAAGTACTGATGAGCACTCCGACCATGGAGAAGCACTCGGCCGCTCTCGACGCGGTCGAGGCCGGCGGTACCGAGCTGATCACCGTCACCGTCCGGATCCGCCGGTTCAACCCGGAGGAGCACCCGGACCCGGTGTGGGTCGACTACCAGCTGGACCTGGACCCGAAGGAGCGCGTCCTGGACGCGCTCAACAAGATCAAGTGGGAGCAGGACGGCACCCTCACCTACCGCCGTTCCTGTGCCCACGGCATCTGCGGCTCCGACGCCATGCGGATCAACGGCCGCAACCGGCTGGCGTGCAAGACCCTGATCAAGGACGTCAACCCGGAGAAGCCGATCACGATCGAGGCCATCAAGGGCCTGACGGTCCTCAAGGACCTGATCGTGGACATGGACCCGTTCTTCCAGGCGTACAAGGACGTCATGCCGTTCCTCATCACCAAGGGGAACGACCCGACCCGCGAGCGCCTGCAGTCCGCCGAGGACCGCGAGCGCTTCGACGACACCACCAAGTGCATCCTGTGCGCCGCGTGCACGTCGTCCTGCCCGGTGTTCTGGAACGACGGCCAGTACTTCGGCCCGGCCGCGATCGTCAACGCCCACCGCTTCATCTTCGACTCGCGCGACGAGGGCGCGGAGCAGCGGCTGGAGATCCTCAACGACCGTGAGGGCGTCTGGCGCTGCCGGACCACCTTCAACTGCTCCGAGGCGTGCCCCCGCGGCATCGAGGTCACCAAGGCGATCCAGGAAGTGAAGCGCGCGCTGGTCACCCGCCGCTTCTGATCCCCGCACCACCCGCGAAGGCCCCCGTCCGCACCGGACGGGGGCCTTCGCGTCCCTCAGCGCAGGAGGCCGAGGTCAGCCGGTGGTCGGGGTGCGGCGGGTGGCGCGGAGGCCGCGGAGGCCGAGGGTGCCGATGGCGAGGCCGAGGGCGAGGGAGGTGAGGGCGAGGAGGAGGTGGACCCAGAAGAAGGCGGTGGGCTGGGAGTGGTCGCCGCCGGTGAACGCCTGGCCGCCGGAGTCCTTCCAGAGGTTCTTGACGAAGGTGGTCCAGATGACCAGGGACCAGACGCCGAAGGCGGTCAGGAACCAGGAGGTGCGGCGGCTGAGCTTCATGGGGCGGTCCTCGGTGGGGCGGGGAGGTGAAGGCGGTGTGCTTCCCCAGTATGCGCGGGCGTCCGTTCGGCGTACGGCGGCCCCCTCCTGCGGCGGACCGGGGCGGAGAGGCGGACGGCGGGGGCCCGGACTGGGTACCGTCTGCAGGTGCCCACTAGCTCGAAGCTCGCACGCCTGATCGCCGCGCCCGCCGCGGCCCTTCCGCTCCTGTTCGCCGCCCCGGTGGCCGTCGCGGCCCCGCCCGGGTCGCCGCCGCCGGCCTCGGTCGGGGGCGACCGGCTGGGGCTCCCGGGGGTCCAGGTGGATCCGCTGGCGGGCGCCCCGGCGCTGCCGGGGGACCTCACCGGCCAGTCCTGGATAGTGGCCGACGCCACGTCGGGAGAGGTGCTGGCGGCCAGTAACCCGCATCTGCGGCTCGCTCCGGCCTCCACACTGAAGATCCTCTTCGCGGACACCGTGCTGCCCAAGTTCGACCGCAACGCGGTGCACCGGGTCGCGGACAGCGAGATCCAGGGGATCGGCGCGGGGAGCAGCCTGGTCGGTATCAAGGAGGACCTGGACTACCGGGTCGAGGACCTCTGGCGCGGGGTGTTCCTGAGCTCGGGGAACGACGCGGTGCACGTGCTCGCGCACATGAACGGCGGCGTGCAGCAGACCGTGGCCGAGATGCAGGCGCGGGCGGAGGCGCTGCGGGCGCTGGACACCCGGGTGGTCTCGCCGGACGGCTACGACTCGGACGGCCAGGTGTCCTCGGCCTACGACCTGACGCTGTTCGCCCGGGCGGGGCTGCGCAACCCGGACTTCCGGAGCTACTGCGCGACCCGTGACGCGATGTTCCCGGGCGCCGTGGACCGGAACACCGGGCAGCGCGGCAGTTTCGGGATCGCCAACACCGACCGGCTGCTCGGCAAGTACCCCGGCCTGATCGGGGTGAAGAACGGTTTCACCACCAACGCCGGCTCCACCTTCGTCGGGGCCGCCGAACGGGACGGTCGCACGCTGCTGGTGACGGTGATGCACCCGTCCACCTATCAGAAGGTGTACGACGAGACGGCGGCGCTGCTGGACTGGGGCTTCGCCGCGGCCGGCAAGGTGGCCCCGGTCGGGAAGCTGGTCGAGGAGGGCGAGAACACCGCGCCGACGCCGACCGGTCAGGCGGGCGGTGCCGCCGGGGCGCCCGCCCCGCCGCCGCACCCCTCGCCGACCGCCACCGCCACCACCGACCGCCCCGCCCCGGCGGCCCGGGCGGCGGACTCCGCCGGGGACGGCCTCGGGCCGGTCGGCTGGGTCGTCCTCGGGGTGGTGCTGACGGCGGGCGGCGCGGGCGCCCTGCTGGTGCTGAACCGGCGGCGCGCGGCGGCCCGCTGAGTCCGGTCCCGCCTCAGCCCTCCCCGTCCCCGCCCCGGTCCTGGGGACGGGGGCGGGGAGGGGTCCCGTCCGCCGCCCGCGGTCCGGCCGTCCCCGCCGTCCCCGCCTTCTCCGCCGCTGCCCCGGCCCGCTCCCCGGCCGCCTGCTCCTCGTCGGCGGCCTGCTCCTTGTCGGCGGCCGCGACCAGCGCGGCGGCGCGCTCGCGCGCCCGCTCCCGGGCCGCCGCCGGATCGGCGGTCGCCGTCCAGGCCACGCAGTACATCAGCAGCCGGCAGACGAAGTTGATCCACAGCAGCAGCGCCACCGGCACCCCGAAGGCGCCGTAGAGGCTCTTCCCGGCGACCGAGCCGAGGTACGAGGACAGCAGGATCTTCAGCAGCTCGAAGCCGACCGCGCCGATCAGCGCGGCCCGCAGGACGTCCCCCCGGTGCTGGTGCCCGATCCTCGGGAACGGCGCCAGCAGGTAGGCGAAGAGCAGCATGTCGCAGCCGACGGCGATCAGCAGCCCGGCCGCGGTGAGCAGGTAGCCGCCCGAGCCGAGGCCGGCCCAGTCGGCGATCCGGCCGGCCAGCGTCGTCCCGGCGGCGGAGGCGCCGAGCGAGACCAGCGAGACCAGGCCCAGGCCGCCGAGGACCACGAAGTCCCAGCCCTTGCGCAGCAGCGGGTTGCCCTCCTCGTCGGGCAGCTGCCAGATGTCCCGGATCGAGGTCCGCATGGTGTCCACCCAGCCGAGGCCGGAGAGCACCAGCAGGACGCCGCTGACGAGTCCGACCGCGCCCGCGTTGGCGGCCAGCGAGGGCAGGTTGAGGGCGTCGGAGATGCCCGGCAGCTGGTCGGAGATCCGCTTCTGGAGGTCGTCGACCCGGCTGTCGCTGAGGGTCGCGACGGCGATCGCCAGCGCGACCGTCAGCAGCGGGAAGAGCGCGAGGAAGCCGAAGAAGGTGACGGCGCCGGCCAGTCGGTTGCCGCGCAGCGCGGTGAAGTGCTCGTAGGCGCGGTAGGGGCGGCTGCGCAGCACCCGCGTCACGATCGGGCCGATCACCGGGAGGCGGGTCAAGAAGTCCACCGTCCGGTTATACCGGCTTGTCCCCCGAACGGCCGTCAGGCTCGGCGGGGAGAACCGGCCGGCGCGCGGACCGCCGGGCCGTCACCCGCCGCCGCCGACCCGCCGCCGGCGGCCACCCGACGGCGGCCTGCCGTCAGCGGCGGACCATCCGGCGGGCCCGGGCCAGCGCGCGGACCGCCTGGTAGGCGGTGTACCGGCCGTGGCCGAGCAGTTCGGTGCGGAGCGCGGAGACCCCGACGCCCGCCCGGTAGCCGGCCGGGCGCAACCGGGCGCAGTGCTCGGCGGCCCGGCGGAAGAACTCCCGCCGGTCGCCGGGCGGGATCCGGCCCGGCCGGGAGACCACGGTGTTGAGGTGGTGCAGCATCCGGCCGTAGACCACCGGGCGCCAGCGGTCGAGTTCGGGACGGTCGTCGAGGAACGCGAAGACCAGGTCGTACTGGCCGAAGACGTCGAAGTGCCTGCGGCTGGCGGTGGCCAGGATGTTGCCGCCCTCCTGGCGCTGCCGGTAGTGGACGCCGACCCGGTCGAGCAGGGTGATGCCGCGGGCGGCGAGCAGCGCCGGGTACGTCCAGGGGGTGTCCTCGTAGTACCCGGCCGGGAAGGTCAGGCCCTGGGCGGTGACGAAGTCGCGGCGGTACGCCTTGTTCCACACCACCTGGAGCAGTTCGAGCAGTTCGGGGCGTTCGGCGAGGTCGAAGACCTCCCGGGAGGGGGCGTCGAAGACCTTGGCGGAGGCGGCCCGGACGGTCCGGCCGTCCGCGTACGTGCGGGCGTAGTCGTAGACCAGGACGTCCGGATCGCCGACCGCCCGCAGCCGGTCGTCGACGGCGGTCAGCAGACCGGGGGTCAGGGTGTCGTCGCTGTCGAGGAAGAGCACGTAGTCGCCGGTGGCGACGGCGAGGCCGGCGTTGCGGGCCCGGCCGAGGCCGACGTTCTCCGGCAGGTGCAGTACCCGCACCCGGGCGTCCTCGGCGGCGGCCGCGTCGAGCAGCGCGCCGCAGCCGTCCGGGGAGCGGTCGTCCACCGCGATCAGCTCGATGTCCGGACCGTCCTGGCCGAGCACCGAGGCGAGGCACTCGGCGAGGTACTCCTCGACCCGGTAGACCGGGACGATCACACTGAAGCGGGGCATGACCCCAGGGTAGTGGGCCTGCCCGGAGCCCTTCGACGGCCCCCGGGAGGGCCCCCGGAGGCGTCATGGGCCGGGGGTAGGATCGACGCGCACGTACGCACCGAATCAAAGTGCGGTCAGACCCCGAACCGGGCTGCCACGCTCCTTCCCGAGAAAGGCCTGCGTAGCCGATGGCTCCCCGCCTCTCCATCGTCGTACCGATCTACAACGTCGAGCGCTACCTCGTCGAATGCCTCGACTCGATCGCCGCCCAGACCTTCACGGACTTCGAGTGCGTCATGGTCGACGACGGTTCGAAGGACGACAGCGCCGCCCTCGCCGAGGCGTACGCCGCCAAGGACTCCCGGTTCCGGCTGGTCCGCCAGGTCAACAAGGGCCTCGGGGCGGCCCGCAACACCGGCATCCGGCACATCGACCCGGACGCCGAGTTCCTGTGCTTCGTCGACAGCGACGATTCGATGCCGCCCAGCGCGTACGAGCTGATGATCAACACGCTGGACGAGACCGGCTCCGACTTCGCCACCGGCAACGTGCTGCGCTTCCGCGCGATCGGCTACTACCAGTCCGGCGGCCACAGCCGGCCGTTCGCCAAGACCGTGCTCAAGACGCACATCACCGAGATCCCCTCGCTGGTCACCGACCGCACCGCGTGGAACAAGGTGTACCGCCGCTCCTTCTTCGACGCGGCCGGCATCATCTACCCCGAGGGCATCCTCTACGAGGACGCCCCGGTCAGCGTGCCGCACCACTACCTCGCCAAGAGCGTGGACGTGCTCTCCGAGCCGATCTACCACTGGCGCGAGCGCGAGGTCGGCGAGATGTCGATCACCCAGATGCGCACCAACCCCAAGGGCCTGGTCGACCGGGTCGCCTCGGTCGAGCTGGTCCGCGCCTGGCTGCGGAAGCAGACCGAGCCGCGCTTCGCCGAGTACCTGAAGACCTACGACGAGAACACCCTCGTCGAAGAGATCCCGATGTTCTTCTGGTCCGTCGTGGACGGCGACAAGGAGTACCGGGACGCGTACATCACCAGCGTCAGCCGGCTGCTGCGGGCGATCGGCCCCGAGCAGGTCAAGAAGCTGCGCGCGCCGCTGCGGCTGAAGTACCACCTGACCCTGCAGGGCCGGATCGACGAGTTCGTCGAGCAGATCAAGTACGAGGGCGAGAGCAACGGCGGTGTCGTCGCCAAGGGCCTGCTGCGCCCGTACGCCGACTACCCGTTCCTGCGCGGCGGCCGCAAGAGCGTGCCGGCCGGCCTGCTCAGCCTGCGCAACTCGACCGTCATCCGCAGTCGGCTCTACGACGCGCGCTGGGAGGACGGCCGGCTGCGGATGACCGGCCACGCGTACCCGGAGCAGCTGGGCGCGGCCAACAAGCGCGACATGGTGCGCACCCTGGTGCTGCGCGAGGCCAAGGGCCGCCGGGTCATCGCCGTGCCGATGAAGACCCGGTTCAGCCCCGAGGCCACCGCCACCAACCACCACGACCTCTACAACTGCGACTGGGCCGGCTTCACGGTCGCGCTCGACCCGGAGAAGCTCAAGCACCGCGGCCAGTGGAAGGACGGCAACTGGCGCTTCCTGGTCGCCGGCGCGGGCAAGGGCGGCGTCTACAAGGGCCGGATCTGGGCCGGCTGGGCGGACACCGCGCTCTACCAGCCCTCGCACTGGGTCGAGCCGGACGTGCGGATCGTCCCGTTCGTCCGCGACGGCAGCGTCTACCTGCGGGTGGAGAACGTGAAGGTCCGGGTGACCGGGATCGCCGCGGACGGCGGCACGGTCCAGGTGTCCGGCGCCGCCCGCTCCGGCGTCCGGCTGGCCGGCGCCCGGCTGCGGATGACCCACGTGGAGTCCGAGCGCGAGCTGACCTTCCCGGTGACCACCGGCTCCTCGGTCGGCAGCCTCCAGCAGTTCCACGCCGACGTGCGGATCGCCGAGCTGACCGAGGTCCGGGAGTCCTGGGCCGAGCTGGACCCGATCGCGGTGGAGCGCGCCCGCGACCGCTGGGACACCACCCTGGAGCTGGCCGACGGCACCACCACGCCGCTCGTCTGGGACGACCGGAACGCGCCGGAGCAGCTCAACCTGGTGCTGAACGCCGACGCCGCGCCCGAGCTGCGGCGCGCCCTCTACTCCAAGCCCTCCCCGGGCGGCTACCTGCAGTTCCTGGACCAGCTGCTGCAGCCGGTGGTGGACGAGGTGACCGCGCGCGGCGCGGACGGCTTCCTGCTCAGCGGCAGCTTCCCGCTGCCCGGCACCCATCGCTGGGAGCTGGTCGTGCGCCACCACTGGGGCGAGGAGCAGCACGTCTACCCGGTGGAGATCGCGGACGGCCGGTTCCGGACCGCGCTGCCGGCCGTGCCGACCGCGACCTTCGCGGGCAACGTGCCGCTGGCCCAGGGCGGCTGGAACATCTCGTTCCGTCCGGTCGGCGTCACCTTCCACCCGGACATGGCCTCGTACGCGCTGATCGCGCCCGAGTGCTGGAACTCGCTGCCACTGGAGGTGGAGGCCCGCGGCAAGCGGATCGTGCTGGAGCGGCGCCACCACGACGGGCTGCAGATGGAGTCCGAGAACATACTGCACGCGGACGAGCGCAGCGGCTGGCGCCAGCGCCGGCTGCGGACGGTCGACTACCCGGCCGCCCGCCGGCTGCCGCTGCGCGACACGGTGCTCTACAACGTCGCGCTCGGCGGTCTCTACGCGGACTCGCCGCGGGCGATCCACGAGGAGCTGGTGCGCCGCGACCTGCCGCTGGAGCACCTGTGGGGCACCGACGACCTCCAGGCCGACCTGCCGCAGTCGGCGGGCTCGGTGCGGCTCTGGAGCCCGGAGTGGTTCGAGACCCTGGCCACCGCGAAGTACATCGTCACCAGCGCGCACCTGCCGGACTTCTTCGTCCGCCGGCCGGGCCAGATCGTGCTGCAGACCTGGCACGGCTCGCCGCTGAAGCAGGTCGGTCACGACTTCGAGAAGGTCTGGTTCACCGACTCGCACTACCTGAAGGGCCTCGCCAAGGAGGTCCCGAACTGGAGTCTGCTGCTGGCCGGCAGCACCTGGGCCGCCCCGGTGCTGCGCCGCGCGTTCGACTTCAAGGGCGAGATCCTGGAGAGCGGCCTGCCGCGCAACGACGTGTTCTTCGCCGCCGACAAGGAGAAGTCCGCCGAGCGGGTGCGCGAGCGGCTCGGCCTGCCCGAGGGCAAGAAGGTCGTGCTGTACGCGCCGACCTGGCGCGAGGACCGGCGCCGCCACTACGGCGGCTACCAGCTGCACCTCCAGCTGGACCTGGAGGCGGCGCAGGCCGCGCTGGGCGAGGACCAGGTGCTGCTGGTCCGCCGGCACGCCAACGTCCGCGAGCAGATCCCGGGCGCCGGCAACGGCTACGTCTGGGACGTCAGCAGCTACCCGGACATGAACGAGCTGCTGCTGGCCGCCGACGTGCTGGTCACCGACTACGCGGCGTCGACCTTCGACTTCGCCGTCACCGGCAAGCCGATCCTGTTCTTCACCTACGACCTGGCGCACTACCGCGACAACCTTCGCGGCTTCTCGCTGGACTTCGAGGCGGACGCGCCCGGCCCGCTGCTCGCCACCTCCGAGGAGCTGGTGGCCGCACTCGGCCGGGTGGACGAGGTCGCCGCCGAGTACGCCGACAAGTACGCGGCGTTCCGCGACAAGTACTGCGACCTGGACGACGGCCACGCCGCCGCCCGGGCGGTGGACGCCATGCTGAGCCGCGGGGCCTGACCGGGAATTCCCATCCGGTGACGGGCGCCCGACGCGTATTCCGCGTCGGGCGCCCTTCGCATTCCCGGACTCTCGAACTGGCGTTTCCACAACGAACTCGCCAGCTAATTCAAAGTCAATTCTCAAATTGACCTCGGATACTTTCCCGGGTGAGATATGAATTCTCGCCGAGAAAGGTCCCTGGAAATGGCTGTCCTCACCCGGTTCGTCCTCCCGCACGCCGCTCCCCGGTCCGGCGACCCGCGCCTCGGCAGCCCGCTCCCGGACGAGGAGGAGCACGCCGCCTTCGGACTGCTGCGCGCCCGCTGGTCCTCGCGCGGCCTGGAGCTCACCGGCTTCGCCCGCCCGGACGACCGGTCCACCGCCCGCCCCGGCTCGGCCTGGACCTGGCTGACCCTGCGTCCGCACGGCGGCGGCACACCCCTCCACCTCCCCACCAGGCCCCGCCGGCTCCCCGAGATCACCGACGACAGCGCCCAGCCCGAGCACAACCACGACTGGGCCGGCTTCACCGCCCTGGTCGAGCCGCGCCGACTGCGCGCCGCCGACGGCTGGCTGCTCGGCGACTGGACCGTCGAAGCCACCCTGTTCACCCTCGTCCGCCCCACCCGGCTGCGCCGCCAGTACGGCGGCCTCGCCCCGCACTGGTGCGGCTCCGGCGAGTACCCGCCCGCCCGCTGGGTCGACCACGACGTGCGGCTCCAGCCGTACTTCGCCGACGGCCGGCTCGGGGTGCGACTCGAACGGCCCGCCGCCCGCCTCTCCCGGGCCGTCCCCGTCCCCGACGGGATCGACCTGCACCTCACCACCGCCGAGCCGCTCCCGGACCGGACCGCGTTCCGGCTGCGCCACCGCGAGAGCGGCACCGTCCTGCTGCGGCCCACCACCGGCACCGGCCGGACCCGCCGCGTCCGGCTGCCGTACCCGCCGTTCACCGCCGACGGGCGCGGCACCGGCGAACTGGAGCACTGGGACGCCGCGTTGGTCCGCCCCGACGGCACCACCGAGCCGCTGGTCCTGGACGAGCGCGGCGGGCCGGTCTCCGGCCAGCACCCGCTGCCCGGCGCCGAGGACCGGGCCCTGTACCTCAAGCACCTCGCCGACGGCCGGCTCCAGCTCTGCGTCCGGCCCGCCACCGGCTGGGTCGAACGGCTCACCGCCGGGGCCGGCGGCTTCGAACTCACCGGCCACTGCCCCGCCGACGGCCCGCTGGAGCTCGTCCTGCGGCACGACGGCACCGGCGGCGAGGTCCGCCACCCGGTCGAGACCGGCCCGGGCCGGCGGTTCACGGTCCGGCTGCCCGCCACCCGGACCGGCTCCGACGGCACCGCGCTGCCGCTGCGCAAGGGCCTGTGGCAGGCCACCCTGGAGCCCGTCGGCCGACCGGGACCGGCCCGCCCGCTGACCGCCTCGCCCGCCGTCCTGGCCGCGCTGCCCGCCACCACCCGGGCCGGCGGCAAGCGGATCCTGCTGGAACGCCGCTGGCACGACACCCTGCTGCTGGACTCCACCCCCGTGCTCACCGCCACCGAGCGCAGCGCCTGGACCCAGGCCCGCCAGCGCACCGCCGGCTACCCGGCCGCCCGCCGCGAACCGCTGCGCGAGACCGTGCTCTACGACGTCTTCGGCGGCCGCGGCTACGCCGACTCACCGCGCGCCGTGCACGCCGAACTCGCCCGCCGGGGCGCGCCGCTGGAGCACCTGTGGGTGGTCGACGACGCCCAGGCCGAACTGCCGCCCGGGGTCCGCGCCGTCCGGGTGTGGAGCCCCGAGTGGTACCGGGCTCTGGCCACCAGCCGCTACCTGGTCGGCAACACCCACTTCCCCGACTTCCTGCGCCGGCGCCCCGGCCAGGTCGTCGTCCAGACCTGGCACGGCGCCCTGCTCAAGCGGATCGCCCACGACGTCGAGAACCCGTGGCTCGCCGACCACGGCTACCTCGCCGCCCTCGACCGGGAGACCCCGCACTGGAGTCTGCTGCTCTCCCCCAGCCCCTTCGCCACCCCGATCCTGCGCCGGGCCTTCCGCTACCGGGGCGAGATCCTGGAGTCCGGCTACCCGCGCAACGACGTGCTGGCCCGCCCGGACCCCCGCCGGGCGGAGGCCGTCCGCCGCCGGCTGGGGATCCCGGCGGGCCAGCGGGTGGTGCTCTACGCACCGACCTGGCGGGAGGACCGGCCGCGCCCGGACGGCGACGGCTTCCGGTTCGACCTGCGGCTCGACCTCGACCGGGCCCGGCGGGCGCTGGGCGGGGACCACGTCCTGCTGCTGCGGCCGCACGCGCACGTCCGCGAGCCGCTGACCGGCACCGGGGACGGCTTCGCGATCGACTGCGCCGACTACCCGGACGTGCAGGAACTGCTGCTGATCGCCGACGTCCTGGTGACGGACTACTCGTCGATCCTGTTCGACTTCGCGGTCACCGGCCGGCCGGTGCTGTTCTTCACCTACGACCTGGCGCACTACCGGGACGGCCTGCGCGGCTTCGCGTTCGACTTCGAGGACCAGGCCCCGGGACCGCTGCTCGACGACTCGGCCGGACTGGTCACCGCCCTGCGCGGACTCGCCGACGGCGGCGGCGGGGTTCCGGACGGATACGCCGGACGCTACCGGCGCTTCCGGGACACCCACTGCGTGCTGGACGACGGCGACGCGGCCCGCCGGGTGGCCGACCGGATGCTGGAACTCGGCGGCCGGACCGGAAGTCGGGCACGGCCGTGACCGCCCGGAGGTCGGCGGCGGCCGCGGGGCCGCCCGGGGTCAGCAGAAGCCGTACGACCGCCAGGGCCGCCAGACCTCGTCCAGGTCGAAGCGGGAGAGGCTGAACCCGGGGACCGGGAACGCCGCGTGGAAGGACCTGGCCTGCTCCTGGGCCCGGTCCAGCACGTCCTCCGCGAGGCCGTGCGCCACCGTCACGTGCGGGTGGTACGGGAAGGCCAGCTCCCTGGCCAGCGGGCCGGAGCGGACGTCCGCCTCCAGCAGCCGGCACTCCCGCTCGCCCTCCTCCACCCGGACGAAGACCACCGGGGAGACCGGGCGGAAGCTGCCGCCGCCGCGCAGCACCATCCGGAACGGCCGGTGCGCGGCCGCCACCGCCGCGAGGTGATCCTCGATCTTCGGCAGCGCCTCGGCCGGCACCTCGGTCGGCGGCAGCAGGGTGACGTGCGTGGGTATCGACCGGGCCAGCGGATCGCCGTGCCCGGCCCGCGCGTCCTGGATCGCCGTGCCGTGCGGATCCGGGACGGTGACGGACACGCCGATGGTCAGGAACTCGGGGAGCTCCTGACCACCGGGCAGGCTCGCCAGCGGATTCACCGCGCGGAGGCCGGGAGGAAGCCGATCCGGTCGTACACCGTGGCCAGCGTCTCGGACGCCACCGCGCGGGCCTTCTCGGCACCCACCGCGAGCGCGCGGTCCAGCTCGGCCGGGTCGTCCAGGAAGGTCCGGGTGCGCTCCTGGAAGGGCAGCACCCACTCGGTGAAGAGCTCGGCCAGCTCGGTCTTCAGGGCGCCGTACATCTTGCCCTCGAAGTGCGCGACCAGCTGCTCGATCGACTGCCCGCTGAGCGCCGAGTGGATCCGCAGCAGGTTGGAGACCCCGGCCTTCTCCTTCTCGTCGTAGGTGACGACGGTGCCGGTGTCGGTGACGGCGCTCCTGAACTTCTTGGCGCTGGCCTTCGGCTCGTCCAGCAGGCTGACCAGGCCCTTGGGGGAGGACGCGGACTTGCTCATCTTGACGGCCGGGTCCTGGAGGTCCTGGATCTTCGCCGTCTCCTTGAGGATGTACGGCTTGGGGACCGTGAAGGTCGGGCTGTAGCGGGAGTTGAAGCGCTCCGCGAGATCGCGGGTGATCTCCACGTGCTGGCGCTGGTCCTCGCCGACCGGGACGGCGTCCGCCTGGTAGAGCAGGATGTCCGCGATCTGCAGGATCGGGTAGGTGAACAGGCCGACCGTGGTGCTGTCGGCGCCGTACCGGGAGGACTTGTCCTTGAACTGGGTCATCCGGGACGCCTCGCCGAAGCCGGTGAGGCAGTTCATCACCCAGGCGAGCTGCGCGTGCTCGGGCACGTGCGACTGGACGAACAGGGTGCAGTGCTCCGGGTCCAGGCCGGCGCCGAGCAGCTGCGCGGCGGAGATCCGGGTGTTCTGGCGCAGCGTCGCCGGATCCTGCGGCACGGTGATCGCGTGCAGGTCGACGACCATGTAGAAGGCGTCGTTCTCCTTCTGCAGATCGACCCACTGGCGCACCGCGCCCAGGTAGTTGCCGAGGTGGAACGAACCGGAGGTGGGCTGGATGCCCGAGAGCACCCGGGGACGGTCCTTGACCGGACCAGTGACCGCTGCGTTGACCATGCGGGCCATTGTTCCAGTTCCACCGACCGGTCAGGAAACCTCCTGCCCCGGCGGTTCCGCCAGTGTGACCGCACTCACCCTCACCCGGGCGATCCGCCGTCCCTCCAGCTTGGCCACCGTCAGCAGCACCTCCTCGCCGGGACCGGCCGGGACCCGTACCCCGTCGCCGTCGGCGGGCAGCCGGCCGAGCGCGGCGACCAGACAGCCGGCCACCGTCTCGTACGGGCCCTCGGGGAGGGTGACGCCGGTCTCCTCGACGAAGTCGGCCAGGTTGAGCAGCCCGTCGAGTTCCACGCCGCCGCCGGCCAGGCGCCGGGTCGGGGAGGACTCCGGGGTGTCGTACTCGTCCCGGATCTCCCCGATCACCTCCTCCACCAGGTCCTCCAGGGTGACGATGCCGGCGGTGCCGCCGTACTCGTCGACCACGATCGCCAGGTGGTGGCCCTCCCTGCGCATCTCCCCCATCGCCTCCAGCACCCGTTTGGTGCCGGGCAGCAGCTTGACCGGGCGGGCCAGGTCGCGGACCTTGGCGGCCCGTTCGCCGCGCGCGCCGTACAGGTCGCGGACGTGCACGAAGCCGGTCACCGCGTCGTAGCTGCCCTCGATCACGGGGTAGCGGGAGTGCGGCGAGGAGTCGGCCTGGGCGCGGACCTCGGCGAGCGGGCGCTCGGCGTCCAGGAAGGTCACCTCGGTGCGCGGGACCATCACCTCGCGCAGCTGGCGCTCCCCTGCGGCGAACACGTCGGCGATCAGCGTCCGCTCGTCGTTCCCGAGTTCGGTGTTGGCGGCGACCAGGCCGCGGAGCTCCTCCGAGCTCATCGAGCCCCGGCCCGCGGCCGGATCGCCGCCGAGCAGCCGGACCATCAGGTCGGTGGAGCGGCCGAGCAGCCAGATCGCCGGGCGGAGCACCACCGACATGACGTCCACCACCGGCGCCGCCAGCAGCGCGATGGAGTCGGCCCGCTGGAGGCCGATCCGCTTCGGGGTGAGCTCGCCGAGCACCAGGGAGACGTAGCTGATCACCAGGGTCAGTCCGACCAGGGCGGTGGCGTCGGCGACGCCCTCGGACAGCCCGGCCCGGACGAACAGCGGGGCGGCCTTGCCGGCCAGGGTGTCGGCGCCGAACGCGGCCGAGAGGAAGCCCATGCAGGTCACGCCGACCTGGACGGCCGCCAGGAAGCGGTTCGGGTCGGCGGCGAGGTGCGCGGCCCGGGCCGCCCGCCGGGTGCCGCGTGCCTCCAGCGTCCGGATCTGTCCCTCGCGCAGCGAGATCAGCGAGATCTCGGCGACGTTGAACAGGCCGCCCAGGACGATGAAGACGAGGACGAGCGCGGCGTCCTCGATGGTTTCGTTCACAGCGGGTCAGTGTAGGACGACGGCCCGCCGCCCCCGTGGAAGGGGACGACGGGCCGTCGTGGAGGCGCCGGGGCCGGCTCAGATGAGGCCGAGCTCCTGGACCGCGTCGCGCTCCTCGGTCAGCTCCCGCACCGAGGCGTCGATGCGGGCGCGCGAGAAGTCGGAGATCTCCAGGCCCTGGACGATCGAGAACTCGCCGTCCTTGGTGGTGACCGGGAAGGAGGAGATCAGACCGGCCGGGACGCCGTAGGAGCCGTCGGAGACGACACCCATCGAGGTCCAGTCGCCCTCGGCGGTGCCGTTGACCCAGGTGTGGACGTGGTCGATGGCGGCGTTGGCGGCCGAGGCGGCCGAGGAGGCGCCGCGGGCGTCGATGATGGCGGCGCCGCGCTTGGCGACGGTCGGGATGAAGTCGTTCTCCAGCCATGCCTGGTCGCTGCCGACGGCCTCGAAGGCCGGCTTGCCGGCGACCTCGGCCTGGAAGACGTCCGGGTACTGGGTGGCGGAGTGGTTGCCCCAGATGGTGAGGCGCTTGATCTCGGAGACCGGGACGCCGGTCTTCAGCGAGAGCTGGCCGACGGCGCGGTTGTGGTCCAGCCGGGTCATCGCGGTGAAGCGCTCGGCCGGGACGTCCGGGGCGTTGCGCTGGGCGATCAGGGCGTTGGTGTTGGCCGGGTTGCCGACCACCAGGACCTTGATGTCGTCCGCGGCGTGGTCGTTGATGGCCTTGCCCTGCGGGCCGAAGATGCCGCCGTTGGCCTGCAGCAGGTCGCCGCGCTCCATGCCGGCGGTGCGCGGACGGGCGCCGACCAGCAGCGCGACGTTGGCGCCGTCGAACGCCTCGGCCGGCTTGTCGGTGATGGTGATGTCACGCAGCAGCGGGAAGGCGCAGTCCACGAGCTCCATGGCGGTGCCCTCGGCGGCCTTGAGGCCCTGCGGGATCTCCAGGAGGCGCAGGTTCACCGGGACATCGGCGCCGAGCAGGTGGCCCGAGGCGATGCGGAACAGCAGCGCGTAGCCGATCTGGCCGGCGGCTCCGGTGATGGTGACATTGACAGGGGTGCGGGTCATTTCTACCTTCTCCAGCAAATCGCCAGGTGCCCCAGGCACGTCGGCGCGCCGGAGCCGAGGACGGTCTCTCGACATCGAGAGACCGGCGTCAGGGTATCGCAAAGCGAAGCGTACGCCTCGGGCACGGTCGTGACTGACCGGTCACACACGATGACGGCCCCCCGCCCGGACGTCGGGCGGGGGGCCGGGCACCGGGCCCCGGTCAGCGGCGCGGGCGGCCGATCAGCTGGCCGATGTTGTCCAGCAGCGGGAGCTCCAGCCACGGATTGGGCTGGGCCATCAGGGTCAGCAGCACGATCGACAGGCCCAGGAACGTCAGCACGATCACATCGGTGAAGCGGCTGCGCACCGCCAGCATGCCGACCTCCGGCAGCACCAGCCGGAGCAGCGCGCCGAGCAGCACGCCGCCGCCGATGATCAGCAGCCCGTACTTGAAGCCGTCCTGGAAGCCGGCGAACCAGGTGACCGCGAGACCGGCGGCGACCACCAGCAGGACCACCGTTATCGGCCACTGCCGGACCGGCAGCGCGTGGTCGCGCCCGAGCGCGGCCGCCGAGCCCTCGGGGGGCAGGGTGCCGGTGGTCTTCACCGGCCTGCGCCGGGTCCGCCGCGGTTCGGTCATGGCTTCCCGTCCTTCGGGGTCGTCGATCGGATGGGTCGGGGCCGGGTGGAGCCCACCGGGCCGGTCCGGCCGGGCGGCCCCGGTGGGCCGGCGGCCGGGTGGGACGGTCAGGCGCCGGCGCGGCGCTCGGCCGCCACCACGATGTTGTTGAGCAGCATGGCGCGGGTCATCGGGCCGACGCCGCCGGGGTTCGGGGAGATCCAGCCGGCCACCTCGGCCACGTTGGGGTGCACGTCGCCGACGATCTTCCCCTCGCTGCGGCTGACGCCGACGTCCAGCACGGCCGCGCCGGGCTTGACGTCCTCCGGCTTGACCAGGTGCGGCACACCGGCGGCGGCGACGATGATGTCGGCCTGGCGCAGGTGCTGGGCGAGGTCGCGGGTGCCGGTGTGGCAGAGGGTGACGGTGGCGTTCTCGCTGCGGCGGGTGAGCAGCAGGCCGATCGAGCGGCCGACGGTCACGCCGCGGCCGACCACGACCACCTCGGCGCCGTCGATCGGCACGTCGTGGCGGCGCAGCAGCTCGACGATGCCGAGCGGGGTGCAGGGCAGCGGGCCCTCGATGCCCAGGGCGAGGCGGCCGAGCGAGGTCGGGTGCAGGCCGTCCGCGTCCTTGTCCGGGTCCATCAGCTCCAGGACCGGGTTCTGGTCGAGGCCCTTGGGCAGCGGCAGCTGGACGATGTAGCCGGTGCAGGTCGGGTCGGCGTTGAGCTCCCGGACGACGTTCTCGACGTCCTCCTGGGTGGCGGTGGCGGGCAGCTCGCGCTGGATCGAGGAAATGCCGATCTCGGCGCAGTCCTTGTGCTTGCCGTTGACGTACCAGCGGCTGCCCGGGTCGTCGCCGACCAGGACCGTGCCGAGGCCGGGCGTGATGCCCTTGGCCCTGAGGGCCGCCACGCGGGCGGCGAGTTCGGACTTGATCGCGGCCGCGGTCGCCTTGCCATCGAGAATCTGCGCAGTCATGACCCCATTCTCCCGGATCGGGGCGGGCGTCCGTGCCACCGGTCCCGGGCTCCGGCGGAGCCTCCGGTCGGGGGTCGCGGGGCGGGCCCGGGCCGGTCCCGGACGGGGGCCGCCGAGGCGGTCGGCACGGGGTGCGGGGCCGGTCCCGGCGGGCCCGCGGGGGCGGTCGGCACGGGGGCCGGACGGATGCGGAACGTTCGGCTCTTATTGCGGTTGCGCCACAGTCCGGCCCGAGGCGCGAACGCGGCTGGACACGGTACTGCCGTCCGGTCGACGATAAGCAGGCATTCCCCGCCGCATCCGGCCCGGTGACGGGCCGACGGACAGACCCGGCGGGGGCGTACTCGGGGGAAGAACGAAGTGAGCCGACCAGACCGCACCGCGCCGACGACCGACCGCCGACGCGGGTTGCCGCGCGCCACCGGGCCGTCCCGGCTCCCGTTCGCACTCTTCCCGCGGCCCTGAGCGAGGACGCGCACCGGGTCGCTCACGCCCCCGGTGTCAGTGTGCTCCGCTAACGTCCCGTCCGACCGGCTACCCGTCCAGCCGGCCCGTTCCGGGGCCTCCGCCGTCCCGTCCCCACTTGTCCCCATCTGCCCGGAGGCATCGATGAGCTACCCGCCCGACCCCAACAACCCGTACAACCAGCCCCAGCAGCCCCAGCAGCCCGGCTACGGCTACCCGCAGCAGGCCCCGCCGGCGGCCGGCTACGGCTACCCGCAGCAGCCCCCGCAGCAGCAGCCGGGCTACGGCGTGCCGCCGCAGCAGCAGGCGTACGGGTACGCGCCGGTGCCGGGCACCATCCAGGCGAACAACGGCTACATCAACATCGCCCAGATCGGCACCGTCAAGCTGGCGACCATGGGCCAGCGCTTCCTGGCCCGGCTGATCGACGGTCTGGCCGTCGGCGCGATCATCGCCCTGGTCATGGCCCTCGGCCTGGCCGGCGCGCTCGGCATCGCCCAGAAGGCCGACGACTGCAGCCAGTACACCTACCCGAGCACGGCCTACAGCAACTGCCTCCAGGACCAGAGCGACGCCGCGGGCGGCTTCCTCGCCACCATGATGATCATGATCGGCGTGCTGGCCGTGTTCAACCTGCTCTACGAGTGGCTGCTGGTCTCCTTCGCCGGCGCCACCCTGGGCAAGATGGCCATGGGCCTGCGCGTGGTCAAGGAGAGCACCGGCCAGAACCCGGGCCTGGGCGGCGGCTTCATCCGCTTCATCATCCCGATCGTCGGCGCGGTCCTCTGCTACATCGGCGCGCTGCTGGTCTACCTGTCGCCGTTCTTCGACAACTCCGGGAAGCTGCAGGGCTGGCACGACCGTGCCGCCGGCACCCTGGTGATCAAGAAGTAACGCGGTACCGCGCACAGCGGAACGGCCCGGCCCCTCGGTGGAGGGAGCCGGGCCGTTCCGTCGTCCGGGGCCGGACGGCGCCGTGCCGCCCCGCCCCGGACCGCGTCAGTGGAAGAAGTGGCGGGTGCCGGTGAAGTACATGGTCACCCCGGCCTCGGCGGCGGCCGCGACCACCTCTTCGTCCCGGATCGAGCCACCGGGCTGGACGATCGCCCGCACACCGGCCGCGATCAGGATCGCCGCGCCGTCCGCGAACGGGAAGAAGGCGTCGGAGGCCGCGTACGAGCCCTTGGCCCGCTCGCCGGCCCGCTCCACCGCGAGCTTGCAGGAGTCGACCCGGTTGACCTGGCCCATGCCGACGCCCACCGAGGCACCGTCCTTGGCCAGCAGGATCGCGTTGGACTTGACGGCCCGGCAGGCCCGCCAGGCGAACGCCAGCTCGGCCAGCTCGGCCGGGGACAGCGCCGCGCCGGAGGCCAGCGTCCAGGTCGCCGGGTCGTCGCCCTCGGCGCGCACCCGGTCGGCGTCCTGGAGCAGCACGCCGCCGGAGACCGGGCGCACCTCCCGGGCGTCGGCCGGGGCCCCGGGGGCGAGCAGCACCCGCAGGTTCTTCTTGCGGGCCAGCACCTCGACGGCGCCGTCCTCGTAACCGGGGGCCACCACGACCTCGGTGAAGATCGGGGCGATCTGCTCGGCCAGCGCCACCGTGACCGGGCGGTTGACCGCGATCACGCCGCCGTACGCGGACACCGGGTCGCACTCGTGCGCCTTGCGGTGCGCCTCGGCCACGTCGGCGCCGGTCCCGATGCCGCACGGGTTGGCGTGCTTGATGATCGCGACGGCCGGCTCGGCGTGGTCGTAGGCGGCGCGGCGGGCGGCGTCGGTGTCGACGTAGTTGTTGTACGACATCTCCTTGCCGTGCAGCTGCCGCGCGCCGGCCAGACCGCCGCTGCCGTCGGTGTACAGCGCGGCGCCCTGGTGCGGGTTCTCGCCGTAGCGCAGCACGTTCTGGCGCTCGAAGGCCGAACCCAGGAAGACCGGGAAAGCGTCCTCGGACTCCGTGTAGCCGGACTCCTCGAACCAGTTGGCCACCGCGACGTCGTAGGCGGCGGTGTGGGCGAACGCCTGGGCTGCCAGCCGCTTGCGGGTCAGCAGGTCGAAGCCGCCGCCCTGGACGGCCGTCAGCACGTCCTGGTAGCGGGCCGGGTCGACCACGACGGCCACCGAGGGGTGGTTCTTGGCGGCGGCGCGGACCATGCTCGGGCCGCCGATGTCGATCTGCTCGACGCACTCGTCCGGGGTGGCGCCGGAGGCGACGGTCGCCTTGAACGGGTAGAGGTTCACCACGACCAGGTCGAAGGGCTCGACACCCAGCTCGGCCAGCTGCGCCCGGTGCGACTCCAGCCGCAGGTCGGCGAGGACACCGGCGTGCACGCGCGGGTGCAGGGTCTTCACCCGTCCGTCCAGGCACTCCGGGAAGCCGGTCAGCTCGGAGACCTCGGTCACCGGGACGCCGGCGGCGGCGATCCGGCCGGCGGTCGAGCCGGTGGAGACGATGGCGACCCCGGCGGCGTGCAGGCCCTGGGCCAGCTCCTCCAGACCGGTCTTGTCGTACACGCTGATCAGCGCGCGGCGGATCGGCCGGACGTTCTCGGAGACAGGGGGCGTGGTGGGAGCGGCGCTCATGCTGCCACCTCGCCGCGCTCGGCGGGCGCTGCGCACCAGGCACCGTTCTCGATGATTCGTTCGCTCCGCTCACTCATGTGCCGGAATCCATACCTTTCGGTCCTCGATGCGGTGACCCTCGCGGGCCAGCCGGCCCACGACGTCGACGAGCAGCTTGCGCTCGACAGTCTTGATGCGTTCGTGCAGCGCCCCGCCACCGTCCGCGTGGTCGGCGTCGTGGACCTCCACGACGCCCTGCGCGATGATCGGCCCGGTGTCGACGCCGGCGTCGACCAGGTGGACGGTGCAACCGGTGACCCGCACCCCGTACGCCAGCGCGTCGGTGACGCCGTGGGCGCCGGGGAAGGCGGGCAGCAGCGCGGGGTGGGTGTTGACGATCCGGCCGGCGAAGGCTTCGACGAACCCGGGGCCGAGGATCTTCATGAACCCGGCCGTGACGACCAGGTCGGGCTCGTACCCGGCGACGGAGGCGGTCAGCGCGCGGTCCCAGTCCGCCCGGTCCGCGTGGTCCTTCACCCGGTGCACGAAGACCGGCAGACCGGCCCGCCCGGCGCGCTCCAGCCCGGCGATGCCGTCCCGGTCCGCGCCCACGGCGACGATCTCCGCGCCGTACGCGGCGTCGGCGACGGCGTCGATCAGGGCCTGGAGGTTGGTGCCGGAGCCGGAGACCAGCACCACCAGACGGGCCGGTCCGGGCGTGCGGGGCGGGAAGAGCTGAGCGGGGGCGGCGGCCACTGCGCGATTCTCCGTAGGTCGGGCGCCGCCCGCTGGTACGTCCACCGGTGGTGGGGCCACTACGAACGGCAGGTCGAGCGAGGAGGAACTCCAGGAGAACCCGCCGCGACGCGGGCCCCGGGGAACCCGTGGGAGCTGCTGACCGTCACCACCATAACGGCTGGTCGGACGGCCTCCGAAACACCGTCCGGGGCTACGCGCGTAGCTGAGACGGGGATCTCGCCGGCCGTCCGGGCCCCGGCCCGGACCCCGGCGGACCGCCGACTCCCGGGCCGCAGGACGTGCCCGGACCCCCCACAGGGGCCCGCGGGAACATAGGGTGGCGCGGGCACCCGCCCCACCGACCGAGAAGGAATGGCCGAACCATGAGCAGCGGTGACGACACCGGCGAGCGCAACCCCTTCGCGCCGCCGCCGGCGGATGCCCCCGAGCAGCCGTGGCGCCCGCGCGCTCCCCACCCCACCGGCGACCCCGACCGGCCCGAGGGTCAGGAGGGCCAGGAGGGCGACCCGGGCGACCGCCCGCTCGTCCCGCCGCCGCACCCGTGGAGCCCCGGCTACCAGGGCGGCGGCTGGAACCCCCGCCCGTCCGCGCCGCAGCCGCCCCGGCTCGACCCGAACGACCCCGCCCAGCGCAAGGCCCGCAACGCCGCGCTGGCCGGTATGGCCGCACTGGTCTGCGCGTTCGCCGCGCTGCACTACGTCGCCCTGTTCGTCGGCGCGCTCGCCATCGTCTGGGGCGTCTCCGCGATGCGCGCGCCCCGGCCCTCCGCCACCGACGGCGGCACCCCGGCGCCCGCCGGCCCCGGCACCCAGAACCCGCTCACCCCGGCCGCGCTCGCGGGCGTCCTCACCGGCGCGATGACGGTGGTCTTCGTCTCCTCCGTCCTCGGCCTCGCGCTCTACTACAACGACTACGTGACCTGTGTGCAGGACTCCCTGACCTCCAGCGGCGCGGACGGCTGCGACCGGCTCGCCCCGCAGTGGTACGTGGACATCACCACGAAGAGCGACTGAGCCGAATCACCGCACCGGACCGCCGGGCGCGGTGGGAGCGGTGGACGCGCCGGGGGCTCCCGACAGGCGGGTGACCAGGCGGTACGCGCGAGCGCGCAGCAGGAGCGCACCCCGGCGGGCGGTCACGACGAACGCCCCCGGGACGAGGGGAAGGCCGGGCCACCACGACCCGGCCGCACCGCCCGCCGCCAGGCGCAGCGCCCGGGACCGCGCCAGCACCGCGACCGGCGCGGACACCACCGCGACCCAGCCCGCCGCGGCCGGCGCCGTCCACCACGGCACCGGCCCCAGCTCCGCCATCCGGCCCGCTCCCAGCGCCCCGCCGACGATCCACCCCAGCCCCGCCGCCGCGGCGCCCACCAGCAGCCCGGACACCAGCGCCGCCACCACCGTCGCCGCCACCGGCCACGGGGCGGGCGGGCGCGGCGACCCGCCCGGCACCGGGTCCGCGGCCACCGCGGCCGCCCGCCCCAGCAGCAGCCCCGGCAGCACGCCCGCCAGCGCGGGCAGCACGCACACCGCCAGCCGCCAGCCACCCGCCCCCGGCTCCGGGAGCAGCGCGAACAGCGGGAAGTCCGGCACCGGGCCCAGTACCGTCCGCACCGGCGACACCACCGTCCCCGCGCCCACCGCGAAACCCGGCCCGAGCGCGTACGCCGTGCCCCACAGCACCGTGTTCGGCAGCAGCACCAGGGCCAGCAGCAGCACCCCCGCCACCGCCGCCGGTCCGCCCCCGAACACCGCCGACCCGACGCCCCCGCCCACGGCGGCCAGCACCGCCGCCGCCGCGACCACCAGCCCGCCGGCCGCCACCAGTCCGGCCCCGGCCGTCAGCGCGGCCACCCGGACCACCGACGCGCCGCCGGTCGGCCGAACCCCCTCCGGCAAACCGGCCAGGGCCCGCTCCAGCGTCTCCACCCCGACCGGGGCCGCCCCCGGCCGTCGCGCCCCGGCCGCCACCGCCGCCCCGGCCACCAGCGCGACCATCGCGAGATCGGCCACCACCCGGGCCCGGAACTCCCCCGCCCCCGCGCACTGCGCCACCACCGCGCAGGCCACCGCGCAGTAGCCCACCCAGACCGCCGGCACCCCGCCGCGGCCCCCCGGCCGCCCCGCGGCGCGCGCCGCCACCCGGCCCGCCGCCCGGTACAGCTGGCCCACCGTCAGCAGCCCCAGCAGCAGCGGAGCCAGCGAGAGCGGCGTCCCGGCCGGCCCGCGCAGCACCGGCGCGCCGTGTCCCAGCAGCCACAACGCGGACGCCAGCCGCAGCGCCCCGGCCGCTCCGTCGTCCGCGAACGGGGTCACCACCCAGAGTCCGAGCACCGGAACGGTGACCACCGACAGCCCGAGCAGGGCCGTCCGAACCCCGGTGAGCAGGGCCGACAGGACGGGCCTGGCCCCCAGTTCGCCCGGCGATTCCAGAATCGGACGACCCGTCAGCTGCGTCATGGGCCTCATCGTGCCAAGGCGACTCGCCATGCTCCGTGAAGAGGCAAACCGCCGGGGTGTCCCAGATTATTGGCTTATGCGCATTTTCAGACCATGCCCTATCGCCGCCGCGACCGATCCGGCCCGGAGCGTCTGATGACCAAGCCCCCGACCGCCGCCCGCACCGGCACCCAGCCCGCGCCTCCCGCCGCACCCGCCGCCGGGCCCGCCCCGACCGACCGCGGCGGGAAGGGACGCCCCGGAAAGCGCAAGGGCGGCCGAGGCCGGACCGGCGCCACCACCGGGGCGGACGGGGCCGCGCGGCAGGGTGGGGGGATGCCCCCCGCGGACGCGGCGGCGCTGCTGCGCCGCCTGACGGCCCGTGAGGCGGAGGCCCTCGTCCACCTCGCGGCCGGCCGCGACCTCGCCGAGACGGCCACCGCGCTGGGTGTCACGCCCACCACCGCCCGCAGCTACCAGCACCGCGCCCTGCGCAAGCTCGGCACCCGCACCCAGGGGGAGATCGCCGCCCTCGCCGCGCTGCTGCCGACGGCGCAGGGGGCGGGGGCGGACGCCGTGTCGGCGCAGGCGCAGGCCCAGGCCCAGGACATGACCCGGGCTCAGAGCCGGGGTCGGACACCGAGTCCGGCTTCGGCTCCGGCTCCGGCTCCGGCTCCGGCTCCGGCTCCGGCTCCGGCTCCGGCTCCCGCGAGGGGTGGCGCGGACGGGGGCCGCCAGCGGCCGACCGGGCCCGGGGGCGCCCCGGACCCGAAGGCCGCCCGGCCCGCGACCGCCGCGCCCACGGCGCGCCAGGACACCGCGTCGGGAACGCCCGTGACGGATCCGAAGCCCGCGCGGCCCCGGCCGGGCGGGGCAGACGGGCACGGCAGGGCCACCCCGGCGGCCCCGAAGGCCGGGGCGGGCGCACCGGCCGGGGCCGGGCGGGCCGTCGACGGGCCGGACCGGGGTACCGGGGCCCGCCGCCCCACGGGCGGCCCCGCCGGGGCCGGAGCACGGTCCGGGCCGACAGCGGCCGACCGGAAGACCACGCCCGCCCCGGCCGCCGCCACCGCCGGACGCCCCGACCGGAGCGGCCGCACGGGCCGGGGTGCCGGGACCGGAGCCCGCCCGGCACCGGCACCGGCCGACGAGAGCCCCCCCACCGACCCGACCCCGGCCGCCACCGACCCCGTCGCCCCCGTCGGCGCCGCCGAACAGCCGGTAGCGGCGTTCGAGGAGGTGTACGAGGCGGCGCACACCCGGTTGGTGCAGCAGGTGTTCCTGCTCACCGGGTGCCGGCACCGCGCCGTGCACTGCGTCGCGCGGGCGTTCGGCGAGGCGCGGCGGCACTGGCCGGAGGCGGCCGCCGGGGCCGAGCCCGAACGGTGGGTGCGGACCCGGGCGTTCGAACTGGCACTGTCCCCGTGGCACCGGGGCGGGCCCCGGCGGGCCCACGCGTGGCGCCTGCCGCACCGGCGGATCAAGGTGCGTCCGGCGGACGAGGCCCAGGCGGTACTGCCGGACCACGACCGCCTCACCGACCGGGACCGGGCCCTGCTCAAGGCACTGCGCCGGCTCTCCCGGCCGCAGCGTCGGGCGCTGGTCCTGCACGACGGCCTGGGGCTGCCGGCCGCCGCGGTGGCGGTCGAGGTGGAGTCCACGGTGGCGGCCGCCGAGGGGCGGGTGTGGGCGGCGCGGGCGGCCCTGGCGCGATGGGTCCCGGACCTGGTGGGACCGGATCCGGCGGCGGACGGGTTCGCGGACCGGCTGTGCGGGCTGCTGCACCGGGCCGCGGTGCGCGGGGTGCCGGAGCCGCACCGGCCGCCGGTGCCGCTGCTGCGGGCCCGGCAGGGGCTGGTGCACGCGGGCCGGACCGGGGCGGCGGCGCTGCTGACGGTGGCCGTCGGGGGCGCGGTGGCGGCGACGCTGGCGGGTGGCGGGCCGGGCGAGCTGTTCCGGCCACCGGATCCGCCGCCGCCCGCGCTCTGCGCGCCGGTGCCCACGCTCGCGACCGACCCTGAGGCACTGCTGCCGCTGCTGCCGGACGGGGCGCCGTCCGGTGTCCTCAGCCTGTGGTGCTCGCCGACGCCGGGGCTGGAGCCGGTCGTGGTGGATCCGCCGCCGCCCCGGACCGACGGGCCGTACCGGCCGCCGGCGGGCGGGCGGGCCGGGGTGGCGCTGCCCCCGCCGGCCGCGATGGCCCCGGAGCCGCCCGGCTGCGCGTCCTGGGTGCTGCTCCCCTGCCCGGCGGAGCACCGGCGGCCGCGCTGACCCGGGTGCCGGGGCCGTTCCGGAACGACAGCGCCCCCGCACCGGCGAGGCCGGGCGGGGGCGCTGTGCGCGAGCGGGGGGCGTCAGCCCTTGAACAGCTCACGGGCCAGGCGGGCGGTCTCGGACGGCGTCTTGCCGACCTTGACACCGGCGGCCTCAAGGGCCTCCTTCTTGGCCTGGGCGGTGCCGGACGAGCCGGAGACGATGGCGCCGGCGTGGCCCATGGTCTTGCCCTCGGGGGCGGTGAAGCCCGCGACGTAGCCGACGACCGGCTTGGTGACGTGCTCGGCGATGTAGGCCGCGGCACGCTCCTCGGCGTCGCCACCGATCTCACCGATCATGACGATGAGCTCGGTCTCCGGGTCCTCCTGGAACGCCTTGAGGGCGTCGATGTGGGTGGTGCCGATGACCGGGTCACCGCCGATGCCCACGGCCGAGGAGAAGCCGATGTCGCGCAGCTCGTACATGAGCTGGTAGGTCAGGGTGCCCGACTTCGAGACCAGGCCGATCTTGCCGGCCTTGGTGATGTCGGCCGGGATGATGCCCGCGTTCGACTGGCCGGGGCTGATCAGGCCGGGGCAGTTCGGGCCGATGATCCGGGTCGCGTTGCCCTTGGAGCCGGCGTAGGCCCAGAAGGCGGCGGTGTCGTGCACCGGGACGCCCTCGGTGATGACGACGGCCAGGCCGATCTCGGCGTCGATGGCCTCGACGACGGCGTCCTTGGTGAACTTCGGCGGCACGAAGATGACGGTGACATCGGCACCGGTCTTCTCGATGGCCTCGGCGACGGTGCCGAAGACGGGCACCTCGGTGCCGTCGACGTCAACGGTGGTACCGGCCTTGCGCGGGTTGACACCGCCGACGATCTGGGTGCCGGAGGCGAGCATGCGGCGGGTGTGCTTCATGCCCTCGGAGCCGGTCATGCCCTGGACGATGACCTTGCTGTCCTTGGTAAGGAAGATAGCCATGGTGTGAAAGTCCCCTTCCTTACTTGTTGGCCAGCTCGGCGGCGCGGTCGGCCGCACCGTCCATGGTGTCCACCTGCTCGACGAGCGGGTGGTTGGCGTCGGTCAGGATCTGCCGGCCCAGCTCGGCGTTGTTGCCGTCGAGACGGACGACCAGCGGCTTGGTGACCGCCTCGCCCTTCTCCGCCAGCAGCGCGAGGGCCTGCACGATGCCGTTGGCGACCGCGTCGCACGCGGTGATGCCACCGAAGACGTTGACGAAGACCGACTTGACGTCGGGGTCGCCGAGGATGATCTCCAGGCCGTTCGCCATGACCTCGGCGGAGGCGCCGCCGCCGATGTCGAGGAAGTTGGCGGGCTTGACGTTGCCGTGCTTCTCACCGGCGTACGCGACCACGTCGAGGGTGCTCATGACGAGGCCCGCGCCGTTGCCGATGATGCCGACCGCGCCGTCGAGCTTGACGTAGTTGAGACCCTTGGCCTTGGCGGCGGCCTCCAACGGGTTGGCCGCGGCCTTGTCCTCGAGCGCCTCGTGGTCCGGCTGGCGGAACTCGGCGTTCTCGTCCAGGGAGACCTTGCCGTCGAGCGCGATGATCTTGCCGTCACCGGACTTGATCAGCGGGTTGACCTCGACGAGGAGGGCGTCCTCCTTGATGAAGACGGTCCACAGCTTCTGCAGGACGTCGGCGACCTGGTCGGCGACCTCGGCCGGGAACTTCGCCGCGGCGACGATCTCGGCGGCCTTCTCCGGGGTGCAGCCCTCGTTGGCGTCGACCGGGATCTTGGCGAGCGCGTCGGGGTTCTCCTCCGCGACGACCTCGATCTCCACGCCGCCCTCGACGCTGGCCATGGCCAGGAAGGTGCGGTTGGTGCGGTCCAGCAGGAACGAGACGTAGTACTCGTCCTTGATGTCCGCGGTCTGGGCCAGCATCACCTTGTGCACGGTGTGGCCCTTGATGTCCATGCCGAGGATCTGCTCGGCCTTGGCGACGGCGTCCGCCGGGTCGGCGGCGAGCTTCACGCCGCCGGCCTTGCCTCGGCCTCCCACCTTCACCTGAGCCTTGACGACGGCGCGGCCGCCGAAACGCTCGGCGATGGCGCGAGCCGCTTCGGGGGTCTCGATGACATCGCCGTCAAGCACGGGCACGCCGTGCTTGGCGAAGATGTCCCTCGCCTGGTACTCGAACAGGTCCACGTGTTTGTCCTTGTTCGTGGTCGCGGATTGTGTCTCTACGAGCGTGCCACGGCAGGATCTTCGCTGCGGGTCGTCGGGGCGGTGCGGGTACGCAGAGGTACGGCCTTGCGGCCCACACAGCCACGGGCGCACACGTCAATTCACACGCGCGTCACGTCCGTCTGGCAGGTTATCCCCGCCGGACGGGCGTGTTTCGCCCGGGGCCTGCCCGTCTTTGGTGAGAACCGTCACAGAAGGCCCGAACAGCGTGCGCCGGGCGCTCGGACCAGCGGGTTCGCTCGCCCACGCTCCATGTTCCCCCGTACGGGTGAGACCGGCGCGCGCCGGGCCCGGAGCGCCGTGCGCGGCCGCCGGACGGGCGGCCGTTCGGGTCCGCTCCCACCGGCGCCGGGCGGGCCGCCCGCTCACACGCCGTGGACCGGGACCGGGATCGGGCGCCTGGCGATCGCCGCCGCCATCACCTCCGGGAAGGCGTCGGGGGTGCAGGCGAAGGCCGGGACGCCGAGGGCGGCCAGCGCGGCGGCGTGCGCGTGGTCGTAGGCGGGCGCGCCCTCGTCGGAGAGCGCCAGCAGGACGACGACCTGGACACCCGCGGCCGTCATCGCGGCCACCCGCTTGAGCATCCCGTCCCGGACGCCGCCCTCGTAGAGGTCGCTGATCAGCACGACGACCGTCTCGGCCGGGCGGGTGATCCGGGACTGGCAGTAGGCGAGCGCCCGGTTGATGTCGGTGCCGCCGCCGAGCTGGGTCGCGAAGAGCACGTCGACCGGGTCGGCGAGTTGCTCGGTGAGGTCGACCACCGAGGTGTCGAAGACCACCAGCCGGGTGTCCAGGCTCTTCATCGAGGCGAGCACGGCGCCGAACACCGCCGCGTGCACGACGGACGGGGCCATCGAGCCGGACTGGTCGACGCAGAGCACGACGTCCTTCTTCACCGCGCGCCGGGCCCGGGCCCAGCCGACCAGCCGCTCGGGGACGACGGTGCCGTGCTCGGGCAGGTAGTTGCGCAGATTGGCGCGGACCGTCCGGTCCCAGTCGATGTCCCGGTGGCGCGGGCGCCCGACCCGGGCGCCGCGGTCCAGCGCGCCGCCCAGGGTGGCCCTGGTCCGGTCGGCCAGCCGGCGTTCCAGTTCGGCGACCACCGTGCCGACGACCGCGCGGGCGGTCTCCCGGGTGGTCTCGGGCAGCGCGTGCTTGAGCGAGAGCAGGGTGGCGACCAGGTGGACGTCCGGCTCGACGGCCGCCAGCATCTCCGGTTCCAGCAGCAGCTGCTCCAGCCCGAGCCGGGTGATCGCGTCCCGCTGCATCACCTGGACCACGGTGGCCGGGAAGTACTCGCGGATGTCGCCCAGCCAGCGCGCCACCTGCGGGGCCGAGCCGCCCAGGCCGGCGCCGCGGCGGCCGGAGCGCTGCTGCCCGGCCCGCCCCTCCTCGGGCGCGCCCCGGTAGAGCGCGGCGAGCGCGCCGTCCATCGCGGCGTCCCGGCCGTGCAGGGCGCGGCCGGTGCCGTCGGCCTCGCCGCCGAGGACCAGCCGCCAGCGGCGCAGTCGCTCGTCGTCCGGGGTGGTGGGGGTCAGCGGGGTGCCGGCGGCCATCGGGGGCTCCTCTGGGTGCGGTCAGTGGGACGGGCGGGGTGGCCGGTGCGCGGTGCGCGGTGGGCGATCGGCGGGTGACCGTCAGGTGTCGCGGCCCCCGGCCTGCCGGGGGATCCTCGGGCGGTCGGCGCCGGGGGCGGCCGCGGCGCCGACCGGCAGGCCGAGCAGCAGGGCGACCACCGGCAGCGCGGCGCCGGCCCGGGCGAGGTCCAGCTCGACGGCCACCGCCGACGGTTCGGTGCCGTCCCCGTCGAGCGGACCGGCCGCCACCCGGCCGCCGACGGTGTGCCGGACCCCGGCCTCCAGGGTCGCGAAGGTGCGGCGCAGCAGCGGCAGCAGATCGGTGAAGGCGGCCGCGGGCACGGCGGTCAGCCAGGCGTCGAGCAGATCCAGCAGCCGGGGGTCGTGCAGCAGCAGCGTGCCCCCGCCGCTCAGGAAACCCTCGATCCACCCGGCGGCGTCCACCGGGCTGTTGGCGGTGGACAGCACCAGGCCGAGCCGCCGCCCGGCGTCCGCCGCGTCCAGTCGGCCGTCGTCCAGCAGCAGCCGGACGGCCCGCCCGCGCAGCAGTCCGGGCACGCCGGTGGCCGGTCCGCCGGTGGGCTCGCGCCGGGCGAGCGACCGCAGCGTGCCGGCCCAGCGGTCGGCGAGGCCGTCGGCGGGGCCTCCGGTGGGACCGTCGGCGCCGCCCAGCAGGCCGATCGCGCCGTGCACCTCGTCGAGGTGGGCGCGCATCACGGCGGCGCCGGCGGCGTCCAGGCCGGTGCAGGCGGGCGGCAGACCGACCCGGACCCGGTCGGCCAGCCCGCCGGCCACCTCGCCGAGAGCAACGCGGTCGGTGCCCCGGACGTCGCCGTAGCGCAGCGCCCGGACCAGTGCGGGCAGCGCGCCGGCCAGGTGGGCGACATCGGTGTCCAGCGCGGCCCGGTCGGCGAGAACCCGCATCACCGGGGGCAGGGCCTCGGCCAGGTCGGCCACCAGGCAGGTCTCCACCAGCCCGGTGAGCTCGGCGAGTCCGGCCCCGGCCCGGGCGGTGCCGACGGCCTTGCCGACGGCGGCCCGCTCGACCGTGGTGCCCCACTGGGCGGCCTCGGCGATCCTGACCGCGAACTCCGGCTGCCAGCAGAGCCGCCAGCTCTCCCGGAAGGTGCCGGTGGAGGCGACCGCGGAGCGGGCCGGCACGCCCCAGTCGACGCCGAGCAGCCGCAGCCGGTGCAGCAGCCGGGAGCGGGCCGCGTCGATCTCCTTGCGCAGGTCGAGATCGAGGTCGCGCGGTTCCGGCCCGGGCCGGAGCCGCAGGGTGCGCTGGAGCCGGGCCAGGTCGCGCTGGAGCGGGACGGCGGGCGCGTCCTCGGGCACCGAGCCGAGTACGTCGCCGATCACCAGCCGGTCCCGGACCAGCGCGAGGGCGACGTCCGAACCCTCGCACATCACCGCGCGGACGGCGTCCAGCGTCTCGGTGAGCCCGGCCAGCGGGCGGCCGCGCAGCCCGGCGAGGGCGCGGGCCAGCCGGACGGCCTCGATGACGTGCGCGGAGGAGACCGGGTGGTCCTCGGCCCGGAGCAGTCCGGCGGCCCGGGTGAGCCAGCCGGGCAGCGGGTCGCCGTCGGTCCGGTGCAGGTGGTGGTACCAGCCCGGGGAGACGATCCCGGCGCCGTAGCCGGCCAGTTGGGAGAGCCGGCGGTGCGTCCAGGGCACCCAGGTGACCTCCGTCCGCACCTTCTTCGGCAGTCCGGCGAGCAGGGCCCGGTCGTGGGCGACGGTCGGCTCCACGGCCAGCGCGGGCACGTGGAAGGCCCCGCAGACCACGGCGATCCGCTGGTGGCCGGCCCGGCGGGCGGCACGGATCCGTCCGCGCATGTACGCCTCGCGCTGCCGGTCGCGCAGGCCCGCCCCACCGTCCTCGCGCAGCACCGTCATCGCCTCGGCGACGGCCGCGAACGGCGCGAGCGCGTCCTCGCCGTCGGCGGGGCGGCGGTGCTCGACGACGTCCTCCCACCAGCGCTCGGGGTCGTCGTGGCCGGCCGCCTCGGCGAGCCGGGCGATCGGGTCGCGCGGCAGGTGGGCGTCCTCCTCGACGCCGTCGTCCTCGCCGCCGACCTCCGCGAAGGAGTGCCCGGCCGGCAGGTCGATGAACCGGAGCGGGACGCCGCGGTCCACCGCGTGACGGATCGCCACCCACTCCGGCGAGAACTCGGCGTAGGGCCAGAACGCGGCCCGGGACGGGTCGTCGGCCGCGTGGGCCAGCAGCGCGACCGGCGGCACCATGTCCTTCGCGGCGGCCAGTCCGAGGACCGGCTCGGCCTCCGGCGGCCCCTCCACCAGGACCGCGTCCGGCCGCAGCCGCTCCAGCGCGGCCGCCACCGCGCGGGCCGATCCCGGCCCGTGGTGCCGTACGCCCAGCAGTGTCACCTCTGCGCTCATCGCGCTCTCCCTCCCGTCGTCGGCGAGTCCCGCGGTCGTGCGGTCGTGCGGTCGTGCGGTCGTGCGGTCGTGCGGTCGTGCGGCTCAGCGGGCGCTCTCGCGGGTGCTCCCACGGGCGTTCTCGTAGGCGTTCTCGCGGGCGGCGCGGTAGAAGTCCTGCCAGCCGTCCCGCTCGCGGACCACGCCCTCGACGTACTCGCGCCAGACCTGCTGGTCGGCGGCCGGGTCGCGGACCACGGCGCCGATCACCCCGGCCGCGACGTCGCCGGCCCGCAGCACCCCGTCGCCGAAGTGCGCGGCGAGCGCCATGCCGTTGGTGACCACCGAGATGGCCTCGGCGGTGGACAGGGTGCCGCTCGGGGTCTTCACCTTCGTCCGGCCGTCGGTGGTGAGGCCGGCCCGCAGCTCCCGGAAGACGGTCACCACCCGCCTGATCTCCTGCGCCCCACCGGGCAGTTCGGGAAGTTGGAGCGAGCGGCCGAGCTGCTCGACCCGGCGGGTGACGATCTCGACCTCCTCCTCCAGCGAGCCCGGCAGCGGCAGCACCACGGTGTTGAAGCGGCGGCGCAGCGCGCTGGACAGCTCGTTGACCCCCCGGTCGCGGTCGTTGGCGGTGGCGATGACGTTGAAGCCGCGCACGGCCTGGGTCTCGGTGCCCAGCTCCGGGATCGGCAGGGTCTTCTCGGACAGGACGGTGATCAGACTGTCCTGGACGTCCGCCGGGATCCGGGTGAGCTCCTCGACCCGGGCGATCCGTCCGTCCGCCATCGCCCGCATCAGCGGCGAGGGCACCAGCGCCTCCCGGCTCGGACCCTCGGTGAGCAGCCGGGCGTAGTTCCAGCCGTAGCGGACCGCCTCCTCCGGGGTACCGGCGGTGCCCTGCACCAGCAGCGTGGAGTCGCCGCTGATCGCCGCCGCCAAGTGCTCGGACACCCAGGTCTTGGCGGTGCCCGGCACCCCGAGCAGCAGCAGCGCCCGGTCGGTGGCGAGAGTGGTGACGGCGACCTCCACCACCCGGCGCGGGCCGATGTACTTGGGCGTGATCACGGTGCCGTCGTCCAGTTCGCCGCCCAGCAGGTAGGTGGCGACGGCCCACGGGGAGAGCCGCCAGCGCTCCGGGCGCGGACGGTCGTCCCGGGCCGCGAGCGCGGCCAGTTCGGCGGCGAAGGCGTCCTCCGCGTGCTGCCGCAGGACATCGGTCACGAGGTCGGTCATCGGGGCCCCTTCGGGTCGGACCACCGGGCACACGGATGCCCGGGCGGCGGGGTGGTCGGGGGGAGCCGGATCGGCGTCCCGGCCTGCGACAACCAGCCTGCACCGGACCACTGACAATCCTGACCCGACCTCAGTTCGGGCTGCCCGGAGGCCGGGTCGACTGTCAGTGCCGGCGCCTAACGTCGTGGTCATGGAGGAACGCTGGAGCACCGAACACGTCCTGTCCCTGGCGCCCGACGCCGCCTCGCGGAAGGCCGCGGGCAAGCTCTCCACGTCCGCGTCCTGGTCGGCCGCGGGCACCGACGGCGCCGCGGTCTGGGGCGAGTGCCGGGGCAGCGGCGGCACGCCGTACCGCACGGTCGTCGAACTCGCCGCGCCCGCCTACCGGTGCGGCTGCCCGAGCCGGAAGTTCCCGTGCAAGCACGCGCTCGGGCTGCTGCTGCTCTGGAGCGGCTCCCCCGACGCCGTGCCCGGCGGCGCCGAGCCCGCCGACTGGGCCGCCGAGTGGCTGCGGGAGCGCCAGGAGCGGTCCGGACAGCGGGCCGGGCGGTCCGCCGCCCCGGCCGACCCGGCCGCCGCCCTCCGGCGGGCCGGGAAGCGCTCCGCCCGGGTCGCGGCCGGCGCCGCCGAGCTGCGGCTGCGGCTCGCCGACCGGGTCCGGTCCGGCCTCGCCGACCGCTCCACCGCCGGCCCCTGGGAGGAGGTCGCGGCCCGCATGGTCGACGCCCAGGCACCGGGCCTGGCCACCAGGGTCCGCGAGCTCGACGCCCTGCCGCAGCACCGGATGCTGGAGGAGTACGCGATGCTGCACCTGCTCGCCACCGCCGCGACCCGCCTCGACGAACTGCCCGCGCCGCTCGCCGCGACCGTGCGCGCCCGGGTCGGCTACACCACCGAGACCGCCGAGCTGCTGGCCGGCCCGACGGTCCGGGACCGCTGGCAGGTCCTCGGCAGCCGCACCTCGCCGATGGAGGGCGGCGCCGACGAGCGGCTGACCACCCGCCGGCTCTGGCTGCGCGGCGCCAAGACCGGCCGTCAGGCCCTGCTGATCGCCTTCGGCCGCCCCGGGCAGGCACCCGAACTCGGCCTGCCCACCGGCCAGGTGGTCGAGGCCGAGCTGGCCTTCCACCCCGGCGCCCGCCCGCTGCGGGCGGTCCTCGGCACCCGCTACGGCGCGCCCGGGGCCGCTCCCGACGGCCCGCCGCCCGGCCTGACCGTCGCCGAGGCGGTGGCCGGCTACGGCACCGCGGTGGCCGACGACCCGTGGCTGGACGCCTGGCCGAGCGTGCTCACCGGGGTCGTGCCGGTGCTCTCCCCCGAGGGCTGGCAGCTCACCGACGGCCGGCACACCGCCCCGGTGCACCGGGCGGCCGTCACCGAGGCCGCGCTCTGGCGGCTCGCCGCCGTCTCCACCGGCCGGCCGCTCACCCTCTTCGGCGAGTACGGCCACCAGGGCTTCGCCCCGGTCACCGCCTGGGGCGCGGACGGCCGCCCGATCGGCCTCACCGCGACCTGAGCGGGCCGCCCCGGCCCCGCACGCCCCGCCGTCCGGCGCCCGACCCCGAGCGGACCCCGCCCGACCGGATTCGACCAGACCGGACTCGACCAGACCAGACCCGACCTGTCCGACCCGACCCGTTCCACCGGAGGAGGAGGCCCCGTGCCCGACCCCTGGGAGTCCCTGCAGACCACCGCCCTGCTGGGCACCGACCGCCGGCCGCTCCCCGCGCCCGGCCCGGCCGCCCCCTACGACGGCGCCGTCGACCGCGCCGACCCGGCCACCGCCCTGCTCGAACTCGCCGCCCTGGAGACGGTCCGCCGCCGGGCCGGCGCCCTGCCCGACCCGGCCGCCGGCCCGCCCGCCGAACCGGCCGCCGAGGACCACCGGACCGAGCTGCCCGCCGCGGCCGCCCGCCGGCTCTCGCTGCTGCTCTCCACCCGCGGCACCGGCGGGGGCGTGCTCGCCAACCTCGGCGAGCTGCTCCCGCAGTGGCTCGCCACCGCCCGCGACCGCGGCTACCGCGCACCCGCCGCGAGCGTTCCGGCCCTGCTGGACGCCGCCCGCGCCCGCAGCGAACTGCGCCCGGACGCGGTGGCGCTGGCCGGCCCGCTCGGCCGCTGGCTCGCCGACCGCAACCCGGACTGGCGGTTCGTGCAGCGCGCCGCCCGGGCACCCTCACCGGCGGCGGACACCGCCCCCGCCGAGGGCGACCGACTCTGGCACGAGGGCCTGTTCGCCGAACGGGTCACCCACCTCACGCTGCTCCGCCGCCGCGACCCGGCGGCCGGCCTCGCGCTGCTGCGCGGCACCTGGCCCACCGAACGGGCCGAGGACCGGCTGCTGTTCCTGGACGCCCTCCAGGACGGCCTCTCGCCCGCCGACGAACCGTTCCTGGAGGCCGCGCTCGGCGACCGCAGCAAGAACGTCCGGGCCACCGCCGCCGAACTGCTCTCCACCCTGCCCGGCTCCGCCCTGGCCGCCCGGATGGGCGAGCGCGCCCGGGCCGCCGTCCGGCTCTCCGAGCACGGCACCCATCTGCTGGTCACCCCGCCCACCGCCTGCGACCGGGCCATGCAGCGCGACGGCATAGCGCCCAGGTCCCCGACCGGGCGCGGCGAACGGGCCTGGTGGTTCGGCGAGGTCATCGCCGCCGCCCCGCTGGCCCTGTGGTCCGCGCACACCGGTCTTGCCCCCGAGCGGCTGCTCGGCCTGCGGGTGGGCGACGCCATCGACGAGACCAGCAGCACCTGGTCCGACGACCTGCGCGAGGGCTGGGCCCGGGCCGCCGTCCGTCAGCAGGACGCCGCCTGGGCGCGCGCCCTGCTCGGCCCCCCGCCGGTCGCCGGACCCGGGCGGACGGCCCGCACCACCGGTGCCCCGGCGAAACTGCTCGCGGTGCTCCCGCCCGCCGAACGGGCCGTCTGGACGGCCGCCTTCGTCGAGGCGCACGGACTCGGGGACGCCTTCCAACTGCTCGGCGCCTGCGCCACCCCGTGGACGCCGCCGCTGTCCACCGCCGTGGTCGGCGCCCTGGCCCGGGCCGCCGCTTCCGGGGCCTACCCCTGGAGCCACAGCGGGGTGCTCGGCATGACCGAGCGGGCGCTCTCGCCGACGGCCGCCGGGTCGGTCGAGGAGCTGGCGGCCGGGGCCGCCCCCGCCACCGCCTGGGGCGAGACCTTCACCCGGCTGGCCGGCACGCTGCGCTTCCGCGAGGCGATGCTCGCCGAGCTGGCGCTCTGACCCTGGCCCCGGCGCAGAGGTCCGGCACACGGGCACCCGGCACACGGGCACCCGGCACACGGAGGACCCCACCGCGGCGGAGTCCGGGGCCGGACGAGGCGCGCGGCCCCGGTCCGGCCGTCAGCCGGCGGCGCGCAGGTTGGCCGTGACCCAGGCGACCACCTCGGTGGTCGGCGTGCCCGGGGTGAAGATGTCGGCGACGCCCATCGCCTTCAGCTCGACGATGTCCTCGGGCGGGATGATCCCGCCGCAGAACACCTTGATGTCCGCCGCGTCCCGCTCCTTCAGCAGCTCCAGCACCCGCGTGCACAGGGTCATGTGCGCGCCGGACAGGATCGACAGGCCGATGCCGTCCGCGTCCTCCTGGATCGCGGTGTCGACCACCTGCTCCGGCGTCTGGTGCAGGCCGGTGTAGATGACCTCCATGCCGGCGTCGCGCAGGGCGCGCGCGATGACCTTGGCGCCTCGGTCGTGCCCGTCCAGTCCCGGCTTGGCGACCACCACGCGGATCGGTCCTGACACACCCATCACTGCCTCCTGGACCTCGTCGTCCATCACCCCGCCGGGCCTTGTGGGCACGAGGCGGAGTTAACGAGCAATAACCAATCTGAGGGGAGGTTAGCGTCACCCGTCCCGGTTGGGCCCGCCGCCTCTCAAGAGGAGGGGAAAATCACAGCCGCCCGCCGCCCCTCCGCTGTTCTACCCCGCAACCGCCTACCCACAGCCCCTTGACAACCGGACTTTTGTCCGGATGTCGGGCTTGCGGCTACAGTCTCGGTCGTTTACCCCCTCGTCCGACGACGCGCCCGAGGAGGCAGCCGCGATGGCTCCCGAAGCCGCACCTCGCCCGACCCGTGCGGAACTGCGCGTCGCCGCCCGCGAGCAGTCCCGGTCCCAGCGCCGCGACGCCGCGAAGGCCGCCACCCGGACGGCGCTGCTGCGGGTGGCGCTGCCCTCGGTGGCCGCGCTCGGTGTCGCGGCAGCGGCCGCCGTCACCGTCCAGGGCGAGGCCGACCAGCAGCGGGCCCAGGCGGCCGGCCGGCTCCCCGGTCGGACCACCACCGCCGGTGCCGCCGACAACGCCGGCGCCCCGCACACCGAGGCCGCCCAGGCCGCCCAGCAGGCGCTCGCCGCCGGGGGCGGCACCCAGGCTTCCCGGAGCGACGCCCGCCAGCCGCTCACCGGCACCCAGGACGGCACCGACCCCGCCGGACAGCCGGCCGCCCAGGTCACCACGACCGACCAGGCCCCGCCGGAGCGGGCCAGGATCGCGATGCCGGTGGCCCAGCACGGCCTGGGCGAGGTCTTCGGCGCAGCCGGCACCCACTGGTCGAAGCGGCACACCGGCATCGACTTCCCGGTGGACGGCGGCACCGCCGTCATGGCCGTCACGGACGGCACCGTCCGGACCCAGTGGAACCCCTCGTACGGCTACATGACGATACTCAAGATGGCCGACGGCACCGAGGCGTGGTACTGCCACCTGCGGTCCTACAAGATCCGCAAGGGCACGGTGAAGGCCGGCGACGTCATCGCCTTCGTCGGCAGCAGCGGCAACAGCACCGGCCCGCACCTGCACTTCGAGATCCGCCCGGCCGACGGCGGCGCCCCCGTCGACCCCCTGCCCTGGTTCCTCGCCCAGGGCCTCGACCCGCGCTGAGGCGGCACGGACCGAACGGCCCCGGTCGGACCGGCCCGGCCCCGGGTGGCCCCGGGACCGGAACCGCTCAGCACGGCTCGGGTCAGAGCTTCTCCACCGGCGCGTAGCGCAGCAACAGCTGCTTACGGCCCTCCGTGCCGAAGTCCACGGTGGCCTGGGCCTTGTCGCCGACCCCGGCGGTGGCCACCACCGTGCCCAGGCCGAAGGTGTCGTGGGTGACCCGGTCGCCGACCGCCAGCGCCACCACCTCGCGCTCCACCGCCGCGCCCGTGCGGCGCGCCGACTGCCCCCAGCCCGCCTTCGGCGAGGCCGCCGCCGCTCCCCCGCGGGCGGAGCCCCCGCGCGAGGAGCCGCCGGAGCCGCCCGAGGACCTCCCGCCCCAGGACGACCCCGAGGAGAAGCCGCGCGCGACCGGCGCCGGGGCGCCCCCCGTGCGCTTCCACTCCACCAGCGTCTCCGGGATCTCCTCCAGGAACCGCGAGGCCGGGTTGTACGCCGGCTGCCCCCAGGCGCTGCGCAGTACCGACCTGGTCAGGTAGAGCCGCTGACGCGCCCGGGTCAGCCCGACGTAGGCGAGCCGCCGCTCCTCCTCCAGCTCCTTGACCTGGTTGAGCGCCCGCATGTGCGGGAAGATGCCGTCCTCCATGCCGGTCAGGAAGACCACCGGGAACTCCAGGCCCTTGGCCGTGTGCAGGGTCATCATCGTGATGACGCCCCGGCCCTCATCGTCCCCGTCGGGGATCTGGTCGGAGTCGGCGACCAGCGCGACCCGCTCCAGGAAGTCGGGCAGCGAGCCGACCGGCGGCGCGCCGTCCTCCCCCGCGTCGGGGCGCTCGCCCGGGTCCTGTTCGTACTCCAGGGCCACCGAGGCCAGCTCCTGGAGGTTCTCCACCCTGGTCTCGTCCTGCGGGTCGGTGGACGCCTGGAGCTCGGCCAGGTAGCCGGTCTCCTCCAGCACCGCCTCCAGCACCGCCGCCGGGCCCGCCCCGGACTCGACGACCTGGCGCAGCCCGGCCATCAGCTCGTTGAACTTCTTCACCGCGTTCGCCGAGCGCGCGGCCATGCCGTACGCCTCGTCCACCCGCCGCAGCGCCTGCGCGAAGGAGATCCGCTCGCGCGCGGCCAGCGCGTCGATCATCGCCTCGGCCCGCTCGCCGATGCCGCGCTTGGGCACGTTGAGGATCCGGCGCAGCGGCACGGTGTCCTCGGGGTTGGACAGCACCCGCAGGTAGGCCAGGACGTCCTTGACCTCCTTGCGCTCGTAGAAGCGCACCCCGCCGACGACCTTGTACGGCAGGCCGACCCGGATGAACACCTCTTCGAAGACGCGGGACTGCGCGTTGGTGCGGTAGAAGATCGCGACGTCCCCGGGCTTGGCCGCGCCCGCGTCGGTGAGCCGGTCGATCTCGTCGGCGATGAACTGGGCCTCGCCGTGCTCGTCGTCCGCGACGTAGCCGACGACCTTCTCGCCGTCGTCGCCGGCCGTCCAGAGCTTCTTCGCGCGCCGGTTGGCGTTGCGCTCGATGACGGCGTTGGCCGCGCTCAGGATGGTCTGGGTGGAGCGGTAGTTCTGCTCCAGCAGGATCGTGGTGGCGTTCGGGTAGTCCTCCTCGAACTGGAGGATGTTGCGGATCGTCGCGCCGCGGAAGGCGTAGATCGACTGGTCCGCGTCACCGACCACGCACAGCTCGGCGGGCGGCACCTCGGCGAGCCGGCCGGCCGACGGGTCGACCAGGTCGCCGTCGACGGTGCGCTTCGGCGCGGCGGCGACCGCGCCGCCGCTCAGCTCCCGGACCAGCATGTACTGGGCGTGGTTGGTGTCCTGGTACTCGTCGACCAGGATGTGCCGGAACCGCCGCCGGTAGTGCTCCGCGACGTCGGGGAACGCCTGGAGCAGGTTCACCGTGGTCATGATGATGTCGTCGAAGTCGAGCGCGTTGGCCTCGCGCAGCCGCCGCTGGTAGAGGAAGTACGCCTCGGCGAGCTTCTTCTCCATCGGGTTGGCGGCCTGGTCGGCGTAGGTCTCCTCGTCGATCAGCTCGTTCTTGAGGTTGCTGACCTTGGAGGTGAAGGACTTCGGCGGGTACTGCTTCGGGTCGAGGTCGAGATCGCGGCAGACCAGGGCCATCAGCCGCTGCGAGTCGGCCGAGTCGTAGATCGAGAACGACGAGGTGAAGCCGAGCAGCTTGGACTCGCGGCGCAGGATCCGGACGCAGGCGCTGTGGAAGGTGGACACCCACATCGCCCGGGCGCGCGGGCCGACCAGCTGCTCGACGCGCTCGCGCATCTCGCCGGCCGCCTTGTTGGTGAAGGTGATCGCCAGGACCTCGCCGGGCTGCACGCCGCGGGCGCCGAGCAGGTGGGCGATCCGGTGGGTGAGCACCCTGGTCTTGCCGGAGCCGGCGCCGGCCACGATCAGCAGCGGCGAGCCGGCGTGCAGCACGGCCTCGCGCTGCGGGTCGTTCATGCCCTCCAGCAGCGCCGCCGGGTCGATCACCGGGCGGGCGGCGCCGTTGCGGTAGAAGGCGTCCCGCTCGGCCTGGGCCGCGTGGTCGGTGTGGAACAGCCCCTCGGGGATCGCCTCCTCGAAGGCGTCGTACGGGACGTCGTCCTCGTACGGCGGCGGCTCCTCGCCGGCCGGCGGCGCGGGCTGCTTCGACCCGGCGGCGGGGGCCTCGAAACCGGGGAGCGGGAGGTCGTCAAAGAGGCTATTCATGGCAATGACGAGTCTATGGCCACCCACCGACAACCCCGCCCGGCCCTCGACCGGACCGGTCCGGACGGAGCGGGCAGGGTCGGACAGGGCAGGGTCGGGCAGGGCGGGGTCGGGCAGGCGGCTGCGGCCGCCGGCCCCCGGTCGACGGCCGCGGCGGCAGCCGTCAGACCAGCCGGCGGGCGGTCGCCCAGCGGGTCAGCTCGTGCCGGTTGCTCAGCTGGAGCTTGCGCAGCACCGCCGAGACGTGGCTCTCCACCGTCTTCACCGAGATGAACAGCTGCTTGGCGATCTCCTTGTACGCGTAACCCCGGGCGATCAGCCGCAGCACCTCGCGCTCGCGCTGGGTGAGCCGGTCCAGGTCCTCGTCCACCGGCGGGGTGTCGGTCGCCGCGAAGGCGTCCAGCACGAAGCCGGCCAGCCGAGGGGAGAAGACCGCGTCCCCGTCGCCGATCCGGAAGATCGCGTCCACCAGGTCGGTCCCGGTGATGGTCTTGGTGACGTAGCCGCGGGCACCGCCGCGGATCACGCCGATCACGTCCTCCGCCGCGTCCGAGACGGACAGCGCCAGGAAGCGCACCCCTCCCGGGTCACCCATCAGCCCGGCCGAGCGCCGCAGCACCTCCACCCCGCCGCCACCGGGCAGGTGGACGTCCAGCAGCACCACGTCGGGCCGCGTCTCGGCCACCACCCGGACCGCGGACTCCACGTCGTCGGCCTCGCCGACCACATCGATGCCGGTCGTCTCGGTGCGCCCGATCTCGGCCCTCACCCCCGTCCGGAACATCCGGTGGTCGTCCACCAGCACGACCCTCGCCCGGCGCTCCGGCGCTGCCTCAGTCATTGGCCCTCTCCATCTCCAGCTCGACCTCGGTCCCGCCGTCCGGCGCGGGCCGCACCCGTGCGGTGCCGCCGTTGCGCTTCATCCGGCCGAGGATCGACTCGCGTACGCCCATCCGGTCCTCCGGCACCGTGTCCGGGTCGAAGCCGGGTCCGTGGTCGCGGACGAACACCATCACGGTCCTCCCCTCGACCTCGGCGTAGACCTGGACCGGTCCACCGCCACCGTACTTGGCCGCGTTGACGGTCGCCTCCCTCGCGGCCTGCATCTGGGCCGCGATCCGGTCGTCCATCGGGCAGTCGCCGACGACCACCACCTCGACCGGGACGCCGTGCCGGTCCTCGACCTCGGCGACGACCGCCCGCAGGCTCTCCGCCATGGTGTCCGGCGCCGCCTCGGCGACCGCCTCGGGACGGTAGAGCCACAACCGCAGTTCGCGCTCCTGGGCCCGGGCCAGCCGGAGCACCTCCTTGGGGTCCTCGGCCCGGCGCTGGATCAGGGTCAGCGTGTGCAGGACCGAGTCGTGCACATGGGCGGCGATCTCGGCCCGCTCCTGGGCCCGGATGCGGGCGGTGCGCTCCGCGCCGAGGTCCTGCCACATCCGCAGCGCGTACGGGCCCACCAGCACCAGCACGCCCGCGAGCACCGCCAGCGAGGCTTCGACCACCGAGCCGATGGTCGAGCCGCTGCCCTGGGTGGCGAGGAAGGCGATGATGCCGGCCACCACCAGCAGCACGCCCGCGCCGACCCGGGTGTAGGCGCCGCGCCGCTTCTCGCCCTCCTCCAGGCCGAACCAGCGCTGCCAGCGCGAGTCGTCGGCCTGCCGCCAGACCAGCGCCACACCGACGCCGATCGCCAGCAGCGGCCAGGTGTACGGCTTGGCGGTCTGCACATTGAGCGCGTTGAGCAGCGCGATCACGCCGATCACCAGCATCACCAGGGCGGTCAGCTGGCCGAGCCCGCCCTGCCGCTGGCCCGCGCCGGTGCCGGCGCCCGCGGTACCGGACGCCGCGGCCGCCGGCGTCCCGCCCACCTCGCCCACCTCGACCGGCTCGCCGCGGAGCGTGTGCTGCAGCACCAGGCGCATCCGCCCGATCCACCCGCCGCGCCGGCCGCCGTCCCCGTCCGGCTCCCCCCGCCGACCGCCGCCCTTGCTCAGCTCCCCGCCGCCCACCGTCCCGGCCCCCACCGGGACGAAGGTGCCGTTGACGTACAGCCAGTGCGGGCCACCGCCGCGCCGGGCCGGCTCACCGATGCCGATCGGCACCACGAACCAGAACGCGGCGTACAGCAGCCCGCCCAGCCCCTGGGCGAAGAACAGCACCACGAAGGCGATCCGCACCCAGCTGACGGGCAGTCCGAGGTGCACCGCCAGTCCGTGCGCGACGCCGCCGAGCATCCGTCCCTGCGGGCTGCGGTACAGCCGGCGGTACGGCGGCTTCCCGCCGCCGGGCGCGGACGGGTCTGCGGCCCCGGCCGACGCGGGCTCGGGGGCGAGGGAACGGGGATCGGAACCGGGTGCTGCCACGGCACCGATGGTTCCACGCGGGCGGACCGGCACGCATCAGGGTGGAGCCCTGACCCTTCTCAGGGACAAGTCAGGGTCCGAGCAGGGGCGGGACCGGTTGGGCCGGGCTCCGGCACCCACCAGGATGGTGGCATGACCGAAGACCACCGTACCGAGGAGCTCCACGAGGCCGGAGGTGGCGCCCGGACCGCCTCCGACCGGCCGCCGCTGACCCGCGCCGAGCGCCACCGGGTGGTGGCCGGCGTCTGCGGTGGCCTCGGCCGGCACCTGGACATCGACCCGGTGGTGTTCCGTGTCGTCACGGTCGTGCTCTGCCTCTCCGGCGGCCTCGGCCTTTTCCTGTACGGGCTCGCCTGGCTGATCGTGCCGACCGAGCCCGGCCCGGACGGCAAGGGCGGCGGGCGCTCGGGCCGCACCGAGCTCCAGCGGGTGCTGACCGGCCGGGTGGACGGCCAGTCGGTCGGCGCGGTGCTGCTGACCGTGATCGGCACCGGCGTCTTCTTCTCCTCGATGGGCGACGGCGACCAGCTGTTCCCGCTGCTGCTGCTCGGCGGGATGGTGTTCCTCGCCGTCCGCTACGACCCGGAGCGCCGGAACCGCCGGATCCGGGGCCGGCGCAACCGGCGCCACGGCCACGGCTTCGGGCACCCGCGCCACCCGCACGCCCCCGGCGCCGACGGCCGGACCGGTGGCCCGTACGACCGCTACTTCCCGGACGCCGGATCCGACGCCCGCGCCGCGGGCGCCGCCGGGGCCACCGCGAGCGGCTACCGCTGGCCGCCGGAGGAGGACGACGACGCCCGGGTCCGGCACGCCCGGGAACGGGCCGCCGGCACCGTCCCCGCCGACACCCCGCACGCCGGTCCGACCGGCTACCTCTGGGACCCGCGCCACCCCGAGCGCAACCCGTACGGCGGGACGGCCCCGGCACCGCCGGCCCCGCCCTACGGGCCGCCCGCCCCGCCCGGCACCCCGGCCCGGCCCTGGTGGCAGCGGACCGACCTGCCGCAGGGCGACCCGCTGCGCAAGGGGACCGGCCCGACCCCGCCGCCCGCGCCCCGCCCGCCCGTGGTGGTGCACCGGCGCGAGCGCTCCCCGCTCGGCCTGATCGGCCTGCTGCTGGCGGTGGGCGCGGCCAGCGCCGTCTGGTCGGCCTCGACCGACGGCGGGACGGCCGTGGCGGCCGACACGGTACTGGCGACGGCGCTGCTGGTGATCGGTCTGACCCTGCTGGTCGGCGCGAAATTCGGCCGGGCCCGCCGGCTGGTGGTCCCGGGTGTGCTGCTGACGGTCGCGCTGACCGCGATCGGCCAGTCCTCGGTCTCGGCGCAGAACCTGCTCGGCGAGCGCACCTGGACGGCCGTCTCGGCGGTCCAGCTGGAGGCCAAGTACACGCTGGGGGTCGGCTCGGCACGGCTGGACCTCGGCGGGCTCGACCCGGCCGGCGCGACCCTGGCCACCGAGGTGGAACTCGGCGCCGGGGACATGACCGTGACGGTGCCGTCCGACGTGACGGTGAACGTACGGACCGAGGTCGGACTGGGCCAGGTCCAGGTGCCGGGCCTCGACAGCCCCGACAACGGCCCGGGCAAGCGCAGCTACCAGGTGCTGCCGGCGAACGGACAGACATCCAAGGGAACGCTCGACCTCGCGCTGCGGATCGGGCTCGGGAACATCAAGGTGGTCCAGAAGTGAGGAAGCACCAGCTCGATCTCTTCTCGCTGATCGCGGGGGGCCTGTTCACCGTGATCGCGGTGCTCTACCTGGTCGCGGCGGTGAACGACGTCTCGGTGAACGGCCGGATCGTCATCCCGGTGACCTTCATCGTGCTGGGCCTGGGCGGCCTGGCCGGGGCGGTGGCGGCGGCGGTCCGCCGCTCCCGGCCGGAGGAGACCCGGCCGGACTCCGCCCGGTAGGACCGGTCCGCCCGGGACCGTCGCCGGCGGGCCGTCAGCTCTCCGGGGACCCCAGCCGCAGCTTGTCGCCCTCCTTGGTGACCGTGTACTTCGGCAGCGGCTTGGTGGCCGGCCCGTTCAGCACCGCCCCGGTCGCCGCGTCGAACCGGGAGCCGTGGCACGGGCAGTACAGCTGACCGTTCTTCGGCGCGTCGACGGCGCAGCCGGAGTGGGTGCAGACCGAGGAGAACCCGCAGTACTGGCCCGCCTTGGGCTGCACCACGTAGACCGCGTCGCCACTGGCCGGGTCCTTGACCTGGGCCGAGCCGCCGACCGGGACGCTCGCGGCGTCCACCGTGACGGGCGGGGCGGCCGGCGCCGGGGCCGCGGGCTGCTTCGCCCTCGCGGCGGGCCGGTCCCGCCCGAAGGTGGCGGTCAGCGAGCCGGCGAGCAGCCCCGCCCCGCCCATCGCGACGGCCGCGATGCCGCCGTCCATCAGGGCCCGCCGCCGGACGTGGTCCTCGTGCAGGCCGCGCTGCCGGTCCCGGCCGGACCGCCGGGCGAGGTAGCCGTCCACCGACAGGTAGGGGGTGCCGGCCAGCAGCAGCGGTGTCCAGGCCATCAGGTAGACGAGGTCGTTGCCGAGGTAGTAGGGCGAGACGTTCCAGCTGACGGTGAGCCAGAGACTGAGACCGATCATGGCCCCGCCGGCGGCGGCCAGCCGGCACCAGAGGCCGAGCAGGGTGCCCAGGCCCACCGCCAGCTCACCGAAGGCGACCAGCAGCGCGAACGGCGTGGGGTGGTCCAGGGCCGGGCCGAGCAGGAAGGAGATCGGGCTGGAGCCCTTGGCCGCGCGGGTCTGCGAGACGAAGGACGCCGGGTCGCCGGCGCCGGCCAGGTAGTGGCTGTCGGAGAGCTTGTCGAGTGCCGCGTAGACGAAGGTGACACCGAGGAAGAGCCTCAGCGGCAGCAGCGCGAGCCGCGAGCCGGCCGCCTTCCAGGCGGCGACCCGCCCGGTTCTGCCCACCGGTCCGGAACCCTCGCCGGCGCCCGGGGGCGGTCCGGCCGCACCGTCGCCGATGCTGGCGGCCGGGCCCGGCCCGGCCGCCACGGAGCTGCTGGCCTCCGACATTCCGCACACCTTCCTCGCCGGCCCGTCACCGCCTGACAGGTCCGGACGCATTCTGCCCGGTCGTGAACGCTTTCGGTGGGAGGGCCCACCCGCCGGGTGCCCGTGGACACGGAACGACCGTGCCGCCGCTCCCCGGTACGGGAGCGGCGGCACGGTCGTTCAGAACCGGTTCAGGACCGGCCGGGACGGGGAGGGCTCACTCCCACTCGATGGTGCCCGGCGGCTTGCTGGTGCAGTCCAGCACGACGCGGTTGACGTCGGGGACCTCGTTGGTGATCCGGGTGGAGATGCGGGCCAGCACGTCGTACGGCAGGCGCGACCAGTCGGCGGTCATGGCGTCCTCGGAGGACACCGGACGCAGCACGATCGGGTGACCGTAGGTACGGCCGTCGCCCTGGACGCCGACGCTGCGGACGTCCGCGAGCAGGACCACCGGGCACTGCCAGATCTCACGGTCCAGGCCGGCCGCGGTCAGCTCCTCGCGGGCGATCGCGTCGGCCTCGCGGAGCAGGTCGAGCCGCTCCTCGGTGACCTCGCCGACGATCCGGATGCCCAGGCCGGGGCCCGGGAACGGCTGCCGCTGGACGATCTCCTCCGGCAGGCCGAGCTCCTGGCCGACCATCCGGACCTCGTCCTTGAACAGCTTGCGCAGCGGCTCGACCAGCGAGAACTGCAGGTCCTCCGGCAGTCCGCCGACGTTGTGGTGGGACTTGATGTTGGCGGTGCCGGTGCCGCCACCGGACTCCACCACGTCCGGGTACAGGGTGCCCTGGACCAGGAAGTCGACCGACTCGCCGTGCTCGCCGGCCTCGGCGACGATCTCGGCCTGCGCCTGCTCGAAGACCCGGATGAACTCCCGGCCGATGATCTTGCGCTTCTCCTCCGGGTCGCTGACACCCTTCAGCGCGGTGAGGAAGCGCTCCTTGGCGTCGACGACCTTCAGCCGCACGCCGGTGGCGGCGACGAAGTCCTTCTCGACCTGCTCGGTCTCGCCCTTGCGCATCAGACCGTGGTCGACGTACACGCAGGTGAGCCTGGAGCCGATGGCCTTGTTGACCAGCGCGGCCGCGACCGCCGAGTCGACACCGCCGGACAGACCGCAGATGGCGCGCTTGTCGCCGACCTGGGCGCGGATCAGCGCCACCTGCTCCTCGACCACGTTGCCGGTGGTCCAGGTGGGGGCGAGGCCGGCGCCGCGGTACAGGAAGTGTTCCAGCACCTGCTGGCCGTGGTCGGAGTGCAGCACCTCGGGGTGGTACTGGACGCCGTAGAGCCGGGCCTCGTCGTTCTCGAAGGCCGCGACCGGAACCACGTCGGTGGAGGCGGTGACGGTGAAGCCCTCCGGGGCCGCCGAGCAGGCGTCGCCGTGCGACATCCACACCGAGTGCTCGGCCGGGACGCCCTCGAACAGGGTCGAGCCGGTGCGCGAGACGACCAGCGGGGTGCGGCCGTACTCGCGGGCGCCGGAGTTGTCGACGGTGCCGCCGAGCGTCTTCGCCATCAGCTGGAAGCCGTAGCACATGCCGAAGACCGGCACGCCGGCCTCGAAGATCGCGCGGTCCAGCTGCGGCGCGCCCTCCGCGTAGACCGACGAGGGGCCGCCGGAGAGGATGATCGCCTTCGGGTTCCTGGCGAGCATCTCGGCGACCGGCATGCTGCTCGGCACGATCTCGCTGTAGACCCTGGCCTCACGCACCCGTCGGGCGATGAGCTGGGCGTACTGGGCACCGAAGTCGACCACCAGGACGGTGTCGGTCTCAGGCGCGGACTGGACGGGAGTAGCAGAGGACACAGACGGCCTTCCGGCAGCGTTACGAAAGGTGTCGCACGCGGCGCGGCCCTCGGGGGGCGTGCGGCGGGCGACAGGCGGGGGTCTGCCGTCGAGTCTACCGGGCTGGCCGGTTTCACTCGTCTGCCCGCCCCCGGGGCCGTGACCGCCGCGGCGGCCGGTTCGTTGCTCCGGGCGGACCGTACGACCGCGCCGCGTCCGCCAGACGCGTCACCCCGCCCCGGCCAGGGCGCCCGTACGGCAGTGCAGGACCACGCGTGGAGCTCGACCCAGTCCACCGGCGCGCGTGGCGCCGTCGCGGAACCGGCCTGACCGGGGAGCGGCGCGCCGTGGGACCGTGCGCCGGTGCTGCGGCCGGCCAGCAGGGGACAGCGACCCCGGCCGCGACTGGACCAAGGAGGTGGGGCGGTCGGCCGCCGGGGACGCCCGGTGCCGGCCGCCGCACCCGACACGATCCCGGCGCACCCCGGTGCTCGTCCCCGCGCCGCTACGCGCGTCTCCGTGCGCCCCGACCGGCGCCACTACAGAACGTGATCACGGGAACCACTCCCCCGTCGCCCCGTCCGGCCCCCGCGGGGCCGACCCGACCCGGCCCGACGGCCGACCCGGCCGGAAACGGCCTGTACCGAATCATGCCGAATCGGTTGCAGAGCAAGCCCTTCTTCCAGCACGATGCTGCGTGGAAGAGGTTCTCCCGATGGCCGCAGCGCCATCCGCGGAGTGCCGATCGGTGCCGCCGAGACCCGCGGTGGCAACGATTATCACCTTACGCTCCGTGAGCGAAGGCTCGACGCAAGCATGCGTCCGGACCACCGCCACGCCCTCGCGCGCCCGCGCGCCGGCCCACCCCGCCGGAGCCGCGGCGACGCGCGACCCATCGACCGACCGACCGGACGGCGCTACTCCCCCGGCGCCGTCACCCCAGCACCGGCGCGCCCTGACGCCGAGTGCTGAGCGACAAAGGGCCCCGTTCCCCCGCGGGGCCCTTTGCCCTGCCCGGGGTCGGTTTCCGGCCGGTCGCGGTTCGAACCGCTTCGGACCGCGTCGGCCACGGTCCCGCCGTCGCCGCTACGGCCGCCGGCTCCACACCGTGGGGTCCACCGGGCCGCCGTCCTCCGGCTCCGGCCGGGCCGGGCGCCGCCCGTCCTCCGAGCCGACCACCTCCAACGGCATCGGCGTCGGCCCGACGGCCTCCGCCCCGGGCCTCACCACGGACCGGGCTCCGGCGTCCGCCCCGGACTCCCCCGCCCCCCGGTCCGCCGGCGGCTCCGGCCGCCGGTCGCGGGCCGCCAGCAGCGCGGGCACCGCCAGCGCGCCGACCGCGGCCCAGACCGCGCTGGCCACCAGCAGCGTCCACGGCACCAGCCCGAACGCGTCGTCGAAGCCCGACATCCGCACCCCGCGGTACCCGGTCCCGGTGGACACCACGGTCCCCGAGAGCAGCGTCAACAGGCTCAGCCCGACCGCGTACACGACCGCCAGCCGGAGCCGGTCCGCCCGGTCCAGCCGCCGCCGGTACGCCGTCCAGCCGAGGACCGCGGCGGAGACCAGCGCGAGCAGCGCCGACCAGCGCCAGTCGGTCCCCGCGGTGTTCGGGTCGAAGAAGGAGTAGTCCTGCGCGTCGCGCACGCCCCGCTCCACGTCCGCCCCCGCGCCGGGCACGGCCGTGCTGCTGGCCCGGAAGGTCGCCCCGGAACCCACCCCGAGCAGCAGCAGGCCGAGGTTGGGCAGGAAGGCGACCGCGGCGCCGGTCACATCACCGTCGACCCGGACCGCGACCAGCACGAAGCCGACCCCCGACGCCAGCGCCACCGAGACCGCCAGCGCGCGCCCGGCCGCCAGCCCCGCGACCGCCCAGCCGCGCACCGCCCGGTTGCGCCAGGCCGCCCAGCGCAGCGCGTCCGTGCCGTGCACGGCGAACGCCAGCAGTCCGGCGAGCAGCGCCGCCCAGGCAACCGCCTCCGGCCAGCCCGCCGAGGCGGTGGAAGTGGTCCGGCCGAACAACGGGTCCTCCGAGGGATCCGGGCCGTAGGGCTCGCCCCCGGGTTGCCACCGCAGACCGCCGGCCAGACCGAGCAGCACGGCCACGACGGCGGCGGCGACGGCGGTGCGCACGGCCTCGCCGGCCGCCTGCCGGCGGGTCTGCTGCTCGCCGGTGCGCTGCTGCCGTCGGCGCGCGCCGACCCGCAGACCGAGCCAGAGTGCGAACAGCCAGAGCCCGGTGACGGTCATCGGCAGGGCGCGGAACACCGAGGAGGTCTCACCCACGACGGATTCGAGGCCCAGCCGGTACGGCGCGCCGAGGGCGGCCAGCGCCATGGCCAGCGAACTGGCGAAGCGCTTGCCGAAGGACGGCGCGCCGTAGGGGCCGAAGTAGAGGTCGCTCTCCGGGACGGCGGCGATCAGCGCGGCCAGCAGCAGGACGACGGTCGGCGCGACGACCACCCGCAGGGCCGGGCGCCAGTCGGCGCCGGTGAGCCACCGGAGGGCGGCGGGCCGGCGGGCCGCCGGGTGGTACGGCCGCCCGGCGCCCCAGCTCCCCGCCGTGGGCGGGACCGGCGGCAGGACGGGCGGCGGCAGGTCCGGCTTCGTCAGCTCCGGCTTCGTCAGAACCGGCGGCGCCACGGGCGGGCGGGGCGGCAGGACCGGCGGTGGCACAGGAGACGGCGGCAGGAGCGGCGGCGGCACCGCCGACCGCCCGCAGGACGCGCAGACCGACGCCCCCTCCGCCGAAACCGCGCCGCAGGATGCGCAGATGGCCATGGGCCCCGTCCCCCGTCCGAACGAACGATCGCCTGGTCCCCCCAGGGCGCCCCTTTCTTTCATCGGACACGGACAGCTGTCAACCGCTCACGGCCCTTCGGGCCGGGCCGGGACCCGCCGGGGGCCGCGCCGCACTCCGGCGGCGCGGCCCCCGGCCTTGCTCAGTCCCGCTTCTTCGGCACCTCGGGCACCGCCAGCAGCGGCAGCCGCAGGGCGCCGAACGCGTCCTCGGGCACGGCCGGTGCGACGGGCGCGACCGCGGCCACCCGGCGGTAGCTCTCGCCGACGGCCGGCCGGGTGTCCTCCTCGCCCTTGTTGGGCCACATCGACATCGCCCGCTCGGCCTGCGCCGTGATGGTCAGCGAGGGATTCACGCCGAGGTTGGCGGAGACCGCCGCACCGTCCACCACGCTGATCCCGGGGTGACCGTAGAGCCGGTGGTAGGGGTCGACCACGCCGGTCTCCGGGGAGTCGCCGATCGCGCAGCCACCGAGGAAGTGCGCGGTCAGCGGGATGTCGAAGATCTCGCCGACGCTGCTGCCGGCGAAGCCGTTGATCTCCTCGGCGAGCGCCTGCGCGCCCTTCTCGGCGGCCGGGATCCAGGTGGGGTTGGGCGCGCCGTGGCCCTGGCGGGAGGTCAGCGCGCCCTTGCCGAGGCCCTTCTCCTTGAGCGAGACGGTGATCGAGTTGTCCAGCGACTGCATCACCAGGCCGATGATCGTCTTCTCGGACCACCGGTGCTGGTTCATCGAGCGGCCGAAGGTCACCGGGTGCTTGACCGAGTTGCCGAGGTAGCGCAGCCAGCGCGGGAGCCGCCCGCCGCCCCGCACCTGGGCGATCGAGAGCGCGCCCATCGCGTTGGAGCCCTTGCCGTAGCGGACCGGCTCGATGTGGGTGTTCTCGTCGGGGTGGATCGAGGAGGTGATCGCCACGCCCTTGGTGAAGTCCGCGCGGGCGCCGTACCGCCGGTCGGTGGTCTGCGCGCCCACCAGTGCCTCGGAGTTGGTCCGGGTCAGTTCACCGAGCCGGGCGGAGATCCGGGGCAGGTGGCCGCCCGCCCGCATCCGGTGCAGCAGGCTCTGGGTGCCGTAGGTGCCGGCCGCGACCACCACCCGGGCGGCCGTGATCGTCCGCGCCCCGGCCTTGGCCCGGTCGGTGGTGGAGCGGGCGTCGGTGCGCCGGACGTCCACCGCGAAGCCCTCGCCCCGCTCCCGGATCCGGGCCACCGTGGTGAGCGGGTGGATCTCGGCGCCGCCCCGCTCGGCCAGGTGCAGGTAGTTCTCGGTGAGCATGTTCTTGGCGCCGTGGCGGCAGCCGGTCATGCACTCGCCGCACTCGACGCAGGACCGCCGGGCCGGGCCGGCGCCGCCGAAGTACGGGTCCGGCACCTCCTCGCCGGGCGCCGCCTTCGCCGTGCCGTCGGCGTCCTTGCCGTCGCCGAAGAACACCCCGACCGGCGCCATGTGGAAGGTGTCGCCGACGCCCATCCGCTCGGCGGCCGCCCGGAGGTGGACGTCCGACGGGGTGACGGTCGGGTTGAGCCGCACCCCGAGCATCCGCCGCGCCTGGTCGTAGAACGGCGCCAGCTCCTCCTGCCAGTCCGTGATGTGCTGCCACTGGCGGTCCTCGAAGAACGCCTTCGGCGGCACGTACAGGGTGTTGGCGTAGTTCAGCGAGCCGCCGCCGACCCCGGCGCCGGCCAGGATCAGCACATTGGCCAGCAGATGGATGCGCTGGATGCCGTACAGGCCGAGCTTCGGCGCCCACAGGTAGTTGGCGACGTCCCAGGAGTTCCTGGGCAGCTCGTCGCGGTCGAAGCGGCGCCCGGCCTCCAGGACGGCGACCCGGTACCCCTTCTCGGTCAGCCGCAGCGCCGAGACCGACCCGCCGAAGCCGGAGCCGACCACGACCACGTCGTAGTCGAACTCGCGGCCGTCAGCCGAACCCACCATCTGCCTCTGCTCCTTCGGAAGTCGTTCACGGAACCGGGCGGGCCCGCGGGCCCGGCTACTTGACGCGCAGCGCCTTCAGGATCCGCAGCCCGGCGGTCATCATCGCCGCGTACTGCTTGTCGTCCTGGCCGAACGCCGGCGCGAGCGGCAGCAGCCGCTGGCTCGCGATCGTCTGCGCCTCGGTGAACCGCAGGATGCCCTCGGCACCGTGCCGCCGGCCGAGCCCGGAGTCGCCCATGCCGCCCATCGGCGAGGCGGCCGAACCGTAGGCCGCGCCGTACGCCTCGTTGACGTTGACGGTGCCGGTCCGCAGCCGGGCGGCGATCGCCCGCCCGCGCCGCACGTCCGTGGTCCAGACGCTGGAGTTGAGGCCGTACGGGGTGGAGTTGGCGGCGGCCACCGCCTCCTCCTCGGTGTCGAAGCGGTAGACGGACACCACCGGCCCGAAGGTCTCCTCGCCGCAGACCGCCATGTCCGGGGTGACACCCTCCAGGATGGTCGGCTCGTGGAAGAACGGGCCGAGGTCCGGCCGGGCCTTTCCGCCGGCCAGCACGGTGGCGCCGGCCTTGACCGCCTCCTCGACGTGCCGCGTGGTGGCCTCCAGCTGGCGGCCCGAGACCAGCGAGCCCATGTCCGCCCCGTAGGCGAGGCCGCCGCCGAGCCGCAGCGCACGGGTGCGGGCGGCGAACTTGGCGAGGAACTCGTCGGCCACCGAGCGGTGGACCAGCAGCCGCTCGATCGAGATGCACAGCTGGCCGGCCGAGGAGAAGCAGGCCCGGACGGCGCCCTCGGCGGCCTTGTCGAGGTCCGCGTCGGCCAGCACCAGCAGGGCGTTCTTGCCGCCGAGTTCGAGCGAGGCGCCGACCAGCCGCTCGGCGGCCCGCCGGGCGACCTCGCGGCCGGTACGGGTGGAGCCGGTGAACGAGACGTAGTCGGCGTGCTCGACCACGGCCGGGCCGATCACCGGGCCGTCGCCGATCACGATCTGCCACAGGTCGGCCGGCAGCCCGGCCTCGATCAGCAGCTCACGGGCCCAGAGCGCGGTCAGCGCGGTCTGGGTGTCCGGCTTGTTGACCACCGCGTTGCCCGCGACGAAGGCCGGCAGCGCGTCGCCGACCGACAGCTCGAACGGGTAGTTCCAGGGCGAGATGTGGCCGACCACGCCCTTGGGACGGCGGGCCTCCACCGCCTGGGTGAACAGCGGCACCGCGCCGAGGTGCCGCTTGTCCCGCAGGTAGCCGTGCGCGGCCCGGCCGTAGTGGCGGGCCGCGATCGCGACCGCGAGGACCTCCTCGAAGGCGTGCAGCCGGGCCTTGCCGGTCTCCGCCTGGATGAGGTCGAGCACCTCGTCCTGCCGCTTGATCAGCAGGTCGTGGAAGCGCAGCAGCACGGCGGCGCGCCGGCGGACCGGCAGCGCGGCCCAGGACGGCTGGGCGCGGCGGGCGAGCTCGAAGGCGACCTCGACGTCGGCGGGGGTCGACCGCGGCAGGCCGGCCAGCCGTTCGCCGGTCAGCGGGGCGACGGTCTCCACCAGGCTGGGTTCGCCGGTGGCGGTGACCCCGACGGCGAGGCGGTCGACCAGTGACGGGGGCACGGCCGAGGCGACGGTACGCCCGCCGCCGGGGGCGGCGGGGTTGCGGCCCGGCGCGCCGGGGCCGACGGGATCGGTGGCCGTGGCAGCTGCTGTGAGGTCCGACATAGGGCGCAGCCTAGGCGCTCGGCGGCCGGTGCGGTACCCGTCGGTAACAAGAAACCCCCGACCGGGTGCGGACCCTACGGGTCAGCGGGTCGGGGTGAAGTAGTGGAGCACCGCGTTGAACCGCTGCTCGGCCTCGTTCCACTCACTGCCCCGGTCGAAGCTGGAGGAGTAGATCGCGTAGCTGGTGCCGTCCTCGTCGATGAACTCGGCCTCGATCGCCCGGCGGCGGCCGCCCTCCTTGGCCAGGTAGCTGAACTCCCAGACCGCGGCCTCGTGGCCGTTCACGGCGACGCCGGTGAGCCGGTGCTGCTTGTACTCCTTCAAGGACTTGGAGACGGTGCTCTCCATCTGCCGCATGTGCTCCAGCGGACGGACCGACTGGCCCACGGTGACGGCGAACTGCAGGTAGTGCCCCTTGTTGTCGGGGCTGTAGTAGATCTGGTTGTCCGGCGTGCTGGAGCGGGTCCAGGCCGGGGTCGCCACCGGCAGCGGGAAGCGGAAGCCGGCCGGGTCGTCGACCCACTGGTAGCCGCTGGGCGCGGGGGTGCCGTCGACCGGGGCGGTCGGCTGCGGACCGGCCTGGCCCGGGACCGACGCCGACGGGGCCGGACCGGAGCGGCCGGGGTCCTCCGCGCGCTGGCGCTGGACCAGGTAGAGCGCCCCGGCGGCCAGGACCGCCAGGCCCACCACCAGCGCGAGCAGCCGCAGCACCTTCCGGCGCCCGGCCGGGCCGCGCGCGGGCGTAATGGTGTACGCCGCCGGCGTGACCGGTCCGGTGGGCGCCCCCTGTCCGCCCTCCCGCGCCGGGTCGGTCCCGGGGGAAGTCTCCACCGGGGCCGTCGGAACCGTCGGGGTCACCGGAGCCGCCGGAGCCGCGGCGGACTCCTCCGTCCGGTCCGGGGCCGCCTGGGCCCGCGGCACCGTGAGGGCCTCCGCGTCCTCCGGCTCCGCCGCGTCCTCCGTGCCGTCCGCCGGCTCGCCCGCCCGGTCCACCACCGGCACCGACTGGGTCGGCATCCGCACCGGCGTGACCGGCTTCAGCCCGACGGTGTGCCCGGCCTGCACCTCGGCCAGCATCCGGGCCGCCTCGTCCGCGGACGGCCGCTCGTCCGGGTCCTTCGCCATCAGCGCGGCCAGCACCGGACCCAGCGGCCCGGCCCGGCGCGGCTCCGGCAGGGGGTCGCCGACCACCGCGGCCAGCGTGGTGAGCGGCGAGGTGCGGCGGAACGGCGAGTCGCCCTCCACCGCCGCGTACAGCGTCGCCCCGAGCCCCCACAGGTCGGAGGCCGGGCCCGGCCGCTCGCCCTGGGCGCGCTCCGGCGCCAGGTAGTCCGGCGAACCGACCAGGTCCCCCGGCCGGGTCAGCTCGGCCGAACCCTCGTACGTCGCGATGCCGAAGTCGAGCAGTACCGCCCGCCCCGTGCCGTGCTCCAGCAGCACGTTGGCCGGCTTCACGTCCCGGTGCAGCACCCCCAGCTGGTGGCCCCGGTGCAGCGCGGCCAGCACCTGGCCGCCGACCTCGGCGGCGGCGCGCGGCGGCAGGGTGCCGTCCTGGCTGATCACATCGGCCAGCGAACGGCCGTCGACCAGCTCCATGACGATCCACGGCCGGCCGTCCTGCTCCAGCACGTCGTGCACGGTGATCACGCCGGGGTGCTTGATCCGGGCGGCCGCGGCGGCCTCCCGCTTCATCCGGGCGTGCAGGATCTCCACCTCCTCCTCGGGGAGGTGGTTGACGGTCAGCTCCTTGACCGCGACCTCACGGTCCAGCATCCGGTCCCGGGCCCGCCAGACCGTGCCCATCCCGCCGCGGCCGAGCCGCTCGCCCAGCTCGTAGCGGTTGGCCAGCAGCCTTTCCCCCTGGGCCGACTCCGGCCGGTCCTGCGCGCCCATTCGCGACCGCTCCCCCTCATCCACCTGCCGTCACGCGACGAAGGGCCCGGTGCAGACCACTCGGTGCAGACCACTGAATCGAACAGATTCCACGGACACCCTAGGCGTCCCGGATGCCCCCGGGTAATCTCCCCGGCCCGCCGTTCCGGCGACCATGTTCCCACCGGCCCCGTCAGCCCGCGAACAGCACCACGGCCGCCACACCGAGGCCAAGGAGCAGGAAGACTCCGCCGACCAGGAGCGGCCCCAGCAGCGCCGGCGGGATCCGGGGCGGCCGGGCCGTCCCGGAGGCGTCGTCCCGCGGGCGGTCGTCCCGGGGCCGACGGTCCCGCGACCGACTGTCCCGCGACCGCCCCCCGCCCTTCGCCCGGCGCCGCCCGGCCGGTCCCGCCGCCCGGGGCCCGGGAAGCACAGGCGCACCGTCCGCGCCCGGCCCGTCCACCGGCTCCGGCGCGCGTGCCAGCAGCTCCGCCAGCTCCGCCCCGATCTCCGCCGCCGTCGGCCGCAGCGCCGGATCCGCCCGCACCAGGCGCTCCACCAGCGGCCCCAGCGGCCCGCAGGCCGCGGCGGGCACCCGGCGGCCCTCCCGCACCGCCGTCACCAGCTCCGGCACCCCGCTCTTCGGGTACGGCGCCCGCCCGGTCGCCATCCGGTGCAGCAGCACCCCGAGCGCCCAGCAGTCACCGGCCGGACCGCCGTCCAGCGGCCACCGCTCGGCCACCGGCCCGACCAGCGCGGCCCGCACCTCGTAGCGCCGCCGCCCGCCGGGACCGCCCAGTTCCTCCGCCAGCGCCTCCTCGGCCACCCCGGGGAGCAACCCGCCCAGCAGGGCCGCGCCGTCCTCGCCGACCAGCACCGAGGCGGCCGTCACGTTCCCGTGCACCAGACCCGCGCCGTGCAGTGCCCGCAGCGCCCCGGCGAGGTCCGCCGCCACCTCCGCCGCCCGGTACGGCGGCAGCGGGCCGGCCGCGAGCAGCGCGTCCAGCGACCGTCCGGCGGGGCGTTCCTCGACCGTCCACAGCAGGTCGCCCTCGACGAACGCCCCCGCGCCCTGCAGCAGCCGGGCGTGCCGGGGCGCCGCCGCGCCGACCGCCGCCACCCGCCGCACCAGCCGCTCCCCCGGCTCCGCCACGGGACCGTCCGGCTCCTGGTCCCCGATCAGCGCGACGGGCAGCTCCAGCGCGCGCAGCCGCACGCCGTCGCCGCTCCGCTCGTCCACGGCGAACGCTCCCAACGCCTCCGGACGGTCCGTCAGTCGATAACGCCCCGCCAGCACCTGACCCGGGCCCGCTCGCATGCGTGTTCCTCTCCGCTCGCCGCCCAGCCTAGTTGCCGACGGAGGGCACCGCCCGAGTCCCCCGGATTACCCTCGGTCCATGGACTGGAGCGATCTCATCGACACGGCCTTCGACGTGGCCGGCAACAGCAGCAGTGACCACCGGGCCGCGGCCCTGCGCACCGTGGAGGCGAACGTCGCCCCCGACGAGAAGCCGATCGCCTCCACGGCGGGACGCCACCCCGACCACTTCCGCAAGGGCGTGCTGGTCCTGACCACCCATCGACTGCTCTTCCTCAAGGACGGCAAGCCCCCGGTCCCGGTTCCGCTCGCGGCGGTCACCGACGCGACGGTCACCAGGACCAGGATCAACGGCGAGGTGCTGCTCGTGGTCGCGCTGACCGGCTCGCACCGGTTCGAGGACGTGGTCAAGGCCGAGGTCTTCGCCGAACAGCTGCGGGCCGCCGCCCGGCTGGCGCGCGAGGGCTCCCGCAAGGAACCGAGCGCCCTGACGCCCCCCGCGGCCCCCGCCTCCACCGGCGCCGAGCTGCTCGACCAGCTGGAGCGCCTGGCCGCCCTGCACACCGCCGGCGCCCTCACCGCCGAGGAGTTCACCCGCGCCAAACAGCGCCTCATCGGCTGACCGAACGGGCACCCGCGGGCGCCCGAGGCCCCTCCCCGCGAGCGGGCGACCCCGCCCCCGCCCCGAGCCAAAGGGGCTCGCCGGTGCCGAGAGGGAGAGCGCGAGGGAGCGACGAAGGAGCGAGGGAACGCCGACCGTCGGCACCGGACAAGAGCGCCCCGGCAACGAGCGGGCGACTTACAGCGCGGGCTGGAAGGTGTCGAACGCGGTCTGCCGTGCCTGCGCGTTCGGTGCCGCCGACCAGTCCGCGTCCGGCGTGGTCCAGTAGATCGCGTAGCCGTACTTGGCCGGGGAGCCGGTGACGAACCCCCGGTTCAGCGAGTGGGTCCTGGGGGTGCCGTTGGTCCACTCCCAGTCGGCCGCGTTGGTCCACTCCCGGTAGGCGACGGACTGCAGCTGCACCCGCTGGTAGTTGCTCACCTGACCGCGCAGCCCGGGCTCGGACGCCTGCCAGTCGGCGAGCGCGCTCGCGCCCGGCGTGGTCGTCCACTCGATCCGCAGGGTGCTGCCGTTGCCCTTGAAGGTGCGGCGGTTCGCGTCGGAGCCCGTCGGCTGCAGCCAGTCGGGCAGCACGATCGAGAAGCCGGACGGGTCCTTGTACTCGTGGTACCCGGCCGGCACGACGGCCCCGGGCGGCGGCGTCGGCGTGGCAGCGGTCGGCGTGGGAGTCGGTGTCGCTGCCGGCGCGGGCGTCGCGGCCGGTTCGGCGGCCTCCGCGGGCGGCGCGGCCTCCCCCGGACCGGTGGTCTCCGGCGGCGTCTGCGGGGCCGTCGCCGGCGCGGCGCCGTCCTGGGCGCCGTCCGTGACCGCCGCCACCGGCGCGGTGCCGCCCGCGCCCTCCGGCGAGCCGTCCCCGGAGTCGCCGAACGCCTGCAGCAGCGCGATCACGCCTGCGACCAGCAGCAGCACCACCACCGCCGTCGCGACGGCCAGCCGCCGCCGACCGGTGCGCGGGTCGGCGCCGGCCGCCTGGGTCGCGCCCAGGGTCCACTCGCTGGTGACCGGTCTGGCCGCCTCCGCCGAGGTCTCCGCGGCCTCCGTCGGCGCCGGCCCGTCCTCCGGTGTCTCCGGGGTGCCCGGCGCCGCCGTCCCGTCGCTCCCGGCGTCCCCGGCCCGGCTGCCCACCCGGACCGTCCCGAGCAGTCCGCCGACCGGCGGCTTCCCGCCCTTGTCGGCGCCCTTGCCCGAACCGCCGCCCGCGCCCGTGTCACCACCGGTGCCCGCGTCACCGCCCGCGCCCGCCACCGGCACCGCGTGCTCGGTGGTCGACTCGGCCCGGGCGGTCGCCTCCGCGGCCACCCGCTTGAGCATCGACCGGGTCTGCGGGGCGGTCAACCGCTCGGTCGGGTCCTTGGCCAGCAGGCCCTCGATCACCGGCAGCAGCGGCCCGGCGTTCACCGGTGCGGTGAGCCTCTCCGTCATCACCGCCGTCAGGGTGGCCAGCGCCGAGCCACGGTCGTACGGCGGCCGCCCCTCGACCATCGCGTACAGCGTGCCGCCCAGCGACCAGAGGTCGGCCGGCGGCCCGGGCTTCTGCCCCTGGGCCCGCTCCGGGGATATGTACGAGGGCGCGCCGACCAGCATCCCGGTCGACGTCACCGAGGAGTCGCCCTCCACGCTGGCGATCCCGAAGTCCGTGAGCACGACCCGGCCGTCATCGCCGATCAGCACGTTGGACGGCTTGACGTCCCGGTGCAGGATGCCGTGCGCGTGCGCGGCGCTCAGCACGCCGAGCACGTCCAGCGCGATCTCCGCCGCCCGGGCCGGCGCCAGCGGCCCGTCCTCCCGGATGACGTCCGCGAGCGAGCGGGACTCGACCAGCTCCATGACGATCCACGGCCGGTCGTCCTCCTCGACCACGTCGAAGACGGTGACCGCCGAGGAGTGCCGGATCCGCGCCGTCGCCTTGGCCTCGCGCAGCGTGCGGACGATCAGCCGGTGCTTCTCGTCCTCGTCCACGCTGGCGTTCATCCGCAGTTCCTTGACCGCGACCGTCCGGCCCAGCATCTCGTCCTCGGCGCGCCACACTGTGCCCATGCCACCACGACCGAGCACCGCGTCCAGCCGGTAGCGTCCGGCCAGGAGGCGGCCGGTGGAACCCTGCGCCTGGGTCATTCGGAACGTTCCCCCATGTGCTGCTGGCGGTCGTGATGACGGCACGTCGGACCGGCGTCGGGCCCGAACGCCCAAGCCTCCATCATCCCCTGTCCCGCGCGCGCCCGGCCACCCGGCCCCCGGCCACCCTGGTCCGCACCCCGGACAGGGGGGGCGCTCCGTGCTCGATCTGTGATCGAAAACTCTGTCCGGCCGGCTCCGGCCACTGCTACGGTTCGGCAGCTCACCGTCTTTCCGGGGGGAACAGGACGTCCATGACCGCATCCGCACCGGGCGCTGACGGCCAGTCGAACCGGCCGCCCGCGGCCCGGCACTTCTCGGTCGCACCGGAACCGGAGACCCCGGAGGGGTACGTGGCCCCCGGCATGCCGGGCGCGCCGGTGGCCGGTTACCACCCCGTCGACCCGACCGGCGACGCCCCGGCGGCCGACGGCGCCGCGGGCCGCCGACGCAGCCGCGGGCGGACCGGACTCGCGGTGGCGATCGCCGTCCTCGCGATGCTCGCCGGAGCGGCGGCGCTCGGCTGCGCGCCGATCCGGGCCGGGTCCACCGTCGGCTGGCTTGCCATCGCCCCGGCGGCCGCGGTGGCCTGGCCGCTCGGCCGGTTCGGCGGCCCCGGGCGGCTGCTGCCGCCGCTGGGCGCCGTACTGGCGTCCGGCGCGCTGTTCCTCGGGCAGTTGCTCGGGCAGACCCGGCGACTGCACCGGCTGGCCGGAACGGGGTACGGCGAGCTGCTCCACGACGCGCTCCCGCTCTGGCGCGCCGACCGCCGCACGCTGGACCTGGTCTTCTACGGCATCGCCGTGATCGGCGGCTTCCTGCTGACCCGCCGCGCCGCCACCCGCCAGTAGCGGCGCCCACCCGGCCCGCGCCCCGCGCCCTTCCCCGCTCCGCCCCGACCAGGCCCGCGCCCGGCCCCGGAACCGCCCGAGGCCCCGGTCGCGGTGCGACGGGGCCTCGGGCCGGACGTGATCGGCTCAGCGGTGGTGCAGCGCCGGGTTGACGGTCACCTCGACCCGCTGGAACTCCTTGAGCTCGGTGTACCCGGTGGTCGCCATCGCCCGGCGCAGGGCGCCGAACAGGTTCATGGTGCCGTCCGGGGTGTGCGAGGGACCGGTGAGGATCTCCTCGGTCGTGCCGACGGTGCCGAGGTCGACCCGCTTGCCGCGCGGCAGCTCCTCGTGCACGGCCTCCATGCCCCAGTGGTAGCCCTTGCCGGGCGCGTCGGTGGCCCGGGCCAGCGCGGCACCGATCATCACCGCGTCGGCGCCGCAGGCGACCGCCTTCGGGATGTCGCCGCTGTAGCCGACGCCGCCGTCCGCGATGACGTGCACGTAGCGGCCGCCGGACTCGTCCATGTAGTCGCGGCGGGCGGCGGCCACGTCGGCGACGGCGGTGGCCATCGGCACCTGGATGCCCAGCACGTTGCGGGTGGTGTGCGCGGCACCGCCGCCGAAGCCCACCAGCACGCCGGCCGCGCCGGTGCGCATGAGGTGCAGGGCGGCGGTGTAGGTGGCGCAGCCGCCGACGATGACCGGGACGTCCAGCTCGTAGATGAACTGCTTCAGGTTGAGCGGCTCGGCGGCGCCGGAGACGTGCTCGGCCGAGACGGTGGTGCCGCGGATGACGAAGACGTCGACCCCGGCGTCCACGACGGCCTTGGAGAACTCGGCGGTGCGCTGCGGCGAGAGCGCGGCGGCGGTGACCACGCCGGAGTCGCGGACCTCCTGGATCCGCTGCTTGATCAGCTCGGCCTTGATCGGCGCCGAGTAGATCTCCTGCAGCCGGCGGGTGGCGGCGGCCTCGTCGGTGATCGCGGCGATCTCGTCGAGCAGCGGCTGCGGGTCCTCGTAGCGGGTCCAGAGACCTTCGAGGTTCAGCACGCCCAGGCCACCGAGACGGCCGATCGTGATGGCCTGCTGCGGGGAAACCACGCTGTCCATGGGCGCGGCCAGGAACGGCAGCTCGAAACGGTAGGCGTCGATCTGCCAGGCGATCGAGACCTCCTTCGGGTCGCGCGTACGGCGACTGGGGACGACGGCGATGTCGTCGAAGGCGTACGCCCGGCGGCCGCGCTTGCCACGCCCGATCTCGATCTCGGTCACTTCGAGCCCTTCTGCTGGTATTGCCTCATGCCGGCCGGGTCACCCCGGCCGCCCCCAGTATCCCGCACCCCCCGCCGGCCGCACGGCGCCGCCCCGTTCCCCGGACGGGGCCCGACCGGTGCCCCACCGGTGTCCGGACAGGCGGGAGGGCCCGCCACCGGCCGGTGGCGGGCCCTCCCGACGAGCCCCGGATCAGCCGCGGCTGGTGTAGTTCGGCGCCTCGACGGTCATCTGGATGTCGTGCGGGTGGCTCTCCTTGAGGCCCGCCGAGGTGATCCGGACGAACCGGCCCTTGCTCTCCATCTCGGCGACGGAGGCGGCGCCCACGTAGCCCATGGTCTGGCGCAGGCCGCCGATCAGCTGGTACAGCACCGCGGACAGCGGGCCGCGGTAGGGGACCTGGCCCTCGATGCCCTCGGCGATCAGCTTCTCGTCGGAGGTGACGTCGCCCTGGAAGTAGCGGTCCTTGGAGAAGGAGCGCGCCTGGCCGCGGGTCTGCATGGCGCCCAGCGAGCCCATGCCGCGGTAGGACTTGAACTGCTTGCCGTTGATGAACAGCAGCTCGCCCGGGGACTCCTCGCAGCCGGCCAGCAGCGAGCCGAGCATCACGGTGTCGGCGCCGGCGGCAAGCGCCTTGCCGATGTCGCCGGAGTACTGCAGGCCGCCGTCGCCGATGACCGGCACGCCGGCCGCCCGGCAGGCCAGGGCCGCCTCGTAGATCGCGGTGACCTGCGGAACGCCGATGCCGGCGACCACACGGGTGGTGCAGATGGAGCCCGGGCCGACGCCGACCTTGACGCCGTCCACGCCGGCGTCGATCAGCGCCTGGGCGCCGTCACGGGTGGCGACGTTGCCGCCGACCACGTCGACGCCGACGGCGGCCTTGATCTTCGCGATCCAGGCCAGCGCGTTGTGGCTGTGGCCGTGCGAGGTGTCGACGACGAGGAAGTCCACGCCCGCCTCCACCAGGGCCTGGGCGCGGTCGAACGCCTCGGCGCTGGCGCCGACGGCGGCACCGACCAGCAGCCGGCCCTCGGCGTCCTTGGCGGCGTTCGGGTACTGCTCCGCCTTGACGAAGTCCTTGACGGTGATGAGGCCCTTGATCCGGCCCTCGTCGTCGACCAGCGGCAGCTTCTCGATCTTGTGGCGGCGGAGCAGCGCCATCGCGTCGACGCCGGAGATCCCGACCTTGCCGGTGATCAGCGGCATCGGGGTCATGATCTCGCGGACGCGGCGGCTGCGGTCCGACTCGAAGGCCATGTCGCGGTTGGTGACGATGCCGAGCAGCTTGCCGCCCTCGTCGGCGATCGGCACACCGGAGATGCGGAACTTCGCGCACAGCGCGTCGGCCTCGGCCAAAGTGGTGTCCGGGCCGACCGTGATCGGGTCGGTGACCATGCCGGACTCGGAGCGCTTCACCAGGTCGACCTGGTTGGCCTGGTCCTCGACCGACAGGTTGCGGTGCAGGACGCCGACGCCGCCCTGACGGGCCATCGAGATCGCCATCCGCGCCTCGGTGACCTTGTCCATCGCGGCCGAGAGCAGCGGGATGTTCACCCGCACGTTGCGGGAGACCCGGGAGGAGGTGTCGACCTGGTTCGGCAGCACCTCGGACGCCCCCGGCAGCAGCAGGACGTCGTCGTACGTGAGCCCGAGCATCGCGAACTTCTCGGGTACGCCTGCGGCGTTGTAAGACATTTCGGGGGTACCTTCCGTGGCCGGCCTAATCAGCTCACGCCCTGAGGGTGGGGGCGCAGTCATCAGCTCACTCGCTCGGACCGCCGAAAGCCCGGTGTCCATAGGAGGATCCTCCAGGGGAACCCCGTGTGCACCGTCGGAACTTTGGCGACCCGCCCAGACGCCGATACCCCATGGTACTGGCACCGCGAATGGGTCCTCGTGTGCCCTTGACAACACCGGCCCACCATGAGCCATTCCGCGCCCCGCCCGCCCGCCTCCGGGGCGCTCCGCCCGGCGCCGACGGCCGGGGCGGGAGCCGGTGCTCCCCGCCGCTAGGAGGACTCCTCCGCCAGGGCGCGGAGACGGCTGAGGGCCCGGTGCTGGGCGACCCGGACGGCCCCCGGCGACATGCCGAGCACCTCGCCGGTCTCCTCCGCCGACAGACCGGCGGCCACCCGCAGCAGGACCAGCTCGCGCTGCCGGGCCGGCAGGTTGGAGAGCAGTTCCTTGGCCCACGCGGCGTCGCTGCTGAGCAGCGCCCGCTCCTCCGGGCCGAGCGCGTCGTCCGGCACCTCCGGCAGGTCGTCCTGCGGGACCACGGTCGATCCGGGCCCGCGCATCGCGGCCCGCTGGAGGTCGGCGATCTTGTGGGCGGCGATCCCGTAGACGAAGGCTTCGAAGGGGCGGCCCTGGTCCCGGTAGCGGGGCAGCGCGCAGAGCACCGCGACGCAGACCTCCTGGGCGATGTCGTCGACGTGGTGCCGGGCCCCGCCGGGCAGCCGGACCAGCCGGCCGCGGCAGTAGCGCAGCGCCAGCGGGTGCACGTGGGCGAGCAGGGCGTCGATCGCCGGGCCCTCGCCCCGGACGGCGGCCGCGACGAGCGCGGCGAGCGCGCCCGGTCCGTCGGCCGGATCCGCGTACGCCGGGGCGGGCCCGGGCGCGGAGGGCTCGGCCTCCACCGGGTCCGCCTCACCGGGAGACCCGGTCACGTCGTCACGCATCGGTCCATGGTGCCTGGTCGCGCGGGAAAACGCGGCACCGCGTCCGGAGTTGTGCACCGGAACGTTATGCGGTGCCGCTCCGGTACGCACCACCGGCCCCTCCTGCACCGCACCGCCTCCCGCCCCGCCGCCGTGAACGGGATCGTCCGCCGCGCCGTCCGCCGAGTCTCCTGCGGCTGTGTGGTTCGCCGCAGTTCCTGTCCGCTGGTCCCCGAGGTGTTCCACTCCTCCATGGTGCAACCTCGGGGCCGTAACGTCACACGCCCCCGCACGGACAATCGCGAGCAGCGTGCCGGAACCGGCGGCGGCACCGGCGGTCAGCGGACCAGGCCCCACCGGAAGCCCAGGGCCACCGCGTGCGCGCGGTCCGAGGCGCCGAGCTTCTTGAACAGCCGCCGGGCGTGGGTCTTGACGGTGTCCTCGGAGAGGAACAGCTCCCGGCCGATCTCCGCGTTGCTGCGGCCGTGGCTCATGCCTTCGAGCACCTGGATCTCACGTGCCGTCAGGGTCGGCGCGGCCCCCATGTCGGGGCTGCGCAGCCGGCGGGGGGCGAGCCGCCAGGTCGGGTCGGCGAGGGCCTGGGTCACGGTGGCCCGCAGTTCGGCGCGCGAGGCGTCCTTGTGCAGGTACCCGCGCGCACCCGCGGCGACCGCGAGGGCGACACCGTCGAGGTCCTCGGCGACGGTGAGCATGATGATCCGGGCACCCGGGTCGGCGGACAACAGCCGCCGGACCGTCTCCACCCCGCCGAGGCCGGGCATCCGGACGTCCATCAGGACGAGATCGGAGCGGTCGGCCACCCAGCGGCGGAGGACCTCCTCACCGTTCGTCGCGGTGGTGACCCGGTCGACACCGGGTACGGTCGCGACCGCGCGGCGTAGCGCCTCGCGGGCGAGCGGGGAATCGTCGCAAACGAGAACGGAAGTCATGACCGTCGTCCTCCGCAGCTGATCCGCGTCACGTTGAGCCTCCTGGCTGGTACGAACCTCTCCGACACGGCCCACCGGCGTCGGACTCCGTGCCGATCGCCCAGGTTCCCCGCGATCGTTCCCGACGTCCGGCGTCCGCTAACCGCCTCCACACTTCCAACGACCATCACTCGAATGAGTTACGGCCTTCAGGGCCATCTCCACCACTGTACGTGGCCGACCCGTTACCGATCAGCCGCATCGCGGTGCACACGCCGCACTTTTGCGCAGCTCGCGCGCTGTGGGCGCACGACCCGCACACCCGAGCGGCGCCCCGCGCGCCCATCGGCCACCCGATTGCCACGCTTGCGCCGGGTGACTCCCGGCCCGACAGTCATGCCCACTTTGCCCGTTTTTAGAGCTTTTGTATGGTCATTGACTGTTGTGCCACTCTGTGGGTGACTTGTCCATGGAGTTGCCGTAAGTCATATTTCCAGGTGTCCACACCGCGCCGGACGCCCCGCCGAGCCGACTCCAGCGCGACCCGCTGGTGACCGGCCCGCGGTCGACGACCTCTGAAGGGAATGAGCCATGGCAGATTTCTCCCGCCTCCCCGGCCCCAACGCGGATCTCTGGGACTGGCAGCTCTCCGCGGCCTGCCGCGGCGTGGACAGCTCCCTCTTCTTCCACCCCGAGGGAGAGCGCGGGGCCGCCCGCAGTTCACGCGAAGCCAGTGCCAAGGAGGTCTGCACCCGCTGCCCGGTCCGGACCGAGTGCGCCGCGCACGCCCTGGCGGTCCGCGAGCCGTACGGCGTCTGGGGCGGGCTCACCGAGGACGAGCGCGAGGAGCTGATGGGCCGCTCGCGCCACCGCCTGGCGGAGGTGCCGCTGGTCGCTCCGGGCGTGTCCCAGCAGTAGGCGGCCGGTTCCGCGCCGGGGAGGAGAAACGTTTCTTCTGCGGTTCTTCTGCGGTCGCCACGAGCCCTCGCGGCACCCCCTCCGGGCCCGGCGGCCCCGTCCGGGTGACGTCCGCCCGAAGCCCGGCCCGGCCCGACCCGGCGGCCGGGCGGGCGGGTCGGCGGCGTCAGCGCCCGGCGGCCGCCCCGGACAGCCGCTCCAGCATCAGCGCCACCGCCGGCACCTCGGCGAGGTCCGGCAGGGTCAGCGCGACCACCTGCCGCACCGCCGGCGCCCCCGAGGCGGCGTGCACCGCCACCGTCGCCACCCCGTCCGGGCGTACCGACTCCAGCGCCAGGCCGGGCAGCACCGCCACCCCGAGCCCGGCCGCCACCAGCCCGACCACGGCCGGGTAGTCGTCGGTGGCGAAGTCGATCCGCGGCTCGAAGCCGGCTCCCGCGCACAGCTCCACCAGATGACCCCGGCACTGCGGGCAGCCGGCGATCCACTGCTCCTCCGCCAGTTCGGCCAGTTCCACCGGCCCGCCGCGCCCGGCCAGCCGGTGCCCGGCGGGCAGCAGGCCGACCAGTGGGTCGTCCAGCAGCGGGGTGGCCACCAGATCGGACCAGTCGGCGCCGGCGCTCAGCTGCTGGGCCTCCAGATTGGCCTCGGCGCGCGCCTCCCGCGGCATGCCGTGCACGGGCGCGGCGGCGGTGACGGCGGCACCGGGGGCCTGCGGATAGCGGAAGGCGAGCGCGACCTCGCACTCGCCGCCGCGCAGCATCGCCAGCGACTCCGGCGGCTCCGCCTCGACCAGCGACACGCGGACCCCCGGATGGGTGCCCCGCAGCCGGGCGACGGCCGGAGGCACCAGGGTCGAACTGGCGGTCGGGAAGGACACCAGCCGGACCCGGCCGGCCCGCAGCCCGGCGATCGCGGCCACCTCCTCCTCGGCGGCGGAGAGTCCGGCGAGGATTCCGGTGGCATGCTTGAGCAGCACCCGGCCTGCCTCGCTGAGCTGCATCCCGCGGCCCGAACGGACCACCAGCGGGGTGTCCACGGACTTCTCCAGCGCCTTCATCTGCTGGCTGATGGCGGGCTGGGTGCAGCCCAGCTCACGAGCGGCGGCGGAGAAGGAGCCGGTGCGGGCGACGGCACGCAGGACGCGCAGGTGGCGGGCCTCGATCATGCCTCCAAGATATAAGGCATTCTTTGCAACAAGCAAAATTCAACTGATAGTTGAAGGATGGAACACACCGGCGCCGCCCCGGCCCGGCCCGGTCCCGCCGCAACGCCGGAGGCCCGGCCCGCCACCCCCAGCGGGGCGCGGACCGGGCCTCCGGTCAGTGCGTCGGGCCTCAGTGCGAGTGGCCGTGACCGCCGTGCGAGTGACCGGCCTCGGCCTCCTCCTCCTTCTTCTCCACCACGAGGGTCTCGGTGGTGAGGAGCAGGGAGGCGATCGAGGCGGCGTTCTCCAGGGCGGAGCGGGTGACCTTGACCGGGTCGATGACGCCGGCCTTCACCAGGTCGCCGTACTCGCCGGTGGCGGCGTTGTAGCCCTGGCCCAGCTCCAGCTCGGCGACCTTGGAGGTGATGACGTAGCCCTCCAGGCCGGCGTTCTGGGCGATCCAGCGCAGCGGCTCGTGCAGCGCCTTGCGGACGACCGCGACACCGGTGGCCTCGTCGCCGGTCAGGCCCAGGCCCTCGTCCAGCACCTTGGCGGCGTGGACCAGCGAGGCGCCACCACCGGCGACGATGCCCTCCTCGACCGCGGCGCGGGTCGCCGAGATGGCGTCCTCCAGGCGGTGCTTGCGCTCCTTCAGCTCCACCTCGGTGGCGGCACCGACGCGGATGACACAGACGCCGCCGGCCAGCTTGGCCAGGCGCTCCTGCAGCTTCTCGCGGTCCCAGTCCGAGTCGGTGTTGGCGATCTCGGCCTTGATCTGGCCGACGCGGCCGGCCACGGCCTCGGAGTCACCGGCACCGTCGACGACGATCGTCTCGTCCTTGGTGACGGTCACGCGGCGGGCGGAGCCCAGCACGTCCAGACCGGCCTGGTCGAGCTTGAGGCCGACCTCCTCGGAGATCACGGTGCCGCCGGTGAGGACGGCCAGGTCGCCGAGGATCGCCTTGCGGCGGTCGCCGAAGCCCGGGGCCTTCACGGCCACCGCGTTGAAGGTGCCGCGGATCTTGTTCACCACGAGGGTGGACAGCGCCTCGCCGTCGACGTCCTCGGCGATGATCAGCAGCGGGCGGGAGGTGCCGCCCTGCAGGATCTTCTCCAGCAGCGGCAGCAGCTCCTGGATGGAGGAGATCTTGCCCTGGTTGATCAGGATGTACGGGTCCTCGAGGATCGCCTCCTGCCGCTCCGCGTCGGTGACGAAGTACGGCGACAGGTAGCCCTTGTCGAACTGCATGCCCTCGGTGAAGTCCAGCTCCACGCCGAAGGTGTTCGACTCCTCGACGGTGATGACACCGTCCTTGCCGACCTTGTCGATCGCCTCGGCGATGAGCTCGCCGACCTGGGTGTCCTGGGCGGAGAGGCTCGCGACGGCGGCGACGTCGTCCTTGCCCTCGATCTCGCGGGCGACCGACAGCAGGTGCGCGGAGACGGCGGCGACGGCCTTGTCGATGCCCTTCTTCAGGGCGGCCGGGCCGGCGCCGGCGGCGACGTTGCGCAGACCCTCGTTGACCAGGGCCTGGGCCAGCACGGTGGCGGTGGTGGTGCCGTCGCCCGCGACGTCGTTGGTCTTGGTGGCGACCTCCTTGACGAGCTGCGCGCCAAGGTTCTCGTACGGGTCGTCGAGCTCGACCTCACGGGCGATGGTGACACCGTCGTTGGTGATGGTCGGGGCGCCGAACTTCTTGTCGATGACGACGTTGCGGCCCTTGGGGCCGATGGTCACCTTGACGGTGTCGGCCAGCTTGTTGACACCGCGCTCGAGCGAGCGGCGGGCGTCCTCGTCGAACTGCAGGATCTTCGGCATGTTCCCTATTCCTTCGGGGTGCGGCCGTCGCCGGCCGCTCGACTACGTGAACCAACAGCCACGCCCCGGCCCCTGTCACTAGGGACACGGATCCGGGGCGTGGCTGAACGCTTTTACTTCTCGATGATCGCGAGAACGTCGCGCGCGGAGAGCACCAGGTACTCCTCGCCCTGGTACTTCACCTCGGTGCCGCCGTACTTCGAGTACAGGACGATGTCACCCACGGCGACGTCGAGCGGAAGACGCTGGCCGTCCTCGAAGCGGCCCGGGCCGACAGCCAGGACGACGCCCTCCTGGGGCTTCTCCTTGGCGGTGTCCGGGATAACCAGGCCGGAGGCCGTGGTGGTCTCGGCGTCGAGCGGCTGGACCACAATGCGGTCCTCGAGCGGCTTGATGGCAACCTTGCTGCTGGTGGTCACGTCCGAGCTCCCCTTCGGAGATTACGGGGTTTTCTAACGGGTAGGGGCGAACTCGCGGATCTGCCGTCGCGGGGGTCAGACACGCACTTTCGCGTTAGCACTCCCCCGGTGGTGAGTGCTAGTGATGACCATAGGCGGCCGTTAGCACTCAGTCAACCAGAGTGCCAACGCCACGCGGGCCGGTCCCGTCCGACGCCCCCGCGCCCGAACCGCGACCGCCCCGATCCCGCCCGGGGACCCGGCGCCCCGGGCCCCCGTGACCGGGGAGAATGGGCGGGTGGAGAACGACGACCTGCGGGCCCTGCTGACCGAGCGGGGCCAGGCCCTGCTCGCCGAACTGCGCGAGTTCGCGCCCGAGGAGGAGCTGGCGCTGGCCACCCGGCTGCGCAAGGAGCACCCCGCCGAGCTGGTGTCGGCCGCCTTCGGCCAGGCCCGGCTGCGCCAGCGGGCCCGGGCCAAGTTCGGCGCCGACGCCGATCTCATGTACTTCACGCCCAACGGCGTCGAGCAGTCCACCCGGCGCGAGGTCGCCGAGTGGCGGGCCGAGCGGTTCGCCGGACTCGGGGTGAAGCGGCTGGCCGATCTCTGCTGCGGCATCGGCGGCGACGTCCTGGCGCTGGCCCGGGCCGGCATCGAGGTGCTGGCCGTCGACCGGGACCCGGCGGCCTGTGCCGCCCTCACCGCCAACGCGGCCGCCCTCGGCCTCGCCGAGCTGGTCGAGGTGCGCTGCGCGGACGTCGCCGAGGTCGACGTCACCGGCTACGACGCGGTCTTCACCGACCCCGCCCGGCGCACCGCGCGCGGCCGGGTCTTCGATCCCGAGGCGTACGCCCCGCCGCTGTCCTGGGCGATCGAGGCCGGTCGGCGCGCCCCCGTCGGCGCGCTCAAGGTGGCGCCCGGGATCCCGCACGAGGCCGTGCCGGCCGACGCCGAGGCCGAGTGGGTCTCGGACCACGGCGACGTCAAGGAGGCGGTGCTCTGGTTCGGCACCCGGGCCGGGCATCCGCACCGCGCCACCCTGCTGCCGCGGCGGGCCGGCCTCACCGGCGGCGACCTGCCCGATCCCCCGGCCGGACCGGTCGGCCGCTACCTGTACGAGCCGGACGGCGCCGTGATCCGCGCCCACCTGGTCGCCGAGGTGGCCGGGCTGGTGAACGGGCGGCTGATCGATCCGAAGATCGCCTACCTGACCTCCGACGAGCTGGTCGACACCCCGTACGCGCACGCCTTCGAGCTCACCGACGTGCTGCCGTTCCACATCAAGAAGCTCAAGGCGCTGCTGCGCGAGCGGAAGGTCGGCACGGTGGTGATCAAGAAGCGCGGGATGGCGATCACCCCGGAGGAACTGCGCCGGCAGCTGCGGCCCACCGGTCCGAACGCCGTCACGGTGGTCCTCAGCCGCACCGACAACGGCCCGCTGATGATGCTGGGCCACCCCGTCACCGGACCGGCCGCGGCCGTTCAGGCGGCCGGCGCCTCGATGTAGTCCTCCAGCCGGGCCACCGCGAAGCCCTGCTCCTGGATCCGGGCCAGCAGCTCGCCGAACATCTGCGTCATCGTCTCGCCCTTGAGGTCCTTCGGGCCCCGGAAGTGGGCGAGCACGATGTCGCCGGGCCGCAGCTTCTTGTCCGCGGCCTGGTACTGCATGTCGTGGATCTGCATCGACTCGCGCCACAGCACCACGGCCCTCGGCCCGCACTGCTGCACCGCGGTGTTGAGCGCCGGCGTGTTGGCGCCGTCCCCGTACGGCGGGCGGAACAGCAGCGGCGGGGTGCCGTACTGCTGGGTGAGCGCGGCCTGGGCGTCGCAGATCTCGGACTTCTGCTTCTCCGGCGGCACCTTGCTCAGCTGGGCGTGGTCCACGGTGTGGTTGTGGACGTGGTTGCCGAGGGCCTGGAGGCGCTTGAAGTAGCCGTAGTCGTCCTTGACGATGTCGCGGGTCAGGAACATCGACACCGGCACCTTGAGGTCGGTCAGCATCTCGACGAACTTCGGGTCCTTCTCGGCACCGTCGTCGATGGTGACGAAGACGACCTTGTCGGGGGTCCTCACCTCGCTGAACACCGGGACCGGCCCGGTCCGCGCGAGCTTCACCGGCTTGTCGGCGGGCGCGGGCGGCGCCGGCGGCAGCGGCGTGAGGTGCCACTTCGCCCACGCGGCGGCGTCCCCGGCGGCCGGGCCGCCCCCGGTCGGGGACGCGGTCGGAGCCGGGCTCCCGGACCGCGAGGGCGCCGGGGCGGCCGTCCCCGGGGAACCGCCCGTCGGGGAGGCGCCCGCCGGGACCAGCGCGGCCGAGGCCGCGCCGCTGCCGCCGTCGCTCGTGCACCCGGTGACGGCGGCCAACAGGGCCAGCACCCCCGCCGCGTACACCGTCGTCCTGCCCCGTGCCTGCGTGTTCACCGCGCCCTGCTCCCCGCTCCCGTGCCGCGACCTCGATCACTAGCACGGTAACGGTCGGACGTTCGGTTCCCGGTCGGGCGTGCGAACGGCTACGGGCGACTACTCCACATGCTCGCTGGTGAAGGACCAGCGGTGCGCCGGACGGCCCAGCAGGGCGGTGGGCGGCTCCGGCACCGGGACCGGCTCGCCGGACCACCAGGTGATCAGCAGCACCCGGTCCCCGGGGGCGGCGAGCAGCTCGGCGCGGAGCAGCCCGGCCGAACCGCGCAGCGCGGGCAGTGCCGTCCCCCGGACCCAGCCGGAGAGCTCGGCGCCCCGGCCGTCTGCGGCCCTGGCCTCCCACATCGCGGCGGTGGTGGGGCTCACCGCCGCTCCCCGGTCAGGGCCTCGTACGCCTGCCCGTGGAAGTCGGTGTGCGGCACGTGGACCTCGGTGACCGGCAGCGAGGAGTCCGCCGACAGGTCGAGCGAGGACGGCGCCCGGTCCCGCCAGACCATCTCGCTGCCGAGCGCGGCGACCATCGCCCCGTTGTCGGTGCACAGGCCCGGACGCGGCACCCGGAGCCGGATGCCGGCCCGGTCGCAGCGCTGCTGGGCCATCTCGCGGAGCCGGGAGTTGGCCGCGACACCGCCGCCGATCATCAGGTGGTCGACGCCGCTGTCCTTGCACGCCTTGACGGCCTTGCGGGTGAGCACGTCGGTGACCGCCTCCTGGAAGGACGCCGCGACGTCCGCGACCGGCACCTCCTCGCCGGCCCGGCGCTTCGCCTCCACCCAGCGGGCGACGGCGGTCTTCAGACCGGAGAAGGAGAAGTCGTACTCCGGGTCCTTGGGACCGGTCAGGCCGCGCGGGAAGGCGATCGCCTTCGGGTCGCCCTCGCGGGCCCTGCGGTCCACCACCGGGCCGCCGGGGAAGCCCAGCCCGAGCACCCGGGCCACCTTGTCGAAGGCTTCGCCGGCCGCGTCGTCGATGGTCGCGCCGAGCGGGCGGACGTCGGTGGTGATGTCCTCGCTCAGCAGCAGCGAGGAGTGCCCGCCGGAGACCAGCAGGGCCATCGTCGGCGAGGGCAGGCGGCCGTGCTCCAGCTGGTCCACGCAGATGTGCGAGGCGAGGTGGTTGACCCCGTACAGCGGCTTGTCGAGGGCCCACGCGTACGCCTTGGCGGCGCTCACGCCGACCAGCAGCGCGCCGGCCAGGCCCGGTCCGGCGGTGACGGCGATGCCGTCCAGGTCGCTCGCCCTGACGCCCGCGGTGTCCAGGGCGCGCTGGATCGTCGGGACCATCGCCTCCAGGTGCGCGCGGCTGGCGATCTCGGGGACGACGCCGCCGAAGCGGGCGTGGTCGTTGACGCTGGAGGCCACCGCGTCGGCCAGCAGGGTGGTGCCGCGCACGATGCCGACGCCGGTCTCGTCGCAGGAGGTCTCGATGCCGAGGACGAGCGGTTCGTCAGCCATGGGGGGTGTCCTTCTTCACATCCGGTCGCGGGTGGTCCGCGGGTTCGTCGAGGTCGTCGGGGGCCGCGGCGGAGGCGGCGGGGTCGGCCGGGACGGCCGTGAGGTCGAGCCGCATCACCAGCGCGTCGATGCCGGCCGGCTGGTAGTAGCCGCGCCGGATGCCGACCGGCTCGAAGCCGAAGCGCTCGTAGAGGCGCTGCGCGCGGGTGTTGTCCACCCGCACCTCCAGCAGCAGGTCCGCGCAGCCGCGCCGGGCCGACTCCCGGACCAGGTCCGCGAGCAGCGCCGCGCCGAGCCCGGTGCCCTGGTGGCGTCCGTCGACCGCGATGGTCTGCACGTCGCCGTCGCCGCCCACCGCCATCAGCCCCGCGTAGCCGACGACCGCGCCGTCCGGGGTGACGGCGACGGTGTAGTGCCGGGTGCCGCCGGGGTGGGCCTCGGCCAGCTCGGACCAGAACATGCCGGCCGACCAGGCGTCCTCCGGGAACAACTCCTGCTCCAGCAGCAGTACCGGGGCGATGTGCCACCAGCGCATCGGGCGCAGCCGGGCGGCGGGAGCCCGGTCCGCCGGGACCCGGTCGGCCGGCGCGCGGTCGTCCGGGGCCGGAGCGGCGGCACCGGGGCCGACGGTGCCGGGCCGGGCGGTGCTCGGGCCGGTCACGCCGGGAGCACCGCCTTGTAGCCGGCCGGCACCTGGGCGTCCGGGCGGCGCAGGTAGAGCGGGGCGTTGGGCAGCAGGGCCCGGCCGGCGGCCAGCTCGGCGACGGCGAACGCGGCGAGCGCGCCGGCCGAGACGTGCTCGGGGCCGTGCGCCCCCGGGAAGCTGTCCGGGTAGAGCAGCGCGCCGGCGCCGACCGACCGCGCCGGAGGGGTCAGCTCGCCCGGGCGGTCCACCGACGGCCCCTCGGTCCGCCGGCCCTCGGCGTCGTAGGCGGCCCAGTAGACCTCCTTGCGGCGGGCGTCGGTGGCCACCGTGAACGGCTCGCCGGCCAGCCCCTCGGCGCGGGCCGCGTGGGCGATCGCGTCCAGCGTGCAGACGCCGTGCACGGGCAGGCCGAGCGCGTGGCCCAGCGCGGCGGCGGTCACCAGGCCGACCCGCAGGCCGGTGTACGGGCCGGGGCCCACGCCGACCGCGATGTCGGTCAGCCGGTGCCGGTCGACACCGGCCTCCCGGAGCACCCGGTCGATCGCGGGGATCAGGAGTTCGCCGTGGCGCCTGGCGTCGACCTGGTCGGTCTCGGCGAGGACGGCCGTGCCGTCGTGGACGGCGGCGGTGACGGCGGGGGTAGCGGTGTCGAACGCGAGCAGCAGCACGGGTCAAGGTTAGACCGCCGGGCCGGTGCCCGGTCCGGCGCCGGTCCCCGGTGGCACGGCCGGGCACGTGCTCCGCCCGATCGAAAACCGGGCCGACTCCGGAACACACGTCCGACGCGATGCGGACCGGACGGGCGAACCTGGCACGATGGGGCCGACGGTTTCGGGACGGCGGTGGGAGCGGCACGTGGCGAAGATGGGTCCTGGAGTGGTGGTCACCGGGCTGACCCTGGGAGCCCTGGCGGTGGTGAGCCTGCTGGCCTTCCAGGCCAACGGCGCCCAGGACCGGGCGGTCGCCGCGAACCCGACCACGAGCACGGCCGCCACCTCCGGCGGGCCGGCCGCCTCGGCCGCCCCGACCGCCGCGCCCACGCCGACCGCCCCGACCCTGCCCACGGCGGGCACCGGCACCGGGCTGCGGGTCGTCTACTCGGTCGCCACGCACTACGTGTGGCTGATCGACCCGAAGAAGACCCCGCAGGTGTTGGCGGTCTTCCCGGTGACCCCGGGCACGGTCGAGCCGGCCCCCGGCAGTTACCCCGTGTACAGCCGGACCCCGACCGGCACCGGCACCGACGGCAAGCAGATCGAGCACGTGGTGCGCTTCGCGCAGCAGAACGGCGTGGTGTTCGGCTTCAGCGCCGCCGTCGACGGCGCCACCGGCTCGGCGCCGGCCGTCCCGGCGCCCACCGCGGCCGCGTCCTCCCCCGCCGCCTCGGCGGCGGGCAAGACCGGCGGCATCCGCAGCAGCCGCGCGGACGGCCAGTTGCTCTGGGACTTCGCGCCGAAGGACACCAAGGTCGTCGTGATCCCCTGACCGGGGGCGACAGCCGTCAGGCGGCGCGGCGGGTCTCGTGCGCGCCGCCGCTCGACGGCGACGGTCCGGACGTCCCGGAGCCCTCGCCCCACGCGGGGTCGGCCGGACGGCGTTCGGGCGGGGTGGAGATCGCCTCCGCCGCCGCGCAGGCGGCCAGCAGGGCCCGCATCGGCTCCCCCGCGGCACGGCGGGCGGGCTCCTCGGCCCCGGTTCCGCGCGGTGCGCGCTCCGGGGCGGGCGTGGTGCTCGGCATGGCGCCTCCTAGTTAGGCAGACCTAACCTCAACAACCATCCCACCACGCCCGGGACCTCGATCGCAACATCTTCCCGACAGGCCGTCGGCAAACAATCGCGCGACGGGGCCGCCCCGGCACGCCGTCCGGCACGGTCCCGGCCCGCCTCAGACCAGCACGGTGAGGTCCGTGCTGTCCCAGCGGGTGCCGACACCGGTCAGTTCCACCCGGCGCGGGTCCAGGTCGTCCCCGGCCGCCTCGGCGCCGATCGCGCGTCCGATCCGGACCTCCAGGCGGTTCTCCGAGAGCCGCTCGACCTTGCCCTCGCCCCACTCGACCACCACCACCGACTCGGGCAGCGAGACGTCGAGGTCGAGGTCCTCCATCTCGTCGAGGTCGCCGCCCAGCCGGTACGCGTCGACGTGCACCAGCGCCGGGCCGCCCACCAGCGAGGGGTGCACCCGGGCGATCACGAAGGTCGGCGAGGTGACCGCCCCGCGCACCCCGAGCCCCTCGCCGAGGCCCCGGGTCAGCGTGGTCTTGCCCGCCCCCAGCTCGCCGGAGAGCAGCACGAGGTCCCCCGGCCGCAGGAGCGCGGCCAGCTCCCGGCCGAGCCGGCCCATCCGGTCGGGGGTGGCGACGGTGAGAGAGGCGTGGGAGCCCATGCGCGAATCAAGCCCTTCGGTCCGTACGGCGGCGCTCCGGTCCTCGGGCGCCCCCGCTACCGTGCCACATCCCCGGCGCCGCCCGCGCCGGGCCCGCCCCGGCACCGAACGGCCGGGGCCCGGAACGGCCGGGCTCGGGACGGCCGGGGCCCGGGACTACGCCGGTTCGCCGACCTGGGGCGGCAGCGGCGCCGCGCCGCGGAAACGGGCGGCCCGGTCGAACAGCTCGGCCAGGTGGCGGTCGACCAGGTCGGGGCGCTCCAGCATCACCAGGTGCCCGGCGTCCTCGACCAGGACGAGCTCGGCCCCCGGCAGCTGCTCGGCCATCACCTCGCCGTGGCCGGGCGGGGTGAGGAGGTCCTTGGTGCCGGTCAGCACCAGGGCGGGGATGCCGCGCAGGGCGGCCAGCGCCTCGGTCTTCTCGTGCGCCGAGAAGACCGGGTAGAACTCGGCCACCACGTCGATCGGGGTGGCGTCCAGCATCTGCTCGGCGAACCGGACCACGCCCGGGTCGACGTCCTTCGCCCCGAAGGAGTACCGCCGGTAGAAGACGGCGCTGACGTCCGCGCCGAGCCGGCGGGTCGCCTCCACCAGGTCCACCTGGCGCCCGAGCAGCTTCATCATGCCCGGCGCGACCCTGCGGAACAGCTTGGCGCCGGCGACGGGCAGACCGAAGGTGACGGCGTCCCAGTTCCCGGCCAGGGTGCCGATCAGCGCGACCCCGGCGACCCGCTCCCGGAACAGCTCCGGGTGCTGGTCGGCCAGCGCCATCATCGTCATGCCGCCCATCGAGTGGCCGACCAGCACCAGCGGGCCGGTCGGCGCGACGGCGTCGATCACGGCCTTGAGGTCGCCGCCCAACTGGTCGATCCCGGCGGGTTCGCCGGCCAGGAAGGAGCGGGAACGCTCGGACCGGCCGTGGCTGCGCTGGTCCCACAGGACCAGCCGGGCACCGGACCGGAAGGCGGCGCGCTGGAAGTGCCAGCTGTCCTGGTTGAGGCAGTAACCGTGGCAGAACACCACGGTCAGCGGCTCGGCCGCGCCGTCCCGCCCGGTCCCCTCCCCGCCCGGGCCGTCGGAGCCGTCCGGGCCCTCCAGCCCGTCCAGCTCGACGTACAGCCCGGTGCCGTCGGCGGCGGCCACCGTGCGGGGGCGGCCGCGCAGCGAGCCGTACGGGGCGTTGGCGTCCAGTTCGGCGCGGGCCCGGCGGCGCGTGCTCCGGCCGACCGTCAGCCGGTCGATCGCCACCCCGGCGGCGGCCCCGGCCGCCAGCACACCGACCGAGATGCCGATCAGACCGGCCCGGCTCACCCCGGTCGCGGCCTCGGCCGCCCTGACGGCCCGGGCCGCCCGGCCCACCGCCGCGACCGGGTCGCTCTCGCTCCCGCTCATCCGAGCAGCCCCTCGTCCAGTCCGCCGACGTAGCGGCGCGGCACCCGGGAGCCGATCCGGGTCACGATCTCGTAGGAGATGGTGCCGCAGGCGCGGCCCCAGTCCTCGGCGGTCGGTTCGCCCCGGTCCCCGCTGCCGAAGACCAGCACCTCGTCGCCGACCGGCGGGGTGTCGCCGCCGAGGTCCACCACGAACTGGTCCATCGCCACCCGGCCGGCCACCGTGCGCCACTTGCCGTCGACCTGCACCGGACCGATGCCGCTGGCGTGCCGCGGGACGCCGTCGCCGTAACCGACCGGGACCAGGCCCAGCGTGGTCGGCCCCGGGGTGGTGTAGTGGTGGCCGTAGCTGACGCCGTGGCCGCCGGGCACGTGCTTGACCAGGGCCAGCCGGGCGGTCAGCGCCATCACCGGGCGCAGGCCGAAGTCGGCCGGCGAGCCCACCTCGGGGACCGGCGACAGTCCGTACATGGCGAGGCCGGTGCGGACCATGTCGAAGTGCGACTGCGGCAGCAGCAGGGTGGCCGGCGAGTTGGCCAGGTGGCGCACCTCGGGGCGCAGCCCGGCCGCCTCGGCGGAGGCCAGGGCCAGCCGGAAGGCGTCCAGCTGCAACTGGATCGAGGGGTGGCCGGGCTCGTCGGCGGCGGCGAAGTGCGACCAGACGCCGACCACGGTCAGCAGGCCGTCCAGCTCGGCGCGGCGGGCGGCCGCGACCAGCTCGGGCCAGTCGTGCGGCTGGCAGCCGTTGCGGCCGAGGCCGGTGTCGGCCTTGAGGTGGACCCGGGCCGGGATGCCGGTGGCGCGGACGGCGGCGAGCAGCTCGGTGAGCGCCCACTCGCCGCTGATCGAGATGTCCAGGTCCGCGAAGAGCGCCTCCCGCCAGGGACCGCCGGGGGTCCACAGCCAGCAGAGGATGCGCGCCTGCTCGGGGCCCACCCCGCCGGCGCGCAGGGCGAGCGCCTCCTCCGGCGTCGCGGTGCCCAGCCAGCCGACTCCCGCGGCGACCGCCTCGCGGGCGCAGCGCAGGGCGCCGTGGCCGTAGGCGTCCGCCTTGACCGCGGCCATCACCATGGCGCCGCCGACGCGCTCGCGCAGCGCGTCGAGGTTGCCGCGCAGGGCGGCGAGATCGATGGTCGCCTCGGCCCTCACGCCTTCGGTGAGACCGGCCATCACGGTCGTCTTCGCAGTTGTCATCAGGGTCAGTCTCCCAGACGTCCCGAGGTCCTCGCCGAACGGCCCTTCGGCTCGCCGCCCCGGGCCGCCCACGCCCAGGGGCCCCCGCGACCCGCCACCCCCTTCCGGACGCCCACGAATCAGGCGCCGGTTCCACCCGCCGTCCGGGACGGCTCCGGGGCCGCGCCGGAGCGGACGTCGTTCCAGACCGCCGGGAGCGCGGCCGCCACCTCCGCCGCGGTGACGGGGGCGCCGGGGAGGCCGGCGGCGCGCCGGGCGGCGAGCCCGTGCAGATAGGCCGCCACCGCGGCGGCGTCCGGCGCGGACAGGCCCGCGGCGAGCAGGGAGCCCGCCAGTCCGGCCAGGACGTCCCCGCTGCCGGCCGTGGCCAGCCAGGCGGTGCCGGTCGGGTTCACCCGCACGGCACCATGGGGGTACCCCCGGCCGGAGGCTGGGGGAGGGTCGGCGACCACGGTGGTCGAGCCCTTCAGCAGCACCGTGGCCCGGTAGGCCGCCGCGAGCCGTCGCGCGGTGGCCAGCCGGGCGGCCGCCAGCTCCTCGGAGGCGGGCGGGCGGGCCTGCTCCGAACGGGTGGCACCGTCGCCCCCGACCGCGGTTCCGGCCCCGGCTCGGGCTCCGGCGAGCAGCCGGGCCGCCTCCCCCGTGTGCGGGGTGAGCAGCGTCGGCGCCGTCCGCCCGGCGAGCGCGCCGGGGCCGAGCCGGGCGAGTTCCGTCAGCCCGTCCGCGTCGACCAGTACCGGTACGTCGGCCGCCAGCGCCTCGGCGAGCGCCCGCCCGGCCCCCTCGCCACCGCCCGGGCCGACCACCCACGCCTGCACCCGGCCGGCCCCGGCCGGACCGCCCTCGGTGACCAGCGTCTCGGGGAAGCGCCGCACCACCTCCTCCGCCGCCGTCCCCACGTACCGCACCGCGCCCGCGCCGCCGCGCAGCGCGCCGGCGACCGCCAGCAGCGCCGCCCCCGGGTACCGCGCCGAACCGGCAGCGACCCCGACCACACCGCGCCGGTACTTGTCGCTCTCGACGCCCGGCACCGGCAGCAGCGCGGCCACGTCGGCGTGCTGGAGGGCCACCACCCCGGCCGGCGGCAGCTCCAGCCCGATCCCCACCAGCTGCACCGCCCCGGCGTACGAGGCGCCCGGGTCGATCAGCAGCCCGGGCTTGTAGGTGCCGAAGCAGACCGTGACGTCCGCCCGCAGCGCCGCGCCCGCGACCTCGCCGGTGTCGGCGTCCACCCCGCTGGGCACGTCGACGGCCACCACCACCCCGGCCCGCGCGGCCCGCGCGTAGGGCTCGGCCTCCGGCCGCAGTCCGCCCCGGCCGCCGATGCCGACGATGCCGTCCAGCACCAGGTCCGCGCGCGAGAACTCGGCCAGGCCGGCCTCCCGCTCCAGCACCACCCGCCCGCGCGCCGCCCGCAGCGCCGCCAGCCCGCCGCCGTGCGCCCGCTCCGGAGCCAGCAGCACCGCCGTCACCCGCGCCCCGCGCCGGGCCAGCTCCGCGCCCGCGTACAGCGCGTCGCCCCCGTTGTCGCCGCTGCCGGCCAGCACCACCACCCGGCCGCCGTACACCCGGCCGCGCCGCCGGGTCAGCAGCCGGGCACAGGTCACGGCGAGCCCGGTGGCGGCCCGCCGCATCAGCGTGCCCTCCGGGAGCCGGGCCATCAGCTCGGCCTCGGCGGCACGGACGACTTCGACGCTATGGGCGTGGCGCATGACGGAGCTCCTTCGGCGGTCGGCTGACACCGACGCTAGCCCGCGTCCCCGCCCCACGGGGGCCGGGGCTGCGGCACACTTCGAGTGACACCCACTTCGATCCCCCACCGGTGCCGGTCCGGATGCCTACCGTGTGCCTCGGCACGGACCCACAGGAGGGAGAAGGGCCATGGTCGCCATGCCGGCAGTCGAGCACCCGCTGAGCGAGGGCAACCTCCTCCAGGCGTTTCTGGAGCTGGACACCCCGCTGGGAAGCAAGGCCGAATTCATCGAAGGGGAGATCGTCGTGACGCCGCCACCGGACGGAGACCACGAGGACGCGATCGCCCGGTTCGCCCGGGCCGTCGCGCGCGAGGCCGTCGAGGAGTTGTACGTCAGCGGCGGCAAGGGTCTGATCACGCCGAACGGCCGTTTCGTCCCCGACGCGACGGTCGCACCCGTCGGTCACTTCCGCGCCCAGGGGTCCTGGGCGTCCGCAGCTGGAGTCGAACTCGTCCTCGAAGTCACCTCGCTCAACCCGCACAAGGACCGCGAACCCAAGCGGAGAGGCTATGCCGCCGCCGGAATCCCCTGCTACCTGCTGGTCGACCGCGGTACGGGCACCGTCACCCTGTTCACCCAGCCCGAGGACGGCGACTACATCACCACAACCAAGGTCGAGTTCGGCAAGCCCCTCGACCTGCCCGCCCCGTTCTCGTTCACGCTCGACACGGGGCCCCTGCGGTAGGACGCTTCCCACCGCAGGGGCCCCGGCACGGAGCGGGGTCGGACTACTCGACGGTGACCGACTTCGCCAGGTTGCGGGGCTGGTCGACCTCGTGGCCCTTGGCCGTGGCGAGCTCGCAGGCGAAGACCTGCAGCGGCACGGTGGCGACCAGCGGCTGGAGCAGCACCGGCGTGACCGGGATGCGGATCAGGTGGTCCGCGTACGGGACGACCGCCTCGTCGCCCTCCTCCGCGATCACGATGGTGCGCGCACCGCGGGCCCGGATCTCCTGGATGTTGGAGACGATCTTGTCGTGCAGGATCGACCGGCCGCGCGGCGACGGCACGACGACCACCACCGGCAGACCCTCCTCGATCAGCGCGATCGGGCCGTGCTTCAGCTCACCGGCGGCGAAGCCCTCGGCGTGCATGTAGGCGAGCTCCTTGAGCTTGAGCGCGCCCTCCAGGGCCACCGGGAAGCCCACGTGCCGGCCGAGGAACAGCACCGACCTGGCGTCGGCGAGGGAGCGGGCCAGCTCGCGCACCGGCTCCATGGTCTCCAGCACCTGCTCGACCTGCTTCGGCGCGTCGCCGAGCTCCTTGATCACGGCGAGGATCTCGTCGCCCCACTTGGTGCCGCGCACCTGGCCCAGGTACAGCGCGACCAGGTAGCAGGCGACCAGCTGGGTCAGGAACGCCTTGGTCGAGGCGACCGCCACCTCGGGGCCGGCGTGGGTGTAGAGCACCGCGTCCGACTCGCGCGGGATGGTCGAGCCGTTGGTGTTGCAGATCGCCAGTACCTTGGCGCCCTGCTCGCGCGCGTGGCGCAGCGCCATCAGGGTGTCCATGGTCTCGCCGGACTGCGAGATGGCGATGACCAGCGTGCCCGGGCCCATGATCGGGTCGCGGTAGCGGAACTCGGAGGCGACCTCCACCTCGCACGGGATCCGGGTCCAGTGCTCGATCGCGTACTTGGCGATCATGCCCGCGTGGAAGGCGGTGCCGCAGGCGACGATGACGACCTTGTCGACCGCGCGCAGGTCGGCGTCCGACATCCGCAGCTCGTCGAGGGTGAGCCGGCCGTCGGTGCCGATCCGGCCGAGCAGGGTGTCGGCGACGGCCTTCGGCTGCTCGGCGATCTCCTTCAGCATGAAGTAGTCGTAGCCGCCCTTCTCGGCGGCCGAGGCGTCCCAGTCGACGTGGTACTCGCGCACGTCGGCCGGGGAACCGTCGAAGTTCGTCACCGTGACGCCCTCGCGGCGCAGCTCGACGACCTGGTCCTGGCCCAGCTCGATCGCCTCGCGGGTGTGCGCGATGAACGCGGACACGTCGGAGGCGAGGAAGTTCTCGCCCTCGCCGCGCCCGACCACCAGCGGCGAGTTGCGACGGGCGCCGACCACCACGTCCGGGGCATCGGCGTGCACCGCGACGAGGGTGAAGGCGCCCTCCAGACGGCGGCAGGTGGCGCGCATGGCCTCCGCGAGGTCGCCCTCGTACAGCTCGCCGAGCAGGTGCGCGACGACCTCGGTGTCCGTCTCCGAACGCAGCGTGTGGCCGCGCTCGGCCAGCTCGGCCCGGAGCTGGGCGAAGTTCTCGATGATGCCGTTGTGGACCACGGCGACCTTGGCCGCGTCGTCCAGATGGGGGTGGGCGTTGGCGTCCGTCGGGCCGCCGTGGGTGGCCCATCGGGTGTGGCCGATACCGGTGGTGCCGCCGGGAAGAGGGGTCTCGGCGAGCGACTTCTCCAGGTTCGCGAGCTTGCCGGCGCGCTTGTCGGTGGCGAGGCTCCACTGCCCGTCGGAGCCCTGCACCTGCACCGCGACACCGGCGGAGTCGTAGCCCCGGTACTCCAGTCGCTGCAGACCTGCGATTACAACATCAAGGGCGGGCTGGGAGCCCACGTATCCAACAATTCCGCACATGCGTGCCAGCATAAGGGCGCTCGGGACGCCCCATTCGCACGGTTCGCCCACCGGCCGTGACCGAAACCACAGCCACCGCGAACGGCGCTACGGCCCACAATGGAGCATGTGCTGACCGAACTCTGTACGCGGGGCGACATCACGCCCGGCCCCTCGCCGTCCCCCTACGTGGACCTCAGCCGGGCCGAGTGGAGCGCGCTGCGCGAGCGTACGCCGCTGCCACTGACCGCCGAGGAGGTGGAACGGCTGCGCGGTCTCGGCACCGCACTGGACCTCGACGAGGTCCGGGACGTCTACCTGCCGCTGTCGCGGCTGCTGAACCTCTACATCCACGCCACGCACGACCTGCGCGGCGCGCTGGGCACCTTCCTGGACACCCCGGACACCGAGCGCACCCGCACCCCGTTCATCATCGGGGTGGCCGGCTCGGTCGCCGTCGGCAAGTCCACCACCGCCCGGCTGCTCCAGGCCCTGCTGGCCCGCTGGCCGGAGCACCCCCGGGTCGAGCTGGTCACCACCGACGGGTTCCTGCTGCCCAACGCCGAGCTGCGCAGGCGCGGCCTGATGGCCCGCAAGGGCTTCCCCGAGTCGTACGACCGCCGGGCCCTGACCCGCTTCGTCGCGGATGTGAAGGCGGGCAAGGAGCGGGTCACCGCGCCGGTCTACTCGCACCTCGTGTACGACATCGTGCCGGACCAGCGGCTCACCGTGGAGCGACCGGACATCCTCATCGTCGAGGGCCTGAACGTGCTCCAGCCGGCCCTGCCCGGCAGCGACGGCCGCACCCGCCTCGCGGTGGCCGACTACTTCGACTTCTCCATCTACGTCGACGCCCGCACCGACGACATCGAGGGCTGGTACCTGGACCGCTTCCGCAAGCTGCGGCAGACCGCCTTCCAGGACCCGAGCTCCTACTTCCGCCGCTTCACCGAGGTGCCGGAGGAGGAGGCGATGGAGTACGGCCGCCAGGTCTGGCGCACCATCAACCGCCCGAACCTGCTGGAGAACGTGCGGCCGACCCGCGGCCGGGCCACCCTGGTCCTGCAGAAGGGCTCGGACCACAAGGTCCGCCGGGCCCTGCTGCGCAAGCTCTGACGGAAACGCAGGAGGCCCCCGCCGCGGACTGTCGCGGCGGGGGCCTCCGGCGTTCCGGCACGGTCAGCCCAGGGAGCTGCGGACCGCCTCGGCGAGCGTCTCGGCGACGGACCGCGCCTGCGTCTCGTCGGCGGCCTCGACCATCACCCGGACCAGCGGCTCGGTGCCCGACGGGCGCAGCAGCACCCGGCCGGTGGCGCCGAGCTCGGCCTCGGCCGCGGCCACCGCGGCGGCCAGCTCCTCGCTGGTGCCGACCCGGCTCTTGTCGACGCCCTTGACGTTGATCAGCACCTGCGGCAGGCGGGTCATCACGGCGGCCAGGTCGGCCAGCGGCTGCTTGGTGGCGGCCAGCCGGGCACCGAGCATCAGGCCGGTCAGGGTGCCGTCGCCGGTGGTCGCGTGGTCCAGCAGGATGACGTGGCCGGACTGCTCGCCGCCCAGCGCGAAGCCGTGCTCCTTCATCGCCTCCAGCACGTACCGGTCGCCGACCGAGGTCTCGACCAGGTCGATGCCCTCGCGCTCCATCGCCAGCTTGAAGCCCAGGTTGGACATCACGGTGGCGACGGCGGTGTTGCGGCGCAGCGTGCCGGCCTCCTTCATGGCGACGGCCAGGATCGCGATGATCTGGTCGCCGTCGACCTCGTCGCCGGCCGCGTCGGCGGCCAGGCAGCGGTCGGCGTCGCCGTCCAGCGCGATGCCGAGGTCCGCCGAGTGCTCGCGCATCACGGCCCGGAGCCGGTCCAGGTGGGTGGAACCGACGCCGTCGTTGATGTTGAGGCCGGTGGGCTCGGCGCCCAGGGTGTGCACGACCTCGGCGCCGGCCCGGGCGAACGCCTCCGGGGCGACGTAGGCGGCCGCGCCGTGCGCGCCGTCGATGACGACCCGGATGCCGTCCAGACGGTTGGGCAGCACGCCGATGAGGTGGGCGACGTACTTGTCGAAGCCCTCGGTGTACTCGCGGACCCGGCCGACGGCGGCGCCGGTCGGACGGTTCCAGTCCTCGCCGCCCGCCGCGTGCTTGTGGAAGTGCGCCTCGATCGCGTCCTCGATCCGGTCGTCCAGCTTGTGGCCGCCGCGGGCGAGGAACTTGATGCCGTTGTCCGGCATGGCGTTGTGGCTGGCGGACAGCATCACACCGAAGTCGGCGCCGAGCGCGCCGGTGAGATAGGCCACCGCCGGGGTGGGGAGCACTCCGACCCTCAGTACGTCGACGCCGGCGCTCGCCAGGCCCGCGATGACCGCGGCCTCCAGGAACTCGCCCGAGGCGCGCGGGTCACGGCCGACCACCGCGACCGGCCGGTGGCCGTCGAAGGCCCCCGCCTCGCCGAGCACGTGCGCCGCCGCGACCGACAGGCCGAGCGCCAGCTCCGCCGTCAGCCCCTGGTTGGCCACGCCGCGCACGCCGTCCGTACCGAAGAGTCGTCCCATTGTCCCGTCCTCACATCGCCGCAGTGCCTTGCAGAGAATCCGATCGAATCCCCGGCCTCCGCACAATGGCCGGGGAACACGACACCCCGGAGTACACGAGGTACTCCGGGGCGTGTGGAGCGCATCCGGGGGCGTGCACCACCTGGGCGGTACGCACCCCCGGAGGGCGCAATTAGCGCTTGCTGTACTGCGGCGCCTTGCGGGCCTTCTTCAGACCGGCCTTCTTGCGCTCGACGGCGCGGGCGTCACGCATCAGGAAGCCGGCCTTCTTGAGGGCGGCGCGGTTGTTGTCCACGTCGGCCTCGTTCAGGGCGCGGGCGACACCGAGGCGCAGCGCGTATGCCTGACCGGAGACGCCGCCACCGCTGATGCGGGCGACAACGTCGTAACGGCCGTCGAGCTCCAGGAGCTTGAAGGGCTCGTTCACGGTCTGCTGGTGCACCTTGTTGGGGAAGTAGTTCTCCAGGGTGCGACCGTTGATCTTCCACTGCCCGGTGCCCGGGACGATGCGCACGCGGGCGATCGCCTCCTTGCGACGGCCGAGGCCGGCGCCGGGGACGGCCTCGCCGAAGCGGCCGGCCAGGGACTCGGAGGTGTACTCGCCCTCGGAGGTGTACTCGCCCTCGACCTCGACGACGGTCTCGTCGAACTCGACCTCAAGGGGGGTTTCAGTGGTCTCGGCCACGATGTTCCTCAGCTCTTTTCAGTGATGGGGGGCTTGGTGGCCGGAGTTACTGCGCGACCTGGGTGATCTCGAACGGCACCGGCTGCTGGGCAGCGTGCGGGTGCTGGTCGCCCGAGTAGACCTTCAGCTTCGAGAGCATCTGGCGGCCCAGGGTGTTCTTGGGGATCATGCCCTTGATGGCCTTCTCGACGGCCTTCTCCGGGTTGTTCGCCAGGAGGTCGTCGTAGCGGACCGAGCGGAGGCCGCCCGGGAAGCCGCTGTGGCGGTAAGCCAGCTTCTGGGTCTTCTTGTTGCCCGACAGGTGCACCTTGTCGGCGTTGATGATGATGACGAAGTCACCAGTGTCAACGTGCGGCGCGTAGATCGCCTTGTGCTTACCCCGGAGGAGGTTGGCGGCCTGGGAGGCCAGACGGCCGAGCACGACGTCGGTCGCGTCGATGACGTGCCACTGACGCTGGACGTCGCCGGGCTTGGGGCTGTACGTACGCACGGTCGTATGCCTTCGCTTTTCAGTGAGTGAGTCCTGACAGGAGCACCTGGAGGAGGGATCAGCCTGGCCGCCTTGGACGCAATTCAAGGGGGAGCCGCTGGTCGTCGACCTGATGTCTCCGGCGTACCGACCTCTCACGTGAGATAGAGCGAGCCAATACGCACATCAAGCGCCCAGGCTACCGGGCCGGACGGGGACGGTCAAAATCCTCCCCGCCGGAACGGTCTCCGGGCCCCTGATCAGCGGTCCCGCTCGACCCGGCTGACGTCCCAGACCGGCTCCGGGGACTCGTAGACCCGGCCGTCCGCGCCGAAAACCAGGAAACGGTCGAAGGTCCGGGCGAACCACCGGTCGTGGGTGACGCACAACACAGTACCGTCGAAGGCTTCCAGCCCGGTCTGCAGCGCCTCGGCGCTCTCCAGGTCCAGGTTGTCCGTCGGCTCGTCGAGCAGCAGCGCGGTGACGCCGGACAGCTCCAGTTTGAGGATCATCAGCCGGGCCTGCTGCCCGCCGGAGAGCGACTCGAACTTCTGCTCCTCCTGGCGGTCCAGCTCGTACCGGCGCAGCACGCCCATCGCGGCGCCGCGGGCGAGCGCGTGCTCCTCCTCGACGATCGAGCGGACGGTGCGGCCGAACAGCTCCGGGTGCGCGTGGGTCTGCCGGAAGTGGCCGGGCACCACCCGGGCGCCGAGCTTCCAGGCCCCGGTGTGGGCCACCGTGCCGTCGCCCGCCAGCAGCCGCAGGAAGTGCGACTTGCCGGAGCCGTTGGACCCCAGCACCCCGACCCGCTCGCCGTAGAAGACCTCCAGGTCGAAGGGCTTCATCAGGCCGGTGAGCTCCAGCTGCTCCATGGTGAAGGCGCGCACTCCGGTGCGGCCGCCCTTGAGCCGCATGGTGATGCTCTGCTCGCGCGGCGGGGCCTCGGGCGGGCCGGCGTCCTCGAACTTCTTCAGCCTGGTCTGCGCGGCCGCGTAGCGGGAGGCCATGTCGTGGCTGATCGAGGCGGCCTGGCGCAGGTTGACGACGAGCTTCTTGAGCTTGGCGTGCTCCTCGTCCCAGCGGCGGCGCAGCTCCTCGAAGCGCTCGAAGCGGGCCTTGCGGGCCTCGTGGAAGGAGTCGAACCCCCCGCCGTGCACCCAGACGCTGGAGCCGGCCGCGCCGGACTCGACGCTGATGATCTTCTCGGCGGTGCGGGACAGCAGCTCACGGTCGTGGGAGATGAACAGCACGGTCTTCGGAGTGGCCCTGATGGCCTCCTCCAGCCAGCGCTTGCCCGGGACGTCCAGGTAGTTGTCCGGCTCGTCGAGCAGCAGGACCTCCTCGGGGCCGCGCAGCAGCGCCTCCAGGACGAGCCGCTTCTGCTCACCGCCGGAGAGCGTGTTCAGACCGCGCCACTGGACCTTGTCGAAGGGCATCCCGAGGGCCGCCGTGGTGCAGACGTCCCAGTCGGTCTCGTAGTCGTAGCCACCGACGTCGGCCCAGTCGGAGAGCGCCTGGGCGTAGGCCATCTGCGTCTTCTCGTCGTCCTGGGCGATCATCGCCAGCTCGGCGGCGTCGACCGCGCGGGCGGCCTTCGCGATCCGCCCGGGGGCGACGGAGACCAGCAGGTCGCGGACCGAGGCGTCGGCGGGCAGCGCGCCCGGGCCCTCCTCCTCGTCGCCCGCCTTCTTCTGCTCCTCGCGGCCGGTGGTGCCGACGAACTGGCGCATCACGCCGAGCCCGCCGCTGATCGTCACCGAGCCGCCGTGCGGCTGGAGGTCGCCCGCGATCATGCGCAGCAGCGTGGTCTTGCCCGCGCCGTTGGCGCCGACCAGCGCGACGGCCGCGCCCTCCCCCACCCGGAAGGACGCGTCGTCGAACAGCACCCGCCCGTCCGGCAGGTAGTACTCCAGGTGCGAAATCTCGACGTGTCCCATGGGGGAGATTGTCCCAACCCGCCGCCCCGGACCCAAATGGATTAGGGAAGCCCGGGGCCTGACGGGGCGGTGGGGGCGCCGGGGAGGGTGCGCATCCGGCGGGCGGCGCGGTTGCGCTCGGCGAGCAGCTCGTCGGCGGGGTAGCCGACCTCCTCCAAGGTCAGCCCGTACGGCCGGATCACGTTGACGGCGGAGTTGCGCACCCCGCCGGCCAGCACCTCGCCGGGGAACTCCACCGGCCGGTGGCCGTCACCGACCAGCAGCATCGCGCCGACCAGCGCCCGCACCATGTTGTGGCAGAAGGCGTCGGCCCGGACCGTGGCGACCGCGAGCGAGCCCTCCTGGGACGCGTAGGCGTCCACCGGCACCCGGTCCCAGCGCAGCTCCAGCAGGGTGCGGATGGTGGTCGCGCCCTCGCGCTTCTTGCAGTACGCCGCGAAGTCGTGCTCCCCCAGCAGCAGCCGGGCGGCGGCGTTCATCCGGTCCAGGTCGAGCGGCCGGTCGTGCCAGAGCACATGGCCGCGCAGCAGCGGGTCGACCCCGCCGGGGTGGTCGGCGACCCGGTAGGCGTAGCGGCGCCAGATCGCCGAGAAACGGGCGTCGAAGCCGGCCGGGGCCTCGGCCACCCGGTAGATCCGGACGTCACCGGGCAACCGCCCGGCCAGCCGGCGCATCAGCTTCTCCCGGTGCGCCTCCCACAGCTCGGCCGGCAGGTCGACGTGGGCGACCTGGCCCCGGGCGTGCACACCGGCGTCGGTGCGGCCGGCCACGGTGAGCGGGTGGAGCTCCTGGCTGCGGGTGACGATCTGCAGCGCGGTCTCGATCTCCTCCTGGACCGTCCGTCGGCCGCCCTTCTGCCGGGCCCAGCCGGAGAACTCGGCACCGTGGTAGGCGAGGTCCAGCCGGACCCGGACGAACCCGTCGGCCGGACCGTCCTTCACCGGCGGCCGCTCGGCGCAATCGTTGACCACTGCTCTCCACTCCCTGGACACGAGGCCGGACAAAGAGACCGGACAAAGAGGAACGGGCCCGCTCCCCCACGGATGGGGAAGCGGACCCGCAACACACCTGGTGGTGTCAGGCCTGCTCGGCGGCCTCGGCCTCGTCGGCCTTGGTCTCCTGGGCCTTGGCCTCGTCGGCCTCCTTGACGGCGCGCTTGGTGGCGGCCTCGGCCTCGCCGACGGCGTTCTGCGCGACGGTCAGCGCCTCGACCAGCTCGATCACGGCCATCGGGGCGTTGTCGCCACGACGGGGACCGATCTTGGTGATACGGGTGTAGCCACCCGGGCGGTTCTCGTAGCGCGGCGCGATCTCGGTGAAGAGGGTGTGCAGCACCGAGATGTCGGTGATGGTCTTGCGCACCAGGCGACGGTTGTGGATGTCGCCCTTCTTCGCCTTGGTGATCAGCTTCTCCGCCAGCGGGCGCATCCGACGGGCCTTGGCCTCGGTCGTGGTGATGCGGCCGTACTGGAACAGCTCACGGCACAGACCGGCGAGCAGCAGCGGCTCGTGGTGCGGGCCGCCGCCGAGGCGGGCACCCTTGGTGGGACGCGGCATGGAATTACTCCTCGAATCTCCGACTGCGGCCGTACCAGGTACCGCAGCGGGCGTACGGGCACTGTGCCCGCACGACTTTCACGACGACGGGGGCGGTTCCGGAGAACCGCCCCCGCGGTCAAGTCTCTCAGTACTGCTCGGTCTCCGCGTAACCCGCGTCGTCCAGGTCGTCGGCGCCGAAGGCGTCGGCGGCGGCGGTCGGGTCGAATCCGGGCGGGCTGTCCTTGAGGGCCAGGCCCATGCCGGCCAGCTTCGCCTTGACCTCGTCGATCGACTTCGCGCCGAAGTTGCGGATGTCGAGCAGGTCGGCCTCGGAGCGGGCGACGAGCTCACCCACGGTGTGGATGCCCTCGCGCTTGAGGCAGTTGTAGGAGCGGACCGTGAGCTCCAGCTCCTCGATCGGCAGCGCCAGGTCGGCGGCCAGGGCGGCGTCCGTCGGGGACGGGCCCATGTCGATGCCCTCGGCGTCGATGTTCAGCTCGCGGGCGAGGCCGAACAGCTCCACCAGGGTCTTGCCGGCCGAGGCCATGGCGTCGCGCGGACGCATGGCGGGCTTGGTCTCGACGTCGACGATCAGCTTGTCGAAGTCGGTCCGCTGCTCGACACGGGTCGCCTCGACCTTGTAGGTGACCTTCAGCACGGGGCTGTAGATCGAGTCGACCGGGATCCGGCCGATCTCCTGGCCGGACGCCTTGTTCTGGACGGCGGAGACGTAGCCGCGACCGCGCTCGACGGTCAGCTCCATCTCCAGCTTGCCCTTGCCGTTCAGGGTGGCGAGGACCAGCTCGGGGTTGTGCACCTCGACACCGGCCGGCGGGGCGATGTCGGCGGCGGTGACGACGCCCGGGCCCTGCTTGCGCAGGTACATCACGACCGGCTCGTCGTGCTCCGAGGAGACGACCAGCTGCTTGATGTTGAGGATGAGGTCGGTGACGTCCTCCTTGACACCCGGCACGGTGGTGAACTCGTGCAGGACGCCGTCGACGCGGATGCTGGTGACAGCGGCACCCGGGATCGAGGAGAGGAGCGTGCGGCGCAGGGAGTTGCCGAGGGTGTAACCGAAGCCCGGCTCCAGCGGCTCGATCACGAACCGCGAGCGGAACTCGTCGACGACCTCTTCGGTCAGCGAGGGACGCTGAGCGATCAGCATGTTCAGTCCTCCATTGATCTTCGGCACCCACTATTTGATGCCGAACAGAACCAGCGTACGGGGTCCCGTCCGAAACGGGACCCCGTACGAGGTTTGAAACAGGTACTGCGAGCCCGGAAGGGCCCCGCGTCAGACGCGGCGGCGCTTCGGCGGACGGCAGCCGTTGTGCGGGGTGGGGGTGACGTCCTGGATCGAGCCGACCTCCAGGCCGGTGGCCTGGAGCGAACGGATCGCGGTCTCGCGGCCGGAGCCCGGACCCTTCACGAAGACGTCGACCTTGCGCATGCCGTGCTCCTGCGCGCGGCGGGCAGCGGCCTCGGCGGCCATCTGCGCGGCGAACGGGGTGGACTTGCGCGAGCCCTTGAAGCCGACGTGACCGGCGGAGGCCCAGGAGATCACGTTGCCCGCGGGGTCGGTGATCGAAACGATGGTGTTGTTGAACGTGCTCTTGATGTGCGCGTGGCCGTGAGCGACGTTCTTCTTTTCCTTGCGGCGGATCTTCTTCGCGCCGGCAGCCTGACGACCCTTGGGGGGCATAAGTCTGTTCTCCTACTGAGGTGGTCGGTCCGCTGACCCGCGGGCCGGAGGGATGTCCGGTTACGGGACGGACTACTTCTTGCCCGGCTTCTTCTTACCGGCGATCGCGCGACGCGGGCCCTTGCGGGTACGCGCGTTGGTGTGGGTGCGCTGACCGCGGACCGGCAGGCCGCGACGGTGACGCAGGCCCTCGTAGCAGCCGATCTCGACCTTGCGGCGGATGTCGGCGGCCACCTCGCGGCGGAGGTCACCCTCGACCGTGAAGTTGGCGTCGATGTACTGGCCCAGCTTGACCAGGTCGTCCTCGGTGATGTCGCGAACGCGGACATCCGGGCTCACACCGGTCTCGGCGAGCGTCTGCTGGGCGCGGGTACGGCCGATGCCGTACACGTAGGTAAGGGCGATCTCGATCCGCTTCTCACGGGGGAGATCAACGCCGGCGAGGCGTGCCATTCAAGGCTCCTGCTGTTTCTTCAGAGGTCTGGCGTGCCACCTACTCCAACACCTCACGGTGAGGGAGCCCCGGCCTCTTACCGGGGGAGGCAGTCCGTCTGGGACGGATCGGATGGCCCGCTTATGACGTTTTTCGCGTCACGCGAAGTACTACGAGAAATGCTGGGGCGAGATCAGCCCTGGCGCTGCTTGTGGCGCAGGTTGTCGCAGATCACCATGACCCGGCCGTGACGGCGGATCACCTTGCACTTGTCGCAGATCTTCTTGACGCTCGGCTTGACCTTCATGGTTCAGGTTCTCCGGGTCTAGATCTGACGTTCTTACTTGTAGCGGTAGACGATCCGGCCACGCGTCAGGTCGTAGGGGCTGAGCTCCACCACGACCCGGTCGTCCGGCAGGATGCGGATGTAGTGCATGCGCATCTTGCCACTGATGTGCGCGAGGACCTTGTGACCGTTCTGCAGCTCGACCTTGAACATCGCGTTCGGAAGAGACTCGATCACGGTGCCCTCGATCTCAATGGCGCCTTGCTTCTTAGCCATGAACTGCGAGATCCACCTTCCGGGACCGGCTACCGTATGCGGCACGCTCGTGCGAACCTGGGTCCACCCCGACCCCGACGAGGGGGAAGAGGGCGTGCTGGAGCACGCTACGAGTGAGCCGACGGTCCATCCTACGCCAGCGCGAGGGATGCACCAAAACGGGGCCCCGGGTCAGCGGCCGGTCGTGGCGGCCGGAACGACCGGGACGACGAGCGGGTCGACGTGGGCGGTGCAGGCCGAGCAGCGGCGGGCGGCCTCGGGGATGTCGGTCAGACACTCCGGGCACGGACGCTTCGGGGTCTTCGGCTTCTTCGGCAGGTAGCGGGCGGTCGCCTTGGTCACCGGCAGGACCACGCAGAAGTAGAGCACCGCGGCGGTCATGAAGAACGCGATGAGCACGTTGAGGAACTGCCCGTACGGGAAGGTCACCCCGGCGATCGTGGCCTTGTACGAGCCGAAGTCGCCGGCGGCGCCGACCACCACACCCACCAGCGGGGTGAGGAAGGCGGACACGAAGCCGGTCACCACGCCGGTGAACGCGGCGCCGATGACCACACCGACCGCCATGTCGACGACGTTGCCGCGCATCATGAAGTCGCGGAATCCCTTGAACACTGCACTCTCCTCGCTCGAAGCCACTGCCAGCGCATAAAAATAGGACAAAAGCCCTGGAGGTCCAAACCTCCAGGGCTCAGCCCCTTCGCCGGGGCCGGCGAGCGACCCCGCGTACTACACGCCCAGCGGGTCCGGCGCGGCCGTGACACCCAGCGCGGCCAGCATCTCCTTGCCGCCGTCGAAGGCGGTGAGCACCAACGGGCCCTCCTCGGTGACCGCCACCGAATGCTCCCAGTGCGAGGCCCAGGTGCCGTCGTTGGTGACCACGGTCCAGTCGTCCTCCAGCACCGAGGTGTGCGGGGTGCCCAGCGAGACCATCGGCTCGATCGCCAGCACGGTGCCGGGGATCAGCTTCATGCCCTTGCCCCGGCCGCGCTCGACGTAGTTCAGCACGTGCGGCTCCATGTGCATCGCGGTGCCGATGCCGTGGCCGCCGTAACCCTCGGTGATGCCCCACTTGCCCTTGGGCGGCAGCGGCTGGCGGCGGATGAAGCCCTCGATCGCCTTGGAGACGTCGACCAGACGGTTGCCCTTGCGCATCTGGGCGATGCCCGCCCACATCGAACCCTCGGTGACCCGGCTCAGCATCTCCACCTCGGGGCTCACCTCGCCGACCGCGACCGAGATCGCCGCGTCGCCGTGCCAGCCGTCCAGGATCGCGCCGCAGTCGATCGAGATGAGGTCGCCCTGCTGGAGCACCCGGTCACCCGGGATGCCGTGCACGACCTCGTTGTTCACCGAGGCGCAGATCACGCCCGGGAACCAGAGGCCGCCGTGGTCCGCCCGGAAGTTCGAGGTCGCACCGTGGCCGGTGATGACCTTGTCCGCGATGTCGTTGAGCTCCTGGGTGGTGATTCCCGGGGCGACCGCCTCGCGGCACGCCTTGAGCGCCTCGGCGACGACCAGCCCGGCCGCTCGCATCTTCGCGATCTGGTCGGGGGTCTTGATCTCCACCATCTGGTCACGCCTTCCTTGGGTTCCCGCGCGGTCCTTGCCGGCGGCCGTGCACTCGTTCCACCGTACGACGCCGTACGGCCGCGCTGCCCATGGGCGGGCAGCGCGGCCGTACGTACGTCGCTGAAAAAACTCAGCTGTCCTGCTTCAGCGCCTCGATCGCGCGGGCGGTGACCTCGTCCACCTTGCCGAGCGCGGGGATCGTGGCGATCAGACCCTGCTGGCGGTAGTAGTCGATGATCGGCTCGGTCTCCGTGTGGTAGACCTCCAGCCGCGTCCGCACCGCTTCCTCGGTGTCGTCCGAGCGCTGGTACAGCTCGCCGCCGCACTCGTCGCAGACGCCCTCGGCCTTCGGCGGGTTGTAGACCGCGTGGAACACGTGGCCCCCGTCGTTGCGGCAGAGCCGGCGGCCGGCGATCCGGCGGACGACCTCGTCCTCGGGGACCTCCAGGTCCAGCACGCCGTCCAGCGCGATGCCCTGCTCGGCGAGGAACTCGTCCAGCGCCTTCGCCTGGCCCAGGTTGCGCGGGAAACCGTCCAGCAGGAAGCCGTTGGCGGCGTCCTCCTGGAGCATGCGGTCCTTGGCCATCCCGATGGTGACCTCGTCGGGCACCAGGCGGCCCGCGTCCATGTAGCTCTTGGCCTCGACACCCAGCGGGGTGCCCTGGCCGATGTTCGCGCGGAACAGGTCGCCGGTCGAGATGTGGGGGATGGACAGGGTCTTGGCGAGGAGGTGCGCCTGAGTACCCTTCCCGGCCCCGGGGGGTCCGACGAGGACAATACGCATCAGCGGAGGAACCCTTCGTAATTGCGCTGCTGGAGCTGGCTCTCGATCTGCTTCACAGTTTCGAGTCCGACGCCGACGACGATGAGAACGCTGGTGCCGCCGAACGGGAAGTTGGTCTGCTGTCCGAAGGCGACCAGGGCGATCATCGGGATCAACGCGATCAGGCCCAGGTAGAGCGAACCCGGCCACGTGATGCGGGTGAGCACGTAGTTCAGGTACTCGGCCGTCGGGCGGCCGGCCCGGATGCCCGGGATGAACCCACCATACTTCTTCATGTTGTCGGCAACTTCTTCGGGGTTGAAGGAGATGGCGACGTAGAAGAAGGCGAAGAACACGATCAGCAGGAAGTACGTGGCCATGTAGACCGGGTGGTCACCGCGGACGAAGTGCTTCGTGATCCAGACCGCCCAGCTCGACTGGCTGTTGGTCAGCTGGACCACCAGGGCCGGGATGTACAGCAGCGACGAGGCGAAGATGACCGGGATGACACCGGCCTGGTTCACCTTGAGCGGGATGTAGGTCGATGTCCCGCCGAAGGCCCGACGCCCGATCATCCGCTTCGCGTACTGGACCGGGATCCGACGCTGCGCCTGCTCGACGAAGATGACCAGCATCACGACGATGACGCCGATCGCGATGACCGAGAGGAACTCGACCCAGCCGCCGCCGATGGTGCCGGACTGCTTGATCGCCCACATCGAGGTGGGGAACTGGGCGGCGATCGAGGTGAAGATCAGCAGCGACATGCCGTTGCCGATGCCCCGGTCGGTGATGAGCTCACCGAGCCACATGATCACCGTGGTGCCGGCGGTCATGGTCAGGACCATCACCGCGATCCGGAAGACCCCGGTGTCCGGGACGATCTGGTTGGCGTAGACGCACCCGGAGAAGAGGGCGCCGCTGGACGCGGTCGCCACGATCCCGGTGCCCTGGAGCACCGCCAGCGCGATGGTCAGGTACCGGGTGTACTGGGTGATCTTCGCCTGACCGGCCTGCCCCTCCTTCTTCAGCGCCTCGAGTCGTGGGATCACGACCGTGAGGAGCTGGAGGATGATGCTCGCCGTGATGTACGGCATGATGCCGAGGGCGAAGATCGTCAACTGGAGCAGAGCGCCACCGGAGAACAGGTTCACCAGGCCGAAGAGCCCGTTGTTCTTGGTCTCCTTGATGCAGGCGTGAACCGCCTCGAAGTCGACCCCGGGTACGGGAACGTGCGAGCCCAGCCGGAACAGCACCATGATGCCCAGCGTGAACAGCAGCTTCTTGCGCAGGTCGGGCGTCTGGAACGCCCGCGCGAACGCACTGAGCACGGTGCCTCCTGCGCCTCCCGCACGTCGTCGGCGGGAGGGTCGGTCCTGGAATGGGGAGTTTGCGGTTCGGGCCCCGTACAGACGGCACAGGCGAGCCTGCGCGCAGCCTACAAGGGAACTCCACGGACTCTAACAGTGCACGGCCACTCGAAAGAAGCGCGTACGGCCTCTCCCCCACTCATGGGGTACGGGATGCCCGGTTTTGCCACACAAAAGAACGAGGACCCGATCACCGCAATCCGGACCGCCCCGGGACCGGGAAAGTCCGGAAAAGGCGTGAGCCCCGCGCTTCCCGGAACGGGAAACGCGGGGCTCACGAAGTCAGCGGGCTCAGACGAGCTCGGTGACGGTGCCGCCGGCGGCGACGATCTTCTCGGTGGCGCTACCGGAGACGGCGTCGACCGTCACCTGGAGGGCGACCGAGATCTCGCCGGTGCCGAGCACCTTGACGAGGGAGTTCTTGCGAACCGCGCCCTTGGCGACCAGGTCCTCGACAGTGACCTCGCCACCCTGCGGGTAGAGCTCGGCCAGCTTGTCGAGGTTGACAACCTGGAACGTGATCTTGAACGGGTTCTTGAAGCCCTTCAGCTTCGGCAGGCGCATGTGGAGCGGCATCTGGCCACCCTCGAAGCGCTGCGGAACCTGGTAGCGGGCCTTGGTGCCCTTGGTACCACGACCAGCGGTCTTACCCTTGGACGCCTCGCCACGACCCACACGGATCTTGTCGGTCTTGGCACCCGGGGCGGGACGCAGGTTGTGGATCTTGATCGGGTTCTCGCCCATGATCAGTCCACCTCCTCAACCGTCACGAGGTGACGAACGGTCTGGGCCATCCCGCGGATCTCGGGACGGTCCTCCTTCACCACGACGTCGTGCATGCGCTTCAGACCGAGCGAACGCAGGGTGTCACGGTGGTTCTGCTTGCTGCCGATGTACGACTTGGTCTGCGTGATCTTGAGGCGAGCCATCAGGCGCTCACCCCAGCAGCACGCGCCCGCAGCAGAGCGGCGGGGGCCACGTCCTCCAGCGGCAGACCACGACGGGCGGCGATCTCCTCGGGGCGCACGAGGCCCTTCAGAGCGGCCACGGTGGCGTGCACGATGTTGATCGCGTTGTCCGAGCCGAGCGACTTCGACAGGATGTCGTGGATGCCGGCGCACTCCAGGACGGCGCGCACCGGACCACCGGCGATAACACCGGTACCGGGGGCGGCGGGCTTCAGGAGCACGACGCCGGCGGCCTTCTCACCCTGGATCGGGTGCGGGATGGTGCCCTGGATACGGGGGACCTTGAAGAAGTTCTTCTTGGCCTCCTCAACACCCTTGGCGATGGCGGCCGGAACCTCCTTCGCCTTCCCGTAACCAACACCCACGGTGCCATCGCCATCGCCCACCACGACCAGCGCGGTGAAGGAGAAACGACGACCACCCTTGACAACCTTGGCGACACGGTTGATCGCGACGACGCGCTCGACGTAAGCGGTCTTCTCGACGGCGGGGGCGTTGCCCCGGTCGTCACGCTTACGGTCGCGCCGCTCGCCACCGGTGCCGCCGCCGGCGCCGCTACCGCGGCGCTGGGGTCCAGCCATTGGAATTACCTCTCTCGATTACGTCCGCCGACAGAGTCGACGAGCGGCTTAGAAGTCGAGCCCGGCCTCGCGAGCCGCGTCCGCCAGGGCGGCGATGCGGCCGGCGTACCGGTTGCCCGCGCGGTCGAAGACGACCGACTCGATGCCGGCGGCCTTGGCGCGCTCGGCGACCAGGCTCCCGACCTTCTTGGCCAGCTCGGTCTTGTCGCCCTCGGCGCCCTTGATGGACACGTCGAGGGTGGACGCCGACGCCAGGGTGTGACCCTTGGCGTCGTCGATGACCTGGGCGACCATGTGACGGTTCGAGCGCGTCACGACGAGGCGCGGACGCACCTCGCTGCCGACGACGCGCTTGCGAACGCGGATCGCGCGGCGCTTGCGAGCGGCGCTCTTGTAGGCGTTGCCCTTGCCGATCTTGACAGAGACACTCATCGCTTACTTACCACTCTTTCCGACCTTGCGGCGGATAACCTCGCCCGCGTACTTGACACCCTTGGCCTTGTACGGGTCGGGCTTGCGCAGCTTGCGGATCTTCGCGGCGACCTCGCCGACCTTCTGCTTGTCGATGCCGTCCACGTGGAACTTGGTGGCCGACTCGACGACGAAGGAGATGCCCTCGGGGGCCTCGACGAGGATCGGGTGGCTGTAGCCCAGCTGGAACTCCATGTCGGAGCCCTTCGCCAGCACTCGGTAGCCGACACCGCTGATCTCCAGCGACTTGCGGTAGCCCGCGGTCACACCGGTGATCATGTTCGCCACCAGCGTGCGGGTCAGGCCGTGCAGGGCCTTCGACTGACGCTCGTCGTTGGGGCGGGTGACAGCCAGAATGCCGTCCTCGCCCTTGCCGATCTCGATCGGCGCGGCGACGACGTGGGTGAGAGAGCCCTTCGGACCCTTCACCGAGACCGTCTGGCCATCGATGGTGACGTCCACGCCAGCGGGGACCTGGATGGGCAGCCGTCCAATGCGCGACATTGCTGTACCTCCGTTTCCCGAATTACCAGACGTAGGCGAGAACTTCTCCGCCTACGCCCTTCTTGGCGGCCTGCTTGTCGGTCAGGAGGCCGGAGGACGTGGAGATGATCGCCACGCCCAGGCCGCCGAGAACCTTCGGCAGGTTGGTGGACTTTGCGTAAACGCGCAGACCCGGCTTGCTGATGCGCTTGATGCCGGCAATGGAGCGCTCACGGTTGGGGCCGAACTTGAGCTCGATGGTCAGCTTCTTGCCGACCTCGCCCTCAACGGGCTCCTCAACCTTGTAGGAGGAGATGTACCCCTCCTGCTGCAGGATCTCGGCGACGTGCGCCTTGATCTTGCTGGCCGGCATCGCCACGGAGTCGTGGTACGCCGAGTTCGCGTTACGCAGACGCGTGAGCATGTCTGCGATGGGGTCGGTCATGGTCATGATGGCCTCAGGCCTCTCTCGCCGCGGTTTCTCCGCGCCAGGTCCCCCTGCCGGACTCTTCCGAGTTCGTCAGGGGCACAAGCGCAGGGGACCTGCGACGTCGTAAGACTGGGTGCGAGCCCTCTCGCAAGAGGGCCACGGACATCCATGGGGAAGCCGTGGCAGGGGGCCCGACCCCACTACCTTACGGGAATCCGTACGGCAGGCCCAAAACGGGCCGGTGTGGGATCGGGCACCTCTGCTTCGCTGGGTGCCCAGGGCACCTGGCTGTCCTCGGTGAAGAGGATTACCAGGAGCTCTTGGTCACGCCCGGCAGCTCGCCGCGGTGCGCCATCTCACGGAGGCAGACACGGCAGAGGCCGAACTTGCGGTACACCGAGTGCGGGCGACCGCAGCGCTGGCACCGGGTGTAGGCCCGGACGCCGAACTTCGGCTTCCGCTCGGCCTTCGCGATGAGGGACTTCTTCGCCATTGGCTCACGCCTCCTTGAACGGGAAGCCCAGAGCACGCAGGAGCGCCCGGCCCTCGTCGTCGGTCTGAGCGGTGGTCACGACGGTGATGTCCATACCGCGCTGACGGTCGACCTTGTCCTGGTCGATCTCGTGGAACATAACCTGCTCGGTCAGACCGAAGGTGTAGTTGCCACGGCCGTCGAACTGCTTCGGCGAGAGGCCGCGGAAGTCACGGATTCGCGGCAGGGCCAGCGAAACCAGACGGTCCAGGAACTCCCACATGCGGTCACCACGGAGGGTGACGTGGGTGCCGATCGGCTGGCCCTCACGCAGCTTGAACTGCGCGATGGACTTGCGAGCCTTGGTCACGGCCGGCTTCTGGCCGGTGATCGCGGTGAGGTCGCGGATCGCGCCCTCGATCAGCTTGCTGTCACGGGCGGCCTCGCCGACACCCATGTTGACGACGACCTTGACCAGGCCGGGCGTCAGCATGACGTTCTCGTACGAGAACTGCTCCTGCAGCTGACCCTTGATCTCGGAGTTGTAACGCTCCTTGAGACGGGGGGTCACCTTCTCAACAGTCGTCTCAGACATCAGATGTCCTCACCGGTTCGCTTGGCAACGCGGATCTTGTTGCCCTCGTCGTCGAAGCGGTAGCCAACGCGGGTGACGACCTTCTTGCCGTCCTTCTCCACGACCAGCTGGACGTTGGAGACGTGCACCGGGGCCTCGACGGTGACGATGCCACCCTGAGTGCCCGGGCCCGGCTTGGTGTGCTTCTTGACCCGGTTCACACCCTCGACGAGGACCTTGTTCTCGGCGGGGATGGCCTGGATGACCTTGCCCTGCTTGCCGCGGTCCTTGCCGGTGATGACCTGAACCAGGTCACCCTTCTTGATCTTCATGCTGTTCGCCATGAGTTAGAGCACCTCCGGCGCAAGCGAGATGATCTTCATGAACTTCTTGTCGCGCAGCTCGCGGCCCACCGGGCCGAAGATGCGGGTACCGCGGGGGTCGCCATCGGTGTTCTTGAGGACGACGGCGGCGTTCTCGTCGAACCGGATGTACGAACCGTCGGGACGACGGCGCGACTTCACGGTGCGGACGACGACGCACTTGACGACGTCACCCTTCTTGACCGAACCGCCGGGGATCGCGTCCTTGACGGTCGCGACGATGACGTCCCCGATACCGGCGTAGCGGCGACCGGAACCACCGAGAACGCGGATGCAAAGGATTTCCTTCGCGCCCGTGTTGTCGGCGACTCGCAGTCGCGACTCCTGCTGGATCACAGCTTTCTCCTGATCGTCAACGAGAGCTGACGGGCCGGCCGCTGCTCACACCAGCGCCCGCGAGGGACCTGGTGCACATACGGCCGTACCGCATCAACTTCGTTACTTGGCCTTCTCGAGGATCTCGACGACGCGCCAGCGCTTCGTCGCGGACAGCGGGCGGGTCTCCGCGAGGAGGACCCGGTCGCCGATGCCGCAGGCGTTCGCCTCGTCGTGCGCCTTCAGCTTGTTCGTACGGCGGATGACCTTGCCGTACAGAGCGTGCTTGACGCGGTCCTCGACGGCGACGACGACGGTCTTGTCCATCTTGTCGCTGACGACGAGACCCTCACGGGTCTTGCGGAAACCGCGCGTCTCGTTGGTGTTCTCAGTCATCAGGCGCTCTCCACCGTCTCGATGCCCAGCTCGCGCTCGCGCATCAGGGTGTAGATCCGCGCGATGTCCTTACGGACGAGCTTGAGCCGTCCGTGGTTGTCGAGCTGCCCGGTCGCCGCCTGGAAGCGGAGGTTGAACAGCTCCTCCTTGGCCTCACGGAGCTTGGCAACGAGACCCTCGTTGTCCAGCTCGCGAAGCTCAGCAGCCTTGGTGCCGGCCGACATCAGCTCTCACCTGCCTCGCGCCGGATGATCCGGCACTTCATCGGGAGCTTGTGAGCTGCGCGGGTCAGCGCCTCACGAGCCACCTTCTCGTTGGGGTACGACAGCTCGAACATGACCCGACCCGGGTGCACGTTCGCGATCCACCACTCGGGCGAACCCTTACCGGAACCCATGCGGGTCTCGGCCGGCTTCTTGGTGAGCGGACGGTCCGGGTAGATGTTGATCCAGACCTTGCCGCCACGCTTGATGTGACGGGTGACGGCGATACGAGCGGACTCGATCTGCCGGTTCGTCACGTAGGCCGGGGTGACGGCCTGGATGCCGTACTCGCCGAACGCGAGCTCGGTGCCACCCTTCGCAGCGCCGCGGCGCTTCGGGTGGTGCTGCTTACGGTGCTTGACCCGACGGGGGATCAGCATGACGGTCAGGCCTCCGTTCCGGTGTTCTCGGCAGCCGGAGCCTCGGCGACCGGGGCCGCGGGGGCCTCGGAAGCGGCGGGGCGACGGCCACGGCCACCGCGCTCGCCACCGCGGCGCTCGCCACCGCGGGCGGGACGACCACCCTCGGGACGGGCCGGGCGGTTGCCCGAGCGGGCAGCGGCGTTCTCAGCGCGGACCTCGGCGATGTTCTTGACGTCGCCCTTGTAGATCCAGACCTTCACGCCGATGCGGCCGAAGGTGGTCTTGGCCTCGAAGAAGCCGTAGTCGACGTTCGCACGAAGGGTGTGCAGCGGCACACGACCCTCGCGGTAGAACTCCGAACGGCTCATCTCGGCGCCGCCGAGACGACCGGAGCACTGGACCTTGATGCCCTTGGCGCCGGACTTCATGGTGCCCTGCATCGACTTGCGCATGGCACGGCGGAAGGAGACGCGGGAGGACAGCTGCTCCGCGACGCCCTGAGCCACGAGCTGGGCGTCCAGCTCGGGGTTCTTGACCTCGAGGATGTTCAGCTGGACCTGCTTGCCGGTCAGCTTCTCGAGGTCGCCGCGGATGCGGTCGGCCTCGGTGCCGCGGCGGCCGATGACGATGCCGGGGCGGGCGGTGTGGATGTCGACGCGGACGCGGTCGCGGGTGCGCTCGATCTCGACCTTGGAGATGCCGGCGCGCTCCATGCCCTTCGTCATCATGCGACGAATGGCAACGTCTTCCTTGACGTAGTCCTTGTACAGCTTGTCGGCGTACCAGCGGGACTTGAAGTCCGTGCTGATGCCGAGGCGGAACCCGTGCGGGTTAACCTTCTGGCCCATTACCGGGTCCCTTCCTTGCTGCTGACGACCACGGTGATGTGGCTGGTCCGCTTGCGGATCCGGTAGGCACGGCCCTGGGCGCGCGGACGGAACCGCTTCAGGGTCGGGCCCTCGTCAACGTACGCCTCGCTGATGACGAGGTCGTCGGCGTTGGGGTGGTTGTAGTTGTGCGCGGCGTTGGCAATGGCGCTGTCGAGCACCTTGCCGACCGGCACGGTGGCGGCCTGCGGAGCGAAACGCAGGACGGCCTGGGCCTCCGTGGCCGGAAGGCCACGGATGAGGTCCACCACGCGGCGGGCCTTCATGGGCGTGACGCGGATGTACCGCGCCTGGGCCCTGGCTTCCATGGTTGTCCCCTTAATGGAGTAAGTCATTGAGTCGGTCTGGCTGTGAAGCTCAGGCGACTAGCGACGCTTCGACTTGCGGTCGTCCTTGACGTGGCCGCGGAACGTGCGGGTCGGAGCGAACTCGCCCAGCTTGTGGCCGACCATCGACTCGGTGACGAACACCGGGACGTGCTTGCGACCATCGTGAACCGCGATCGTGTGGCCGAGCATGGCCGGGAAGATCACGGAGCGGCGGGACCAGGTCTTGATGACGTTCTGGGTACCCGCCTCGTTCTGAGCGTCCACCTTCTTGAGAAGGTGGCCGTCGATGAAGGGGCCCTTCTTGAGACTGCGCGGCATCTGACCTGCTCCTAGCGCTTCTTGTTGGTCTTGCGGCGGCGCACGATGAGAGCGTCCGACGCCTTCTTCGGGCGACGGGTACGACCCTCCTTCTGGCCCCACGGCGAGACCGGGTGGCGACCACCGGAGGTCTTACCCTCACCACCACCGTGCGGGTGGTCGATCGGGTTCATGGCCACACCACGCACGGTCGGGCGGACGCCCTTCCAGCGCATACGGCCGGCCTTGCCCCAGTTGATGTTCGACTGCTCGGCGTTGCCGACCTCGCCGACGGTCGCGCGGCAGCGCGCGTCCACCAGACGGATCTCGCCGGAGGGCATGCGCAGGTGCGCCATCTTGCCCTCACGCGCGAGCAGCTGGATGCCGGAGCCGGCGGAGCGGGCCAGCTTGGCACCGCCACCGGGACGCAGCTCCACCGCGTGAATGGTGGTACCGACCGGGATGTTGCGCAGCGGCAGGTTGTTGCCCGGCTTGATGTCGGCGCCAGCGCCGTTCTCGATCCGGTCGCCCTGCGTGATGCCGCGCGGCGCGATGATGTAGCGCTTCTCGCCGTCCGCGTAGTGCAGGAGCGCGATGCGCGCGGTGCGGTTCGGGTCGTACTCGATGTGAGCGACCTTGGCCGGCACGCCGTCCTTGTCGTGACGACGGAAGTCGATCACGCGGTAGGCGCGCTTGTGCCCGCCACCCTGGTGGCGAACGGTGATCCGACCGGCGTTGTTACGGCCGCCCTTGCTGTGCAGGGGGCGAACCAGCGACTTCTCCGGCGTGGACCGCGTGATTTCGACGAAGTCGGCCACGCTGGAGCCACGACGGCCCGGCGTAGTCGGCTTGTACTTGCGGATACCCATTTTCGTCCTCGTCTTGATCGACGATCACGGCCTCCGTCAGGAGGTCGGACCACCGAAGATGTCGATGCGGTTGCCCTCAGCCAGCGTCACGATGGCGCGCTTGGTGTCCTTGCGCTTGCCAAAACCCGTCTTGGAGCGCTTGCGCTTGCCCTGACGGTTGAGCGTGTTGACGGACTCGACCTTGACCGAGAAGACCGCCTCGACGGCCTGCTTGATCTGGGTCTTGTTGGCACCGGGCGACACGACGAACGTGTACTTGTTCTCGTCGAGGAGCGAGTAGCTCTTCTCCGAGATAACCGGCTTCACCAGGACATCACGGGGGTCCGTGAACGTCTTGCTCGTGATCTCCGCAGCCATCAGGCGGCGCTCCCTTCGAGCTCGCCCTCAGCAGCGACGGCCTTGGCGGACGCGGCGGGACCCGCCACGAAACGCTCGAAGGCAGCCTGGGTGAAGACCACATCGTCGGAGACGAGCACGTCGTAGGTGTTCAGCTGACCGGCGTCCAGGATGTGCACGTGCGGCAGGTTCCGGGCGCTCTTCAGACCCAGCTCGTCGGCACGCTCAACGACGAGGAGGATGTTCTTGCGCTCGGTGATCTTGCCGAACAGGCCCTTGGCGGCCTTGGTCGACGGCACCTCGGCCGCGATCACGTCGGTGACGACGTGGATGCGGTTGTGGCGGGCCCGGTCGGTGAGCGCACCGCGGAGGGCGGCGGCGATCATCTTCTTCGGGGTCCGCTGCGAGTAGTCGCGCGGCACGGGACCGTGCACAACGCCACCGCCGGCGAACTGCGGCGCACGGGTCGAGCCCTGACGGGCGCGGCCGGTGCCCTTCTGGCGGTACGGCTTCTTGCCGCCACCGCGGACCTCGCCACGCGTCTTGGTCTTGTGGGTGCCCTGACGGGCCGCAGCGAGCTGCGCCACGACGACCTGGTGCATCAGCGGAACGCTGACCTTCGCGTCGAAGATCTCGGCCGGCAGCTCCAGGCTGCCGGTCTTGTCGCCCGAGGGCGACAGGATGTCAATGGTGCTCATATCCTTCACAGCCCCTTCGCCGCGGTGCGGACGAGGACGAGGCCGCCGTTCGGGCCCGGGATCGCACCCTTGATGAGGAGCAGACCCTTCTCCGCGTCAACCGCGTGCACGGTCAGGTTCTGGGTGGTCACGCGCTCGTGGCCCATCCGGCCGGCCATCTTCATGCCCTTGAACACGCGGCCCGGGGTGGCGCAGCCACCGATGGAACCGGGCGAACGGTGCTTGCGCTGCACACCGTGACCAGCGCCGAGGCCACGGAAGTTGTGGCGCTTCATGACACCGGCGAAGCCCTTGCCCTTGGAGGTGCCGGTCACGTCGACCTTGACACCCGCCTCGAACAGCTCGGCGGTGATCTCCTGGCCCAGGGTGTACTCGGACGCGTCCGAGGTACGGAGCTCGACCAGGTGGCGGCGCGGGGTGACACCGGCCTTGGCGAAGTGACCCGCGAGGGGCTTGTTCACCTTGCGGGGGTCGATCTCGCCGAAGCCGATCTGGACGGCGTCGTAGCCGGCCGGGCTGTCGGCGGTGTGGACCTGGGTCACGACATTGGGCCCAGCCTTGACGACGGTCACCGGAACGACCCGGTTGTTCTCGTCCCAGACCTGGGTCATGCCGAGCTTCTCGCCCAGGATGCCCTTAATCTGCTTAGCCATCTTCGGTGCGCCTCTCAGAGCTTGATCTCGATGTCGACGCCAGCCGGCAGGTCGAGACGCATGAGCGAGTCAACCGTCTTCGGCGTGGGGTCGAGGATGTCGATCAGACGCTTGTGAGTGCGCATCTCGAAGTGCTCGCGCGAGTCCTTGTACTTGTGCGGCGAGCGGATGACGCAGTACACGTTCTTCTCAGTGGGCAGCGGCACCGGGCCCGCGACCTGCGCACCAGTACGGATCACCGTCTCGACGATCTTCTTCGCCGAGGAGTCGATGACCTCGTGGTCGTAGGCCTTGAGCCGGATGCGGATCTTCTGTCCCGCCATGGCTACCTTGTAGTCCTTCTGTCAAGTCGCCGCACGACTACTCTCCGACCCCCGCGCTCGGGCGTGTCGCCCTCGCGCTTGCAAAAAACCGGCGAATGACTCGTCGGTTCCAAACTTTTCGGGGTGGGGGAGAGCCGGGCTGATACCCCGCACACGCTTCCCGGAAGATTCCCGTACTTTCGCCCCGCAGCTGCCGTGGCGTAATACACACGCTTGACGGCCATCACGGGAACGACGAGTAGATGGGACTCGCTTCCGGTCCTCCCGGCGGGAGGCGCGCAGCATCGGCACTCAACCGAGCAACTTGGACATACTGCCACAGCCGGGAGCCGGAAAGCCAATCGGGGCCGGTGAGGAAGCCCTCACCGGCCCCGACCGGGGCGACTCACCGAACGGTCAGCCCTTGCGCCAGAGCGCCCATTCCTTGTTCTCGTCGTAGTCCGCCAGGTGCCATCCGGCCGGAGGGGACGGCCAGCTCGCGGTGGGCTCGACGTCCTTGAACAGACGGAGCAGCACCGCGTTCGCCGTGTCCTGCGGGGTGTTGCCGGCCTTGACGTTGTTGGTCCACACCCGGCCCTCGTAGATCTCGAACGGGAGCGACATCCGGATGCTCCAGTCGAGGTCCCAGTCCATGATGACGTTGTCGCTCTTCTTCAGACCGGCGTCCTTGACGATCCCGACCGCTTCCCACTTGCGGTACTTGTAGTGCGGCTGGGCGATCTGGTCGGTGATGGTGAGCGTCGCGAACATCCCGAAGAGCGCGACGCAGAGCGTCACGGCCCAGACCACCCGCCGCCCGCCGGCGACGCGCAGCAGGAGGCAGGCTCCGAGCACCAGGAGCGCGGCCAGCGTGGTCCGGCCCATGTGCAGGCCGTCCCACTGCGAGGCGAGGAACTGCGCGTCCGGGACGCCCCACGGGATCACGTAGCGCTTGAGGTCGCTCCCGGCATAACCGAGGACCACCTGGCCCAGCGCGAGCGTCAGCACCGCGGCCCCCGCCGCCAGCCGGGCCAGCCGGCCCGCCGCGAAGCGGTACAGCGCGACGAAGCCGACCGTGAGGAAGATCGGGATCAGCGGCGCGACGTACCTGGCGTACACCCAGTTGTCGACCCGGTTGTCCGAGGCCGGGAGTCCGGCCGCCGAAGCCAGCGCGATCCCGCACAGCAGCGCCACCATGCAGAACCCGACCACCCGGTCCGCGAGGTCGAACCGCCGGCTGAACACGGCGACCACGCAGAGCACGAAGGCGACCGCGCCGAAGCCCCAGGAGGAGGTCATGAAGTACCACAACTGGCCGGAGAACCGGGTGAGCGTGGTGCCGATCAGGTCGCTGTTGGTCAGGTTGTCGATCACCTGGGTCCCGACCGTGCTCGGCGCCTCCTTGAACTTGCCCTCGACGTAGATCGCCAGGACCTTGGAGAAACCGACACCCACGGCGAGCCCGCCCAGGCCGGCGAGCGAGGCCAGGCGCTGTACCCAGCCGAAGGCCAGCACGGCCAGCATCACCGTGGCGGTGACCGCCACGACCACACCGCCCCGGTCGTGGGTGGCCATGGCGTACCCCGCCGCCAGACCGGTGCCGGCCGCGTACACGGCCCGGCGCCGCAGCGTGCCCGGCGAGAGCCAGCCGTGCATGGACAGCAGCCAGCAGAGCAGGATCACCGGGAAGACGGTGTCCGACATCGCGAACTGGGAGTAGAAGATCACCGGCGGCACCAGGGCGACCGCGGTGCCCACCCCGAACGAGAGTCCGCGGGTCAGGCCCAGACGCCGGGCGGCCAGGAAGACCAGTGGGAACACCAGCGCGTTGAGCAGCGCGTTGATCCCCATGATCAGGTGGTACGCGGTGGCGGCGTTGTTCGCGATCAGCAGCGCCGGGGTGAGCAGCAGCGGATAACCGCCCGGAATCACCACGCCGACGGGCATCTCGGTGGTCGGGTGCCCCGCGAGCACGCGCGCGATGACGAGGTACGAGTCCTCGTCCGCGTGGACCGACGGGTAGTAGTTCTGGGCCGACAGCGAAAGCCGGAACGCCACCTGCGCGGCGTACCCCGCCAGCAGCGCGACGGGCCAGAACCAGCGCTGTGCCATGAGCGCCCGCAGCCGCTCCACGGCCGGGTGCGCCGCCCGGTCGGCCGGAGCGGGGGACGCCGGACTTCGCCGCGTGGCCGTCTCGCCCTCTGCGGCGACGGCTGTGGTCTGATCCACGGGTGTCTCTCCTAGGTGTTCTCACCGGGAGACGGCACCGCCAGGCATCTCGGCCAGCGGGCGCACCCGGTCCGAAACGGCTGGCGAAAAGCGGGTCTCCGCTGCGTTCTCCGAAGCCAAGGTACCGGGTGCGGATCGCGGGCCGCTCGGCCGGAGGCGGATACCCCCGGCCCGGGAGGACGGGACCGGCGGCCCGGTTCCGTGCCTATCTCCTGGCCCATGCCTCCCGCAACGGGGTGCACTTGCCCTCCGGGGCATAGCGCGGGCAGCCGCCGCCCGGCTGCTCCGTGGTCTGGGCGACCCAGGTCAATGTGCCCCAGGAGCCGTCCTGTCGGGGCATGAAACGGTCCACGGTCGCCGAGCCCGCCATCGAGAAGAAGAAGGCCAGCGCGCAGAGCACCGCTCCACTGGTCCGCAGCGCCGGGACCGGCCCCTTGCGCCCGCCTATCAGGGCGAGCGCCGACCGGCCGGTGAGCTTCTGGCTGAGCAGGTACCCGGCCATCCCGCACAGCACGATCGCGCAGTACAGCAGCTCCGCCGAGGTGCGCGGGTACAGCTGGACGAGCTGGTCCCGCTCCATGTGCGAGGCGAACCAGTACCGCAGCCCGAAGGTGCCGAGCATGCACAGACCGGCCACCTGGACCACCGGCAGGGTCGGCCCCAGCCAGAGGGCGACGCCGAGACCCGCGACGAGGAGCAGCGCGAACATCCCGACCCCGCCGAGCTCGCCCGGCAGCGGCCAGACCGCGGTCGCGAACTGGCCCGGCTGATCGCCCTGCCACATGACGAAGTAGGCCGGGTCGACGAATGTGTCGAAGTACATGTACGTGTCCGGCGTGCCCGCGCTGCCGAGCAGCCGGACCAGGTAGCTGCCGCTCAGGGCCAGGAAGACGGCCGCGGTGGTGCCGAGCATCGCGACCGCCCGCAGCAGCGGGGCGCGTCCCTCCTTGCCGAGCCTGAACAGCAGCAGGGCGAACGCGGCGAGCGCGCCGGGGGCCGACCAGACGAACCAGCCCGAGTACCAGAGGAACAGCACCGACAGACCGAGCCCGTACCCGGCACCGGTCAGCACCAGGGTGCGGGTGGACATCGCCCGCGCCCGCAGCAGTGCCGCCATCAACTTGGCGAGGACCGGGATCAGCATGATCAGGACGATGTCGACGTACGGCTTGGCCGCGTGGACGATCGGGAAGACCGAGACCACGCCGATCCCCAGCGACCAGAGCGGCGGCAGGAGCATCCGCCAGGCCAGGTAGGCCGCGGGCCCGGTGAGAGCGATCAGCACCAGGCCGAGCACCTTCAGGGCCGCGCCGGGCCGGTCCGGGTGGAAGAGCTCGGTCCACCAGGTCAGCAGGTGCGGGAAGAGCGGCGGGTACACGCCGGAGATCGGGCGGCCGTTCTGGATGTCCGTCACCCAGAGCTGGAGTTGGCCGGCGTCACCGAGCACGCCGTTCGGCGGCAGGGCGGTACCGCGCAGAGTGACCGCGACACCGCCCGCGTAGAGGCCGGTGGCCAGGCCGGCCAGCGAACAGCAGGCCAGGCGGAGGGCCAACGGACGGGACAACCGACGGCTGAACGCCCACCAGAGGAGTGCCAGTGCCACGAAGACCGCGATGAAACGGAGCTGCAGGCCGGCGAGGCCGCTGACCTGTCCCACCCGCTGCATCGGATTCACGTCGATCGACATGCAGAGCCGGGTGAACCCGAGTGCGACCACCGCACCGGCTCCGAGCTCCGCCCCCGCCAGGCACACCCTCCTGGGCAGGCGTATTCGAGGCCCGTCGGCCTGTACAGACATGACTACTGGTTCTCCAACCGACTTCTTGTGCGTTACGGATCCGTCGAACCCCCCGGGGATCCGGCGCTTCAGCGGGGCAGAACCTGCTCCGGGTCGACGCGCAGCGCCGCCTCGTCCGCGAAACGGTCGTCGTTGACCCGCTGGCCGTCGTTGACGGCCACGGTGCGGGCGAGATCGGTCAGCTTCTTCTCCAGCGAACGGAAGCGCATGAAGGTGTTCAGCGTCATGAAGGCCATCGCCACGACGAGCAGGTAGAGCACCAGGTCGGTGCCGCGGCCGACGCCGAGCTTGTTGGCCACCCAGGTGACGTCCTCGGGTCGCAGCACCGCGTACACGTTGGCGAGCACGAAGGCGAAGAACGCCATCCGCTTCCAGGCCCGGGTGTGCGCGGCGTCCCAGCGGCGGACGAAGGCGAGCACGAGTACGCCCGTGCCGACCATGAGCAGCAGCTGGATCCAGATGTACTTCACTTGCGGCCACGCTCCCTGAGCGAGATGTCGAAGAGGATGTTGACGCCGTTGATCAGCGACTGGCCCTTGGAACGGGAGTACTCGGTGTACAGGATGTCCACCGGCACCTCCATGACCCGCAGGTCCGAGGCGGCCAACATGGCCACGATCTCGGAGGCGTGGGCCATGCCGTTCATCGTGATGCGGAGCTGGGAAGCGGCCTTGCGGTTGATCACCCGCAGGCCGTTGTGCGAGTCCGTGAGGTTGAGCTTGCGCGCGGTGGGGCTGATCGTCGCGGCGGTCCGCAGGACCACGCGCTTGATCCACGGGACCTCACCGGTCTGCTCGATGAAGCGGGAGCCGAGCACGACATCGGCCTCATCGGCACGCAGCAGGGCGACCATCTTCTCGACGTCGGGGGTCTGGTGCTGCCCGTCCGCGTCGAAGGTGGCGAAGTACTTGGCACCGGGCTGCCGGAGCGCGTACTTGAAGCCGGTCTGGAGTGCCGCGCCCTGGCCGAGGTTGACCGGGTGCTGCACCAGGTGGGCCCCGGTCGTCATGATCGTCTCGGCCGAGTCGTCCGTGCTTCCGTCATCGATCACCACGATGTTCGGAAAGATCTTCCGGGCGTTCTCGATCACATCGGCGATGACGGTTCCCTCGTTGTAGGCGGGAATCACCAGCCACACGTCGTCATAGTCGGACATCAAGGCTCCATGCCGCAGCCGGCGGCCGCGAGTTTCAGGGTGCGAGGGGAAGCGGGGTGCGAGTGCCGGCATCGGCGCGCCGCCGTGCCGGAGGTCATCACAGCGAATCCACCATTGAGGGAGTGGTGAATTCGTCGGCCCGGGGCCGGACGTGCGGAGGTCGGCGCAGGAACGTGAGCCAGACTGCCGCGACCATGCACGCACACGCGGCCAACGAACCCATAGTGTAGGCGAGGCACACCCGGGTCGCCACGGCCCCAGGTACCAGAGTGGTCACGACCAATGCAACAGTTCCCAACGCCCAGCCGAGCAATTGGAGACGGTGGCGGTGCAGGACCAGCAGCGCCTGGCCGAGCACCATCGCGAGCATGTAGCAGAGAGTGCCCGCCGACATCAGCAGGAAGTCGAGCGAGCCGAGCACGTCGTCGGCCTTGAAGAGCACCTGGATCAGCCAGGGGCCCAGGATCGTGGCGGGGATGCCGCCCGCGACACCCAGCACCGTGACCACGCCGCAGGTGCGCACCAGCAGCTTCGAGAATCCGGCCCGGTCGCCGGCGGCGGCCGCGCTCGCGAGCCCGGCCAGCAGCGACGCCTGGAGCGAGCCGAAGACGAACAGCGGCACCCGGGCGAGCACCACCGCGTTCAGCAGGCCGGCGACCAGTGCGGCGTCGTCCGGCGCGAGCAGCTGGGTGGAGACCACCGCGGCGTTGACCACGACCTGCGAGAGCAGGGTGGACGCGACCAGCGGGGCCAGCCCCGAGCCCAGCTTGCCCCAGCCGATCACCGGACCGGCCTTGACGCCGGAACGCAGCGGCTTCACCGTGGCCAGCACGGCCACCAGCGGCGCGACGGTGAGGATCAGCGCGAAGGCCAGCGGTGAGCGGACGCCCGCCACCGCGCAACCCACGGCCAGCGCGATGCGCAACGCACCGTCCACGGCGAGCTGGGCGCCGTACGCGCCGAACCGGTTGAGGCCGGCCAGCACCCCGCGGCTGACGTTGCCGGCGGCCATCGCGGCGAAGGAGGCGGCGAGCGCCACGACCATGCTGCGACGGCCGTCGAAGAAGGTCTCCGCCAGTGGACGGGCGGCGACGGCCATGCCGACGACCAGCACCACCAGCACACCTGCGGTGATCACCAGGATCCGCCGGACGACCGGTCCGGCCCCCTGGCCGCCGACGACCCGGGCGGCCACGATCCGGGTCAGTTCCTGCTCGATCGGGAAGAAGAGTCCCAGCCCGACGGACATCAGGATCGTCCAGAGCAGCGACACCGAGGCCATCTGCGGCTTGTCCAGGCTGTAGCCGGCCGCCATGAGATGGATGTAGGAGGCGGCCCCGAGGAGCACCGTCCCCCCGATCACCAGCTGGGTGCCCGGGGGGAGGGCGCCGACGGCCTTGGCCAGCGCGGAACGGCGCTCAGGCGCCGTAGTGCCCTCGTCGTCGCTCACGACTGCTGCGCGGCCCTCACCTTGAGCGGCTCCCACCAGGCGCGGTTCTCGCGGTACCAGGCGATGGTCTCGGCGAGGCCGTCCTCGAAGCGGATCTGCGGCTCGTAGCCGAGCTCCTCGCGGATCTTGCTGATGTCGATCGAGTAGCGCAGGTCGTGGCCCTTGCGGTCCTCGACGTACTCGACCATCTCCCAGCCCACCCCGGCGGCCTCCAGCAGCAGCCCGGTGAGCTCCTTGTTGGTGGCCTCGGTGCCGCCGCCGATGTTGTAGACCTCGCCGGCGCGGCCCTTGCGCAGGGCGAGGTCGATGCCGCGGCAGTGGTCCGAGACGTGCAGCCAGTCCCGGACGTTGCCGCCGTCGCCGTACAGCGGGACCTTCTTGCCGTCGATCAGGTTGGTGGTGAAGAGCGGGATGACCTTCTCGGGGAACTGGTACGGCCCGTAGTTGTTGGAGCAGCGGGTGACCACGACGTCCATGCCGTGGGTCCGGTGGTAGGCCAGCGCCAGCAGGTCCGAGGCCGCCTTGGAGGAGGAGTACGGGGAGTTCGGCGAGAGCGGCCACTCCTCGGTCCAGGAACCCTCGGTGATGGAGCCGTAGACCTCGTCGGTGGAGACGTGGACGAAGCGGCCGACGCCGTGCTTGCGGGCCGCGTCGAGCAGCACCTGGGTGCCCACCACGTTGGTCATGACGAAGGGGCCGGCGCCCGCGATCGAGCGGTCCACGTGCGACTCGGCGGCGAAGTGCACCACCGCGTCGTGGCCGGGCATCGCCGCGTCGACGGCGTCGACGTCGCAGATGTCGCCGCGGACGAAGGAGTAGCCGGGGTGATCGGCCACCGGCGCGAGGTTCTCCTCGACGCCCGAGTAGGTCAGCTTGTCGAAAACAGTGACGCGAGCCGCGGGGTCCCCCGCCAGCAGCGCGCGCACGAACTGGGAACCGATGAATCCGGCGCCGCCGGTGACGAGGATGCGCATAATGCGGCTGAGTATAGTGCGCGCGCGCAGCGCTCATCGCACCAGGTGCCCCGGGCCCGGAAGGGCCCGGCACCGCCTGGTTGCCGCCCGGTTGCCCGGGCCACGTAAGGTGTGCGCCATGCGCGGCATTCTTCTTGCGGGCGGCACCGGTTCCCGCCTCTGGCCCCTGACCCGGGCCGTTTCCAAGCAGCTTCTCCCGGTCTTCGACAAGCCGATGATCTACTACCCGCTTTCCACGCTCATCATGGCGGGGATCCGCGAGATTCTGATCATCACCACTCCGCAGGACCGTGAGCAGTTCGAGCGGCTCCTCGGCGACGGCTCGCAGCTGGGCCTCGACCTGCAGTACGCCGTCCAGGAGCGGCCCGAGGGCATCGCCCAGGCGTTCGTCCTCGGCGCCGACTTCATCGGCGACGAGCCCGTCGCGCTGATCCTCGGCGACAACATCTTCCACGGCAGTGGTCTCGGCACCCGGCTCGCCCAGCGCACCGACCCCAAGGGCGGCATGGTGTTCGCCTACCCGGTCGCCGACCCGACGGCCTACGGCGTGGTCGAGTTCGACGAGGCCGGCCAGGTCATCTCGATCGAGGAGAAGCCGCAGACCCCCAAGTCCCGCTACGCGGTCCCGGGTCTGTACTTCTACGACAACCGCGTGGTGGAGATCGCCCGCACCATCACCCCGAGCGCCCGTGGCGAGCTGGAGATCACCGCCGTCAACGAGGCGTACCTGAACGACGGTGAGCTTCAGGTCACCGTCCTGGACCGCGGCACCGCCTGGCTCGACACCGGCACCTTCGTGTCGATGGTGCAGGCGTCGGAGTTCGTCCGGGTCATCGAGGAGCGCCAGGGTTTCAAGATCGGCTGCGTCGAGGAGGCCGCCTGGCGGGCCGGGTTCCTCACCTCCGAGCAGCTGCGGGAGCTCGCCGAGCCGCTGCTGAAGAGCGGCTACGGCCAGTACCTGGTGAACCTGCTCGACGAGGAGGCCGCGCGATGAAGTTCCGCGAGCTGTCCATCGAGGGCGCCTGGGAGGTCACGCCGCAGCAGCACGGCGACCCCCGCGGGCTGTTCATGGAGTGGTACCGCTTCGACCACCTCGCCGAGGTGGTCGGCCACCCGCTGCGGATGGCCCAGGGCAACCTCTCGGTGTCGGCCAAGGACGTGGTGCGCGGCATCCACTTCGCCGACGTCGCCCCGGGGCAGGCCAAGTACGTCAGCTGTGTGCGCGGCGCGGTGCTCGACGTCATCGTCGACCTGCGCGTGGGCTCCCCCACGTTCGGCCGCTGGGAGTTCGTCCGGCTCGACGACGTGGACCGCCGCTCGGTGTACATCTCCGAGGGCCTCGGCCACGGCTTCTGCGCGCTGACCGACGACGCCACGCTCTCCTACGTCTGCTCGGAGACGTACAACCCGACCGGCGAGCACGCGGTGCACCCGCTGGACCCGGACCTCGCGATCGACTGGCCGGCCGAGGTGCCGCAGCTGTCGGCCCGCGACGACGCCGCCCCGACCCTGGCCCAGGCCCTGGAGACCGGCCTGCTGCCGGACTACGAGGAGTGCCTGCGGTTCCGCCGGTCGCTCAGCGGCCAGTAGCCTTCCTGCCGTCCCCACTACCCCGGAACCTGGTGCGCCGCCCATGACAACTCTTGACATCATGCTGCCCTACTACGGCAACGTCGCGCTGATGCAGGCCGCCGTGCGCAGCATCCTGGCCCAGAGCGACCCCAACTGGCGGCTCACCGTGGTGGACGACGGCAAGGAGCCGGACGTCCCCGGCTGGTTCGCCCAGCTCGGGGACGACCGGGTCTCCTACCAGCGCAACGAGCAGAACCTCGGTGTGACGGGCAACTACCGGAAGTGCCTCGGCCTGGTGCGCGAGGAGAACTTCGTCATGATGGGCACCGACGACATCATGCTGCCCGAGTACGTCGCCACCGTCCGGAGCGTGCTCAAGGACAACCCGGACATCGGCATGGTCCAGCCGGGCGTCCAGGTCATCGACGGCAACGACAAGCCCACCGAGGGCCTCGCCGACCAGGCCAAGAAGCGCATCTACTCGCCGAAGGTCAACGGCCGCAAGCTGATGGGCGGCGAGGAGCTCGCGATCAGCCTGCTGCGCGGCAACTGGCTGTTCTTCCCGTCGATCTGCTGGCGCACCGAGGCGGTCCGCGCGGCCGGCTTCCGGGACAACCTGGAGGTCACCCAGGACCTCGCGCTGGTCATCGACCTGCTGCAGGCCGGGGAGCAGATGATGATCAGCGACACGACCTGCTTCCAGTACCGGCGGCACGCCGTCAGCATCTCCTCGGCGCAGGCTTCCTCCGGCATCCGTTTCGAGGAGGCCAACCGCTTCTTCCGCGACGTCGCCGACCGCCTGGACGCGCACGGCTGGCAGAACGCCGCCAAGGCTTCCCGGCTGCACCTGTCGTCCCGGATCCACGCGCTGACCATGCTCCCGGGCGCGGTCAAGGGCCGGAACGGCTCGGGCGCCAAGACCCTGCTGCGGCACGTCGCCGGCAACGACCGCTACTGAGCGGCCGCTCCACTCCCCCGCCGGGTCGACGCCCCCGACACCCCGGCGCCCCATCCGACCGAGACCGGAACCAGAGACCATGGCCGTGAGCAGCTCAGACCTTCCCCGCATCGCCGTCCTCGGCGGCACCGGCTTCATCGGGCGCACCATCCTGGGCGCCCTGGACGAGCGGGGCCACCACCTGCTCACCATCGCCCGCAAGGCGCCGGCCGAGCCGCTGCCCGGCGAGTTCGCCCGGCTGGACCTCACCGAGGACTCCCCCGCCGAGCTGGCCGCGCTGCTCGCCGAGCACCGGATCGACGTGGTCGTCAACGCGGCCGGCGGGATGTGGGGCCTGACCGACGAGCAGATGGTCGGCGCCAACGTCGGCATGGTGGGCCGGCTGCTGGAGGCGCTGCGGAGCATGCCCGCCGCCCCCCGCCTGGTGCACCTCGGCACGGTGCACGAGTACGGCCTCTGCCCGATCGGCGTGAGCCTGAGCGAGGACTCCGAGCCGAACCCGTCCATGGTCTACGGGCAGCTGAAGCTGCGGGCGACCCGGCTCATCGAGGACGCGGTGCGCACCGAGGGTCTGGACGCCGTGGTGCTCCGCCTGGGCAACGTGGTCGGCGCCCACCAGCCCGGACACAGCCTGCTCGGTGTGATGGCCGGCAAGCTCGTGGCCGCCCGGGACGCCGGCACCACCGCGGAGCTCGCGCTGCAGCCGCTCACGGCCCAGCGCGACTTCGTCGACCTGCAGGACACGGTGGACGCGATCATCGCCGCCGTCCCGAGCAACCCGGACTCCCCCGCCGTGCTCAACATCGGCCTCGGCAAGGCGAGTTCGGCGCGCGAGCTGGTCGAGCTGCTGATCGGGGCCAGTGGCGTCCCGGTCGAGATCACCGAGGTCCCGGCGCCCGACGGCACCGGCCCGGAGACCGAGTGGCAGCAGCTCGATGTCACCGCCGCCGGCAAGGCCCTCGGCTGGCAGCCCCGTCGCAGCCTGAGCGCGGCGGTCACCGAACTGTGGCGGGCCGCCTCGGCCGGCGCCGGTTCCGCACGCTAACGATTCGATCAGCACACATGATGACCATCGGCGGGCGTCGGTAGGATCCGAGCAGGACCCGACCGGGCCTGTGCACCAGGCCGTCGCCTGGGCACCACTTCCAGGAAAGCATGATTCCTTCGATGTCTCGCAGGCTCTCCTCGTCGGGTACACCCCGGTCCCGCGGTAACCGACCCGGCGGGTGGCTGTCCGTGCTGCCCGGTCGGCGCGGGACCCTCGCCGAGCTGTACTCGGGCCGGGCCAACAGCTTCGGCCTGCTGCGACTGCTGCTCGCCTCGGCTGTGGTCGTCTCGCACATGTACCCCATCGCCTGGGGGCACCTCGACCCGCTCTGGATCAAGAGCGGGCAGCAGACCGACGTCGGCAAGATGGCGGTCATCGGGTTCTTCGTGCTGTCCGGCTTCATGATCAGCGCCAGTGGCGCCCGGTCGACCATCGGGCGCTACTCCTGGCACCGCGCGCTGCGCATCCTGCCCGGCCTGTGGGGCTCGCTGCTGGTCTCCGCCCTGGTGATCGTCCCGCTGCTGTGGCACTGGCAGCACGGGACCTTCGACGGGTACTGGAACCACCCCGAGGGTCCGGTGAACTACCTGAAGGGCACCTGGAACACCTCGATCAGCACCGGCTGGGACATCTCCGGGGTGATCCACGGTGGCATCGCCAAGGGCACGAACTTCGACATCGGCGTCAACGGCGCCCTGTGGTCGCTGAAGTACGAGATCCTCTGCTACATCATCATCGGGCTGATGGGCGCCGGAGGCGTGCTCCAGCGCGCCCGCAAGTTCGTACCGCTGCTGGCGCTGGGTCTGTGGGTGCTCATCCTGCGCGACTGGGTGAACATGCCCACCCTGCGCGGCATCCCGGGCGAGATGAACTCCGTCGTCTATGTGCCGTTCCTGGGCGCGATGTCGATGCACTTCATCATCCACCTGGTCTTCATCTTCATGATCGGCGCGACCTTCCAGCTCTACCGCGACCGGCTCGTCATCCACGACGGCCTGGCCGTGATCAGCGCGGTCGTGCTCGGCCTCAGCCTGTGGGTCGGCGGCCTGTTCGTCTTCGGCTACCCGGCCTTCGCCTACCTGCTGCTGTGGCTGGCCATCCGGCTGCCGAGCCCGTTCCAGAAGATCGGCCGCAAGCGCGACTACTCGTACGGCATCTACATCTACGGCTTCACCGTCGAGCAGGCCCTCGCCATGCTGGGCTACGCCAAGCACGGCAAGCCGGTGTACCTGGCCCTCGCCATGGCCGGCACCGTGGTGCTGTCCGCGCTCTCCTGGCATCTGCTGGAGTCGCCGCTGATGAAGGCCAAGAACTGGACGCCGTGGCCGGTGCGCCGGCTCAAGGAGCGCGCGGCCGCCCGGGCCGCCGCGACCGATCCGCTGCTCGCTCCGGCGCCGGAACAGACGCCGGAGCAGGCGGCCGGGAAGCCGCCCAGGGTCTCCGCCTGACGCCCGTTCCGCCTGAGCCCCGTACCGAAACGCGCGGCGCCCGTCCGGTCCCTCCGGACGGGCGCCGCGCGTTTCGGTACGGCCGGGCTCAGCGGCCGCGGAACACCCAGACCTTCATCAGCAGGAACCGGACCACCGTGGCCAGGCCGTTGGCGGCGACCAGTCCTGCCACCTCGACCGCGCGCGAGGCGTCCGGCGCCACGAGGTCCAACAGCGCCAGGACGCCGGCGCTGAGCCCCAGGCCGATCAGGAACGCCACGGCGCCCTGGAGCTGGTGGCGCACCGCGCCCTCGGAGCCGGTGATCCCGAAGGTGAACCGCCGGTTCGCCGCGGTGTTGGCGACCGCGCTGACCGCCAGCGCCAGCAGATTGGCCGCCTGCGGATCGGTGAACCGCCGCGCCAGCACGAACAGCCCCAGGTAGAAGAGGGTGCTGAGGACACCGATCACCAGGAACGAGGGCAGTTGCCGGCGCACCGGCCGCCCGTCCGCCCGCGGCCGCCCGCTCCTGTCGTCCGTCGAAAGCATCGCGGGGTACCCGTCCGTTCCGTCCGCTCAGGGGAGCCGGTACGCGGCAACCCGTCCGTTGTCGAAGACCGGCTCGGCGAATTCCCGCAGCCGGGGCGATTCGGCGCCCGCCTTCCGGTCGACCACCAGGAACCGCACCCGGTGCTCCTGCCGCAACCGCTCGATCAGCTCTGCGGTAGGACGGTACACCGCGTCCTCGTTGAGTCCGAACAGGCGCTGGTCCCAGAACGGCTCCCGGGCGACCACCCCGCCACCCGAGCGGGCCACCAGCCGCGGCGCGTAGGCCCAGCCCTCCACCAGCACGGACCGCTCGGAGTAGGCGCTGAGCCACTGCGACCGGTGGTTGTCGCACTCGGGGCCGTAGGCGTGGTCGTCGAACTGCCAGCAGTGCGAGTTGGTGGCGAGGACGTCCGCGGGCCGGCTGTGGGACCGGACCCAGCGGGCCGCCTCGATCTGCCGCCCGGACAACGCCCAGGCGAAGTCCCAGCCGTACTCCCGGCCCTGGAGCACGTCCAGCGGCAGCGCCGGCAGCCCCACCGCGCAGAGACCGGTGATCAGCACCACCCCGCCGGTGCCGCGCAGCGCCGGGCGCACCCGGCCGGCACCCCGCCAGAGCAGCAGGCCGAGGACGGCCGCGGCCGCGACCACCAGCGCGGCGGCCAGCATCGGCAGCAGCGGCCAGTGGGCGCGGCTCCCGGCGTCCCCGCCCAGCAGGCGGACCGAGAATTCGGCCCAGCGGTCCGAGAACCCGTGGATCAGCCAGGTGAGGACGGCGCCCGCCAGCACCGCCCCGGCCACCAGCGCCGCCACGGCCCGGCGCGGCAACGCGGCCCGTTCGGCCAGCTCGCACCAGCCCCAGGCGGAGAGCAGCGCGGCGAAGGGCGCCGAGGCGATGGTGAAGTAGCTCGCGTTGAAGCCGCCGATCAGCAGATAGGCCGCCGGTCCGGCGAGCGCCGCCCCGAGCAGGAACCACTGCACCGGCTCCAGGCGCATCCGCCGCCGCCACAGCAGCGGCACCGCGCCCAGCAGCCGCAACTGGTGGTTGAGCGCGAACGCGGCCAGCGTCGCCAGCGCGACCGCCGCCCGGACCGGGGCCGGGCCCGGCCGGGTGTCGGCCCAGTACTTCCGGACGTTCCCGAACAGGCCGAGCTGCAGCCCGTAACTCTGGAAGTCGAAGACCAGCGCGGTGGCGAACAACTGCGCCCCGACCAGGATCGCGCCGGTCGCCAGCACCGCCCGGGGGATCCTCCGGGTGGTGACGGCGAGAGCGAGGCCGGCCACCGCCAGCCCGCCCAGGGTGACCGGCAGGGTGCTGGCCTTGGCCGCGCTGGAGGCCACCGCGAACAGACCCACCAGGACCAGGACACCGCGCCCGAGCGGCGGCACCGCCCGCCGGTCGGAGTCGGCGCCGTACCCGCGCAGCACCTCGCCGACCGCGGCGGCCAGGGCGATCAGCAGCGGCTGGCTGTAGGCGAGCGAGAGGCTCGCCCAGGACAGCAGCCCCACGGCGGGCGCGCCGAACAGCCAGGAGTCGATGAAGTTGGGGTAGGCCGCCGTGAACTCGCCGACCCCCATGAACAGCGCGACCGCCAGCGGCCCGGCCCAGAGCCGGCCGCTCAGCCGGTGTGCGGCCGCCACGAGGGTGAGCACGGTGAGCACGCTCAGCGTCGGCACCATCAGCCGCATCGCGACCACCGGCAGGTCGATGCCGCCGACCACGGAGGACATCGCCATGTGGGCGAAGGTGAACCAGTGGTAGTGCAGCGGTTCCCCGGCCGCCTGCGGGAAGGTCGGCGGCATCTGGTACTTCGCGTTCCCGGCGAGCGAGATCATGTACGGGAGGTCCCCGTAGACCCGGCTCGGCTCCCCCGTCGGCAGGATCGGGAAGCGGGCCAGGAAGACCTCGCCGAAGTAGACCGCGGTCAGCGCGACCAGGCCCGCGACCGTCCAGGACCAGCTCAGCGGCGGTCGCGTGTACCCGCGCGGCCGCCAGTGCCGGCGCAGGCCGGGCACCAGGGCGAACGGGAGGACCACGGCGAGCGGCCAGAGCACGGCCAGCGACTGGAGGCCGAGCCGGACGACCACGCCCCAGGCGGCGAGCTCCAGCACCAGACCGGTGACGGCCCCCAGCGCGAGGTCCTCGACCAGGGTGTGCGGGCGGCGGCGCAGGGCGCGGAACACCAGCGTGCCGGGAAGGAGCACGGACCACAGCGCGTAGCCGGCGTAGCGGGCGACGTCCTCGGGCCGGGTGCCGCAGACCAGCAGGACCGCCAGGACCGCGGTCAGGGCGGCCGCGGTCGGCAGCAGCCGTACCGCGCGGACCCGGCCGGTCACCGGCGCCGAGCCACCGGCCCGTTCGTCCGCGGTCCCCGCGCCGCGGTCCGACCCGGTCGTCCGGTAGGCGTCCACGTCCTGTCTCCTCGCACGCTCCGGGCCGCCGGCACGCTAGCGGACACAGTCGGACAGTTTCTCCGCCCCCGCTCCGGTGCTCTCCTCGGCCGAGTCGTAGCCGACGAAGTAGGCGGGCCTGGCCTGGACCGCCGAGTAGATCCGGCCGACGTACTCGCCGAGCAGACCCACGCAGATCAGTTGGACGGCGCCGATGAACAGCATTCCGATGAACAACGACGACCACCCCGGGACGGTGTTGCCGACCGCGTGTTCGATCGCGGTGTAGGCACCCAGTACCAGGCAGATCAGGAAGCTGAACAGGCCGAGCCAGGTGGCCAGCCGCAGCGGGGCCGCGGAGAAGTTCGTCACGCTGTCGAGTGCCAGTCGGACCATCTTGCCCAACGGATAGTGCGTCGCCCCGGCGACACGCTCCTCGCGGACGTAGACCACCTCGCCGCTGGGGAAGCCCAGCCACGGCACCAGCAGCCGGTAGACCGGCTGGTGCTCGGGCAGGGCCTTGAGCGCGTCCACCGCCGCGCGGCTGAGGAGCCGGTAGTCGCCGGCCTGGTTCGGCATCCGCTTGCCGACGAGCTTGCGCATCAGCCAGTAGTAGCCGCCGGCCGTGCGCCGCTTGAAGAAACTGTCCGTGCCGCGGTCGCCGCGCACGCCGTAGACGATGTCGAGGCTCCGCTCGCGGGCGAGCTCCAGCATCTCGGGGATCTTCTCCGGCGGGTCCTGGAGGTCCGCGTCGATGCTCACCACGAAGTCGCCGAACGCCCGGTGCAGCCCGGCCTTGAGCGCCGCCTGGTGACCGGAGTTGCGGGAGAAGCGGACGATCCGGAACTCGGGCCAGTCCTGGCGGATCTTCTGCATCAGCAGCGGCGTGGCGTCGGTGCTCCCGTCGTCGACGCCGACCACCTCGTAGCCGACCCCCAGCCCGTCGAGGATCGGGCGCAGTCGCTCGACCGTCAGCGGCAGCGCCTCCTGCTCGTTGTAGATCGGCATGACTACCGACAACTCGGGCGCCGTCGTCATGAGTTGATCCCGCTTTCCGCTGGTGGGGTCGATCGCCGCCGACAATAGCAGCCAGTGATGATGCCCTGATGAGACGCGCTGGGCGCCGCCCGGCCCGCCGGGCGCACGACCCCGGGTACGCCGACGGGGCGCCGCCCGGGAAGGGCGGCGCCCCGTGCGCCGGACAGTGGGTGACCCGCCACCGCGGGCCGGTCCGACCGGGTGCCGGGAAACCACGTTCCCACGAGTGGTCCCGGACGTCGCCGGGCTTGACGCCCGCGCCGCGCCGGGACGGGCACCGGCTCCGCTCCGGCGTCGTACCGCGATCCCGGTGACGGTTCCCGGCACAAAGACAGAGGGCTTGGTGAGGATCCGAGGATCCTCACCAAGCCCATCCTGACCAGGGGTCAAGAGTCAGAGCATCAATTACTTGATGATCTTGGTGACCTGGCCGGCGCCGACGGTCCGACCACCCTCACGGATGGCGAACTTCAGGCCCTCCTCCATGGCGATCGGCTGGATCAGCGCGACCGTCATGCCGGTGTTGTCGCCCGGCATGACCATCTCGGTGCCCTCGGGGAGGGTCACGACGCCGGTCACGTCCGTGGTACGGAAGTAGAACTGCGGGCGGTAGTTGTTGAAGAACGGGGTGTGGCGGCCACCCTCGTCCTTCGACAGGATGTACGACTGGGCCTCGAAGTCGGTGTGCGGCGTGACCGAACCCGGCTTGATGATGACCTGGCCGCGCTCGACGTCCTCGCGCTTGATGCCACGGAGCAGCAGACCGACGTTCTCACCGGCCTGGCCCTCGTCGAGCAGCTTGCGGAACATCTCGATGCCGGTGACCGTGGTGGTGGTCTTCTCGGTCTTGATGCCGATGATGTCGACGGTCTCGTTGACCTTGAGGATGCCACGCTCGATACGACCGGTGACGACGGTGCCACGACCGGTGATCGTGAAGACGTCCTCGATCGGCATCAGGAACGGCTGGTCCACGGCGCGGGCCGGGGTGGGGATGCTCTCGTCGACGGCGTGCATCAGGCCGAGGAGCTTCTGGCCCCACTCGGCGTCGCCCTCGAGGGCCTTCAGCGCGGAGACGCGGACGACCGGCAGGTCGTCGCCCGGGAACTCGTACTCGGAGAGCAGCTCGCGGACCTCGAGCTCGACGAGCTCCAGGATCTCCTCGTCGTCCACCATGTCGGACTTGTTCAGCGCGACGACGATGTAGGGGACGCCGACCTGGCGGGCCAGGAGGACGTGCTCCTTGGTCTGCGGCATCGGGCCGTCGGTGGCGGCGACCACCAGGATGGCGCCGTCCATCTGCGCGGCACCGGTGATCATGTTCTTGATGTAGTCCGCGTGACCCGGGCAGTCGACGTGGGCGTAGTGACGCGCCTCGGTCTGGTACTCGACGTGCGCGATGGAGATGGTGATACCGCGCTGCCGCTCCTCCGGCGCCTTGTCGATCTGGTCGAACGGCGTGAAGGGGTTGATGTCCGGGTACGCGTCGTGCAGCACCTTGGTGATGGCCGCGGTCAGCGTGGTCTTACCGTGGTCGATGTGACCAATGGTGCCGATGTTGACGTGGGGCTTCGTCCGCTCGAACTTCGCCTTCGCCACTGAGTCCTCCTGAGGACAGTTCTGTACGCCGTAGTGACGTCAGTTGGTCTTTGATCGGGTTGTTGGTGCGGGTTGTCCGGAGGACACCCCGTCCCGTCCCGCGGGTTGGGGGCCGGAGGCCCGGGAGGATCCGGTGCCGGATCCTCCCGAGTTGCCTCCTAATAGCCTAAGGGTTCGTTATCGTCCCGAATGTCGGGACGTCACTCGCCCTTGGCCTTGGCGATGATGTCGTCCGCCACGTTCTTCGGAACCTCGGCGTACGAGTCGAACTGCATCGAGTAGCTCGCGCGACCGGAGGTCTTGCTGCGCAGGTCACCGACGTAGCCGAACATCTCGGAGAGCGGCACCAGCGCCGTGACGACGCGGGCGCCGTGACGCTCGTCCATGGACCGGATCTGGCCACGGCGAGAGTTGATGTCGCCGATCACGTCGCCCATGTAGTCCTCGGGCGTGGTGACCTCGACGGCCATCATCGGCTCCAGGAGGACCGGCTTGGCCTTCCTGGCGCCTTCCTTGAACGCCATCGAACCGGCGATCTTGAAGGCGAGCTCGGACGAGTCGACGTCGTGCGCCGCACCGTCGAGGAGCTTCACGCGAACGCCCTGGAGCGGGTAGCCGGCGAGGATGCCGAACTCCATGGCCTCCTGGCAACCGGCGTCGACCGACGGGATGTACTCCCGCGGCACGCGGCCACCCGTGACCTGGTTGACGAACTCGTAGCCCTCGGCCTGCTCGAGCGGCTCGATCGCGATCTGCACCTTGGCGAACTGACCGGAACCACCGGTCTGCTTCTTGTGGGTGTAGTCGATGCGCTCGACGGCCTGACGGATCGTCTCGCGGTACGCGACCTGCGGCTTGCCGACGTTGGCCTCGACCTTGAACTCACGGCGCATACGGTCGACGAGCACCTCGAGGTGCAGCTCGCCCATACCCGCGATGATGGTCTGGCCGGTCTCCTCGTCCGTGTTGACCTGGAAGGACGGGTCCTCCTCGGCGAGACGCTGGATGGCAACGCCCAGCTTCTCCTGGTCACCCTTGGACTTGGGCTCGATCGCGACGCGGATGACCGGGGCCGGGAAGTCCATGGACTCCAGGATGACCGGGTTCTTCTCGTCGGACAGCGTCTCACCGGTGGTGGTCTGCTTCAGGCCCATGACGGCGATGATGTCGCCGGCGCCCACCGACTCGATCTCCTCACGCTTGTTCGCGTGCATGCGGTAGATCTTGCCGATGCGCTCCTTCTTGCCCTTGACGGCGTTCAGCACCGAGGTGCCGGACTCCAGGCGGCCCGAGTAGACCCGGACGAAGGTGAGCTTGCCGAGGTGCGGGTCCGACATGATCTTGAACGCGAGGGCGGCGAGCGGCTCGTCGTCCGACGCCTTGCGGGAGATCTTGACGGTGTCGTCGCCCGGCTTGGTGCCCTCGATGGACTCGATGTCCAGCGGGGACGGCAGGTACTTGACGACGGCGTCGAGCAGGGGCTGGACGCCCTTGTTCTTGAACGCGGTACCACAGAAGATCGGGGTGAAGTCCGAGTTCAGGGTGCCCTTGCGGATCGCGTCCTGAAGCAGCTCGACCGGGATGTCCTCGCCCTCGAGGGCGAGCTCCATGATCTCGTCGCTGACGTTCGAGACGGTGTCGATCAGCTGCTCGCGGTACTCGTCCGCCTGCTCCTGCAGCTCGGCCGGGATGTCGACGATGTCGTACATCTCGCCCTTGGCCGCCTCGGCGGACCAGACCAGCGCCTTCATGCGGACCAGGTCCACAACGCCGGCGAAGTCGCCCTCGGCGCCGATCGGCAGCTGCATGACCAGCGGGGTCGCGCTGAGGCGGTCCACGATGGTCTTGACGCAGAAGAAGAAGTTGGCGCCCGTGCGGTCCAGCTTGTTGATGAAGCAGATGCGCGGAACGCCGTAGCGGTCGGCCTGCCGCCACACGGTCTCGGACTGGGGCTCGACACCGGCGACACCGTCGAACACCGTCACGGCACCGTCGAGGACGCGCAGCGAACGCTCCACCTCGACGGTGAAGTCGACGTGGCCCGGGGTGTCGATGATGTTGATGGTGTGGTCGGCATCGTCGACGGTCCAGTGACAGGTCGTCGCGGCCGACGTGATCGTGATGCCGCGCTCCTGCTCCTGCTCCATCCAGTCCATGGTGGCAGCGCCATCGTGGACCTCACCGATCTTGTACGACACACCGGTGTAGAACAGGATCCGCTCGGTGGTGGTGGTCTTGCCCGCGTCGATGTGCGCCATGATCCCGATGTTGCGGACCTTGGCGAGGTCAAGGGAGGTTGCAGCCATGGTGGCTCGTTCTCTCTCTGTCTAGTGACGGGGTACGGACTACCAGCGGTAGTGCGCGAACGCCTTGTTGGACTCGGCCATCTTGTGGGTGTCCTCGCGACGCTTCACGGAAGCGCCCAGGCCGTTGCTGGCGTCGAGGATCTCGTTCATCAGGCGCTCGGTCATGGTCTTCTCACGACGGGCGCGCGAGTAGCCGACCATCCAGCGCAGCGCCAGGGTGCTGGCGCGGCCCGGGCGGACCTCGACCGGAACCTGGTAGGTCGCGCCACCGACACGGCGGGACTTGACCTCGAGGGCGGGCTTGACGTTCTCCAGCGCGCGCTTCAGGGTGACGACCGGGTCGGCGCCGCTCTTCTCGCGAACGCCCTCGAGGGCGCCGTAGACGATCCGCTCGGCGGTGGAGCGCTTGCCGTGCAGCAGGATCTTGTTGACCAGCTGGGTGACGACAGGGGAGCCGTAGACCGGGTCGATGATGACCGGGCGCTTCGGGGCGGGGCCCTTACGAGGCATTCTTACTTCTCCTTCTTGGCGCCGTAGCGGCTGCGAGCCTGCTTGCGGTTCTTGACACCCTGGGTGTCGAGCGAACCGCGGATGATCTTGTAGCGGACACCAGGAAGGTCCTTCACACGACCACCGCGCACCAGCACGATGGAGTGCTCCTGCAGGTTGTGGCCCTCGCCCGGGATGTAAGCGGTGACCTCGATCCCGCTGGTGAGGCGCACACGGGCGACCTTACGAAGGGCCGAGTTCGGCTTCTTCGGGGTGGTCGTGTACACACGCGTGCAGACCCCACGGCGCTGCGGGGAACCCTTCAGCGCGGGAGTCTTGTTCTTCTCGACCTTGTCCTGCCGGCCCTTTCGGACCAGCTGCTGGATCGTAGGCACCGTTTCTCCGTTTTCTGTGTGCCAAGGCTTGGTGGAACTAACCTGCGGTGTCTCCCTCACACACGGCCCCGTGGTCGACCCACGCGGTCGGGTGTGTTGGGTTTTTTCCGGCACGGAATCCCGTGGGCTGATGTACAGCGACGGCGCTCTACGCGCGGCGCGCCCTGAAAGGCGCTCCGGCTCGGCGCGGCGACCGGTGTGCATGCACGCACAAGGACCCGGGGACACCCCAGGCACAAGGTCAGAGCGTACCTAGCGCATCGGGCTCGGTCAAAACAAATGGAACATCGCAGGTCGTGGCCTTCGGCCCGATGCCGCCGGGCCGGCCGCGCGCGACCGCCCGGCGCCGAAGTGTCCCTCTGTCCGCTTTACCACATCCGCCGGGGCAGTGCCAAGGGAAGCACCCGGCGGACGGCTCCGCTCAGCCGCCGGTGGCCACGACCGCGAACATCAGCAGGGTCCAGAAGAAGCACTCCACGTAACCGAGGACCAGACCGAAGGTGGCCATCCCGTCGCCGTCCTCGTTGCGCCGGGGGATCTGGTTCTTGGCGATGTGGCCGGCCACCACCGCCGGCAGGCCCATGCCGAGCAGGCTGAGCACCAGGGAGGCCACGGCCGCCCCGTTGGTCGGCCGCGGCGGCGGCATCATGACCGGCGGCGGCAGGAAGGTCGCCGGCACCGGCATCATCATCTGCGGGGCCGTCATCTGCGGGGCGACCATCGGCCCGGCCGGCAGGTCGGCGACCAGCCGGGCCAGCTGGCCGTAGGTCTGCGCGCCGCTGGCCGCCTCGAAGCGCTCGCCGTACTCGGCGGCGCTGAGCCGGCCCTCGGCGAACGCGGCCTTCAGCACGTCCACCGTGCGCTCGCGGTCCGCGGTCGCCGCCCGCATCGCCGACTGCGGCATCGCGGCCTGCGGCATCGCGACCTGCGGCACGGGGGCCGGAGGCATCGCGGGGTAGGGCATCGCGGGCGGACCCGGAACCGGCGGCCGGGCCGCCCCGAACTCCTGCTCACCCCACGGCTGAACGGCCATCCGCCACCTCCCGGTACCCCCGCGCGACCACGGAGTCCCCCCGTTCGTCGGACTCTCATAGTGCAGGACGAACGGGGGTCCCGAGTAGTTGCCGATTCTCCCGATCCCGCGCGCCCGGGGCTCCGCCCGCCGCGGCCCGCCGCGACGTTCATCCGTTTGGCCCCGACACACCCGGGGCATCGCAACAGGAGACAGGCCGGTCCGGGCGGTGGCAGGCTGTCGCCGAGCGCGTTTCGATCATGGAACGACCACCGGTTCCCGACCGGTCCGACCCCAGCAGAGAGATCCGCCATGCAGGCATCGGCGCCGCCGCCGTCCCCCGACCCGACCGCCCCCGTGGCCTCGGCCGTCTCCATCCAGGGCCTGTGGAAGCATTTCGGGAGCCAGGCCGCCGTCGCCGGGCTCGGGCTGGAGCTGCCGACCGGGGCGTTCATCGGACTGGTCGGCCCGAACGGCGCCGGCAAGACCACCACCCTGTCGATGGTCACCGGCCTGCTCCGGCCCGACCAGGGGACCGTGCTCGTCCACGGCGCCGACGTCTGGGCCGACCCGGTCACCGCCAAGGCCCGGATCGGCATCCTGCCCGAGGGCCTGCGCATGTTCGAACGGCTCAGTGGCCGCGAGCTGCTCCAGTACAACGGCCGGCTGCGCGGACTGCCGGGCGCCGAGGTCGACCGCCGCGCCGAGGAGCTGCTCGCCGTCCTCGACCTCGCCGACCACGCCGACAAACTGGTCGCCGACTACTCCACCGGCATGCGCAAGAAGATCGGCCTCGCCGCCGCCCTGCTGCACAACCCGGACGTGCTCTTCCTCGACGAGCCGTTCGAGGGCGTCGACCCGGTCTCCGCCCAGACCATCCGCGGCGTGCTCAAGCGCTACGCGGCGGCCGGCTCCACCGTCGTCTTCTCCAGCCACGTGATGGAGCTCGTCGAACAGCTCTGCGACTGGGTCGCCGTCATCAGCGCCGGCCGGGTGATCGCCCAGGGCCCCCTGGACACCGTCCGCGGCGGCCGCAGCCTGCACGAGGCGTTCCTGGACCTGATCGGCGTCCGCGAGGACGACGGCCACTCCCTCGGCTGGCTCGGCGGGGGCGAGCGGTGAGCTCCTCCCCCGCCCCGCTGCCGGTGACCGCCCCGCTCCCGGCACCGGGGATCCCCGACGACCGGACGGTCGTCCGCACCCTGGTCTCGCTCAAGCTCCGACTGCTGCGCAACGGGCTGCGCCGCAGCCGCGGCCGCGCCGCCCTCTACCTGATCGGCGCCGTCGTCGGCCTGCTCCTCGCGACCGGCGTCGCCCTGCTGCTGACGATCCTCCACGACCACGTCGAGCACGGCGCCGCCGGTGACGCGGGCGTCGTGCTGGCCGGAGCGCTCACCCTCGGCTGGGCCGCGATCCCGCTGTTCCTCTTCTCCAGCGACGAGAGCGCCGACCCCACCCGGCTCACCATGCTGCCGCTGCGGCCCGGACCGCTGCTGCGCGGCTCGGCACTGGCCGCGCTGCTCGGCCCCGGACCGCTGATCAGCCTGGTGCTGCTCACCGGCGCCGCCCTGTCCGGCGCGCACGGCGCCGCCTCGGCGGTGGCCGGCGCGGTCGGGGTGCCGCTCGCGGTGCTCACCGTGGTGACGCTCTCCCGCGCGGTCGCCGCCGGCAACGCCCGGCTGCTCTCCAGTCGGCGCGGCAAGGACTTCGCCGTCTTCGGCGGCCTCCTCTTCGCGCTGCTGGTGCAGATCGCCAACGTCGGCTCGCAGAGCGTCTTCGGCAAGGCCGGCGAGAACGGCGCCGACCTCGGCCCGCTGGCCCCGGTCGCCGCCGTGCTGCGCTGGGTCCCGCCCGTCGGCGCCGTCGACGCGGCCCGCACCGCGGGCGAGGGCCGGTGGCCGCTCGCGCTGCTCCAGCTCGCCGCGACCGCCGCGCTGCTGGCCCTGCTGCTGCGCTGGTGGCGCGCCAGCCTGCAGCAGCTGATGGTCACCGCCGACGCCTCGACGGTGGAGGTCGTCCGCGGCGTCCAGCGGGCGCGACGCGGCCCTCGCTTCCTGCCGGAGGGCCGGACCGGCGCGGTGATGCAGCGCCACCTGCGCTACGCCTGGCGCGAGCCGCGGGCCAAGGCCGCCGTCTTCACCAGCATCGGGATGACGCTGGTGATCTGCGTGCTGTCGATCGTCCAGGGCTGGTCGACGGTCTACCTGGTGGCGATGACCGGGATGTTCCTCGGGCTGCAGATGCTCAACCTGTTCGGCATGGACGGCTCCGCGTTCTGGATGGTCGCGGCCACCCTGCTCACCCCGGCCGACGCCCGGGACGAGCTGCGCGGGCGGGCGTTCGCCGTCCTCTCCTACGCCGTGCCGGTCACCCTGGTGCTCGCCCTGGTGCTGGCCGCCGCCACCGGCGACTGGTCCGGACTGCCGGCCGCCGTCGGCCTCGCGTTCGCCCTGCTGGGCAGCGGCCTCGCGATCGGCGCCGTGCTCAGCGTGCTCGCGCCGTACACCATGCCCGCCGACAACAGCCCGATGCGCAACGCCGCCCCGGGCCAGGGCGGGCTGGTGATGCTGAACAGCTTCGGTTCGATGTTCGGCAGCGCCGCCCTCGCCGCCCCGGTCGTCGGCTACCTGGTCTGGGCGCTCGCCACCGGCGCCGTCACCTGGCCGCTGCTGCTCGCCGGCCCCCTCTACGGCGCCGCCGTCGCCACCCTCGGGCTGCGGCTCGCGGCCGGCCGCCTGCTGGAGCGCCTCCCGGAGATCCTCGCCAAGGCCGTCGAACGCTGACACCCACCACCGGGGCGCCGGGCCGCGGAATCCGCCGCGGCCCGGCCGCCCGGTGTCCCGGCCGCGCGGTGCTCCCCGGCGGGCGGATTCTCGGTGGCGGGCCGTCGGCGGGGACCGTAGCGTCCCGGGCATGAACGCCGAGCACCCGCTGATCGCCGTGCTGACCGGCGCCGGGATCTCCACCGACTCCGGCATCCCCGACCACCGCGGCCCGAACGGCCTGTGGCAGCGCGACCCGGGCGCGCAGCGGCTGGTCACCGTCGGCCCGTACCTGTCCGATCCGGAGGTCCGCCGCGAGGCGTGGCGGATGCGGGCCGCGGGCGGCGCGCTCACCGCCGAGCCGAACGCCGGGCACCGGGCGCTGGTGGCGCTGGAGCGGTCCGGGCTGCCGGTGCGGATCCTCACCCAGAACGTCGACGGCCTGCACCAGCGGGCCGGGCAGACCCCGCGCAAGGTGCTCGAACTCCACGGCACCGCACGGGAGACGACGTGCGTGGACTGCCGAGCGACCGGCCCGATGGAGCGGGCCCTGGAGCGGGTCGCGGCGGGCGAGCCGGATCCGGCCTGCCTGGCCTGCGGCGGGATCCTGCGCCCGCGCACCGTGATGTTCGGCGAGCAACTGGACGGCGCGCTGCTCCGGCAGGCGGCGGCGATCAGCGCGGCCTGCGAGCTGTTCATCGCCGTCGGCACCAGCCTGAAGGTCCACCCGGTGGCGGCGCTGCCGTACGAGGCGGTGCGGGCCGGCGCCCGGCTGATCGTGGTGAACGGCGAGCCGACACCGCTCGACGAGGCCGCCGAGGAGGTCGTCCGCGAGCCGATCTCGACCGCCCTGCCGGCCCTCGTGGAACGGCTGACCGCCCGCCGCGGCTGACCGCCCGCGCACGCCCGGCGCGACCGGCGAGAACGGCCGCGATCTTCCGAACTGCCAAGTCCCGGCGGCCTGTTCTGCGCTACGCTGCCGCGCGGAGCGGCGTGGTCGGTTTCCGGCCACGGGGGGAGGCCGCGCGGGCGGGGCACGCCCGCGCGCCGTACCGGGGCACGGGCGTGCCCGCTCCGCGGCGGCGCGTACGAAGGAGCCCTCATGACCTCAGGTCCGCTGCTGGACCGCACCGCGCTCGGGGGCGAACTGCGGGAACTGGCCGACCGGCCCGGGCTGGCACACCGCCGGGAGGAGCTCCGCGCACTGGCCCTGGCGCTCTCCGGGACCGGCGACGGCGACCTGGACCGCTGGGCGGAACTCGACCTGGTGCACAGCTTCGTCCGGCCGGAGAGCGTGCGGGCCGCGGTCCGGCCCCGGCCCGCCCCGAGGTTCTGGGCCTGGACCGAAGTGGCCCTCGGCGGGCTCGTGTTCGCCCCCCTGCTGGTCACCTGGGCCGGGCTGATGCAGGCCAGCAGCGCCTACCGGGCGCTGATCGGCGCGGACGCCCGGCAGGCCGCGCGGCCGTTCCTCCAGCTCTGGCAGACCGGCTTCGAGGGCCGGTTGCCCGACTGGGCCGGCTTCGGGGACGTCGCGCTGTCCGCGACCCTGTTCATCGCGCTGCTGCTGGCGCTGTCCGTCGCGCACGGCCTGCGCCGGGCGGGCGCCGAGCGCCGGGAGGCCGCGGCGGAGACCGAGGCGGAGGACCTGCTGGCGGAGCTGGCGCCGCTGCTCACCCGGGCCCAGCTGGTGCTGAACGAACGCCGCCGCTCGACACCGCAGCGCTTCACGGCCGAGCTCACCGGCGCGGCGGAGACCCTGGAACGGCTCGTCCGGCAGGCCGCCGACACCCAGCGCGGCCTGGGTGACGCGGCGCTGGCCGTCGAGCGCTCGGTCGCCGGGGCCGAGCAGCGACTGGCCGAGGCGGGCGAGGCGGTGGACCCGCTGCGCCGGGCCGTCGACGGCGTGGAGAAGGCGGTCGACGGCATCGGCCGGGCCGTCGACGGCGTCGGCCGGGCGGTGAAGGACAGCGGGGACCGGCTCGCCGAGACCGTCCGGGACGGCGCGGCGGCCACCGACAACCTGGTCCACCGCAGCGGCCGGCAGGCCGCCGACGCGGCCGACCTGGTCCGGCAGGCCACCGACCGGGTCGGCACCGGACTCATGGACGCCGGGGAGCGGGTGGAGGACGCGGTGCGGGACCTCGCGGTCGCCCAGCGCGGCTTCACCACCGGCGCGGAGACCGTCGCGGACGTGGGCGGGCAGGTGCTGGAGCGGCTCGACGGCCTGGCCCGGGAGGTGGTGGCGCTGGCGGACCGGGTGGCCGCCGCGGCCTCGGCGGCCACCGCCGCGGCGGCCCGGCCGGACGCGGCGGCCGACCGGCGGGGCGACGGGTCCCCGGGGATCGTCATGGTGAAGACCTCGTCCGGCCCCGGCCCCGACGAGGGCGCCGCCCGCTCCCGGGACACCGCCGCCCAGACCGCTCCGGGCACGGTCGGCGGCCTGGACGACCGGACGCTGCTGGAACTGGACGAGGTGCCGGTGCACGGGCAGGGCCGATGAGGGGCCGGTTCCGGACCGCGCGCCCCGGCCTCCGCGCCACCCACCTGGTCGGCTGGCTGTTCGCCGACATGCTGCTGGTGCTCGCCCTGGTCGCGATGGGCGACCAGGGCGACCAAGTGGCCGCCGAACGGGCCACCGCGACGCCCACCGCCACCCCGGACCCGAGCGCCACCGCGAGCGCCGCCCCGCTCCCCGCCCCCACCCCGACCGGGCCGCGCGGGGTCGAGCACGACCCGGTCACCGTCGACGTGACCGGGGACTCCTCGGACGCGGCGGGCCTGGCCGCGCAGATCCGCGCCGCCACCGAGCCGTACGCCGGACGGCAGGCCGCCGTGGTCCTCACCTTCGGCAGCAACCGCGACCCCGGCGTCGGCCAGTCCTACGCCCACACCGTCAACGGCCTGCTCGCGCAGGCCCGTCCGGAGATGTTCCGGGGCACCACCGCCCGGGACTTCATCTCGCTCGCGGACAACCCCCGGCACGCCTCGCTGGAGATCTACTTCTACACCGGCTGACCGCCGGCGCCCCGCCGACCGAAGGAGAAGTGCAGTGCAGATCCTCCCGTTCTACGCCGTCTGCGACGAGTCATCGTCCATGACCCCGCACATCGACACCCTCAACGACGCCCTGGTCAGCCTCCACCAGGAGATCAGCACCAACCCGACCGTCGCCGACAAGACCCGGTTCGGGCTGATCGGTTTCTCCACCGACGCCCACGAGTTGCAGCCGCTCGCCGACCTGAGCGACCTGGAGGAGCTGCCGGCCCTGGCCGCGTCCGGACTGACGTCCTTCCGCCGGGTCTTCGAGCTGCTCCGCCGGGGGATCGACCGGGACGTGCGGGAACTGAAGGCGGAGGGCCACGACGTCTACCGCCCGGTGGTCTTCTTCCTCTCCGACGGCGAGCCGACCGACTCCGACTGGGAGCAGCCCTACCAGGACCTGCTCGCCGCCGCGTTCCGGCCGCACATCATCGCCTTCGGCATCGGCGAGGCCGACCGGGCGGTGATCGCGCGGGTCGCGACCTTCAAGGCTTTCATGCAGAAGGACGGGGACGCCGATGTGGCGCCCGCGCTGCGGGAGTTCGCGGCCAGCCTGACCCGGTCGATCGTGCGCTCGGTGAGCGGGGCGAACGCCGCCGGCACCGGGATGAGCCTCCAGGTCGACGACCAGCTGTCCGGCTTCACCACCGTCTCGCTCGACAAGCTCTGAGCCGGGCCGCCGGATGAATCCGCACGAGAGCCCGGCGCCGGCCGGCCAGGTGCCCGAGCCCGGGCCGGAGCACGCGCCGACCCGCAAGGACGACCCGGTGGATGCCGCCGCCCAGTCCCACGAGGACTGGGACCTGAAGCCGCCGGACCCCGCACCGGCCTCCGCACCCGCACCGGGCCCCGCACCGCACCCCGCACCCGCCGACGGCGCCGCGGGACACGCCGTCACCCCCGGGCGGGTGACGCCCGGGGACTCCCTGCCGCGGCCGATCGGCCAGGGCCCGGCCGCGGTCCGCACGCCCTGGCGGGACCCGGTGTCCCCGCTCGGCGGCCCGGTCGAACCGGCCGCGCCCGACGTACCCGCCGCGCCGGTGGCGGCGGCCGACCCGGTCCTCCGGCCGCCCTCGTTCCGGGCCCCGGGCCCGCTCCCCCACGTCGGCCGCAAGGCCCCGGCCTACCCCGCCGAACCGACCGACGTCCCGGCCCTGCGCGGCGGCGACCTCCACGCCGTCCTGCTGCCCGACACTGTGGTGGACGGCGGCCGGTTCGGCCCGCTCACCGTCCGCGCCGCCTCCGTCCGCGGCGACTCGCACCGCTACGCCGCCGAATGCCGGCAGGACGCCGTCCTGGTCGCCCGGGCCGACGACCTGCTGCTGGTCGCGGTCGCCGACGGCGTCGGCTCCCAACCGCACTCCCACCACGGCTCCCACGGCATCCTCCGGCTGCTGGCCAAGCAGGTCCTGCCCCGGGCGGACACCCTGCTCGGCCTCCTGCGGGCCGGCGCCGCGACGGACTTCGCCACCCTGGCGGGCCGGATCGTCGCCGCCGCGGCCGACGGACTCGCCCAGGAGGCAGAGCGGTTCGGACATCCGCCGAAGTCCTGGTCGACCACCCTCCGGGCACTGCTGGTACCGGCCGGCCCCGGGACCGCGGCCCGCGGCTTCCTCGCGGTCGGCGACGGCGGGCTGCTGCGGCTGCGCGCGGACGGCTGGGAGAACCTGGACCCCGACCCGGACGGGGACGGCGCGGGCACCCTGATCAGCACCCGGACGGACTGCCTGCCGGAGGCGTACGAACGCGCCCGGGCCGCGTTGATCACCGACACCCGCCCCGGCGACGTGCTGGTGCTCTGCACCGACGGACTGGCCCTCCCCCTGCTCAAGGAGCCCGAGCTGCGGGACTTCCTCGGCGGCCGCTGGGGCCGCGAGGTGCCCGGCCTGGCCGAGTTCCTCTGGCAGGCCCAGGTCCGGGTGCGCAGCTACGACGACGACCGCTCGGTCGTCTGCCTCTGGGAGGCGCCGGCATGACCGCCCCGGACCTCGCCGCCGCGCTGGCCGGCGGCGCGGACGCCGGCCTCGCCCTGCTGCCCGCCGGTCCCGAGGCCGGCCGGGGCGGCCAGGGCCTGGTGCGACGGCTGGACGGCGTCCCGGGCGTGCTGTTCAAGCGCTACCTGGAACCCGGGCGGGTGCACGGCCCGGCCCTGGCCGCGCTGGTCGCGCTGCGGCTCGCCCTGCCACCGGACGAGCGGGACCGGCTGGACGCGCGGACCGCCTGGCCGCTCTGCCGGGTGCTGGACGGCCCGCGCTGCGTCGGCTTCCTGATGCGCGAGGCGCCCGCCTCGATGACCTGGCGGACGGCCTCCGGCGGGTCCAGGCTCACCGAGGCGCAGTTCCTGCTCCACCCGGAGAAGCCCGCCACCCGGGGCGTCCTCCGCCCGGACCCGGAGCAGCGGCTGGCCCTGGCGGTGGAGCTGGTGCGGCTGATCGACCGGCTGCACCGCCTGGGGCTGGTGATCGGCGACCTCTCGCACGCCAATGTGCTCTGGTCGGTGCGGCCCGGGCCCGCGGTGCACCTGCTGGACTGCGACGGCATCCGCCGGGCCGGGGCGGCGCCGGTGCTGGAGCAGGCCGACACCCCCGACTGGTCCGATCCGCTGGCCCCGCGCGGCGCTCCCGCCTCGGTGGACAGCGACCGCTACAAGGCGGCCCTGCTGGTCGGCCGGGTCCTGGCGCAGGACCCGTACCTGGCGCCGGGCGCACCGCTGGACCCGCTGCCGGGGGTGCTGACGGACCGGCAGCTCGGCCTGGCCCGCCGGGTCTGGGAGCAGGCCGGCGGCCCCTACGGGACCAGGCCGGACCCGACCGCCTGGCTGCTGGCGCTCGGCGGCCGGGACCGGATACCGCTCGCCCCGGCCGGTCCGCCGGTGCCGCGGACGCGGGAGCCCGTCGACGCGCGGTTGTTCGACGGCCGGGCGGCCCGGGGCAGCATTCGGCTGCAACGGCCGGACTGAGGCCGTCCCGACGCCGGGTCCTCCGCCCCTGGGGCCGGACCGACCGCGTGCGTACGATGATCCTTCCGGCTCCCCCTCACGGCCTGGAGTGATCGACCGATGACGACGACGGTGAAGTTCGACCCCTGGTCGGCGGCGTTCGTGGCCCACCCCTACGACGCGTACGCCGAACTGCGCGCCCAGGGTCCGGCGACGTACTTCGAGGCGACCGACCAGTGGCTGGTCCCGCGCCACGCCGACGTCGGCGCGCTGCTGCGGGACCGCCGCCTCGGCCGCACCTACACCCACCGGTTCAGCCACCAGGAGTTCGGCCGCCCCGAACCCGACCCGGCGCACGAGCCGTTCCACACCCTCAACGACAACGGCCTGCTCGACCTGGAGGCCCCGGACCACACCCGGATCCGCCGTCTGGTGTCCAAGGCGTTCACCCCCCGCATGGTCGAGGGCCTGCGCCCGACCGTGCGGCGCCTGGCCGACGGACTCGTCGACGACCTGCTCGCGGCCGGCGGCGGCGACCTGATCGCCGCCGTCGCCGAGCCGCTGCCGGTCGCGGTGATCGCCGAGATGCTCGGCGTCCCCGAGTCCGACCGGCACCTGCTGCGCCCCTGGTCGGCCGACATCACCGGGATGTTCGAGCTCAACCCGAGCGAGGAGACCGCCCGCCGCGCCGTCACCGCGAGCACCGAGTTCTCCGACTACCTCCGCGCGCTGATCCGCGACCGCCGCACCGCCCCCGGCACCGACCTGATCAGCGCGCTGATCCAGGCCCAGGAGGGCTCCGACGCGCTCAGCGAGCAGGAGATGGTCTCCACCTGCGTCCTGCTGCTCAACGCCGGCCACGAGGCCACCGTCAACACCACCGGCAACGGCTGGTGGGCGCTGTTCCGCAACCCCGGCGAACTCGCCCGGCTGCGCGCCGACGTGGACGGGCTGCTGCCCACCGCCGTCGAGGAACTGATGCGCTGGGACACCCCGCTGCAGATGTTCGAGCGCTGGGTCCTGGAGGACATCGAGATCGGCGGCGTGACCGTCCCCCGCGGCGCCGAGATCGCGCTGCTCTTCGGCTCCGCCAACCGCGACCCCGAACGCTTCGCCGACCCCGACCGGCTCGACCTCGCCCGCGCCGACAACCCGCACATCACCTTCGGCGCCGGAATCCATTTCTGTCTCGGCGCTCCCCTCGCCAGACTGGAGCTCACCGAGTCCTACGGCACCCTGCTCCGCCGCGCCCCGGGCCTGCGGCTGGTCCGCGAACCCGAGTGGCGCCCGGGCTACGTGATCCGCGGACTGGAGGAACTGCTGGTCGAGGTGTGACGGAAGAGGAGGAACGGGCCGTGGGCGACAAGGCGACGGGGGCCCTGCTGGGCCTGGCGATCGGGGACGCGCTGGGCAGGCGGACCGAGTTCTCGGAGATCGAGCTGATCGCGTGGCAGTGGCCGGACTGGCGGCGGCTGCCGCTGCCGGACGACGCGCTGGTCACCGACGACACCCAGATGACGCTCGCCCTGGCCCGCGCCCTGCGCACCGCCCTGACGGACGGCCCGCTCACCCCGGACGGACTGGAGCCGCCGCTGCGCGCCGAGTTCCTCGCCTGGTCGACCTCCCCGGAGAACAACCGCGCCCCCGGCATGACCTGCCTGCGCTCCTGCGACCGACTCGCCTCGCCCGGGGTGCGCTGGCAGCTCGCGAGCGATGTCGGTTCCAAGGGCTGCGGCGCCAATATGCGGGTCGCCCCGCTCGGTCTGGTCCGCGGGCCGACCCCGGCGCAGCTGGCCGGCGCGGCCCAGCTGCAGTCCGGTCTCACCCACGGCCACCCCACCGCGCTCGCCGCGAGCGAGCTCACCGCCCACGCCGTCCGCGAGCTCGCCGAGGGCCTGCCGCCGGCCGGACTGCCCGCCGTGCTGCGCGCCTACGCGCTCTCCCGCCGCGGCCACTACGCCGCGCACTGGCTCGGCGACCTCGCGGCGCACGCCCAGGACCGCACCGCCGAGAGCTTCGCCACCCGCGGCTGGGACGAGTGCCTGGCGGTGCTCGACCGTCTCGACGCCGGGCTCGCCGCACCGGACGTCGAGGCCGACCCCTGCCTGGCCACCGGCGAGGGCTGGATCGCCGAGGAGGCGTTCGCCACCGGGCTGCTCTGCTTCCTGCTGCTCCCGGACGATCCGGTGGCCGCCGTCCGCCGGGCCGCGTACTCCTCCGGGGACTCCGACTCGATCGCCTGCCTGGCCGGCGCCTTCGCCGGAGCCCACCTGGGCGCCGACGCCTGGCCGGCGGACTGGGTGGAGCGGATCGAGCACCGGGACGAACTGCTGGAGTTCGGCGCGCTCTGGGACTGACCGGAACCGGGTCCGGGCGGGGTGCGTCGAACCGGCACCGAGGCGCGGGCGCCGGTCCGTGCCGGGATCCCAGGGGCGAGGTCAGCCATGTCCGCCACGACCGTCCGCACCCGCCGCCCGGCGGTGCTCCTGCTCTGCTGCGCGGCCCTGCTCACCGCCTGCGGCTCCGCCGGCGGCGGGACCGGGGTGGTCCGGGCCGACCCCGTCCCGCTGCCACCGGCGGACCCGGCGGCGGTCGCCGCCACCGCGGCGGCGACCGCCGCGTTCGGGCTCGACCTGCTGCGCACCCTCACCGCCGGTCCCGGCGCGGACGGCGGCAATCTGGTGCTGTCGCCGTCCGGGCTGGCGACCGCCCTCGCGATGGTGCTGCCCGGGGCCCGGGGCACCACCGCCGATCAGCTGGCCGCGGCCCTGCACACCGGGCTCTCCCCCGAGCAGTACGCGCTCGCCACCGGCGCCCTGAACCGCTCCGGCGCGCCGGGCGGCAAGGGCGGGCCCGTCCTGCGGCGGTCCGACGACCTCTGGGCCCAGCGCGACTTCCCGCTCGACCCGCACTACCTCGGGGTGCTGGCCGCCGCCTTCGGCACCGGTGTGCGCACCGCCGACTTCCGCAAGGATCCGGAGGGAGCCCGGAAGGCCGTCAACGGCGTCGTCGAGAAGGCCACCGAGGGCCTGGTCGAGGACCTCTTCGCCGAGGGACAGATCAATCCCGACACCCGGCTCGCGCTCACCGACGCGCTGTACCTCAAGGCCGACTGGGCGCACCCGTTCGAGCCCGGGCGGACCACCGGCCAGCCGTTCCGCCGCCTCGACGGCTCCGAGGCGGCCGTGCCGACCATGGCCGCGGCCGAGTCGCTGCGTTACGCGGAGGGCTCCGGCGGCATCCTCGGCGAACCCTGGCAGGCCGTCGAACTCCCCTACGCGGGAGGCACCCTGGCGATGGATCTGATCGTGCCCGCGCAGGGCGGCTTCACGGCGTTCCGGCGGGGGCTGGACCGGGCGCAGCTGGACCTCGTGCTGGGCGCGCTCGCCGAGCGGACGGTCGACCTCACGCTGCCGAAGTTCGGCTTCGACAGCGGGGGCGAATTCACCTCCGCGCTGAAGACCCTCGGTGTCACCGCCGCGTTCGGGGACGGCGCCGATCTCTCGGGCATCCCGGAGCCGGGCACGGCCGAGCGGCTCCGGATCGGCCCGGTGGTGCAGAAGGCCACCGTCCGGGTCGACGAGCAGGGCACCGTCGCGGCGGCCGGCAGCGGGGTCGGGGTGGAGGTCGCGTCCGCGCCGGCGCCGCGGGACCCGGTCCGGCTGCACATCGACCGGCCGTTCCTGTTCCTGGTCCGGTACACCGCGAGCGGACTGCCGCTGTTCCTCGGCCAGGTCACCGACCCGGCCGCCTGAGTCGGTGACCCGCCGGCCGCTCGGCGTCGGACCGGGCGGGCGGACCGGGCGGGCGGACCGGGCCGTCCGAGCGGGGCGTCGGACCGGCGGTCAGACCGGGTAGCGGTCCCCGAGCGCCGGATGGCCCGGCTCCCGGCTGCCGAACAGCACCAGCAGGTCGTCCGCCGTCCGCAGCAGCGCCTCCCGGCCCTCCACCGCCTCGGTCCAGTCGGCCGGCAGTCCCGAGGCTCCGTACGCGGCGCCGACCAGGTTGCCGCAGACCGCGCCGGTCGAGTCGCTGTCCCCCGAGTGGTTCACCGACAGCAGCAGCGCGGCCCGGGCCGGGTCGGCGCCCTCGGTGCCCGCCAGCAGGCAGTACACCGCGATCGCCAGACACTCCTCGGCGATCCAGCCCAGCCCGACCCGCTCCACCGCCTCCGCCGACGGCCCGGACTCCTGGGCCACCCGCACCGCCCGGGCCAGCGCCTGCACCGTCTCCTTCGAGGCCGGCCACTCCCGGGTCTGCTCCACCGTCTCACCGACCGCCGCCCACGGCTCCGTACCGGCCGCCAGCCGCTCCACCAGCGCGGCGAAGGCTCCCGCCGCCAGGTAGCCGGTCGGGTGCCCGTGGGTCAGCTGCGCGCACTGCGCGGCCAGCCCGAACGCCTGCTCCGCGCCGAGCCGGCCGAGGCCGAACGGCGCCGAGCGCATCACCGTGCCGCAGCCCTTGGAGTGCGCGTTGATCGGGCCGGGCTGACCCAGCGCCACCGGCGCCTCGAACACCGGGTGGTACTGGACCCCGGTCAGGCAGGCGTTGCCGGGCGCCCGCCGCGCGTAGAGGAACGGCTCGCGCAGCAGCCAGCCGTCGTACGGGTGGGGCAGCGGCTCGCGGTCCGGCGCGCCCTGCTGCTGGGTGAGCAGCCACCGCCGGTACGCGCCGTGCACCGCCTCGGGCACCGAACCGCCGCCGCCGGACCAGCCCCGGACGAAGCCGCGGATCAGGCCCTCGGCGGTGAACAAGGTCATCTGGGTGTCGTCGGTGATCTCGGCGACCAGCCCGCCGCCCGGCAGTCCGGTCACCCCCTCCGGGCCGAACCGGTCCCGGATCTCGTCCAGCCGCTGGAACTCCACCGGCCAGCCGAGCGCGTCGCCGACCGCCCCGCCGAGCAGGGCTCCGCGCACCCGGTCCCGGTAACCGGTCTCCGTGGTGGTCGTCGTAGTCGTGCTCACACTGCCCGCCCCTCGTCGGTCCCCGTGCCCTGTTGTACCAGGCGGCCGGGCCGCGGCCGAGGTTCCCCGCCGACGGGCCGGCCCCGGGGTCAGCCCCGGATCTCCCCCGAACGACCGCGCAGGGACGCCCGGTCCGCCGCCGCCCGGCCCGCCGCCCAGCCCTCGCCGTCGCTCACCCGAACCCGCTGCGACACCAGTTTGGGGAACATCCGGCCGACCTCCTGGTCCACCGCCTCGGTGCGCGCCTTCAGGGCCGGCAGCAGCCGCTCGTCCGGGACCAGTTGCTCCGCCGTGCCGTCCTCGCGCAGGTGCCGGCCGGCCGCCGCGTCGCTGGTCGTCCGCTCGGTCGCCTCGGTCAGCCGCTCCCGGATCCGGGCCGCGTACGCGACCAGGAAGGACTGCCGGAACGCCTTGGTGCGGGAGGCCCCGTCCAGGTGCTGCCGGGCCCCGGCCTGCTGCATCGCGTGGGTGGCCTGGACCAGCAGCGAGGTGTACAGCAGCTCGACGCCGTCGAGGTCGGCGTCGAAGCCGATCACGGTGCAGAAGCCGAACTCCTTCGCCCACACCACCCGGCAGCGGTTGGCCGCCGCCACGGCGTCCAGCAGCATCGTCTTGGGACTCTCGTACGGGTTGTCCACCCCGATCCGCAGCGCGCCCGGGGCGTGCGGGTCGACCCCCTCGACGGCGAGCAGCGCCTCGTCGATGCTGTGCTGGGCCATCAGCTGCTGGGCCTTGGCGGTCAGCGCCTCGGCCTCCTCGGGGAAGTCGGTGGACTCGGCCTTCGCCAGCAGGGCGCGGATCCGCGACAGCATCCGGGGCTCGCCCGTCACCGGGCCGCGCGGGCGCCGCTCCGGGCCGCCCGGGTGCGCGGACCGCCCGGGGGCGGGACCGACCGGGGCGATCGGCGGCAGCCGGCCCCAGCTGCGCAGCAGTTCCAGCAACGCGGTGGCCAGCGCGAACCGGTCCAGCCGGTGCCGCTGGGCGAAGCCGGAGAGGTACGCCTCGTCGGACGGCCACCAGACCTCGGCCTCCAGCTCCCGCAGCTGCTCCTGCCAGCGCCGGTCGAGCCCGGCGGCCGGGTGGCGGCGTCCCTCGGCGGCGATGAGGTCCACGGCGAGCGCCAGGTGCACCGGTTTCAGGTCCCGCCGCACCACCCGTGCCAGGTCCGCCGGACGCCAGCCGGCCGACCAGCACCGGCCGACCGCCGTGTCGGCGTGGCCCAGCGCCGCCCGGCTCACCGCCGGCCACTGCCCGGCGGAGGCCGCCAGCAGCGAGGCTCCGGTGTCCAGCGCGAGGTCCAGCCCCTCCTCGGGGGCCGTCACCACCCCGCGCACCGCCGTGTCCAGCAGCGCCCCGACGTCCCCGCCTCCGCCGCCGCCACTCTGTCCACGCCTGCTCACGCCTACCTCGTCCCACGAACGGTCCCGTGCATCTCCTGCCATGATGCCGGACCGGCCCGCCGGACGTCGGCGGCCCGACCCGGCGCCCCGCCGCTCGGGCCGCCCGCAGCGTCCGGGACCCACAGACCGCCCGGGCAGCTCGGACACGTCAGGCGGCCCGGGCACGTCAGGCGGCTCGGGCCGACCGGGCCGCGACCGGACGGCTGCCCCCCGGGCCGAACCCGGCCAGCGGCGCCAGCGCCACCAGCTGGCCGACCGCGGCGAGCGGGAGGAACGCCAGATCGGCCGCCGTCAGCACGATGGCCACGGCCATCAGCACCGGGCTCCACCAGCGCAGCACCCGCCCGGCACCCACCGAGGCGCCCACCAGCAGGGCCAGCACCCCCAGGTGGAACAGCAGCGGGAGAGCGGAGTAGAAGAGCGGCTCGACCCCCGGCCGGCTCTGGACCGCCTCGAACAAGCGGTTCTGGTCGGCCTTGTCCACCGCCACCGCGCCGACGTACAGGTCGATCCCGATCTGCCCCAGCGAGGCGACGAGCCCGGTGAACGCCGCCCCCAGCGCCACCCGGCCGGCCACCCGGGGCCCGGCCGTCCGGCGCGGGCCGGGAGCCCGCTCCAGCGCGAGCAGCAGCGGGGCGAACAGCAGCAGACTGTGACCGACCAGCCAGCCGGGGCCGGGGTCGCGCGATCCGTCGAGCAGTCGGACACCGCCGTACAGCGCCATCAGCACGGGGGCGGCGACGACGGCGACACGGGTGACGGGGCGGGCGGGCGGCACGGTGTGCACGGGGTGCTCCTGAGGTGGTGGGTTCCACCGGCCCGGCCGGCGGCTCCGGCGAAGGCCGGCACCACGGATCCTGTCCGCCGGGGCCCTCGTCGCGGATCGCCCGCACCGGCGAATCCGGCGCCTCCCCCGCGCGGGGGAGGACGCCCCCGCGCTCAGCCCTCGCCGGCCACCACCGCGCCCGCCTCGTAGGCGAACACCACCGCGTGCACCCGGTCCCGCAGCCCCAGCTTGGCCAGCACATTGCTGACATGGGTCTTCACCGTGTGCTCGCTCACCACCAGCTCGGCGGCGATCTCGGCGTTGGACAGCCCCCGGGCCAGCAGCACCAGCGTCTCCCGCTCGCGCGCGGTCAGCTGCTCCAGCAACCGGGACGGCGGCCGGGCCGGGCGCTCGCCGGAGCCGGGTCGGCGGGCGGCGAACTCGCCGATCAGCCGGCGGGTCACCGAGGGCGCCAGCAGCGCCTCCCCGGAGGCCACCATCCGGACGCCGTGCGCCAGGTCGTCGCGACGGACGTCCTTGAGCAGGAAGCCGCTGGCCCCCGCGTACAGCGCGTCGAAGACGTAGTCGTCGATGTCGAAGGTGGTCAGCATGATCACCTTGGTGCCGGGGTAATCCGCGCACACCCGCCGGGCCGCCTCCAGCCCGTCCATGACGGGCATCCGGACGTCCAGCAGCAGCACGTCCGGGGCGTGGACGCGGACCGCCTCGACCGCCTCCGCCCCGTCCGCCGCCTCCGCGACCACCTCGATGTCCGGCTGGGCGTCCAGGATCATCCCGAACCCGGCCCGTACCAGCTCCTGGTCGTCCGCGACGACCACCCTGATCGGCCTCATCCGCCCGCCCCTTCTCCCGAACCCGCCCGACCCGCCGGGCCCGTCACCTCCGCCCCCACCCGCACCGCCCGGGCCGGCCGCCCGGCCGCCGAACCGTTCGCCGTCCCGTCCGCCCTCCCGTCCAGCGGCAGCCGGGCGCTCACCAGGAACCCCCGGCCGCCCGGCCCGGGTCCGGCCTCCGCCCGGCCGCCGCAGGCCGCCGCCCGCTCCCGGATGCCCACCAGCCCCCGGCCTCCGGAACGCCCGCCCGGCTCCCGGTCCGGCCCGGGCCGCACCCCGCGCCCGTTGTCGGAGACCAGCACCACCAGCTCCGCCCCCTCCCGGACCACCCGGATCCCGATCCGGTCCGCCTGCGCGTGCTTGACCGTGTTGGTCAGCGCCTCCTGCACGATCCGGTAGCCGGCCGCCTCCACCCCGGCCGGCAGTGGCCCGGCCCGGTCGTCGAGTTCCAGCTCGACCACCCTCCCGGTCCGGCGCACCCGCTCGACCAGCGCGGGCAGCTCGGCCAGCCGGGGCTGCGGCGCCAGCTCCGGCGCCGCGCCCTCCTCCTTCAGCACCCCCAGGACCCGCCGCAACTGGACCATGGCATCCCGCCCCGAGTCGGCGATGGTGTCGAAGGTCCTCACGGCCCGGTCCGGATCGCTGCGCACCACCAGCGGCCCCGCCTCGGCCTGGATCACCATCAGCGAGACGGCGTGCGCCAGGATGTCGTGCATCTCCCGGGCGATCCGGGCGCGTTCCTCGACGACCGCGCGGGCCGCGTCACTGGCCGCCCGCCGGCCGGCCTCCCGGGCCCGCTCCGCCTCCACCGCCGCCAGCCGGCGCAGCTCCCGCACCAGGCAGCCGAAGACGAACGCCCCGACCGAGGTGAGCAGCGAGAACAGCGCGCCGTTCGGCGAGTGCGTGCCCACCACGTTGGCCACCACGGTCACCGCCAGCACCGTCCAGCGCTGCCGCTCCCCGGCCCGGTCGGCCACCGTGTAGAGCGCGATCACCGCGTACAGGGGCAGCTGCGGCATCGCCGAGTGGGCGAGCACCGAGAGCACCGCCGACAACCCACCGCTGAGCACCAGCACGGTGACCGGTGCCCGTCTGCGCCAGGGCAGCGGCAGGGCCGTTCCGAGCGCCAGCAGGTAGACCCACCACGGCCTGACGGTCTCGTCCTGGGAGACCGACCACAGCGAGACCGCCGCCGAGACCGCCGCCGTCAGGCCGTCCACCACCCGTGGGTCGAGCCCGGCCACCCGTGCCCGCCACCGTGCCGACCGTGCGGTCATGACCCCTCCCCCGTGTCCGGGGTACCCGCCCCCGCGGAGAAGATCATGCCCGACCGGCAGCGCGGTGGGCACTCCTCCGCCGGAGCCGCAACCGGAGGCGGACCCGAAGCCGGAACCGAAGCCGGAAGCGGAACCGAAACCGGTCCCGGCCCCGGGCTCAGCCACCGGTGACCGCCACGCCCCCGGTCCCGGCCCGTGCCGTGATGCTGCGGGGCGCGCCGTCCCGCCGGGGCACCGTCACCTCGACCCCGCCGACGCCGGTCCCGGCGTCCACCGCGTACGGCTCGCCGCCGGGCACCGAGACCCGCACCCCGCCGGTCTCCGCCCTGGCCTCCACGGTGGTCGGGCTCGCGGCGAAGGAGAGCTCCACGCCGCCGGTGTCCGCGGTGACCGACACCTTCGCCGAGGTCAGGCCGCTGCCCTCCACCCCGCCGACGCCGGCCGTGGCCCGCACCTCCCCGGCCAGGCCGAGCAGCCGGATCCCGCCGGTCCCGCTGGTGAGCCGCACCGCCGTGCCGGCCGGGACGGTCACCTCGTAGCCGACCCCGCAGTCCGAGCAGTCGTACGCCAGCCGGAGCGTGCCGTCCACCAGCGAGTGCCGGGTCCGCGGCGGGTCGCCCCGGAACGCCTGTTTCTCGACCACCCGCAGGGTCTCCCCGGCCCGCACCTCGATGCCGCCGGTCCCCCCGTCCACCACCAGTTCGGCCACCGGCCCGGCCACCCCGTAGGAGACCGTCAGCCGCTCGGGCCCCTCCTCCCGGTCCCGGAAACAGCCGATCGAGCCCAGCGCCACCACCCCGGTGATCGCCACCGCCCCCAGCACCCGTCGCACGTCCATGCCCGCGCCCTCCGCCCGTCCTCGTTCCGACGGCTCCGAGCCTGGCCCGGCCGGGTCCGGCGGCGCCTCCCCCGCCGGACCGGTCTTCCGCCCTCCCCCGCGCGACGGAGTCCGGGAACGCCGCAGGGCGGCCACCCCGTTCGGGGTGACCGCCCTGCGATCAGGAACCTTCGACTCAGCCGGTGTACGGGCCGTAGTCGTAGTCGTCCAGCGGGACCGCCTGGCCGGAGCCGGCGCCGAAGGGCGACAGGTCGTAGTCGTCGTAGCCGACGGCCGAGTACATCGCGGCCTTGGCCTCCTCGGTCGGCTCGACCCGGATGTTGCGGTAGCGGGGCAGACCCGTACCGGCCGGGATGAGCTTACCGAGGATGACGTTCTCCTTGAGGCCCAGCAGCGGGTCCGACTTGGCGTGGATCGCCGCGTCGGTGAGCACCCGGGTCGTCTCCTGGAAGGAGGCGGCCGACAGCCAGGATTCGGTGGCCAGCGAAGCCTTGGTGATACCCATCAGCTGCGGACGGCCGGAGGCGGGGTGACCGCCCTCGGAGACCACACGACGGTTCTCGGTCTCGAAGCGGCCACGCTCGACGAGCTCGCCCGGGAGCAGCTCGGCGTCGCCCGACTCGATGATCGTCACGCGGCGGAGCATCTGCCGGATGATGATCTCGATGTGCTTGTCGTGGATCGACACGCCCTGCGAGTTGTAGACCTTCTGGACCTCGGCGACCAGGTGGATCTGGACGGCGCGCTGGCCCATGATCCGCAGCACGTCGTGCGGGTTGGTGGCACCCATGGTCAGCTTCTGGCCGACCTGGACCGCCTCGCCCTCGCTGACGAGCAGCTTCACACGCTTCGAGACCGGGTAGGCGATCTCGTCGGTGCCGTCGTCCGGCGTGACGACCAGCTTGCGGGTCTTCTCGGTGTCCTCGATGCGGACCCGGCCCTGGGCCTCCGAGATCGGGGCCACACCCTTGGGGGTACGGGCCTCGAAGAGCTCGACGACACGGGGCAGACCCTGCGTGATGTCGTCACCGGCCACACCACCGGTGTGGAAGGTACGCATGGTCAGCTGGGTACCGGGCTCACCGATGGACTGGGCGGCGATGATGCCGACCGCCTCACCGATGTCGACCAGCTTGCCGGTGGCCAGCGAGCGGCCGTAGCAGAAGGCACAGGTGCCGACGGCCGACTCACAGGTCAGGATCGAGCGGGTCTTGACCTCGCCGATGCCGTGGCGGATCAGCTCGTCGATCAGCACGTCACCGAGGTCGGTGTTCGCGGTGGCCAGCAGCTTGCCGTCGACCGTGATGTCCTCGGCGAGCATGCGGGCGTAGACGCTGGTCTCGACGTCGTCCGTCTTGCGCAGGACGCCGTTCTCGACCGTGCCGATCGCCAGCTTGAGGCCGCGCTCGGTGCCGCAGTCCTCCTCGCGAATGATGACGTCCTGGGAGACGTCGACCAGACGACGGGTGAGGTAACCGGAGTCGGCGGTACGGAGGGCGGTGTCCGCGAGACCCTTACGGGCACCGTGGGTGGAGATGAAGTACTCCAGCACGGAGAGGCCCTCACGGAACGACGCCTTGATGGGTCGCGCGATGGTCTCGTTCTTCGCGTTGGACACCAGACCACGCATACCGGCGATCTGACGCATCTGCATCATGTTTCCACGAGCACCCGAGTCGACCATCATGAAGATGGGGTTCGTCTTCGGGAAGTTCTCGTTCATGGCCTCGGCGACCTCGTTGGTCGCCCGGGTCCAGATGCCGATGAGCTCCTGCTTGCGCTCGTCGTTGGTGATCAGACCGCGCTCGTACTGCTTCTGGATCTTCTCCGCCTGGGCCTCGTAGCCCTCGAGGATCTGGCCCTTGTTCGGCGGGACCACGACGTCGGAGATCGAGACGGTGACACCCGAACGGGTCGACCAGTGGAAGCCGGCCGCCTTCAGGTTGTCCAGGGTCGCCGCGACGGTGACCTTGGGGTAGCGCTCGGCCAGGTCGTTGACGATCGCGGAGAGCTGCTTCTTGCCCACCTCGTAGTCGACGAACGGGTAGTCCTCGGGCAGCAGCTCGTTGAAGAGCGCGCGGCCCAGGGTGGTCTTCAGGCGGAAGGACTCGCCCTCGAACCAGGACGACTGACCGTCCTCGTCCAGCGGCGGGGTCCAGCCGCGCGGCGGCACGGTGCCGATCGGCAGGCGCAGCTCGATCGGAGCCTGGACGCCCAGCTCGCGGGCGTCGAAGGCCATGATCGCCTCGGCGGTCGACGAGAAGGTGCGGCCGGCGCCCTTCACGTTGTCGCGGTCCGAGGTCAGGAAGAACAGACCGAGCACCATGTCCTGGGTCGGCATGGTGACGGGGCGACCGTCGGCCGGCTTCAGGATGTTGTTCGAGGACAGCATCAGGATGCGGGCCTCGGCCTGCGCCTCCGCGGAGAGCGGCAGGTGGACGGCCATCTGGTCACCGTCGAAGTCCGCGTTGAACGCGGTGCAGACGAGCGGGTGGATCTGGATGGCCTTGCCCTCGACCAGCTGCGGCTCGAAAGCCTGGATGCCGAGGCGGTGCAGGGTGGGCGCACGGTTCAGCAGCACCGGGTGCTCGGCGATGACCTCTTCGAGGACGTCCCACACGACCGGGCGGGCGCGCTCGACCATGCGCTTGGCCGACTTGATGTTCTGCGCGTGGTTCAGGTCGACCAGGCGCTTCATCACGAACGGCTTGAAGAGCTCCAGCGCCATGGCCTTGGGCAGACCGCACTGGTGCAGCTTGAGCTGCGGGCCGACGACGATGACCGAACGGGCCGAGTAGTCGACTCGCTTGCCGAGCAGGTTCTGACGGAAACGACCCTGCTTGCCCTTCAGCATGTCGCTGAGGGACTTCAGCGGGCGGTTGCCCGGGCCGGTGACCGGACGGCCGCGGCGGCCGTTGTCGAACAGCGCGTCGACGGCCTCCTGGAGCATGCGCTTCTCGTTGTTCACGATGATCTCGGGGGCACCGAGGTCGAGAAGCCGCTTCAGGCGGTTGTTGCGGTTGATGACACGGCGGTACAGGTCGTTCAGGTCGGAGGTCGCGAAGCGGCCACCGTCCAGCTGCACCATCGGACGCAGGTCCGGCGGGATGACCGGGACGCAGTCCAGCACCATGCCGTTGGGCTTGTTGGTGGTCTGCAGGAACGCGGAGACGACCTTGAGGCGCTTGAGCGCGCGGGTCTTCTTCTGGCCCTTGCCGGTGCGGATGATCTCGCGCAGGCGCTCGGACTCCTCCGCCAGGTCGAAGGTCTCGAGGCGGTCCTTGAGGGCCGCCGCGCCCATCGAGCCGGAGAAGTAGGTGCCGAAGCGGTCGCGCAGCTCGCGGTAGAGCAGCTCGTCGCCCTCGAGGTCCTGGACCTTGAGGTTCTTGAAGCGCGCCCACACCTCGTCGAGACGGTCGAGCTCGCGCTGCGCGCGGTCGCGCAGCTGCTTCATCTCGCGCTCGGCGCCCTCGCGCACCTTGCGGCGCACGTCGGCCTTGGCGCCCTCGGCCTCCAGCTCGGCCAGGTCGGTCTCGGCCTTCTTGGCGCGCGCCTCGAGGTCGGAGTCGCGACGGTTCTCGATCTGCTGACGCTCGACCGAGACGTGCGCCTCCAGCGACGGGAGGTCGCGCTGGCGACGCTCGTCGTCCACCCAGGTGATCATGTAGGCGGCGAAGTAGATGACCTTCTCGAGGTCCTTCGGCGCCAGGTCCAGCAGGTAGCCGAGGCGGGACGGCACACCCTTGAAGTACCAGATGTGGGTGACCGGGGCGGCCAGCTCGATGTGGCCCATCCGCTCACGGCGCACCTTGGCGCGCGTCACCTCGACGCCGCAGCGCTCACAGATGATGCCCTTGAAGCGGACGCGCTTGTACTTGCCGCAGTAGCACTCCCAGTCCCGGGTCGGACCGAAGATCTTCTCGCAGAAGAGTCCGTCCTTTTCGGGCTTCAGGGTGCGGTAGTTGATGGTCTCCGGCTTCTTGACCTCGCCGTGCGACCACTGGCGGATGTCGTCGGCGGTGGCCAGGCCGATGCGGAGCTCGTCGAAGAAGTTGACGTCAAGCACTGGTCGTCAAGCCCTCTTTCGTAAGTCGAGAGTCGTTCATGTGGTCTGAGGGGGGCCTGGGGGCGGGCCGGCCGCTCGGTGAGCGGCCGGGCCCGGCCTCCGTCAGACCTCTTCGACGCTGCTCGGCTCGCGCCGGGACAGGTCGATGCCGAGCTCCTCGGCGGCGCGGAACACGTCCTCGTCGGAGTCCCGCATCTCGATGGACTGGCCGTCCGAGGACAGCACCTCCACGTTGAGGCAGAGCGACTGCATTTCCTTGATGAGAACCTTGAAGGACTCGGGAATGCCGGGCTCGGGGATGTTCTCGCCCTTGACGATGGCCTCGTAGACCTTCACACGGCCGAGGACGTCGTCGGACTTGATGGTGAGGAGCTCCTGCAGCGCGTAGGCCGCGCCGTATGCCTCAAGGGCCCACACCTCCATCTCACCGAAGCGCTGACCACCGAACTGCGCCTTACCACCGAGCGGCTGCTGGGTGATCATCGAGTACGGGCCGGTCGAACGGGCGTGCAGCTTGTCGTCGACCAGGTGGTGCAGCTTGAGGATGTACATGTAGCCGACCGAGACCGGCATCGGGAACGGCTCGCCGGAGCGGCCGTCGTACAGCCGGGCCTTACCGGTGGAGTTCACCAGGCGCTCACCGTCACGGGTGAGGGTGGTGTGGTCCAGCAGGCCGGTGATCTCGTCCTCGCGGGCGCCGTCGAAGACCGGGGTGGCGAGGTTGGTGCCACCGTCGACCTGGTCGGCGCCGATCGCCTGGAGGCGCTGGGCCCACTCGTCGGCGAGGCCGGAGACGTCCCAGCCCTGCTTGGCGAGCCACCCGAGGTGGATCTCCAGGACCTGTCCCGGGTTCATTCGGGACGGGACACCCAGCGGGTTGAGGATGATGTCGACCGGGGTGCCGTCCTCCAGGAACGGCATGTCCTCGACCGGCAGGATCTTCGAGATGACGCCCTTGTTGCCGTGACGGCCGGCGAGCTTGTCACCGTTGGTGATCTTGCGCTTCTGGGCCACGTAGACGCGGACCAGCTGGTTGACGCCCGGGGGCAGCTCGTCGCCCTCTTCGCGGTCGAAGACGCGGACGCCGATGACCTTGCCGGACTCACCGTGCGGCACCTTCAGCGAGGTGTCGCGGACCTCACGGGCCTTCTCGCCGAAGATCGCGCGGAGCAGGCGCTCCTCCGGGGTCAGCTCGGTCTCGCCCTTGGGCGTGACCTTGCCGACCAGGATGTCGCCGGTGACGACATCGGCGCCGATGCGGATGATGCCGCGCTCGTCGAGGTCGGCGAGGACCTCCTCGGAGACGTTCGGGATGTCCCGGGTGATCTCCTCCGGGCCCAGCTTGGTGTCACGGGCGTCGACCTCGTGCTCCTCGATGTGGATCGAGGAGAGGACGTCGTCCTGCACGAGGCGCTGCGACAGGATGATCGCGTCCTCGTAGTTGTGACCCTCCCAGGACATGAACGCCACGAGGAGGTTCTTGCCGAGGGCCATCTCGCCCTCGTCCGTGCAGGGACCGTCGGCGAGCACCTGGCCGGACTCGACCCGGGCGCCCTCGTCGACGAGCACCTTCTGGTTGAAGGCGGTGCCCTGGTTGGAGCGGGTGAACTTGGCGGCGCGGTACGTGGTGTACGTGCCGTCGTCGTTGGCCACGGTGACGTAGTCGGCCGAGACCTCCTGGACGACACCGGCCTTCTCGGCGGTGATGACGTCCGCGGCGTCGACGGCGCAGCGGTACTCCATGCCGGTACCGACCAGCGGAGCCTCGCTCTTCAGCAGCGGCACCGCCTGGCGCATCATGTTCGAGCCCATGAGCGCGCGGTTGGCGTCGTCGTGCTCGAGGAACGGGATCATGGCGGTCGCGACCGACACCATCTGGCGCGGCGAGACGTCCATGTAGTCGATCTCGGTGCCCGGGATGTAGTCGATCTCGCCGCCGCGGCGGCGGACCAGGACACGCGGCTCCGCGAAGGTCAGCTCCGCCGTCAGCGGGGCGTTGGCCTGCGCGATGACGAAGCGGTCCTCCTCGTCGGCGGTGAGGTAGTCGACCTGCTCGGTGACGACACCCTCGATGACCTTGCGGTACGGGGTCTCGATGAAGCCGAACGCGTTGACCCGGCCGTAGGAGGCGAGCGAGCCGATCAGACCGATGTTCGGGCCTTCGGGGGTCTCGATCGGACACATGCGGCCGTAGTGCGAGGGGTGCACGTCACGGACCTCGAAGCCGGCCCGCTCACGGGACAGACCACCGGGGCCGAGGGCGGACAGACGGCGCTTGTGGGTCAGGCCCGACAGCGGGTTCGTCTGGTCCATGAACTGCGACAGCTGGCTGGTGCCGAAGAACTCCTTGATGGAGGCGACGACCGGCCGGATGTTGATCAGGGTCTGCGGCGTGATCGCCTCGACGTCCTGGGTGGTCATGCGCTCGCGCACGACCCGCTCCATACGGGCGAGACCCGTACGGACCTGGTTCTGGATGAGCTCGCCCACGTTGCGCAGGCGGCGGTTGCCGAAGTGGTCGATGTCGTCGACCTCGACCACGATGTCGCGGCCGGTCTCGTCACGCCAGTCGACCTCGCCGGCGTGCAGCTTGACCAGGTACTTGATCGCGTTGATGATGTCGGGCTCGGTGAGCACACCGGAGTCCAGCGACTCGGCGTTGCCGAGCTTGCGGTTCACCTTGTAGCGGCCGACCTTGGCGAGGTCGTAGCGCTTCGGGTTGAAGTACAGGTTCTCCAGCAGCGTCTGCGCGGCCTCGCGCGTCGGCGGCTCCCCGGGACGCAGCTTGCGGTAGATGTCGAGCAGCGCGTCGTCCTGGCCCTGGGTGTGGTCCTTCTCCAGGGTGGCGCGCATCGACTCGTACTCGCCGAACTCCTCGAGAATCATCTCGTTGGTCCAGCCGAGGGCCTTCAGCAGCACGGTGACCGACTGCTTGCGCTTACGGTCGATGCGAACGCCGACCATGTCGCGCTTGTCGATCTCCATCTCCAGCCAGGCCCCACGCGAGGGGATGACCTTGCAGGAGTAGATGTCCTTGTCGGACACCTTGTCCAGGGTGGAGTCGAAGTACACGCCCGGCGAGCGGACGAGCTGCGACACGACGACACGCTCGGTGCCGTTGATCACGAACGTGCCCTTGTGGGTCATGAGCGGGAAATCGCCCATGAAGACCGTCTGAGACTTGATCTCACCGGTCTCGTTGTTGGTGAACTCGGCCGTGACGAAGAGCGGGGCCGCGAACGTGAAGTCGCGGTCCTTGCACTCGTCAATGGAGTTCTTCGGCGGCTCGAAACGGTGGTCGCGGAAGGTCAGCGACATCGACCCGCTGAAGTCCTCGATCGGGGAGATCTCCTCGAAGATCTCCTCCAGACCGGACTTCGTGGGGACGTCCTGACCATTGTCCAACGCCCGCTCGACCCGGGACTTCCAGGCCGCATTACCGAGCAGCCAGTCAAAGCTCTCGGTCTGCAGGGCCAGGAGGTTCGGGACCTCGAGGGGCTCCTTGATCTTCGCGAAGGAGACGCGGAGCGGGGCGGTGGATGCGGCGGAATTGTTCGAGGCGTTGCGCGGCGCGGCCAAGAGGGGGGTCCTTCCGAGGGCTCGGAGCTCACTACGCGCGTACCGGCCGGGCCTTCACGGGCTCGGTCCCACCTCCCTCGCCGCTGGCCTCCGCCGAGGTCGAAACCTCAGGTCAGAGCCGCATTGCGGAGGCGGTGCCAGACCCCTTCAGGGCAACGCAAACTCCGGGCGACGAGTCACGGAGCAGCTAACAGGCAGCGCAAAGGGACAGTGTAGCCAAAGGCGACACTGCTGTCCAGCTCTGATTCGGAGACCGAATCGGAGACTCCTCCCGGTAGCCGTCGGGCGCGAACGCCCTTCGGGTACTGCAGCGACCCGGACTCGTCCGGGCCCACGACTCACGTGGAGTCACTTCCCTCCGGAGCCGCCGGTTATGCATCCGGCGGTCGACCAACCGGGGCGGACTCGCGGATCGAGAATCGCGCGCGCCGCCGGGTTCGTCAAGGGCCCGCCTCCGGTGCGGGCCTCGTCCCTTTCATCGCTCCGGGCCACCCCGGCGTTACAGAAGCCGTGGTCGGGGCCGTAGGCGATGACAGCGATCACCATACCCGTCCGCACCGACAGTGCCGAGTGCCCGATCGGCCACACCGGTGTGTCCGGCCACGGACCGGCCGGGGACCGGCCACCGACCGGCCGTCGGCGGGCGGCCGACGGGCCGCCGGGCCGTCGGCCCGGGCCCTGCGGCGACCGGGGCGGCGGCCCCGGCAGCGGCCGGACGACGGGGCGCGCGACGGCCGACGACGGCCGGAATCCACCCGGGGCGGCGGCCCGGAGGCGCCGGAAACGCGAAAAAGCCGGGCCGACCACCCGCAAGGGTGATCGGCCCGGCCTCGGAGCTCCTGCCCCCCGGAAGGGGCTGGGGGCACCACCCGGCCGCTAGGGCCGGGGGAGAGTCACTTGACGGTGACCTTGGCGCCGGCGCCCTCGAGAGCGGCCTTGGCCTTCTCGGCAACGTCCTTGGCAACCTTCTCCAGGACCTTGGCACCAGCGGTGTCAACGAGGTCCTTGGCCTCCTTCAGGCCGAGGGAGGTCAGGGTGCGCACCTCCTTGATGACCTGGATCTTCTTGTCGCCAGCGCCCTCGAGGATGACGTCGAACTCGTCCTGCTCCTCGACGGCCTCGGCCACGGCGCCCGGGCCGGCGATGCCGGCAACGGCGACCGGAGCGGCGGCGGTGACGTCGAACTTCTCCTCGAAGGCCTTCACGAACGCGGCCAGCTCGATGAGGGTGAGCTCCTCGAACTGCGCGAGCAGCTCGTCCTGGGACAGCTTCGCCATGATTGGCGTCCTTCCACTAAATCGGCAGGTGGTGCCGGATGTACGGGTTGGCGGGCGTACGGGCCCGCAGCGAGGCAGGGCCTCGGCCGATTACTCGGCCGCGGTCTCCTCGGCGGCGGGAGCCGGCGTACCGGCACCGCCCTGCTCGACCTTTTCCCGAAGCGCCTCGACCGTGCGGACGAGCTTCGAGGGCAGGGCCTGGAAGAGCGCGGCAGCCTGCGACTGCTTGCCCTTCATGGCACCCGCCAGCTTGGCGAGCAGCACCTCGCGGGACTCGAGGTCCGCGAGCTTCTTGATCTCGTCGGCGGACAGCGCCTTACCGTCAAGGACACCGCCCTTGATGACGAGAGCAGGGTTCTCCTTGGCGAAGTCACGCAGAGCCTTCGCCGACTCCACCGGGTCACCGGTGACGAAAGCGACAGCCGTCGGACCGGCGAACAGGTCGTCGAGCTCCGTGATCCCGACCTCGTTGGCCGCGATCTTGGTCAGCGTGTTCTTCACCACGGCGTACTGGGCGTTCTCGCCCAGCGAGCGACGCAGGGTCTTGACCTGCTTCACCGTCAGACCGCGGTACTCGGTCAGCACCGCCGCGTTCGAGCCACGGAAAAGCTCCGTGATCTCGGCGACGGCAGCAGCCTTGTCGGGCCTAGCCATAGGCTTACGCCTCCTTCCGTGATGTCGAAATCAGGCCGACCGCGAGAGTCGACCATTCGCGCCTCGGACCACCGGACGGAGGAGAACCTCTGCGGAAAAGCAGATGAGCCCCGGTGCGCAGGCGCACGGGGCTCGTGGTGAACTCGACAGGTCCACGTGCGAGGCACGCGACCCGGAGGTCGAAGCTCCAAACAATCCTGCGCGGGCTGCCCGCGCACGAGGCGCGGATCCTTCGGTCACGTACTCCCTGACGGGGGCAGCGCGACAACCAGCGGTCTTTGGCTTCCGCCACAGTAGCCGGACGCCGCCGTCCGGGGCAAATCGCCCCCGGTGACGGCCGCGGGACGGCACGGCGGGAGGGACCCGGCGGCTCGGGACGGGCGCGGGAGCGGCACGGGAGAGACCGGACGGGGCGGGCTCAGCGGGCCGTCGGCGGGGTACTGCGGGTGCCGGTGTCCACGGTGTCCGACTCGGCCGGGGCCTGCGCCGAGAGCGGGCCACCGGGTTCGGTGTAGAGCACCGAGTCGTCCAGCCGGCCGCTGTCGCCGGTCCCGGTCCGCTGCAGCCGGACCAGCTGGTCCTTGTCGTTCAGCCAGAGGTCCAGGGTGAGCGAGGCCGAGCCGCCGGGCGCCAGCGCGGTGCGCAGCCCGTCCCGGCGGGCCTGGCTCAGCTGGGTCTGCGCCGCCGCGTAGCGGGCCGCGTCGGTCCCCACCCGGTAGTGCTCCACCGTGGAGTCCTCGAACTTCTCCTCACCGACGAACTGGGCGGTGGTCCCGTCGGCGGTCGCGGCGGCCAGCGCCACCACCGGGTTGAGCAGGTCGATCAGCCCGGCGTACGGGATCTCCCGGTGGCCGTCCGGGCCCGGCGCCCCGGCGAACCGCTCCCAGTGCCGCCCGCCCAGCCGGGCCGCGGTGGCAGCGTCCCCGCCCTCGTAGGCGACGGTGTCCACGACGATCAGTTGCTCGGCCGCGGCCGGGGTGGAACGTTTGACCTGGAGCGCGGTCTTCGGCAGCCAGAACAGCGGACCGGAGCCGGCGTCCGATCCCAGCCGGTAGCTCACCTTGGCCCGGCGCGCGGTCTGCATCGCCAGCTGGGCCGAGAGCAGCACGCCGTGCGGCGAGCGGTCGGTCGGCTTGGCCGGCCAGGTAGGGGAGGCGCTGCTGGGCGTCGGCGTCGGGGAGCCGGACGCGCTCGACGAACCGCCCGGGGCCGGGCCGTCCGCCCCGCCGCACCCGCTCAGGCCGCCCGCCAGCACCGCGGCGGCGACCACCGCCGCCAGCCGCTGCCGCACCGCCATCCTGGCCTCCCCGTCGGATCAGTCCTCGGCGGACGCCACCCTGGCCGGGCCGTCCGCTCCCGCCCACCATGCCACCCGGCCCCGCGCGACTCCGGGGCACCCCCCGCCACTCGGCCGCACCGCCGCACCGGGGCCGACCGGCTCAGCCCGCGGGGGCCGGCGCCGCGGCGGGCGTCCCGCCGGGCGACTCGGCGGGCCGGTCGGCGGGCGCGTCGGTCGCAGTGCCGTCGGTGGGCTCGGCGCCCTCGGTGATGTCCGTGGTGGTCACCACCGCGCCGGACGCGCCCCGGAACGTGGACCGCACCCTCAGCAGCCGGTCCCCCGGCGCCACCCAGAAGTCGTACTCGACGGCGCCGACCCCGCGCCGGCCGTAGTAGTCGAGCACCTCGTTCAGCCGGGCCGGGCTCAGCCCCTCCTCGGCGCCGAAGTAGTCCGCCACCGGCGCGGCGCCCCGGTAGTGCGCGACCGTCCCGCCGTTCAGCTCCTCCCCGCCCAGCGGGGTGAGCTTGCCGGCCAGCGCCATCAGCCGCGCCGACCCGCCCGGGTTGGCGAGCAGTCCGGTGATCCAGCCGCCGGACCAGCCGCCCTGCCCGCCGGGGACGGCGCGCGGATCCAGCGACTCCGCCCGGTCCCGGTCCGCGGTGCGGGGTGCCGCGCCGGCGTAGCCGAGGTCCAGCGCGCCGTCCCGGCCCCGCAGCCGCCCGGTGCCCAGTTCGTCGGTGACGGTCAGCTCGGCCGAGTCGTTCGCGCCCCAGGACACCGTGCCGCTCGCGCTCCGCCGCCCCGCCGGGCCCTCCTCGACCGTCCGGATCCGCGCCCCGCCGGAGTCGTCCAGCCGTTGCGAGGCGGACAGCAGCACCTGTCGGGGCGGCCGGACGGTGGGCCTGTCGCTGATCGGGGTGCGGTCGCCGGAGACGGCCAGCACACTGCACGCGGTGAGGCCGGCGGCGAGCAGCAACAGGGCCGCCCCCTTGGCGGCGGGGCGAAGGGCGGGCACGGCACACTCCGGCGGTCGGACGGCGGCGGGCTCCCTCGGCCGGGAACACGCGGGCGGACCGGCCGAGCGTACGACGGACCGTGCGCCCGTTCCCCCGGCAGGGGGTACCGATCGGGAAACGACGGCGGGCCCGTACCCCCGGTGAAGGGGGTACGGGCCCGCCGTACGAAGGTCGGCTGCGATCAGACCGCGGCCGGGTCCTCCTCGACGAGGAGGTTACGGGTGCGGTTCGGGTCCACCAGGATGCCGGGGCCGATGGTGGTCGAGAACGCGGTCTTCTTGATGTAGCGGCCCTTGGCGGCGGACGGCTTGGCGCGGAGCACCTCGTCCAGCGCGGCGGCGTAGTTCTCGACCAGCTGCTCGTCGGTGAAGGAAGCCTTCCCGATGATGAAGTGCAGGTTCGAGTGCTTGTCGACGCGGAACTCGATCTTGCCGCCCTTGATGTCGTTGACAGCCTTGGCGACATCCGGGGTCACGGTGCCGGTCTTCGGGTTCGGCATCAGACCACGGGGACCGAGCACGCGGCCGAGGCGGCCGACCTTGCCCATGAGGTCCGGGGTGGCGACGACGGCGTCGAAGTCCAGCTTGCCCTTCGCGACCTCGTCGATGAGCTCGTCGGCACCGACGATGTCGGCGCCCGCAGCACGCGCGGCCTCGGCACGCTCGCCGGTCGCGAAGACCAGGACCCGAGCGGTCTTACCGGTGCCGTGCGGGAGGATCACGGTGCTGCGGACCATCTGGTCGGCCTTGCGCGGGTCGACACCCAGACGCATGGCGACCTCGACGGTGCCGTCGAACTTGCTGGTGCTGGTCGCCTTGGCGAGGCGGATGGCCTCGAGGGGGGCGTAAAGGCGCTCGCGGTCGACCTGGGCGTCCGCGGCCTTCAGGGCCTTGCTGCGCTTCATAGCTGCTCCTGAATGGTGAATGGAGTTGTGGTGTCACGGGCCTGCGCGGGCCCTACCACGGGGACGGCTGAATCAACTTTTCCCTGACGGGAAGGGAGGTTCTCAGCCCTCGACCGTGATGCCCATCGACCGGGCGGTGCCGGCGATGATCTTGGACGCGGCATCCAGGTCGTTGGCGTTCAGGTCGGGCATCTTGGTCGTGGCGATCTCACGGACCTGGGCGGCGGTGAGCTTCGCGACCTTGGTCTTGTGCGGCTCGCTCGAACCCTTGTCGACGCCGGCGGCCTTCAGGATGAGGCGCGCGGCCGGCGGCGTCTTCGTGATGAAGGTGAAGGAACGGTCCTCGTAGACCGTGATCTCCACCGGCACGATCATGCCGCGCTGCGACTCGGTCGCGGCGTTGTACGCCTTGCAGAACTCCATGATGTTGACGCCGTGCTGACCCAGCGCGGGGCCGACCGGCGGGGCCGGGTTGGCCGCACCGGCGTTGATCTGGAGCTTGATAAGCCCCGTGACCTTCTTCTTCTTGGGAGGCATGTCTCTCCGGGTCCTTCCGAGAGGTGATTGCTGGTGTGTGCGGACACGGGGCGACACCCGGTCGCCAGCACACACATCGGACCAGGCTAACGCCTCGGCGTCGCTGGACCAAAACGGATTCGGGGCGGGCCCGCGGGCCCGCCCCGAATCCGAAGACAGTGGGACTAGTTCTTCTGGATCTGGTCGAAGGAGAGCTCGACCGGGGTCTCCCGGCCGAAGATCTCGACCAGGCCCTTGACCTTCTTCGAGTCGGGGTTGATCTCGTTGATGGTCGCCTGCAGGGTCGCGAACGGGCCGTCGGTGACGGTGACCGAGTCGCCGACCTCGAAGTCGAGGACCTGGATCTCGCTGGGCTTGATCGGCGAGGGCTTGCCGGCGTCCTTGGCCGCCTGGCGCTCGACGTCGGGCGCGAGCATCTTGACGACCTCGTCCAGGGTCAGCGGGTACGGGTCGTAGGCGTTGCCGACGAAGCCGGTGACACCGGGGGTGTTGCGCACGACGCCCCAGGACTCCGGGGTGAGGTCCATGCGCACCAGGACGTAGCCGGGGAGCTTGTTCTGGCGGATGGTCTTGCGGTCGCCGTTCTTGATCTGGACGACCTCCTCCTGCGGCACCTCGGCCTGGAAGATGTACTCCTCGACGTTGAGGGAGACCGCGCGCTGCTCCAGGTTCTGCTTCACCCGGTTCTCGTAGCCGGCGTAGGTGTGGATCACGTACCACTCGCCCGGCATGAACCGGAGGTCCTCGCGGAACTTGGCGACCGGGTCGACCTCGACGGCCTCCTCGGCCTCTTCCTCGGCCTCCTCGGCGTCGGCGTCCTCGTCGGTGCCCTCGGCGCTCTCGGCGTCCTCGGCGAGCTCCTCCTCGGCCTCCACGTGCAGCGCGACCTCCTCGGCCGGCTCGCCGGCCTCGGCCTCGTCGTCCGCCTCGACCTCGTCCTCGTCGGCGTCGACCGCGTCCACGATCTGCTGCTCGTCGGACTCGACGGCGTCAGCCAGCTCGGCCGCGTCCTCGGCGGCGACATCCGCCTCGAGGACGGTCTCGTCGGCGTCGTACAGGGGGGACTCAGACACGGTGGCTGCTTCTTTCCTGGAGATGGTGAAGGTGGCACGCTCCGCGACGGTCCGGCTCCGCTCCGCTCACGCGGTCGCCGGAAGTTCGCCTCGAAGACTTCAACAGTACCGAGTCAACGGTAGCGGCCCCGTACCTCCGACGCAGACAGCTCGACCCGGGCCGAGGACCGGCCCGGGTCGGGAGGTTGAACGCACAGGTGGAACGGCTTGGTCAGCCGAAGATCCAGAGGGCGGCCTTGGAGAAGCCGTAGTCGAGGCCGGAGACGAAGGCCATCACCACCACGACGAACACGACCACGACCGTGGTGTAGCTCACCAGCTGGTTGCGGCTCGGCCAGACGACCTTGCGCAGTTCGGCGATGATCTGCCGGTAGAACAGCGCGAGGCGGGCGAACACGCCCTTCTTGGCCCGCTTGCCGGACTTCTTCTCGCCAGAACGCTTGCGGCGCGAGTCACCCTCCGCAGGGGTCGCCTCGGCAGCGCCGTCGGCCCCCTCGGGGTTGCCGCTCTCAGGCGTTGCGGTGGAGCCCGTGGTCTCCGTCACTCGTCCTCACCTGAATCCGGGTCCTGCCGGGCGTCGACTGCGTACCCGAAGGGGCACGAGCGGCCGGCTAGCGGTGCTGATCGGCGCCCTCTCCGCATCAAGCCCGTTCGCTCTGTGGAGCGAACGGGCTGATTACGGATCAAGCAGCAGGGCAAGAGGGACTTGAACCCCCAACCGCCGGTTTTGGAGACCGGTGCTCTACCAATTGAGCTATTGCCCTACGGAACCTCGCGGCCCCAGTAGCGACGACCAACCTACCGCATCTTCCGCCGATGTCCGCACAGCTTCTGTGCGGCGGTGGAGGCTCCGGTTCGTTCGGTGGCCGTCGATCAGTGAGTGTACGGGGTGGAGGGGTGTTTGGTCGAACCTCTTCTTTTTCGGGCCGTCACCGGGGCCCCACCGGGCCGCCATCCGGACGGTCCCGTACATATGGTGAAACCGCCGTGCCCGGGCGATGTGCGGTCTGCGACCATGCAGGCATGAGCGCTTCCACCCCGCAGCCCGACCGTTCCGTCCGCCCCGCCGACCGCCGGGTCTCCGCCCGGATCGGCGCGATCGCCGAGTCCGCCACCCTCGCCGTGGACGCCAAGGCCAAGGCCCTCAAGGCGGCCGGCCGGCCCGTCATCGGCTTCGGCGCCGGCGAGCCGGACTTCCCCACCCCGGACTACATCGTCGAGGCCGCCGTCGAGGCGTGCCGCGACCCGAGGAACCACCGCTACACCCCGGCCGGCGGTCTGCCGGAGCTCAAGGCGGCGATCGCGGCCAAGACGCTGCGCGACTCCGGCTACGCGGTGGACGCCTCCCAGGTGCTGGTGACCAACGGCGGCAAGCAGGCGATCTACGAGGCGTTCGCGGCGATCCTCGACCCGGGCGACGAGGTCATCGTCCCGGCCCCGTACTGGACCACCTACCCGGAGTCGATCCAGCTGGCCGGCGGTGTGCCGGTGGAGGTCGTGACCGACGAGACCACCGGTTACAAGGTCTCGGTCGAGCAGCTGGAGGCCGCGCGGACCGAGAACACCAAGGTGGTGCTCTTCGTCTCGCCGTCCAACCCGACCGGCGCGGTGTACACCCGGGCCGAGGCCGAGGCGATCGGCCGCTGGGCCCTGGAGCACGGGCTCTGGGTGCTGACCGACGAGATCTACGAGCACCTGGTCTACGGCGAAGCGGAGTTCGTCTCGCTGCCGGCCCTGCTGCCGGAGCTGGCGGACCGGACCATCGTCGTCAACGGTGTCGCCAAGACCTACGCGATGACCGGCTGGCGGGTGGGCTGGGTGATCGGCCCCAAGGACGTGATCAAGGCCGCGACCAACCTGCAGTCGCACGCCACCTCGAACGTCTCCAACGTGGCCCAGCGCGCCGCCCTGGCCGCCGTCGCCGGCGACCTCTCCGCCGTCCACGAGATGCGCACCGCCTTCGACCGGCGCCGCCGCACCATCGTCCGGATGCTGAACGAGATCGACGGCGTGCTCTGCCCCGAGCCCGAGGGCGCCTTCTACGTGTACCCGTCCGTCAAGGCCCTGCTGGGCAAGGAGATCCGCGGGCAGCGTCCGCAGACCTCGGCCGAGCTCGCCTCGCTGATCCTGGACGAGGTCGAGGTCGCGGTCGTCCCCGGCGAGGCGTTCGGGACCCCCGGCTACCTGCGGCTCTCCTACGCCCTGGGCGACGCCGACCTCGCCGAGGGTGTCGGCCGGATCCAGAAGCTGCTGGCCGAGGCCCGCTGACCCCTCCCCGCCCGGGAGCCGCTCGCGGCCTCCTCGGAACGTGACGTCAACACCGCTTGACCGGACCGCCCTCTTTTCACCCCTTCGGGGGCCGGGAAGAGGGCGGTTCCCGTAGGGGCCCCCGATACGGCAGGATTCGTGAATGGAACGCCTGCTGAATCCGCGCGACGTCAGGGACCTCCCGAAGGCCCACCTGCACCTGCACTTCACCGGCTCGATGCGCCCGGCCACCCTGCTGGAACTGGCCGACAAGCACGGTGTCCGGCTGCCGGAGGCGCTCAGCTCCGGCGGGACGCCCCGACTGCGGGCCACCGACGAACGCGGCTGGTTCCGGTTCCAGCGCCTCTACGACACCGCCCGCTCGGTCCTCCGCGACGAGGAGGACATCCGCCGGCTGGTCCTGGAGACCGCCGAGGACGAGCGGCGGGACGGCTCCCGCTGGCTGGAGATCCAGGTCGACCCGACCTCCTACGCGCCCCGGCTGGGCGGGCTGATCCCGGCCCTGGAACTGATCCTGGACGCGGTGGAGCAGGCCGCCGCCGCCACCGGGGTCGGCATCAGGGTCCTGGTCGCGGCCAACCGGATGAAGTCCCCGATGGACGCCAGGACCCTGGCCCGGCTCGCCGTCCGCTACACCGACCGGGGCGTGGTCGGCTTCGGCCTGTCCAACGACGAGCGCCGCGGCCTGGCCCGCGACTTCGACCGGGCCTTCGACATCGCCCGCCGGGGCGGGCTGCTGGCCGCCCCGCACGGCGGCGAACTGGCCGGCCCGGAGTCCGTCCGGGACTGCCTGGACGACCTCGGCGCCGGCCGGATCGGCCACGGGGTGCGGGCGGCCGAGGACGAGCGGCTGATGCAGCGGCTGGCCGACCGTCAGGTGACCTGCGAGGTCTGCCCGTCCTCGAACGTCTCGCTGGGCGTGTACGAGCGCCCGGAGGACGTCCCGCTGCGCCGGCTGTTCGACGCCGGGGTGCCGCTGGCGCTCGGCGCCGACGACCCGCTGCTGTTCGGCGCCAGGCTCGCCGACCAGTACGACCTGGCCCGCGACGTCCTGGGCTTCTCCGACCCGGAGCTGGCGGAGCTGGCCCGGCAGTCGGTGCGCGGCTCGTGCGCGCCCGACAGCGTGCGGAAGGAACTGCTGGCCGACGTCGACGCCTGGCTGACGGCCTGAGCGGCGGGATCCGGGGCGCCGGATCCGGGGCCCCGGATCCGGGGCGCGGACCCCTAGAGGCTGACGCCGACCATCACCGGCTCGTTCACCAGCTCCACCCCGAAGGCCGCCCGCACCCCGTCCCGGATCTCCCGGGCCAGGGCGAGCAGGTCCTCGGTGGTGGCCGCGCCGCGGTTGGTGAGCGCCAGGGTGTGCTTGGTGGAGAGGGTCGCCGGACCGCTCCCGTAGCCCTTGCCGAAGCCGGCCCGGTCGATCAGCCAGGCGGCCGAGGTCTTGGTGTGCCCGTCCGCCGCCGGGTAGGCGGGGGCGCTCAGCTCGCGCCCGGCGGCGAGCGCCAGGAACGCCGCGTACTGCTCGGAGTCCAGCACCGGGTTGGTGAAGAAGGAGCCCGCCGACCAGGTGTCGTGGTCCGCCGGGTCCAGCACCATGCCCTTGCCGGCCCGCAGCCCGAGCACGGCCCCGTACGCCGCCCGCAGGTCGACCCGCTCGTCCTGCGCCACCCCGAAGTGCTTGGCGACCTCGGCGTAGCGGACCGGGGTGGAGAGCCCGCCGGCGTCCTCCAGCCCGAAGCGGACCCGCAGCACCACGTAGCGCTCGGGGTCGGCCTTGAAGCGGCTGTGCCGGTAGGAGAACGCGCACTCGGCGTTCGGGAGGGTGACCACCTCGTCGGCCCGGCGGTCGTAGGCGACCACCTCGGTGATCGTCAGAGCGACCTCCTGGCCGTAGGCGCCGACGTTCTGCACCGGGGTGGCACCGGCCGAGCCGGGGATGCCGGCCAGGAACTCGATCCCGGCCAGCCCGGCCCCGACAGCGCGGGTCACCGCGTCGGCCCAGACCTCGCCGGCGGCCAGCTCCAGCGCGGTGCCGTCCAGGGTGAACCCGGTGGTGGCGATCCGCAGCACGGTGCCGGGGAACCCGGCGTCACCGATCACCAGGTTGGAGCCGCCGCCGAGCACCAGCAGCGGCTCCCCCGCCGTGTCCGCGGCGCGGACGGCGGCGATCACCTCGGCGTCGGTGTGCGCGGTCACCAGGCGGCGGGCCGGGCCGCCGAGCCGCAGGGTGGTCAGCGGGGCGAGGGGGGCGTCGAGTTCTTCCAGCACGCCCCCAGGGTACGGGGAGCCCGCTCCCGCCCGGCCCGGGGCCGTGCCGGGGCGGGCGGGGTGCCCCGGCATGCGGGGCGGTGCGAAGGAGTGCCGGCTCAGGCGAGCCGGACGACCGCCTTCGCCATGCCGAGCACCTTCTGGCCCTGGTAGGTCGCCAGCAGGTCGACCTGGACCCGGTTGCCGTCGAGCAGCTTGGCCACCTTGCCGGTGACGTCGACCACCGAGCCGGTGCCGTCGTTGGGCACCGGCACCGGACGGACGAACCGGACGCCGTACTCGACCACGGCGGCCGGGTCGCCGACCCAGTCGGTCACCACCCGGACCGCCTCGGCCATGGTGAACATGCCGTGCGCGATGACGTCGGGCAGGCCGACCTCCAGCGCGAACTTCTCGTTCCAGTGGATCGGGTTGAAGTCCCCGGAGGCGCCCGCGTACTGCACCAGCGCGGCCCGGGTCACCGGGAAGGACTGCGCCGGCAGCTCGGTGCCGACCCCGACCTCGTCGTATCGGATCGCCATCGGGCTCACTCCCCCGCCTTCTCGTCGGCGGCCCGGGCCACCAGGGTCATGACCGACGTCACCACGTGCTCGCCGGTCTCGTCGGCGACCTCGCCACGCACGGTGAGCACGTCGTTGCCGGCCAGCGACTTGATGTTGTCGACGGTGACCGAGACGGTCAGCCGGTCGCCGGCCCGCACCGGGCGGGTGTAGCTGAACTTCTGGTCGCCGTGCACGACCCGGCTGTAGTCGAGGCCCAGCTCCGGGTCCTGGACCACCTGGGCGGAGGCCCGCATGGTGAGCAGGATCGGGAAGGTCGGCGGGGCGATCACGTCCGGGTGGCCGAGCGCCTTGGCGGCCTCCGGGTCGCGGTACACCGGATTGGCGTCACCCACGGCGACGGCGAACTCGCGGATCTTCTCCCGGCCGACCTCGTACGGCTCGGTGGGCGGGTAGGTCCGCCCGATGAAGGAGGGGTCGAGTGCCATCGGCAGCTCCTAGGAAACGCGGTGGAAACGCGGTGGACAAGGCGGTTCGGACGCAAAAGACTCCGGGCCGCACCCCCCAGTGAGGGATGCGGCCCGGAGCCGTAGACCTGTTTCACGCAGGCCCGATGCCCTACAACAGGGTCAGCGGGTCTCGCGGTGCGCGGTGTGCGAGTTGCAGCGGGGGCAGTGCTTCTTCATCTCAAGACGGTCCGGGTCGTTACGCCGGTTCTTCTTGGTGATGTAGTTCCGCTCCTTGCACTCCACGCAGGCCAGCGTGATCTTCGGGCGGACATCGGTGGCAGCCACGGGAGTGCCTTCCTTGGACAATGAATAAGAACACAGACAACAGTAGCCGACCGGGAGTGTGATCCCCCGACCGACTACGCGGGGTAGCGGTGACCGGACTTGAACCGGTGACACAGCGATTATGAGCCGCTTGCTCTACCAACTGAGCTACACCGCCACAGTGATCCGGAGCGCAGCCGAAGCCTACTCCTTCTCACCAGAGCCCCCATGCGGAATCGAACCGCAGACCTTCTCCTTACCATGGAGACGCTCTACCGACTGAGCTATAGGGGCGAACGAGGAAGAGATTACACGTTCCGCGCCCAGAGGTGAAATCCGTATCGCGCGGCGAAGTCCGCAGGTCGACGGGCCGCACGGGCGAACGATCGAAGGCCGGGCGTTCGACCGGCCTCCGGAGGCGCGCCCCGAGCCGATACGACTTTTGCCCGCCTCCCGGCGCCCCGGGTCCGCCCGCCGTAGGCTCGTCGCTCATTGACCCGAGCAGGAACCGGATGCCAGAAGGAGCCGGGCGATGGACAGCGCAGCCGCCGACGGACCGCACCCCGGACCCGGACCGGCCGCCAACCCGCTCGGGCACGGGCCCGTCCTGCTGCTCACCGGAGCCAGGCTGGCGGACGGCCGGGTGGTGGACGTGCGGATCAGCGGCGACCGGATCCAGGCCGTCGGCACCGCCGGCGGCCTCGGCCCCCTGCCGGCCGTGCCCGGCGGCCCCACCGTCACCACCGGGGCCAGGATCGACCTGCGCGGCTACCTGCTGCTGCCGGCCCCGGCCGAGGCCCACGCGCACTACGACGCCGCCTTCTCCGCCGCCCTGCCCACCCCGCCGCCGGAGACCCCCGCCGAGCTCACCCGGCGGGTCACCGAGGCCGCCCTGACCTCGCTCGGCTACGGCGCCACCGCCCAGCGCACCCACGTCCGGATCGGCGACGTGCACGGGCTGCGCCGGCTGGAGGCCGTCCTCACCTCGCAGCAGGCGCTGCGCGGCCTGGCCGACCTCCAGGCCGTCGCGATGCCCCGGCTGCTGACCGGCCGGGCCGGGGCGGACGGCCGGGCCCAGCTGCGGGAGGCGCTCAAGCTGGGCGCCACCGCCGCCGGCGGCTGCCCCGAACTGGACCCGGACCCGGCCGGCTACGTGCACCTGCTGCTGGAGGCCGCCCGGGAGGCGGACTGCCCGGTGGACCTGCACACCACGGGCGCCGATCCGGCGCAGTTGGCGCGGCTGGCCGGGGCGCTCGCCCCACTGCGGCCCCGGGTGGTGGTCGGTCCCTGCGGGTCGCTCGCGCCGGGCGCCGCGACGGTGCTGGCCAACAGCGGGGTCCGGGTGGTCTGCCTGCCGCAGAACGGCGGCTGTTCGGGGGTGGAGGGCCCGGCGAGCGCGCTGCGGCCCGCGCTGCTGCGGGACCTGCTGAAGGCCCGGGTACCGCTGGCGGCCGGCAGCGGTTCGCTGCGGGACGGCGCCAACCCGGTCGGGCGGGCGGACCCGCTGGAGGCCGCCTACCTGCTGGCGGCGGCCGGGGTGCTGGACCCGGACGCGGCGTACGACGCGGTCTCCAACCAGGCGCGGCTGGCGCTCGGACTGCCGCCGGTGCGGGTGGACGCCGGGTTCCCGGCGGAGTTGCTGGCGGTGCGCGGGGACAGCCTGTCCGGGGCGCTGGCGGGCGGGCACAGCCGGCTGGTGGTGCACAGCGGGCGGGTCGTCAGCCGGACCAGCGCGGTGCGGGAGTTCGCCGACACGGTGGCCCTGGCGCTGCCCCGGCAGTCGGGCGGCACGGACGGGGGCTGAACCCGGCCGGACCGGACGGGCGGCACCGGCGCGGCACCGGTGCGACCGGGCGCGGGCCCGTTCCGGCCGCCCGAACGGGCGCCCGCCGTCCGGGTGATCGGGGCGCGCGATGCGGGCACCGCGCGCCCCTGCCCCACCTGCGTGGCCGCCGGAGCGGCGAAGCGGCCCCAGGCATCCCCCACGGAGCGGGGCCGCTTCCTTCACCACCGACGCTAGGCCCTGGGAGGGGAGGATCCGGACGCTCCTGACGCCCTGTTGACACCGGGACGGCCACTCCTGACGGACCGTTGACGCGCCCGGCGGTCAGGAGCCCGTCCAGGGCCCGTTCAGGGCTCGTTCAGGGCTCGTAGCGGTAGCCGATGCCCGGCTCGGTGATCAGATGGCGCGGCCGGGCCGGGTCGCGCTCCAGCTTCCGCCGCAGACCCGCCAGGTAGACCCGCAGGTAGTTGCCCCGCTCCTGGTGGGCCGGGCCCCAGACCTCGCGCAGGATCCGCCGGCCGGGCACCAGCCGGCCGGGGTGGGCCAGCAGCAGGGCCAGGATCCGCCACTCGGTCGGGGTGAGCCGCACCGGACCGTTCGGCCCGGTCACGGTGGTGGCGGCGAGGTCCACGGTGTGGTCGCCGATCACCGGCGCGGGCGGCGCGGGCCCGACGGCGACCGGCGGGCGGCGCAGCACCGCGCGCAGCCGGGCCAGCAGTTCGTCCATCAGGAACGGCTTGGTGAGGTAGTCGTCGGCGCCCGCGTCCAGCGCGCCGATCCGGTCGGCGGCGCCGGCGCGGCCGGAGAGCACGATGATCGGCACCGCGCTGCGGCTGCGCAGGCCGCGGATGACGTCCATGCCGTCGAGGTCGGGCAGGCCGAGGTCGAGCAGGACGGCGTCGGGGGCGGTCCTGGCGGCCCGGTCCAGGGCCTCGCCGCCGGTCGCGGCGGTGCGGACGGCGTACTGCCGGGCGCCGAGGTTGATCCGCAGGGTGCGCAGCAGCGCCGGCTCGTCGTCGACGACGAGGATCTCGCTCATTCGGGGGCCTCCCAGGACTGCCGGGCGGGTACGGGAGCGGCGGGGTCCGGATCGGGGGGCGGTGTCCGGGCCGGGGCGGCGGGCAGGGTGAGCAGCATGGTGGCGCCCCCGCCGGGGGTGTCCTCGACCTCCAGGCTGCCGCCCATGGCCTCGGCGAGACCCCGGGAGAGGGCGAGACCGAGGCCGACTCCGGTGGTGTTGTCGGTGTCGCCGAGGCGTTGGAAGGGCAGGAACACCCGGTCGCGGTCCTCGGGGGCGATGCCGGGACCGCGGTCGATCACCCGGAGTTCGACCCGTCCGGCGTGGTGGCTGGCGGCGACCAGGACGGGCGCGCCGGGGGCGTTGTGGCGCAGGGCGTTGGTGACGACGTTGGCGAGGACGCGTTCCAGCAGCGGCGGGTCGGCGAGCACCGGCGGGACGGTCTCCAGGTCGAGCGGCTGGACGGGCGCGTACGGGTCGGCGAGCGAGTCCAGGGCGCGGGGCAGGATCTCGTCGAGGTGGGTCTCGGCGAGGTGGAGGGTGAGGGCGCCGGCCTGGAGGCGGCTCATGTCGAGCAGGTTGTCCACCAGACGGGTGAGTCTGACGAGGGACTCGTCGGCGGTGGCGAGGAGTTCGGCCTGGTCCTCGGGGGAGAACTCGACGTCGGGGCTGCGCAGCGAGCCGACCGAGGCGAGGGCGGCGGCGAGCGGGGTGCGCAGGTCGTGGCTGACCGCGGCGAGCAGGGCGGTGCGCATCCGGTCGGCGGCCCTGATGGGTTCGACCTCGGCGGCGACGACGGCGAGGCGGTCGCGTTCCAGGGCGGCGGCGACATGGGCGGCGAAGGCGGTGAGGACGCGCTGGTCGGCGGCGGGCAGCCGGCGGCCGGTGAGGACGAGGACGGCGTCGGGGCCGACGGGGACCTCGGTGGTGACGAGGTTGTGGTCCGGGGCGGCGGCGCCGTTGTCGGCCCGGTCACCGTCGGCCGCGGTGTCGCAGGAGGCGAGCACCTCGCCGCCGGTGCGGCCCAGCAGGGCCACCGCGCTCATGCCGAAGGCGGTGCGGGACTTCTCCAGCAGCGCGGGCAGGGCGTCGGCGCCGCGCAGGACGCTGCCGGCCAGGGTGGAGAGGGTCTCGGCCTCGGCGGTGGCCCGGGCGGCGCGGGCGGTGAGGCGGGTCGCGTGGTCGACCACGGTGGAGACGGTCAGTGCCACGGCGGCGAAGACCACCAGGGCGATGATGTTGTTGGTCTCGCCGATGGTGAAGGCGTGGACGGGCGGGATGAAGAAGTAGTTGAGCAGCGCCGAGGCGACCAGCGAGGCCAGCAGGGCCGAGGTGGCGCCGCCGAGCAGGGCGACGACGACCACGCCGAGCTGGAAGATCAGGGTGTCGGTGGTGAGGTTGACGGTTTCGTGGAACCGGGACAGGACCAGGGTCAGCAGCGAGGGCACGAGCAGGCCGGCCAGGTAGCCGGCGACGGTGCGGCGACGGGAGTGTCGCCGGCCGAGGGCGGGCAGCCGGCCCCGGCCGGTGAACTCGTGGGTGACCATGTGGACGTCGATGTCCTCGGAGGCGTCGACCGTGGTCTCGCCGATGCCGGGGCCGGTGAGGAACCGGGCGGTCCGGCCGCGGCGACTGGTGCCGAGGACGAGCTGGGTGGCGTCGTGGGCGCGGGCGAAGGCGAGCAGCGAGGTGGGGATGTCGTCGCCGACGACCACGTGGTAGCTGCCGCCGAGGCTCTCGACGAGCTGCCGCTGCTGGGCGAGGGCGCCGGAGGAGGCGCCGGCCAGGCCGTCGCTGCGGGTGACGTGGACGGCGAGCAGGTCGCCGCCGGCGGTGCGGTCCGAGATCCGGGCGGCGCGTCTGACCAGGGTCTCGCCCTCGGGGCCGCCGGTGAGGGCGACCACGACGCGTTCGCGGGTCTCCCAGACCCGGTCGATGTCGTGGCTGGCGCGGTAGTCGCGCAGTCCCTCGTCGACCCGCCCGGCCACCCAGAGCAGGGCGAGCTCGCGCAGGGCGGTGAGGTTGCCGACCCGGAAGTAGTTCGAGAGCGCCGCGTCCACCTTCTCCGCCTTGTAGACGTTGCCGTGGGCCATCCGGCGGCGCAGCGCCTGGGGGGCCATGTCGACGAGTTCGATCTGGTCGGAGCGGCGGACCACCTCGTCGGGGACGGTCTCGCGCTGCGGGATGCCGGTGATCTTCCGGACCACGTCGTTCAACGACTCCAGGTGCTGGACGTTGACCGTGGTGATGACGTCGATGCCGGCGGCCAGCAGTTCCTCGACGTCCTGCCAGCGCTTGCCGTGGCGCCCGCCGGGGACGTTGGTGTGGGCGAGTTCGTCGACCAGGGCGACGGCCGGGCGGCGGGCGAGCAACGCGTCGAGGTCCATCTCCTCGAAGTCGGTGTCCCGGTAGGAGCGGTGGACGCCGGGCACGACCTCCAGGCCGTCGAGCATCGCCTCGGTGTGGCGGCGGCCGTGGCACTCGATCCAGCCGACGACGACGTCCGCGCCCCGGTCCTGTCTGCGCCGGGCCTCGTCCAGCATCCGGTAGGTCTTGCCGACACCGGGAGCGGAACCGAGGTACACCCTCAGCCGGCCGCGTCGGTGGCCGGTGCCGGGGGTGAGGTCGCGGGCCATGGGCGCTGCTCTTTCGTCTTCTGCGTCGTACGGGGGACGGACGGCGGGCCGGTCCGGTCCGGGGCACTCGCCCCGGACCGGACCGGCCCGTCTCAGCTCGGCCGGTCTGTCGTCACTTCTGCTCCAGCAGCGCCTGGTTGAGCAGGACGACGTTGACTCCCGGCTGGCCGAGGAAGCCGAGCGGTCGGTCGTCGGTGTTCCGGTCGACCAGTTTGCGAACGGTGTCCGCCGGCAGGTCGCGGGCCTTGGCGACCCGCTCGACCTGCTGCCGGGCGTAGGCGGTGGAGATGTGCGGGTCCAGGCCGGAGCCGGAGGCGGTGAGGGCGTCCGCCGGGACGCTCGCCGGGTCGACGCCGTCGAACGCGGCGACGGCCTGGCGGCGGTCCTCGACGCTCTTGGCGAGGTCCTCGCTGTTGGGGCCCAGGTTGGAGGCGCCGGATGCCTTGGGGTCGTAGGCGCCCGGGCGGGGCTGGAACCACCGCGGGTCGGGGCGGGGGGCCTCGTCCGGGTCGCCCGGGTTCTGCTTGGGGAGGTCGAAGTTCTGGCCCAGCAGGCTGGAGCCGGCCTCCTTGCCGTCGACCTCGACGATCGAGCCGTTCGCCTTGTCCGCGAACGCCAGTTGGGAGATGCCGGTGACCAGCAGCGGGTAGGCGATGCCGAGGAGCACCGTCAGGACCAGCAGGGCGCGCAGCGCGGTGAGATGGGTGCGCACGGCGGTGGGCAGGGGCTTGGACATGATGCGTTCTCCTCTCTTGCTAGTTGAGGCCGGGGACGAACTGGACGACCAGGTCGATCAGCTTGATGCCGACGAACGGGACGACCAGGCCGCCGAGGCCGTAGACGCCGATGTTGCGACGGAGCAGCGAACTGGCGTCGGAGGGCCGGTACTTCACTCCGCGCAGGGCGAGCGGGATCAGACCGACGATGACCAGGGCGTTGAAGACGATCGCCGAGGTGATAGCGGACTGGGGGCTGTGCAGGCCCATGATGTTGAGCTTGTCCAGGCCCGGGTACACCGCCGCGAACATCGCCGGGATGATCGCGAAGTACTTGGCGACGTCGTTGGCGATGGAGAAGGTGGTCAGCGCGCCGCGGGTGATCAGGAGCTGCTTGCCGATCTCGACGATCTCGATCAGCTTGGTCGGGTCGGAGTCCAGGTCGACCATGTTGCCGGCCTCCTTGGCCGCCATGGTCCCGGTGTTCATCGCGACCCCGACATCGGCCTGGGCGAGGGCGGGGGCGTCGTTGGTGCCGTCGCCCGTCATCGCGACCAGCTTGCCGCCGGCCTGCTCCTTCTTGATCAGGGCCATCTTGTCCTCGGGGGTGGCCTCGGCGAGGAAGTCGTCCACGCCCGCCTCCTCCGCGATCGCCCGGGCGGTCAACGGGTTGTCGCCGGTGATCATGACGGTCCTGATGCCCATCCGGCGCAGCTCGTCGAACCGCTCCCGCATGCCCTCCTTCACCACGTCCTTGAGGTGGATCACCCCGAGGGCCGTGGGGGCCGCGGTGCCGGTCCGGGTGGCGACGAGCAGCGGGGTGCCACCGGCGGCGGAGATGCCGTCGACCAGGTCGGCGACGTCCTCGCCGACCGTGCCGCCGTTCTCCGTCACCCAGTTGGCGACCGAGCCGGCCGCGCCCTTGCGGACCTGGAACAGGTCCTCGTCCTCGTCGAGGTCCACGCCCGACATCCGGGTCTGCGCGGTGAACGGCACCCAGGTGGCGTGCGTCGACTCGCCCCGGGCGCGGGCCCGCAGGCCGTACTCGGTCTCGGCGAGGACGACGATCGAACGGCCCTCCGGCGTCTCGTCCGCCAGGGACGACAGCTGCGCGGCGTCGGCCAGCTCCTCGGAGGACACGCCGGTCACCGGAAGGAACTCGGCGGCCTGGCGGTTGCCGAGGGTGATGGTGCCGGTCTTGTCGAGCAGCAGGGTGTTGACGTCGCCCGCCGCCTCGACGGCGCGGCCCGACATCGCCAGCACGTTGCGCTGGACCAGCCGGTCCATACCGGCGATGCCGATCGCGGAGAGCAGCGCGCCGATGGTGGTCGGGATCAGCGCCACGATCAGCGCGACCAGCACGATCATCGACTGCGGGGCCCCGGCGTAGGTGGCCATCGGCTGCAGGGTGACGACCGCCACCAGGAACACGATCGTCAGCGAGGCGAGCAGGATGTTGAGCGCGATCTCGTTCGGGGTCTTCTGCCGGGCGGCGCCCTCGACCAGGGCGATCATCCGGTCGATGAAGGACTTGCCGGGCTCGGAGGCGATCTTCACCACGATCCGGTCCGAGAGCACCTTGGTGCCACCGGTCACGGCCGAGCGGTCGCCGCCCGACTCCCGGATCACCGGCGCGGACTCGCCCGTGATCGCCGACTCGTCGACCGAGGCCACGCCCTCGACGACGTCACCGTCGCCGGGGATGATCTGCCCGGCCTCGACCACCACGTGGTCACCGAGCCGCAGCGCGGTACCGGCCACCTCCTCCTCGGCCCGCGAGCGCGGCCAGTCGGTGAGGCGGCGGGCCATGGTGTCGCTCTTGGTCCGGCGCAGGGTGTCCGCCTGCGCCTTGCCCCGGCCCTCGGCGACGGCCTCGGCCAGGTTGGCGAAGACCGTGGTCAGCCAGAGCCACACCGTGATCGACCAGGCGAACACGCTGGGATCGGCCACCGCGGCGACGGTGGTGACGACCGAGCCGACCTCGACCACGAACATCACCGGGTTCTTCACCATCACCCGGGGGTCGAGCTTCTTCACCGCGTCCGGCAGGGACGCCACGATCAGCTTCGGGTCCAGCAGGCCGCCGGACACTCTGTGCGGCGCCACGGCGGGCGACGTCTCCGGCGGCGGGGCCGGCTTCCCGGCCCGCTCGGATTCTTCGGTCATGGTGGACGACATCAGGAGAGACCTTCCGCGATCGGCCCGAGAGCCAGGGCCGGGAAGTAGGTGAGGCCGACGACGATCAGGACGACGCCCGACAGCAGGCCCACGAACAGCGGCTTGTGGGTGGGCAGGGTGCCCGGGGTGGCGGGGACCGGCTGCTGCTGCGCGAGCGTGCCGGCCAGGGCCAGGACGAAGACCATCGGCAGGAAGCGGCCGAACACCATCGCCAGGCCGATCGCGGTGTCGTACCAGTCGGTGTTCACCGTGATGCCGGCGAACGCCGAGCCGTTGTTGTTGGCGCCCGAGGTGAAGGCGTACAGCACCTCGGAGAATCCGTGCGCCCCGCTGTTCAGCATCCCGGCCCGCTGGCCCGGCAGCGCCATCGCGACGCCCGTGCCGACCAGCACCAGGGTCGGCGTGGTCAGGATGTAGAGGGAGGCGAACTTCATCTCCCGCCCGCCGAGCTTCTTGCCCAGGTACTCCGGGGTGCGGCCGACCATCAGCCCGGCCACGAACACCGCGACGATCGCCAGCACCAGCATCCCGTACAGGCCCGAGCCCACACCGCCGGGCGCGATCTCGCCCAGCATCATGTTGAACATCGTCAGCCCGCCGCCGAACGCGGTGTACGAGTCGTGGAAGGAGTTCACCGCACCGGTCGAGGTGAGCGTCGTCGAGGCCGCGAACAGGCTGGACGCCGCGATGCCGAACCGCTGCTCCTTGCCCTCCATCGCCGCGCCCGCCGACTGCAGCGCGCTGCCCGCGTGGTGCGACTCGGCCAGGGTCAGCAGGGCCACCGAGGCGACCCAGAACAGGCCCATCACCGAGACGATCGCGTAGCCCTGCCGGTTGTCGCCGACCATCCGGCCGAAGGCCCGCGGCAGCGCGAACGGGATCACCAGGATCAGGAAGACCTCGACCAGGTTGGAGAAGCCGGTCGGGTTCTCGAACGGGTGCGCCGAGTTGGCGTTGTAGAACCCGCCGCCGTTGGTGCCCAGCAGCTTGATGACCTCCTGCGAGGCCACCGGACCGCCCGGCACCGACTGCGGGTCGCCGGCCAGGGTGGCGACCTCGTGGAAGCCGTGGAAGTTCTGCACCACGCCACTGGCCACCAGGACCAGGGCGAACACGATCGCGACCGGCAGCAGCAGCCGGACGCTGATCCGGATCAGGTCCACCCAGAAGTTGCCCAGCCGGTCGGTGCGGTTGCGGGTGAAGCCCCGGATCAGGGTGGCCACGACCGCGATGCCGACGGCCGCCGAAACGAAGTTCTGCACCGCCAGCCCGGCCATCTGCGCCAGGTGCCCCATCGCGGACTCGCCGCTGTAGGACTGCCAGTTGGTGTTGGCCACGAAGGAGATCGCGGTGTTCCACGCCTGGTGGCCGGACATCTGCGGCACGCCCAGGCCCAGCGGCAGCCACTGCTGCACCCGGATCAGGGCGTAGAGGAAGAGGACGGACACCGCCGAGAAGGCCAGCACCGACCGCAGGTAGACCGGCCAGCGCTGGTCGGCGTCGGCGTCCACGCCGATCACCCTGTAGAGGGCCTTCTCGGCTCTCAGGTGCTTCTTCGACGTGAGGGTGTGGGCGATGTGGTCGCCCAGGGGGCGGTAGCACAGGGCCAGTGCGCCCACCAGGGCGAGGACCTGAAGCCAGCCCGCGAGAGTGGAGCCCATGTCAGAACTTCTCCGGGTGGATCAGCGCGAGGACGAGGTAGCCGACGAGGGCCACGGCGACGATGAGACCTGCGACGTTCTCGACGCTCACAGCTTCTCCACCCCCCGCGCGATCAGGGCGATGACGCCGAACACGGCGACCGTGACGACGACGTAGATGAGATCGGACATGGACTCCACCACGGTGGTTCGGAGGTGGCCGCGGCCCGCGTTCAGCTGCCGGCACGGCGCGCCGGCGGAGAGGCCGGCAGAGCCCAGCCAACCGCGCTCACGGAGCGTCAACGGCGTTCTTGACGCCCTCCATACGGTGGCCGTTCGATTGTTGACGGCCTCCATACGGGGCCTTGTCCGGGCCGTGACCGGGGCCCGGTCCGGGCCGCGGCCGAGGCCCCGGCCGGGCCGTGAGCGGGGCCCCGGCCGGATTTCCGGCCGGGGGGGCGCGGTCGCGCGCCGGGTACCGTTCGACCGGACTGCGGCCAGGTACGACCGGACCACGGCCCGGTCCCCGCCAGGTGCGCCCGACTGCGGCGAGGCCCCGGACAGCGGGTGCTGTCCGGGGCCTCGGCCCGCGTTCCCGGGACCACCGGTCCGCGGCCCGCCTAAGCGTTTTCGGGGGCCCGGAGCTTCTCCCGCTCACGGCGCACCGCCGGCTCGCCGCGCCGGACCGCGCCCGGGGCGCGCCCCGAGGGCCGGTCCGCCCGGTTGGAGGAGGTCAGCTGCCACGGCACGCTGATCACCATCACGCCCGGGGTGAACAGCAGCCGGCTCTTCAGCCAGAGCGCCGACTGGTTGTGCAGCAGGTGCTCCCACCAGTGTCCGACCACGTACTCCGGGATGAACACCGCCACCGCGTCCTGCGGACTGGTCCGCCGGTAGTCCCGCACGTACTGGACCACCGGCCTGGTGATCTCCCGGTACGGCGAGTCCAGCACCTTCAGCGGCACCGGCAGGGCCAGTTCCTCCCAGCGGCGCTCCAGTTCCCCGGTGGCGTCCGGCTCGACCGCGACCGTGAGCGCCTCCAGCGAGTCCGGAGCGAACGCCTGCGCGTAGCCGATCGCCCGCAGGGTGGGCTTGTGCACCTTGGAGACCAGCACGATGCCGTGCACCCGGGACGGCCGCACCGACTCGGCCTCCGGGTCGTCCACCGCCAGTTCCTCCGCGACGCCGTCGTAGTGCCGGCGGATGCCGCGCATCATCACCCACAGCACCGCCGCCGCGACCACGGCCAGCCAGGCGCCCTGGGTGAACTTGGTCAGCAGCACGATGACCAGCACCAGCGCGGTGGTCACCGCGCCGAAGGAGTTGATCACCCGGGAACGCTGGGCGGACCCCCGCACCGCCGGGTCGGTCTCGGTGGCCAGGACCCGGTTCCAGTGCTTGACCATGCCGATCTGCGACAGCGTGAAGGAGGTGAAGACGCCCAGGATGTAGAGGTGGATCAGGCTGGTGACATCGGCGTCGTACAGCCAGAGGAGGCCACCGGCCACCACGGCCAGCGCGATGATCCCGTTGGAGAAGGCCAGCCGGTCGCCGCGGGTGTGCATCTGCCGGGGCAGGTAGCGGTGCTCGGCCAGGATCGAGGCCAGCAGCGGGAAGCCGTTGAACGCCGTGTTGGCCGCCAGGATCAGCACCAGCGCGGTGACGGCCTGGACGAAGTAGAAGAGGACGCTGCCGTCCCCGCCGAGGACCGCCGCCGCCAGCTGGGCGATCACGGTCTGCTGCGGCGCGGTCGCGCAGTCCCCCGGGAAGCCGCTGAGGTGACAGGCGTCGTCGGCGATGTGGACCTTGGAGATCAGCGCCAGCGCGGTGATGCCGATGAACATCACCACGGCCGTGGTGCCCATCACCGCCATGGTGGCGGCGGCGTTCCGCGACTTCGGCGCCCGGAAGGCCGGCACGCCGTTGGAGATCGCCTCCACACCGGTCAGCGCCGTGCAACCGGAGGCGAAGGCGCGCAGGCCCAGCATCAGCAGCCCCAGCCCGGCCAGGGTGTCCTTGCCGTCCACCGGCACGATCCCGTACGCGGCGCTGGCCGCCACCGGGGCGTCGCCGAACGCCGCCCGGACCAGTCCGGTGACCACCATCAGCAGGATGCCGCCGATGAACAGGTAGGTCGGCGCGGCGAACGCCTTGCCGGACTCCCGGACACCGCGCAGGTTCACCGCCATCAGCAGCACGACGAAGCCGACCGCCAGCTCCACCCGGTGGTCCGCCAGCGAGGGCAGCGCCGAGATGATGTTGTCCACGCCGGAGGCCACCGAGACGGCGACCGTCATCACGTAGTCGACCAGCAGCGAGGCGGCCACCACCAGGCCCGAGTTGGCGCCCAGGTTGCGCGACACCACCTCGTAGGAGCCGCCACCGCTGGGATAGGCGTGCACCACCTGGCGGTAGGACATCACCACGACCGCCATCAGCGCGACCACACCGGCCGCGACCCACGGGGTCAGGTTGAGGAAGGCGGCGCCACCGACGGTGAGCACCAGCAGGATCTCCTGGGTCGCGTAGGCGACCGAGGAGAGCGGGTCGGAGGCGAAGATCGGCAGGGCCAGGCGCTTGGGGAGCAGCGTCTCGCCGAGCTCCTCGCTGCGCATGGCCCGGCCGATCACTAGGCGCTTGAGCGCCTGGGGCAGGTTGAACACATGGGCGAGCGTAAGGGCGCACACCGGGCGCGCAATGGGCCGTCATGGCGTGCGCGGAGCGCCCGACACGCCCGAGCGGCGGGGTGTTTCCGCAGGTCGGAGCCGCTATGGGCGGGGCGTTCCGGGCACGGTGGAGGAGCTCGGGGGGTGGCCGGAGGGGCCGTTAAGACATCGTCAAGATATGACGATCGACTCCTTTACATCCCTCCATACCGCCTCAATCCCCCCTCTGCTCCTCTCTCCCCGCCCTCTACCTCTCCCCTCCATTCCCCTCTCCTCCTCTCCCCCTCCTCCCCTCACATCCGCATCCGGAGCCGGCAGACCACCGCGTCGGTGTGGCGGCGCAGCGCGCGGTCGATGACGGCGCCGCGCCGGTTCTGCAGCGCGCGCTGCCAGGGGCGGGCCGGCTCGACCTCGGGGATGAGCACGGTGAGGCGGTCGTAGGCGTGCTCGGCGGCGAGGTCGTTGACGAAGTCCGCGATCGGCCGCCCGAGCCGGCGGTGGCCGTCCGGGATCTCCACCAGGGGGACGCCCGGACGCCAGAGCTCCCAGTCCCGGCGCAGCGCCTCCGTCCCGGCGGGGTCGTGGACGACGGTGACGGCCATGACCTCGTCGCCGAGGGAGAGGGCGGCGGAGAGGCCGTCGCGGGTGAGGCGGGTGATCGCGGTGACCGGGACGACCACCAGGCTGCGCTGCGGGGTGAGCGGGCCGGGGACCCGGCCGAGCTCCAGGCGTTCACCGATCCGGGCGTAGCCGCGGTGGACCGCCTCGAAGAGCAGCACCAGCAGCGGCAGGGCCAGACAGATGCCCCAGGCGCCCTCGGTGAACTTCGTCCCGGTGACGACCAGGGCGGCGGTGCCGGTGAGCAGCGCCCCGAAGCCGTTGAGCGCCGCCTTCGCCCGCCAGTGGGCCGGCTTCTCCAGCGCCCAGTGCCGGACCATACCGACCTGGCAGACGGTGAAGCCGACGAAGACGCCGATCGCGAACAGCGGGACCAGGCTGTTGACGTCGCCGCCGGAGGCGACCAGCAGCACGGCCGAGACGGCCGCCAGGAACAGCACGCCGTGACGGTGCACCTGACGGTCGGCGCGCAGGGCGAAGACGTGCGGCAGGTGGTTGTCGCGGGCCAGCAGGTGGAGCAGGACCGGCAGGCCGCCGAAGGAGGTGTTGGCGGCCAGGCCGAGCAGGACGACAGTGGCGGACTGGACGACGTAGAAGCCGACGCCGTGACCGAGCGAGGCGTCGGCGAGCTGGGCCAGCACGGTGACGCCCTCGACCGGCTGGAGGTGGAAGCGGCCGATCAGTACGGCCAGTCCGATGAGCATCACACCGAGCAGCGCGCCGAGCGCGACCTCGGTGCGCTGGGCGCGCTTCACGCCCGGCGCGCGGAACGAGGGGACGGCGTTCGCCACCGCCTCCACGCCGGTGAGCGCCGAGCAGCCGGCCGCGAACGCCCGGAGCAGCAGCAGCGCGCCGACCGTCGTCGCGTTCCCCGTCAGCGCCGAGGCGTGCCCGGCCGCCGCGACCGTACTCGCCGGCGCGTCCCGGAACAGGCCCACCACGACGATCGACAGCACCGACAGTACGAAGACGGCCGTGGGCGCCATGAACCAGCGGGCGGACTCGGCGATCCCGCGCAGGTTCACCGCCGTCACCAGCGCCAGGACGCCCAGGCAGAGCCACACCCGGTCCTCGTACAGGCCCGGCACGGCGGAGGTCAGCGCCGCCACGCCGGCCGTTACCGAGACCGCGACGTTCAGCACGTAGTCGGTCACCAGGGAGGCCGCGGCCGTCAGCGCCGTCCGCCGGCCCAGGTGCTCCTTCGCCACCGCGTAGGCGCCGCCGCCGTCCGGGAACGCCGCGATCACCTGCCGGTAGGAGGCCACCAGCACGGCCAACAGGACCGCGATCGCCGCCGTGACGGGGAGGGTGAAGCCGAGCCCGTACGCGCCGGCCGCGGCGAGTACCAGCACGATCGACTCCGGCCCGTAGGCCACCGAGGCCATCGCGTCCAGGGAGAGCGCCGCCAGTCCGCCGGACACCGTCAGCCGGTGCCGGTCGTCGTCGCCCCGGTCAGCACCACCTCCGTCACCACCGCGCCCGCCGTTCGCCGCGGCGCGGGTGTCCGGCGGCTGGGGTTCGGTGGTGAGGGGGCTGGACATCGGGCAGGACCTCCGCGGTCGATCGGCTGCTCCGATCCTGCGGGTCGCGCACCGGTCCCACCGCCGGTCCGTACGGGTTCCTGACGCCCCCGGCCCCGCTCCTGACGGTCCCTTGACAGGGCCTCGGCGGGGTTTGGGCGGGGTGGGCGGACCGCTGTCCCGGCGGGCGCCGGTTGGGAAGACGATCAGCTGTGGCGGAGGACTCCCGACGCGCTCGCGCGCGGCCGGGACTGCTCGACGGACGAGCCGAAACGGTCCGGTCCCACCCTGCCCCACCACTGTGCTGCCTGCTCCAGGTAATTGCAAGTCGTTCGCAATAAGTCCGACCCTGATGATCCACTACTCTCCGCACATGAAAAGGCACCCTCCGACACCGCCGTCGTTCCCCCTGCTCCTCATCGACCTGGACCACACCCTGGTCGAACGCGACGGCGGCCCCGACGCCTGGACCCCGGCCTTCTGCGCCACCCACGGCCTCCCGCCCGAGGCCGCCCCCACCGTCTTCGCCCTCCTCCGCGCCGACCGCTCCCCCACCGGCTTCACCCGGATCGCCGCCCAGTACGACCTCCCGCACACCGGCGCCGACCTCTGGGAGGAACACGTCGCCCAGGAGGCCGCCCGCACCCACCCGCTCCCCGGCGTCCCCGAGGCCCTCGCCGCCCTGCGCGCCGCCGGCTGGCCCATCGCCGTCGTCACCAACGGCTCCACCGACATCCAGCGCGCCAAACTCACCCGCACCGGCCTGCTCCCCGCCGTCGACGCCGTCGTCGTCTCCGAGGAGGCCGGCACCCGCAAACCCGCCCCCGAGATCTTCCACCTCGCCGCCGCCCGCCTCGGCCGCACCCTCACCCCCACCGACTGGATGGTCGGCAACAACCCCGCCACCGACATCCGCGGCGCCCACGCCACCGGCCTCCACTCCATCTGGATCACCCCCGACCCACCCCCACACCTCCCCCCGACCCACCCCACCCCCACCCGCACGGCCCCCGACACCCCCGCCGCCGCGGCCCACCTCCTCACCCTCCACCACTGACCCCACCGGAAACGCAGAACGGCCCCCGATCCACGTCTCCGTGAATCGGGGGCCGTTCTCTATCCTGTGGCTGGTGCAGGGTTCGAACCTGCGTAGCTTGCGCGGCAGATTTACAGTCTGCTCCCTTTGGCCGCTCGGGCAACCAGCCAGGATGTTCGCCGTCCGGGGCTTGCCCCGTTCGACTGGGTAAACCTTACCCGATGCTGGGGGGTGCTTCGCCACCCGGTTCCCCGGGGGCGGATGGGCGGGTGCGGCGCGGGCGTCCCGGGCGGGGTTGGGGGTCGGCTGGATAGGCTGGGACGGCGGACACCCGGTGGGGTGGGCCGTGTCAGTGCAGCCAGAGCATCAAGGAGACCAACACCCATGGCCGACTCCAGTTTCGACATCGTCTCGAAGGTCGAGTGGCAGGAGGTCGACAACGCGATCAACCAGACCTCCCGCGAGATCTCCACGCGCTTCGACTTCAAGAACGTCGGCGCCGAGATCAAGCGCTCCGGCGAGACGATCGAGATGAAGGCCAACGGCGAGGAGCGCGTCAAGGCGATCCTGGACGTGCTGCAGAGCAAGTTCATCAAGCGCGGCCTGTCGCTGAAGGCTCTGGACACCAAGGAACCGCAGCTGTCCGGCAAGGAGTACAAGATCTTCGCGGACGTGAAGGAGGGCATCTCCCAGGACGATGCCAAGAAGGTCGCGAAGATCATCCGGGACGAGGGCCCGAAGGGCGTCAAGGCCCAGGTCCAGGGCGACGAGCTCCGGGTGACCTCGAAGAGCCGTGACGACCTCCAGACCGTGCAGGCCCTGCTCAAGGGCAAGGACCTGGACTTCGCGCTCCAGTTCGTGAACTACCGCTAGTCGCGGGCCGACGCCGGTACGGCGAACGGTCGAGGGCGCGGTGACGAGGATGTCCTCGTCACCGCGCCCTCGTCGCGTTACGGGTGGCCGTCGGCGTCAGCGGGTGGCAGCGGCGGCGGCCGCCGCGTCACCGAGGGCCTTGGCCTGGGACTTGAGGGTGGCCAGCTGGTCCGCCAGGGCGGCCGGCGGGGCCGGGACGGCCGGGGTGACCGCCGTCGGGGGTGCCACGGTCGGGGGCGGGGTGGGGAGGGTCGGGAGGGTGGGCGGCGTCGGGAGTTGGCCGAGCAGGCCCTGGAGGGTGCCCGCCAGCGAGGCGAGGAGTTGCTGGACAACGCCGAGGTCGACCCCGCCGAGCAGGTCGGGGACCGCCGAGAGCAGGCCGCCGACGAGATCGAGGACGCCGCTGAGGGCGGAGGTCGGGTCGGGGGCGTCGGCCGGGAGCGCGGGGGCGGCCGGCAGTCCGGGAACCGCCGGGACCGCCGGAGCCGCGGGGGCTTCCGGAGCCCCGGGGGCCGCCGGGAGCCCCGGTGCCGCGGGGAGTGCGGGCAGCGGGGGCATTCCGGGCAGTGCGGGGAGACCCGCCAGTGACATCGGCGCGGTGGGGGGCGCCGGCACGGCGGGGAGGCCGGGGACGGTCACGGGGGTCACGGAGGTCAGGGGGAAGGTCGTGCGGTGGGGGGCGGCGGCTCCGTTGCCGACGGCGGCGGAGGCTGTCGCGACCGGGGTCAGCGCGAGGGCTGCGGTCAGCGCGGCGGCCATCCAGGTGGTGCGCATGGGGGATGCTTTCCTCTCGGTACAGATCGGGCGTCGTGCTCGATTCGGAGATCGGGCGTCATGCCTGATTCACACCGTGGGGCAGCCCCGTTGGCCCAGCCACCGCGTGTACGCCGAACGGTGCACGACACGCGGCGACACGCGACGACACGCGGTGGACGGGACCGTGGACGGAACGGCGGGAGAGCGGGAGGCCCCGGCGGACGTCAGTCGCCGGAGACCCAGGAGGCCGTGGCCCGGTGGGCCCCGAGCCCGACCGCGTCGAACTCGTCCCGGGCGTCGCCGCCCTCCCCCACCTGGGCGCCGAGCCGCCGCAGGACCCGGGAGATCGGGCTGCCCTCGGGCGGGAAGGCTTCGAACTCGCCGCTGGTGATGGGGCCGAGGTCGACCCGGCCGTCGGCCCAGACGGCGGCGCGCTGGGTGCCGGTGCCGCCGAAGTAGTCGGCCTCGACGCAGGCGATCGGCGCGGCTTTGGACCAGGCGGCGAGCCGGCGTTCGAGACCGTCCGGGAACCAGTCGAAGGAGACCGGACCGGCCGCGCGCGAAGCCGCCGGAGCGGCCGAGGAGGCCGAAGCGGCCTCGGCGGTCGAAGAGGTCGAGCCCGCCGAGGAGCCCGAGGAGCCGGAGGAGGTCGAGCCGCTCGCCGCCGCCCCGTCGCCGCCGCGGAAGGCGGCCAGGAACTCGGGGGTCGCCGGTATCAGTGCCAGCCCCTGGGCGAGTGGCCGCGGACGGGCGGCCGGAACCTCGGCGGCCGCCACCGCGACCAGCTCCGCCGGGCCGATCAGCGCCTGAAGTTCGTATGACATTCAGTCATCCTGAACCATGGCACCGACAGTCCGCCCGGCGTTTACGATTCCGTGCCCGGCCCGCCGTCATTCCGGGAGCCGGCGGCCGGGAAACCGGAGCCACCGGCCCGGAACCGGGCACGTCGGTCCGGGCGCCCCGGTGCGGACGCCTCGGTACGGACGCCTCGGTACGGACGCCTCGGTACGGACGCCTCCGAGGCCGCACTCGCGCGACCGCCCGACGGATCCGGCGATCCGGCGATCCGGCGCCGGCGCGCCCTGACCGCCGCTCACCCGGGCGGACGCACGCCGCATGCGGCCGCCGCGCCACCCGGGTGAACTGACCGGGTACGGCCCGCCCCGGGGCCACCCCCGGACCAGTGCTGTCGGGCCACCCCAGGAGGACCCATGAGTTCCATGGACATACCGTCGTCCGGCCGGGGCAGTCCCGGCCCGGGCGCACCCCGCGGCGGCACGCCCGGCGGCGGACCGGACGGCGGCGGACCGGACGGCCCCTCGTCGCGGACGGCCCGCGAACGCACCGGTGCGGTGGCCACCAGGATCGCGAACGCGCCCCGGATGTCCTGGCTGACGCTCGCCCTGATGACGACGAGTTCGGTGGCCAGCCTGCGCGCCGCGCCCACCATGGCGGTCTACGGTCTCGCCTGCGTCTTCCTCTACCTGCTCCCGGCCCTCGTCTTCCTGCTGCCGACCGCGCTGGTCTCGGCCGAGCTGGCGTCCGGCTGGGAGGGCGGCGTCTACCGCTGGGTGTCGGAGGGCCTGTCGAAGCCGCTCGGCTTCCTGGCCGTCTGGTGCCAGTTCGCGATGACGATCTTCTACTACCCGTCCCTGCTCGCGTACGTGGCCTCGACCATCGCCTACGTGGTCGACCCCGCGCTGGCGAGCAACGGGCTCTACACGGCGATCGTGATCATGGTGCTCTACTGGACCGGAGTCTGGGTCTCCTCCCGGGGCACCAAGGCGGTGGCCGGGCTCTCCTCGATGGGCCTGGTCATCGGGACCCTGATCCCCGGCACGCTGCTCGTCGTGCTCGGCATGGTCTTCCTCGGCCAGGGCAACGCGTCCGCCGCGCCGATGGACTCCTCGCACCTGTTCCCGCAGTGGACCGGCCTGGCCAGCCTGGTGCTGATCGTCAACAACTTCCTCAGCTACTCCGGCATGGAGATGAACGCGGTGCACGTCTCCTCGCTGCGCGACCCCGCCAAGGAGTTCCCGCGCGCGATGTTCACCGCCTCGGCGATGGTGCTGGCGATCTTCATCCTCCCCGCGCTGGCGATCAGCTGGGTGGTGCCGTCCAGCGAGCTGAGCCTGACGGCCGGCGTGATGCAGGCGTTCGACTCCTTCTTCCAGTACTTCCACATCGGCTGGCTGACCCCGGTGATCGCGGTGGCCCTGATCGCCGCCTCGCTCGGCGGCATGCTCACCTGGCTCGCCGGGCCCTCCAAGGGCCTGTTGCTGATCTCCCGCCAGGAGGGCTACCTCCCGCCGTTCCTGCAGCGGCTCAACAAGGAGGGCGTCCAGCAGAACCTGCTGGTCACCCAGGGCGTGGTCACCACCGTCATCGCCCTCGCCTACGCGCTGATCCCCAACGTCTCCAGCGCCTACTGGGTCTTCTCGGTGATCACCACCCAGGTGTACCTGATCGTCTACCTGCTGATGTTCGCGGCGGCGATCCGGCTGCGCCGCACCCAGCCCGACCACCCGCGCGGCTACCACGCGCCCGCGCTGGTGCCGATCGCCGTCACCGGCCTGGTGGCCTCGGCGGCGGCGATGGCGATCGGCTTCGTGCCGTCCTCGCAGTTCGGCAGCGGATCGGCCTGGTCGTACGTGCTGATCGTCGGCTGCGGCCTGGTGGTGCTGGGCCTGGTGATCCCCTACCTGTTCCTGCGGCTGCGCAAGCCGCAGTGGCGCTCGCCCGACGCCCAGGCCGAGCTCGCCGCCCAGGAGGCCGCCGAACTCGGCCAGGCCGGGGCGGACGACCCCCGCCCGGACGGCCCCCGCACCGACGGCCCCCGCACCGGCGGAGGTGCGGCATGACCAGCCTGATGGCCTCCCGGCACCGCTGGATCTACCTCGGCGCGATCGTGGTGCTGGTCGGCATGCTGATCACCGGCCTGCTCACCTTCACCCAGCTGCACCAGACCAACGAGGCCAACCGCAAGGCCCAGCAGCTGGGCGCGGCCCTGAGCGCCGCCGGCTACCCGGTGCCGACGCAGAACCAGATCGTGCACACCCTGGGCGAGGACGGCGGCGCCGTCTGCGAGGACCCGGCCAACGCGCTGAAGCAGGCGCAGTGGACGTACGGCATGTCGAACGGCGCGGGCGGCCCGGGTCAGCGCCCGGTGCTCTCCGACCGCGAGGTGGTCTTCGCCGAGTCGATCGTGCTCTCCGTGTACTGCCCGGACAAGCTCGCGGCGATCAAGGACAAGATCGCCGACCTCAAGCTCCACGACACCGTCCGCAACTGACGCCCCGCCCGGCCCACTGGTCCCGGAGGACCCCCATGACCGACGAACTCGCCCGCCGGATCGCCGACCTGATGCCGCGGGCCAAGGCCGACCTCGCCGAACTGGTCGCCCTCCCCTCCGTCGCCGACCCGCGCCAGTACCCGCCCGAGAACTGCCGCCGGGCCGCGGAGTGGGTCGCGGCGGCCTTCACCGAGGCCGGACTGCGCGACGTCCACCTGGAGGAGACCCCGGACGGCAGCCACGCCGTGGTCGGCCACCGGCCGCCGCCGCCCGGCGCGCCGACCGTCCTGCTCTACGCCCACTACGACGTCCAGCCCCCGCTCGACGACTCCGCCTGGACCTCCCCGCCGTTCGAGCTCACCGAGCGCGACGGCCGCTGGTACGGGCGCGGCACCGCCGACTGCAAGGGCAACATCGTCATGCACCTCACCGCGCTGCGGGCCCTCGGCGACGACCTGCCGGTCGGCCTCAAGCTGGTCGTGGAGGGCTCGGAGGAGCAGGGCACCGGCGGCCTGGAAGCCTATGTGCCGCCGCACGCCGGCGAGCTGCACGCCGACGCGCTGCTGGTCTGCGACACCGGCAACGCCGCCGTCGGCGTCCCCACCGCCACCACCTCGCTGCGCGGCCTGACGAACGTGGTGGTCACCGTCTCCGCGCTCGGCGGCGACATGCACTCGGGCATGTTCGGCGGTCCGGCCCCGGACGCCCTGGCCGCGCTGATCCGGGTGCTCGACTCGCTGCGCGACGCAGACGGCGGCACCCGGATCGACGGGCTGGACTGCACCGGCAGCTGGGTCGGGGTCGGCTACGACGAACAGCAGTTCCGCACCGACGCCGGTGTGCTGGACGGGGTCCGGCTGACCGGCTCCGGCACCGTCGCCGACCGGCTGTGGGCGCGGCCCGCCGTCACCGTGCTCGGCATCGACTGCCCGCCGGTGGTGGGGTCCGCCGCCGCGATCCCGGCCACCGCCCGGGCCCGGGTCAGCCTGCGGGTCCCGCCCGGGACCGACGCGGGCGCCGCCCGGGAGGCGCTCACCGCCCATCTGGAGGCCGCCGCGCCGTGGGGCGTGCGGATCGAGGTGGCCCCGGAGAGCACCGGTTCGCCGTTCAGCGCCGCCACCGGCGGGCCCGCGTACACGGCGCTCGACCGGGCGATGCGGGAGGTCTACGGTCGGCCGATGTCCTTCCTCGGCCAGGGCGGCTCGATCCCGCTCTGCAACGTGTTGGCCCGGACCTTCCCGGAGGCGGAGATCATCCTGATGGGCGTCGAGGAGCCGCGCTGCCTCATCCACGCGCCCAACGAGAGCGTCGACCCGACCGAGATCGAGCACATGGCCAACGTCGAGGCGCTCTTCCTCCGGCACTACGCCGACTCGCACCGGCCCTGACGACGACCTCGACCCGACCGCCCCCATCTCGACCCGACCACCACGAACGGCAACCGCCACGAACGGCAACCGCCACGAACCGCGCCCGTGACGAACCCGCCCCACCCGTGATGGAGTCGACGCGCACCCGGCCCGCCCGTCGACCGCCCCGCGCAGTCAGGAGACCCGCATGCCCCCGCCAGGAGAGTCCCGCATGCCCCGCCCCTTCACCACCGACGACTACCGCGCCCGCCTCGACCGGGCCACCGCCGCCGCCACCGGGGCCGGACTCGCCGGACTGGTCGTCGGCCCCGGTCCCGACCTCGTCCACCTGACCGGCTACCGGCCGACCGCGATCACCGAACGGCTCACCGCCCTCGTCCTCACCGCCGGACGCGAACCCGTGCTGATCGTCCCCGCCCTGGAACGCCCCGACGCCGAACGGGCCGAGGGCACCCCCGCCGTCCGGCTGCTGGACTGGACCGACGGCCAGGACCCGTACGCCGCCGCCGTCCCGCTGCTCAACCCGACCGGGCGGTACGGCGTCTCCGACAACACCTGGGCGATGCACCTGCTCGGGCTCCAGTCCGCCCTGCCGGGCACCGGCTGGACCTCGCTCACCGAGTCCCTGCCGATGCTGCGCGCGGTCAAGGGCCCCGACGAGCTGGAACGCCTCGCCGCGGCCGGCGGCGCCGCCGACGCCGCCTACCGGGGCATCCTGGAGGTGGAGTTCGCCGGCCGCCGGGAGACCGACGTGGCCGCCGACCTCAGCGCGCTGCTGATCCAGTACGGGCACAGCCAGGTCGACTTCACCGTGGTCGGCTCCGGCCCCAACGGCGCCAACCCGCACCACGAGGCCGGCGAGCGGATCATCGCGGCCGGCGACACCGTCGTCCTCGACTTCGGCGGCCTCAAGGACGGCTACGGCTCCGACACCACCCGCACCGTGCACGTCGGCACCGACGTCCCGGACGAGGTGCGGAAGGTCCACGACGTCGTCCGGCAGGCGCAGCAGACCGCCTTCGAGGCCGTCCGGCCGGGGATCGCCTGCCAGGAGATCGACCGGATCGCCCGCCGGGTCATCACCGAGGCCGGGTACGGCGAGTACTTCATCCACCGCACCGGCCACGGCATCGGCATCACCACGCACGAGCCGCCGTACCTGGTCGAGGGCGAGCGGCAGCCGCTCGTCCCGGGCATGTGCTTCTCGATCGAGCCGGGCGTCTACCTGCCGGGCCGGTTCGGGGTGCGGATCGAGGACATCGTCACGGTCACCGAGCAGGGCGGCCGACGGTTCAACAACACCCCGCACGAACTGGGCATCGTGTCGTGAGGCCGGCCCCGGGGACCACCCGGTCGGCCCTCGTCGCACTGCACCAACCGGGGCAATTCTGAGCCCTTCCTGAACGGACCGGACGTTCGCACCGAGAGTTCTCCAAGAATGCCTTGCTAGCTTCGACCGGCATGACCAGAATGCTCCGCCCGGCGCCGCCCACCCCGTCCGCGAGCGCCGGGCGGCTGCGTCCGGCCACCGGTTCCCGGAACGACGCGCGCACCGGCGCCGCCGCCCGGCTCCGACTGCTGGCGTGGCCGCTCTACCTCGCCGCCCTGCTCTGGTACCTGCGCGCCTACGGCCTGCCGTACACCAATGACCTGGTCTTCCTGTGGCTGATCGGCGCGCTGCTGGCCGCCGGTGTGCACAGCGGGCACGGGCCGCGCGGCTTCCTGCTGGTGCTGCGCGACTGGGTCCCGGTGATGGCCGTCGTCTGGGCCTACTCACTGCTCCGGGGCTACGGCGCGCACACCCCCTGGGGCCCGTACCTGTGGCCGCAGCAGCGGGCCGACGAACTCCTCGGCTTCGGCGAGACCCTGACGGTCCGGCTCCAGCACGGGCTCTACACGCCCGGCTCGCCGCACTGGTACGACTACGCCGCGGTCACCGTCTACATGTCGCACTTCTTCATGGTCTTCGTGGTGCTCGCGGTGCTCTGGCGCCGCCGCCACGACCGGTTCCGGCACCTGCTCACCTGCTACCTGGTGCTGACCTTCGCCGGCTTCGCGACGTACATCCTCTACCCGGCGGTGCCGCCGTGGCTGGCCTCCGAGGAGGGGCACCTGCCGGCCCTGACCCGGGTGGTCTCGGACGTGCTCGGCGGGATCGGACTGCCCCGGGCCGCCTCGGTGTTCGAGAACGGCAGCCAGTTCGCCAACGATGTCGCGGCGATGCCCTCGCTGCACTCGGCGTACCCGGCGATGCTGCTGTTCTTCTTCTGGCCGACCGCCTCGCGATGGCTGCGGGTGCTGCTAATCGCCTATCCGCTCGCGATGACCTTCACCCTGGTGTACGGGGCGGAGCACTTCCTGGTGGACGTCTTCGTCGGCTGGGCGTACGCGGCGGCGGCGGTGTACGGCGTGAGGTGGCTGCGGGAACGGCGGCGGACCAGGTCGCTGGCGGCGAGCGGGCCGGTCCCGGCGGTCGTGGGGGCGTCCGCGGGGGCGGATGTCCGGGAGGCGGTCCGCACCGGCAGACTGGACCCGTGACCGAGAAGCCGACCAGGGCCCCCGCGCCGGGCGCGCCGCCCAGGCCCACCGCCGAACAGCTGCTGGCCGCCCGTGACAGCACGATCGAGGACATCACCGCCCCCGGTCTGCGGGTCCTGTTCTGCGGCATCAACCCCGGGCTGTGGTCCGGCGCGACCGGTCACCACTTCGCCCGGCCCGGCAACCGCTTCTGGCCCGCGCTGCACCGCTCCGGGTTCACCCCCCGGCAGTTCCGCCCGGACGAGCAGCGGCAGCTGCTGGACCTCGGCCTCGGCATCACCAACGTCGCCCCGCGCGCGACCGCCAAGGCCGACGAGCTGACCGCCGAGGAGCTGCGCGCGGGCGGCGCGGCGCTCGCCGAGCGGGTGCTGCGGCTGCGGCCGCGCGCCCTGGCGGTGCTCGGCATCGGCGCCTACCGCACCGCCTTCGGGCGGCGGACGGCGTCGGTCGGACGGCAGGAGCGGGGCCTCGGCGACACCTCCGTCTGGGTGCTCCCCAACCCCAGCGGCCTCAACGCCCACTACACCCTGGACGCGCTGGCGGCGGAGTTCGCCGGGCTCCGCGCGGCGCTGGACGACGCGGAGCCGGACGGCCCGGAGCCGGACCGCTCGGAACCGGACCGTTCGGAGGAGGCCGAGCGGCCGGGCAACCGCGGCTGACGGCGCGACACCTCTCGGACCGCCGACACCCCTCGGGCCACCGACACCCGCTCAGGCCGCCGCCAGCCCTTCCGGCAGGGCCTGCCCGCGCAGCTCCCGCAGTTCCCGGATCAGCGCCCGCACCGCCGCCGTGCCCGCGAGTTCCGGCGTGGTCACGTACCCGACGTACCGGCTCGGCGGGTTCGGGCCGAGGTCGGTGACGGCCAGCCCGGGCGGGGCGCCGAGCAGGGCGGTCCGGGGCATGATCGCCATCCCGAGGCCCTGGGAGACCAGCGAGACGGCCACCGTGTCGTCCTCGACGTCGATGGTCGAGGGCGGGATCCAGTCCTGCCGGCCCCACCAGTCCCGGGTGTAGGAGCCGCAGTTCTCGTCCCAGTCGACCAGCGGGAGGCCGCGCGGCGCCGGGTGCCCGGCCGGGTGCGCGAGCGCGTAGGTCTCCTCGAACAGCCGGGCCGCGACCAGGCCGGGGACGGGCGGCGGCGCGGCGGGGTCGAGGGTCGCGAGGCCGAGGTCGGCCCGGCCGTCCGCGACCTCCCCGGCGGTGCCCCGGCCGATCTCGCGGACGATCCGCACCCGCGGTGTCAGTCCCGGGTGCCGGGTGGTCAGTCGGGCCAGGACCGGCGGCAGCAGATGGGCGGCGACGCTCCGGAACGCGGCGATCCGCAGCGTCCCGGTGACCTCGCCGGCCGGGTCGCCCGCACCGGCCGTCCGGACCTCCGGGCCCATCACCGCCAGCAGTCGCAGGATCCGCCGGGCGTACGCCACCGCCCGCTCCCCGGCCTCGGTCGGGCGCGCGCCGTGGCGCCCGCGCTCGAACAGCACCGCGCCGAGCTTCCGTTCACAGGCGCGCACGGCGTGCGAGACGGCGGACTGGCTGCTGTCGAGGCGCGCGGCGGCGGCCGTGAAGCCCTGTTCCTCGGCCACGGCGACCAGCACGCGCAGTTCGTGCGGGGCGAGATCGGTCATGCGGGCGACGCTACCGGATCCATCGATTCCGTTCATGGAACAGGCCCATCCATCGACGGCGGCCCCTGCCCGGCCGCCCACCGGCTCCCTACGGTGATCATCACCGACCGCGCCGGTCAGCACCGGTCGGCGCTCACCGGCACAGCCCCGTTCGCACACCCCTGGAGCCCCCGTGTCCCGCCCCACCGCCCGCGTCGTCCACCTCGTCTCCCGGCCGACCGGCGAGCCCACCGCCGACAACTTCGCCTTCCTCGACGAGACCGTCCCGCCCCTCGCCGGCGGCGAGGCCCTGGTCGAGAACATCCACCAGTCCGTCGACCCGTACATGCGCGAGGAGATGGACGCGACCGGCGGCTGGCAGCTGCACGCTCCGCTGGAGGGCCGCACCCTGGGCCGGGTCGTCGAGTCCCGGACGCCCGCGCTGCCCGTCGGCACGCTCGTCCACCACCGCCGGGCCTGGCGCACCCTGTCCGTGGTCACCCCGGACGAGGCGACCGTCCTGCCGGACTTCGCGGGCGTCCCGCTCAGCGCCCACCTCGGCATCCTCGGCGGCACCGGGCTGTCCGCCTGGGTCGGCCTGACCCGGATCGCCCGACTGCGCCCCGACGAGACCGTCTTCGTCTCGGCGGCCGCCGGCGGCGTCGGCACCGCCGCCGGCCGGATGGCCCGGCTGCTCGGCGCCGGGCGGATCGTCGGCAGCGCCGGCTCGGCCGCCAAGGTCCAGCACCTCACCGAGCGGCTCGGCTTCGACGCCGCCTTCGACTACCACGAGGCGCCGATCGCCGACCGGCTGCGCGAGGCCGCCCCCGACGGCCTGCACGTCTACTTCGACAACGTCGGCGGCGACCACCTGGAGGCCGCCATCGACGCCCTGCGCGACGGTGGCCGGATCGCCTGGTGCGGGGCGGTCGCCCAGTACAACAGCCTCCAGGCGCCGCCGCCCGCGCCGCGCAACCTCTTCGACGTGGTCGGCAAGAGCCTGCGGCTGGAGGGCTTCCTGGTCCGGAACCACCTCGACGCCCGCCCCGAGCTGTACGACTTCCTGGTCCCGCACCTGCGCTCCGGCGCCGTCCGCTCGGACGAGACGGTCGTCCGGGGCTTCGAGCACGTCGTCGACGCCTTCCTCGGCATGCTCAAGGGCGCCAACACCGGCAAGATGATCGTCCAGCTCGCCGACGAGCCGCGCTAACCGGCCGACCGGTCCAGCAGCGAGACATCCGCCGCCGCCAGCCGGGCCGGGTCCGCCACCACCTCGAACCCCGCCACCCGCCCGGCCACGACCTCGAACCGCAGCAGCAGCCGCAGCCGCCCGTCCGGCGCGATCGCCACCGCGAGCCCGCCGTCCGCCAGCACCGGCACACCGAACCGTGCCCGCCGTCCGATCACCCGCGTCTCCCGGGCCACCGCCCCGGCGCCGCGCAGCAGCACCGGCCGCCCGGCGGGCAGGGCGGCCGGGTCGGCCCGGCGCACCACCTCCGGGGCGAGCACGGCCAGCAGCGCGTCCAGGTCGCCCCCGCGCGCGGCGGCCAGGAACGCCTCCACCACCTGGCGGTCCCCGGTCCCCCGCGCCGCGTCAGCCCCCTTGACCCGCTGCCTGGCCCGGCTCGCCAGCTTCTTCGCGGCCGCCGTGTTCCGCCCGACGATCCGCCCGATCTGCTCGAACGGCACCGCGAAGCCGTCGTGCAGCACGAAGGCGACCCGCTCCGCCGGCCCCAGCCGGTCCAGCACCACCAGCATCGCCCGGCCCACCTCCTCGACCAGCTCCGCCTCCGCCTCCGGGCCGTCCACCACCTCCTCGACCGCCACCGGGACCGTCCGCCGCCCCCGCAGCAGGTCCAGGCAGATCCGCGACACCACCGTGGTCAGCCATCCCGGCAGGTTCTCCAGCTCCGCCGCGTCCACCCGCTCCAGCCGCAGCCATGCCTCCTGCACGGCGTCCTCGGCCTCCGCCGTCGACCCGAGCATCCGCCGCGCCACCGCCCCCAGCCTCCCCCGCTCGGCCTCGAACCGCACCGCCAGCTCCTCGCGCCCGTCCATCGGTCACCTTTCCGTCCGCGCCCTCGTCACGGGACTGACGATGCCCACTCCCCGAAGGTGACCAGGAGCCCTCCCATGTCCGCATTGCTCCACCTCGACTCCAGCGCGAGCCCGTTCGACGGTTCCGTCAGCCGCCGTCTGACCGCCCGCTTCGCCCGCGCCTGGACGGCCCGCCACCCGGACGCCGGCTACCGCCACCGCGACCTCGCCGCCGACCCGGTGCCCCTGATCGGCCCCGGCTACGCCTCCCTCGGCATCCGCGTCGAACGCCACGGCGCCCCCGTCCCGCTCACCGACGTCCCCTCCTTCGCCACGACCCCGTCCGAACAGCACGAGTGGTCGCTCACCCACCCCCTGATCACCGAGCTCCACGCCGCCGACACCCTGCTGCTCGGCGTCCCGATGTACAACTTCACCGTCCCGGCCGCCCTCAAGGCGTGGATCGACCGGATCACCTTCCCCGGCGCCCACACCGGCCGCCTCACCGCCACCCGCGTCGTGGTGGTCACCGCCCGCGGCGGCGGCTACGGCCCCGGCACCCCGCGCGAACCCTTCGACTTCCAGACCCCCTACCTGCGCGCCTGGTTCACCGAACACCTCGGCGTCCCGGACGCCAACCTCCGCTTCGTCCACGCCGAACTCACCCGCGCCGCCGACATCCCCGCCCTCACCCCCTACCGCGCCCTCGCCACCACCTCCCTCAGCAGCGCCCGCACCACCCTGACCGCCCTCGCCGACGCCTGAGCACGCCGAAGGGCCGGCGGGAACACCCGCCGGCCCTTCCTCGCGTTCGTTACCGCCCGCCCCACGGTTCGTCGGTCGACACGATCTCCCGCCCCAGCGGCGTCAGCGACACCGGGATGAGCTTGAGGTTCGCCCACCCGAACGGGATCCCGATGATCGACAGGAACAGCGGAATGCTGGTGATCAGATGCATCAGCGCCAGCCACCACCCCGCGCACACCAGCCAGATCACATTGCCGACGCACGACGGCGCCCCGGCGTCCGGCCGCTCCACGGCCTTGCGCCCGAACGGCCAGATCACGAACCCGGCCAGCCGGAACGACGCGATGCCGAACGGGATGGTGATGATCAGGATGCAGCAGATGACGCCGGCGATCACATAGCCGATCGCCATCCAGATGCCGCAGAAGATCAGCCAGATCACGTTGAGAACGAAGTCGATCACCTTCATGTCCGGCACCCTCTCACGCGCGACGACTGCCCCCTACGACCCCGATGCCCGCCGGGCTGCGTGTCTACGCGTTCGAATGCCGCATCTCAGGGACCACTCCGGGTACCGCCCCTCCTCGGGGTGGAGACTCGTCAGCGCTTGCGGGCGCGGTGCTCCCGCAGGAGCGCGGTGAGGCGGGCCGGGTCGGCGGCGCCGTTGAGCTCGGCGAGCAGCGCGTCGGGGCAGAGCTCGTAGTGGTCGCCCCACCAGCGGCCCGCCTTGTTGTCCCGGATCCGGTAACCGCCGGGAACGCCCCGGGCCACATAGCGACGTCCAGCCATGGAGCGGACAGTAGAACGGGCGCGGGGCCGGGCGCCACTCCCTTCTCGGCCGGAGAGGGGTCAGAGCGGCGTGACGGCCTTGAGGATGAGGAGGAGGGCGACGGCCGCGTTGAGGGCCGAGAGCGCGGAGGCGGCGGTGCCGAGGGCGGCGACCAGGGCGGCGAGGCCGGCGGGGGTGCGGGCGGGGGGCCAGTTGCGGGCGGTGGGGACCGGGCCCAGGAGGGCGGCGACCCGGCGCGGGACGGGGCCGGGGGCGGCGAAGGCGGGGAACACCGCGAAGGCGGCGGGGGTCGTGCGCGAGGCGAGAGCGGCCCGGGCGACGGCGCGGGCGGTGATCCGGCGATCACCGACGGCCTGCGCGGACTCCTCGTCGGCCCAGCGCTCCGCGCTGTAGGCGACCGCCCGCTGGAGCGGCCGCAGGAACGGGTTCACGCAGCCGGCCAGCTGGGTGGCCAGCAGGTGGCGGTGGTGCCGGTGGGTCAGGTGGGCGCGCTCGTGGGCGAGCAGTGCGGCGCGCTCGTCCTCGGCCAGGCCGTCGAGCATGCCGGTGGAGACGACCACGCGCCCGGGCGAGCGGGGCGATCCGGGCAGCGCGTAGGCGTACGGGGCCGGGTCGGGCAGGAGCGCGACGTCGGAGGCGGCGGGCAGGGCCCGGCCGAGGGCGCGCCGGGCGCGGGCGCGGACCCGCAGGTGCCGGACGAGGGTGCGGCCGATCGCGAGCAGGACGACGGCGAGCGCGATCAGCGCCGCCGTGCCGACCGTCTCGTGGTAGGGCAGGGCGTCCCTGACCTCCGGGTCGGACCAGCTGTCGGGGAGCGGGTTGCCGGGGAGCTGGGCGGTGCCGACGACGCCGATCAGGCCGAGGCTGACCGCGCTGCACAGCGCCATCACGATGCTGAACCCGGTGAGCAGCCGGGCGGCGCCGCGCGGGTGGAGGTGCTGCTCGGTGAGGCGGGCGATGGGCAGCGCCGTCAGCGGCAGGACGAGCGGGAGGAAGACGAAGAAACCCACGGTGAGGAGGTCAGCCTTCGCGGTCGGGGGCCGGGGCGGTGGCGCTGTCGAGCAGCGTGCGCAGCAGTTCCTCGTCGTGCGGCAGCAGGGCGGTGACGAAACTGGCGAGCACGGCGTCCCGGTCGGGTTCGCCGTCCAGGACGCGGCGCATCCGCAGCGCGGCGAGGCCGGCGGCGTCCGAGGACGCCTGCCAGAGGTAGGAACGGCCGGCCCGGGTCCGGGTGACGGCGGCCTTGGTGTGCAGCCGGGAGAGGATGGTCATCACGGTGGTGTAGGCGAGGTCGCCGTCGAGGCGTTCCTGGACCCAGCCGGCGGTGGCGGGACCGGGTGCGCGCTGGAGCACCGCCAGCACCTGGGCCTCCAGTTCGCCCTGGCCGCGCCGCCGGGCCCGCGGGTCGCCGGCCACCGGGGCGTTGGTGTCCTCTGCGGTGTCCGCGGTGTCCTCTGCCATGCCGGTCATCCTAACGAGAGGGCGCGGAACCCGGGCCGACGGGAGGGCGCGGGGCCGGGACTCAGCGCTGTGGTTCGCGGACGTTCCGCCGCCGGTCGAGTTCGGCGATCTCCGGGTGGTGGAGGTCGAAGGCGGGCGACTCGGAGCGGATCCGGGGCAGGGTGGTGAAGTTGTGCCGGGGCGGCGGGCAGGAGGTGGCCCACTCCAGCGAGCGGCCGTAGCCCCACGGGTCGTCGGCGGTGACCCGTTGCCCGTACCGGGCGGTGTGCCAGAGGTTGTACAGGAACGGCAGGGTGGAGACGCCGAGCAGGAAGGAGCCGATGCTGGAGACGGTGTTGAGGGTGGTGAAACCGTCGGTGGCGAGGTAGTCGGCGTAGCGGCGGGGCATGCCTTCGGCGCCCAGCCAGTGCTGGACCAGGAAGGTGCCGTGGAAGCCGGTGAAGAGGGTCCAGAAGTGGATCCGTCCGAGCCGCTCGTCGAGCATCCGGCCGGTGAACTTGGGCCACCAGAAGTGGAAGCCGGCGAACATCGCGAACACCACGGTCCCGAACACCACGTAGTGGAAGTGGGCGACGACGAAGTACGAGTCGGAGACGTGGAAGTCGATCGGCGGCGCGGCCAGCAGCACGCCGGTGAGGCCGCCGAAGAGGAAGGTGACCAGGAAGCCGACCGTCCACAGCATCGGCGCCTCGAAGCTGAGCGAGCCCTGCCACATGGTCCCGATCCAGTTGAAGAACTTCACCCCGGTGGGCACCGCGATCAGCATCGTCATGACCGCGAAGAACGGCAGCAGCACCTGTCCGGTGACGAACATGTGGTGCGCCCAGACGGTGATCGACAGGCCGGTGATGGCGACGGTCGCGGCGATCAGGCCGGTGTAACCGAAGACCGGTCTGCGGCTGAACACCGGGATGATCTCGGTGACGATGCCGAAGAACGGCAGCGCGATGACGTAGACCTCCGGGTGTCCGAAGAACCAGAACAGGTGCTGCCAGAGCAGCGCCCCGCCGTTGGCCGCGTCGAAGGCGTGGGAGCCGAACCGCCGGTCGGACTCCAGGCAGAGCAGCGCGGCCGCCAGGACCGGGAAGGCGAAGAGCACCAGGACGGCGGTGAGCAGGGTGTTCCAGACGAAGATCGGCATCCGGAACATCGTCATCCCGGGTGCGCGGAAGCAGACGATGGTGGTGACGAAGTTGACCGAGCCGAGGATGGTGCCGAAGCCGGAGAAGGCCAGGCCCATGATCCACAGGTCGGCGCCGACGCCGGGGCTGTGCTCGGCGCTGTTGAGCGGAGCGTACGCGAACCAGCCGAAGTCGGCCGCGCCGTCCGGGGTGAGGAAGCCGTAGACGGCGATCAGCGAGCCGAACAGGTAGAGCCAGTAGGCGAGCGCGTTCAGCCGGGGGAAGGCGACGTCGGGGGCGCCGAGCTGCAACGGCATGATCCAGTTGGCGAACCCGGCGAACAGCGGGGTCGCGAACATCAGCAGCATGATCGTGCCGTGCATGGTGAAGAGCTGGTTGAACTGCTCGTTGGAGAGCAGTTGCAGCCCGGGGCGGGCCAGCTCGATCCGCATCAGCATCGCCATCAGCCCGCCGACCAGGAAGAACACGAAGGCGGTGGTGAGGTAGAGGGTGCCGATCCGCTTGTGGTCGGTGGTGGTCAGCCAGCCGACCAGGGCGCGGCCCCGGCGGCGGCGGGCGGCGACGCGACGGCGGTCGAGCCGCGGGGCGCGGGAACGGCGCGGGGGCTGCTCCACTGGGTCCTTCGGCAGGAGAGTCACGTGCCGCGCCTTCCAGGTCCGGGGCAGGGGTCGGACCAGCAGTACCGGCCGGTGCCCCGGGGCGGCCGGGGGCGCGCGGGGCGGGTCACCCGAACAGGTGCGGTCCGGTTGCCGGGGTGCGGGCGGGGTCGGACGGTCGAAGTCCGTACGTCTCTCCGCACGCCTGTCCGGGGCGCCTGTCGGGCCCCGGCGTCCGGTTCTGGAGGAATCCATGAGCAGCAGCAGCACATCGTCCCCGCCTCCCGACCAGCCGCCGCCCTGGCGCTCCGGCACGGACCGGCCGTCGTCGGGCTCGCACGGGGAGTTCCGTGACTGGGCGCCCGGCTTCGTGGTGTTCGCGGGTGTCCTGATGCTGATCAACGGCATCATGGAGGTCCTGCGGGGCATCATGGCGGTCCACGAGGACGAGGTCTTCGTGAGCACCGCCCGCTACGTCTTCCGGTTCGACCTCACCGGCTGGGGCTGGATCCACATCGTCGTCGGCGCGCTGGTGGCGCTGGTCGGCGCGTTCCTCCTCAAGGGCGCCGCCTGGGCCCGCTACGCCGGTATCGCCCTCACCGCGGTGAGCGCCGTCGACAGCTTTCTGGCGATGCCGTACTACCCGGGCTGGTCGATCGTGGTGATCGCGCTGGACGTCTTCATCATCTGGGCGCTGTGCGTCCACCGGCCCGACGCCGCCGGGCACTGAGCCCGCCGGCGGGCCCTCGGTGGTGTCCGGACCCGGACCGGGGCCGGACACCACTGTGCGTCAGACCCGTGCCCGCTGGGTGAGCGCGATGCAGAGCAGCACCACCACGGCCGTCACCGGCGCCGCCGCCGGCAGCACCTCGCCGAGCAGCAGCACCGACCAGACCAGCGTCAGCAGCGGCTGCGCCAGCTGGAGCTGACTGGCCCTGGGCACGCCGATCGCCGCCATCCCCCGGTACCAGACCACGAACCCGCCGAACTGCGACACCAGCGCCGTGTACGCCAGCCCGGCCACCGCCTTCCCGCCGAGCTCCACCGGTTCGGCGGGCAGCGCCAGCGCCGTGGTCAGCGCGGTGACGGGCAACGCCACGACCACCGCCCAGGCGATCACCTGCCAGCCGGGCAGCTCCCGGGAGATCCGCCCGCCCTCCGCGTACCCGGCCGCGCAGACCAGCAGCGCCGCGAACAGGCAGAGGTCGGCGAGGCCCGGCCGGCCGTGGCTCTGCAGCAGGGTGAAACCGAGCACGGCCACCGCCCCGGCCAGGGCCGCGCCCCAGAACAGCCGGGACGGCCGGGCGGCGGAGCGGCCGGCCCGGAGCGCGGCGACGGCCGCGGTGGCCAGCGGCAGCACGCCGATGACGACCGCCGAGTGCGCGGTCGAGGAGGTGCGCAGGGCCAGCGTGGTGAGCAGCGGGAAGCCGAGGACGCAGCCCGCCGAGACCACCAGCAGGCCGGGCCAGTGACGGCGCTCGGGCAGCGGGACGCGGGCCGCCGCCAGACAGAGCGCGGCGAGCACCCCGGCGAGCAGGCCGCGCAGGCCGGTCGCCGTCCACGGACCGAAGCCGGTCAGTGCCCAGGCGGTGGCGGGGAAGCTGAAGGAGAAGCAGAGGACGCCCAGGGCGGCCTGCGCGGTACCGGCGGATCCCCTGCCCCCGGGTGCGGCGGCGGCCGGGGCCGGGCCGGTGGCCGGGGCCGGGGGCGTAGTAGCGGGCCCGACCGCTATCGCGGAAGCGAGGGTAGCGCTATCTTGTGCTCTCATGAGTGAGCGTAGCAGTGTGACCGAACTCGCCGACAGTCTGCGGCGGGAGGTCGAGCGCTACCCGGAGGGACGGAAGCTGCCGTCGAGCCGGGCCCTGATGGAACGCCACCAGGTCAGCCCCGGCACGGTCTCCCGCGCCGTCGCCGTCCTCGCCGCCGAGGGACTCGTGGTCTCCCGCCCCGGCGCCGGGGTGTTCCGCGCGGCGGCGTTCAGGACCGCCCCGCCGGCCGGCGTCCGCCGGGCTCCGTCCGGCACCGCCCGGCCCGGGGACCTCTCCTGGCAGGAGATCGCCCTCAGCAGCGAGACCGGACCGCGCGACCTGCTGGCCGCCCCGGTGTTCGCCACCCTGCGCGTGCCGCCGCCCGACGTCATCGACCTCAACAGCGGCTACCCGCACGCCTCGCTGCTGCCCGAACGGCTGCTCGCCGCCGCCCTGGCCCGGGCCGGGCGCCGCCCCGGCGCCTGGGAGCGCCCGCCCACCGACGGCCTCACCGAGCTGCGCGGCTGGTTCGCCCGCGACATCGGCGGCCACGACGGGCCGATCGCCACCGGGGACGTCCTGCTCACCTCCGGCGGGCAGAGCGGCCTCACCGTGGCGATGCGCTCACTCGCCGCGCCCGGCGCCCCGGTCCTGGTGGAGTCGCCGACCTACCCGGGCATCCTCGCGGTCGTCCGGGCGGCCGGGCTGCGGCCCGTCCCGGTACCGGTCGACGCCGACGGCGTCCGCACCGACCTGCTGGAGGAGGCGTTCGAGGCCACCCGGGCGCGGGTCTTCGTCTGCCAGCCGCTGTTCCAGAACCCGACCGGCGCGGTGCTCTCCCCGGAACGCCGGGCCGAGGTGCTCCGGATCGCCCGGGCGGCCGGGGCGTTCGTCGTCGAGGACGACTTCTCCCGGCTCCTGGTCCACGCCGACGCCCCCGCCCTGCCCCGGCCGCTCGCCGCCGACGACCGTGACGGGGTGGTGGTGCACCTGCGGTCGCTCACCAAGGCCGCCTCGCCCAACCTGCGGGTCGGCGCCCTCACCGCGCGCGGCCCGGCCCTCGCCCGGCTGCGGGCCACCCAGGTGGTGGACAGCTTCTTCGTGCCCCGGCCGCTCCAGGAGGCGACGCTGGAACTCGTCGCCGACCCCGGCTGGGCCCGGCACCTGCGCGCGCTCGGCACCGAGCTGCGCGACCGCCGCACCGCCGCCGTCGCCGCCCTGCACCGTGAGCTGCCGGGCGTGCTCGGCGACTACCGCCCCGGCGGCTACCACCTGTGGCTGCGGCTCCCGGAGGGCGTCGACGACGGCGTGCTCACCGCCGCCGCCCTGCGGGCCGGCGTCCAGGTGACGCCCGGCCGCCCGTACCACCCGGCCGAGCCGCAGGCCGCCCACCTGCGGCTCAGCTACGCCGCCGCCGAGAGCTCCGCCCAGGTGGTGGAGGGCGTCCACCGGCTCCGGGAAGTGCTGGACGCGGTCATGACGGGCTGACGACCGCCGGGTGCCCGCGCCGGGCCGCTACCGGTGGCCGGCCATCCGCTCCAGCCGGGCGATCCGCTCGGCCATCGGCGGATGGGTCGAGAACAGCCTGGTGCCGGCCTCGCCCGGCCGGAACGGGCTGGCGATCATCATGTGGCTGGCGGTCTGGATCTGCGGCTCCGGCGGCAGCGGCAGCTGCCGGGTGCCCGCGTCCAGCTTGCGCAGCGCGCTCGCCAGGGCGAGCGGGTCGCCGGTGATCCGGGCCCCGTCGGCGTCGGCCTGGTACTCGCGGGAACGGCTGACCGCGAGCTGGATCAGCGAGGCCGCGACCGGGCCGAGGATCATGATCGCGAGCAGCCCGAACAGGCCCGGCCCGTCGTCGTCGTCACCCCGGCCGAACGGGATCAGCCAGGCGAAGTTCACCAGGAACATCACCACCGAGGCGAGCGCCCCGGCCACCGAGGAGATCAGGATGTCCCGGTTGTGGACGTGGCTCAGCTCGTGGCCGAGGACACCGCGCAACTCGCGCTCGTCGAGCAGCTGCAGGATGCCGTCGGTGCAGCAGACCGCCGCGTTGCGCGGGTTGCGGCCGGTGGCGAAGGCGTTCGGGGCCGGGGTGGGCGAGATGTAGAGCCGGGGCATCGGCTGGCGGGCCGAGGTGGAGAGCTCCCGGACGATCCGGTACAGCCGCGGCGCCTCGATCTCGCTCACCGGGCGGGCCCGCATGGCGCGCAGGGCGAGCTTGTCGCTGTTCCAGTAGGCGTAGGCGTTGGTGCCGAGGGCGACCAGCAGGGCGATCACGAAGCCCGTACGGCCGAAGAAGGAACCGATCACCAGGATCAGCGCCGAGAGGCCCCCGAGCAGGGCGGCGGTCCTCAGTCCGTTGTGCCGGCGATGCACGGGTGGCCCTCCAATGGTGCGTGGGGAAGCCCTTTCTGCCTCGTCCCTCCTGCCCGGTCAACGGGTGGGGGACGGGGCCTTGTTCCCTTGTGACCGGCACGACACCCGACCGGGGGACCCGGCCCCGCCCCGGCGCGCCCGCCGGACGGGGTTCAGAACAGTGAACCGCCGACCACCTGGAGCACCAGCTGCGGGGCCGCCGAGAGCACCACCGCGACGGAGGCGGTGAGGCCGAGGGTCGCGGTCAGCGACACCGGCAGACGGCGCTCGGGGCCCGTCCCGGCGGCCGCGCCCGGGCGGTCACCCTCCCCCTCCGCGCCCGGAACCGTCACCGGGGCGGCGGCCGGGGCCGTCTCCGGGGCCGGGGCGAACAGCACGGCGGTCCAGCGCAGGTAGTAGTACAGCGCGACGACCACGTTGACGGCCATCACCACGGCGAGCCAGCCCAGCCCCGCGTCGACGGCGGCGCGGAACACCACGACCTTGCCGAACAGCCCGATCACGCCCGGCGGCAGCCCGGCCAGGCAGAGCAGGAAGAACGCCAGCGCCAGCGCCGTCCAGCGGCGCCGGGCGAACAGCCCGCGGAAGTCGTCCACACCGGCCTCGGAGCGACGGCCGACCGCCGCCACCACGCCGAAGGCGCCCAGGTTGACCACGCCGTAGATCAGCGCGTACGCGGCGGTGGCGCCCAGCGGGTCGGTCGTGGTGGGCGCGTAGCCGGCCGCGGCCAGCGGCACCAGCAGGTAGCCGGCCTGACCCACCGAGGACCAGGCGAGCAGCCGGACCGCGCTGTACCGGGTGTCGAAGCGCTGGCGCAGCGCGCCCGCGTTGCCGACCGTCATGGTGACGGCGGCCAGCACCGCCAGCACCAGGCCCCAGGTGTGGGCGTACGGGCGGAAGGCGATGGTGGTGACCAGCGCGAGTCCGGCCAGGCCGGCCGCCTTGCCGACCACCGAGAGGTAGCCGGCCACCGGCAGCGGGGCGCCGGTGTAGGTGTCCGGCACCCAGAAGTGGAACGGCACGGCGGCGACCTTGAAGGCGAAGCCGGCCAGGGTGAGCACGGCGCCCGCCTCGGCCAGCGGCTTCAGCTGCGCGGGGGCGTGCTCCAGTCCGGTGGCGACGGCGCCCAGGTGCAGGCTGCCGCTCGCCGCGTAGACGAAGCCGATGCCGAGCAGCATCACGGCGGTCGCGGTGACCGAGGACAGGAAGAACTTGAGCGCGGCCTCGGCGCCCCGGCCGTCCCGGCGCAGCGCGACCAGGGCGAAGGCGGGCAGCGACGCCACCTCCAGGGCGATCACCAGGGTGGCGAGGTCGCGGGAGGCGGGCAGCAGCGCGGCGCCGGTGGCACTGGAGAGCAACAGGAACCAGTACTCGCCGCCGGGCAGCTCCTCGCGCTCCACCGTGTGGGCGGACAGCAGGGCGGCGATCAGCGCGCCGCCGAGCGCGAGCAGCTGGAAGACCAGGGCGAAGTGGTCGGCGACGTAGGAGCAGCCCGCGTTGTCAGTGGCCCCTGTTACGTTCTGCGCACAGAAGGTGGCTCGGGGTGATCCACCGGTGAGCGGGAGGAGCGAGACGATGGCGAGGGCGAGTGCGGCGGCGGTGAGCCGGCCCAGCCACCGCTTGTGCCGCGCGGGCAGGAAGAGGTCGGTGACCAGCACGGCGAGGGCGGCCAGCGCGGCGATCAGCGGGGGCGCGATCGCCACCCAGTCCACGGACTGGATCAGGCTGCCCGGGTTGGCGACGGCGAGGGAGGTCACAGTGGTCTGCCCCGTGGAGTGAGATCCGAGTGCGGTGCCGAGCATGGTCAGCCACCGCCGAGCAGGTGCTTGACGGCGGGGTCGGAGAGGCCGAGCAGGAGCGCGGGCCAGAGACCGGCGAGCAGGGTGAGGGCGGCCAGCGGCGTCCAGCTGACGGCCTCGTAGGGCCGGAGGTCGGCGAGCTCGGCCACCGGCGCGGGCTGCTTCGGATCACCCATGCAGACGCGCCTGACCACGATCAGCAGATAGGCGGCGGTGAGGAGGGTGCCGAGACCGGCCAGGACCATGTAGGTGACGAAGGCGGGGCGGGAGAGGCCCTCGGCCGGGTCGAACGCGCCGAACATCGCGAGCAGCTCGCCCCAGAAGCCGGCCAGACCGGGCAGGCCGAGGCTGGCGACGGCGGCGAAGGCGAGCAGCGCGCCGAGCCTGGGCGCCCGTCCGTAGAGTGCGGCGCCGGTGGCGCCGGCCAGGGTGTCGAGGTCCGCCGTGCCGTAGCGGTCCTTGAGCGCCCCGACCACGAAGAACAGCAGGCCGGTGATCAGACCGTGCGCGATGTTGGCGAACAGCGCGCCGTTGACCCCCACCGGGGTGAGGGAGGCGATGCCCAGCAGGACGAAGCCCATGTGGCCGACGGAGGAGTAGGCGATCAGGCGCTTGAGGTCGCCCTTGGCACCGGTCCGGGAGAGCGCGAGGCAGGCCAGCGAGCCGTAGACGATGCCGACGGCGGCGAACGCGCCCAGGTAGGGGGCGAGCGTCGTGGTGCCGTCGGGGACGACCGGGAGGAGGACGCGGACCAGGCCGTAGGTGCCCATCTTCAGCATCACGCCGGCGAGCAGGACGGAGCCCACCGTCGGGGCGGCCGTGTGCGCGTCCGGGAGCCAGCTGTGCAGCGGCCAGGCGGGGGCCTTGACCGCGAGCCCGATCATGATCGCCAGCGCGGCGATCACCTGGGTGGAGTGGCTCAGGCCGGAGCCGTGGGCGGCGGCGAGGGCCTGCATGTCGAAGGTGCCCGCCTTGAGGCCGACCAGCAGGAAGCCGAGCAGCATCACGGCCGAGCCGAGCAGCGTGTACAGGATGAACCGGTTCGCGGCCGGCACCTTCGCGCCGCTGCCCCAGCGGGCGATCAGGAAGTACATCGGGATCAGCACGATCTCGAAGGCCAGGAAGAAGAGCACCAGGTCCAGCACCGCGAAGGTGGCCAGCATGCCCACTTCGAGGAGGAGGAACAGCCCGGTGAAGGACCGGGCGGAGGGCACGTCCGGCCCCGACGGCAGCCGCCGCTCGGAGTACAGCGCGCAGAGGAAGGTGAGCAGCGAGGTCAGCACCAGCAGCGGCAGCGAGACGCCGTCCACACCGAGGTGGAAGCGCACCCCGACGGCCGGGATCCAGGCCACGTCGGTGGTGGCCTGCATCCGGGCGGGCCGGTCGTGGTCGAAGCCGGCGGCCAGGGCGACGGTGAGCACCAGGACGGCACCGGACACCACCGTGCCGAGGCGCAGCGCGCGCCGGTCGGCGGCGGCCGGGTCCGGGCCGAACACCGGGGCCAGGGTGAGCGCGGCACCGAGCAGCGGCAGCGCCAGGAGGGCGATGAGGACCGCGTTCATCGGGGACTCCTAGCGGCAGCCGCGGCAACGGGCGGGGACGGGAGGTACGGCATCGGCTACACCGCCACCAGGACGGCGAGCAGGACGACGCCGGCGAGCAGCGCGCTGAGGTAGGTCTGCGCGTTGCCGGTCTGGGCGAGCCGGACGACCCGGCCGAGCAGGTCGGCCCCGGCGCCGCCGCCGCGCACGTACGTCTCCACGACCTCGCGGTCGAGGAAGCGGACGAGCCGGGCGGCGGCCTCGACCGGGCGGACGAACAGCGCGCTGTAGAGCCGGTCGACGCCGAAGCCGTGCCGGGCCGGGCCGAACAGCGGGCCCAGCAGGGCGCGCCCGGGGTCGGCGACGATCACCTCGGCGGCCGGGGCTCCGGACTGCTCGGGCACCCGGCCGGGCTCCGCCGGGCCGGGCAGGCCCTCGGTGGCCCGGGCGGTGGCCGAGCGCCAGGCGCCGTAGGCCAGCAGCACACCGACCACGGCCAGGCCGGTGCCGGTGACGGCGGTGACCGCCGAGGGCTTCAGCGGGCCGCCGTCCAGCAGCGCGGGCAGCCAGTCCGAGCGCAGGCCGGCGATGCCGAAGCCCATGGTCGGGACGGCCAGCACCCACAGCGGCCAGCGCATCGCGGGCGGTTCGGCGACGGCCGGGTCGGCCTCGTCCGGCTCGGGCGAGTACGGTGCGTCGGGCTCGTGGCCGCCGGCCGCCGGGGCCCCGGTCACGACGGGAACCGCCGCGCCGGCCGGGCTGTGGAAGGCCACCAGGAAGAGCCTGGTCGCGTACGCCGCCGTGAGCAGCGCGGTGAGCCCGGCCGAGATCAGCACGATCCAGCCGGCCGCCTGCGGTACCGCCGAGGCCGGGCCGAGGCCGTTGGTCAGCGCGTCGCCGTTGGCGGCGTGCTCGGCGGCGGTCAGCACCGCCTCCTTGCTGAAGAAGCCGGAGAACGGCGGCAGGCCGACCAGGGCGACCAGGGCGATCGCCGTGGTCCAGTAGGCGTCCGGGACGCGCTTGCGCAGCCCGGGGATCCTGGACATCGCGGAGATCGAGTTGGTGTGCGCGGCGTGGATCACCACACCGGCGGCGAGGAACAGCAGTGCCTTGAACGCGCCGTGGCTGACCAGGTGGAACACCGAAGCCTCGCGGTCGCCGCTCGCCAGCGCCCCGGCCATGTAGCCGAGCTGGCCGACGGTCGAGTAGGCGAGCACCCGCTTGAGGTCGTCCTGCGCCAGCGCGCAGAGCGCCGAGCCGATCATCGTCACGGCGGCCATCACCGCCAGGACCACCAACGCCGCCCCGGACAGCAGGAAGACCGGCAGCAGCCGGGCCACCAGGTAGATGCCGGCGGCGACCATGGTGGCGGCGTGGATCAGCGCGGAGACCGGCGTCGGACCGGCCATCGCGTCCGGGAGCCAGGTGTGCAGCGGGAACTGCGCGCTCTTGCCCGCCACCCCGGCCAGCAGGAGCAGTGCGACCAGGGTCGGGTGGCCGAGCCGCCCGTCGGTGGCGGCCCGCAGCACGTCCTCGATCCGGAAGCTCCCGGCGTCGGCGCCGAGCAGGAAGATGCCGAACAGGAACGGCACGTCGCCCAGCTTCGTGACCAGGAACGCCTTCAGCGAGGCGGAGCGGGCGTCCTCGGTCTCCCAGTGGTGGCCGATGAGGAAGTACGAGCAGATGCCCATGACCTCCCAGCCGACCAGCAGCACGATCAGGTCGCCCGAGTACACGACCAGGAACATCGCCGCCGTGAAGAGCGAGACCAGCGCCGCGTACGAGGGGTAGCGCGGATCGTCCTTGAGGTAGGCGGTCGAGTAGACCTGGACGCAGGTGGCGACCAGGCCGACCAGCACCGAGATCAGCGAGCTGTAGCCGTCCAGGTGGATCGCGAGCGAGATGTCCGGGCCGCCGGTCGGGGTGAGCCGGGTGGCGGCGTCCAGCGCCTGGCCGGTGCCGAGCTGGATCGCGACCACCAGGGCGAGCACGGCCGAGACCGCGACCGGCACGATCGCCAGCGGCCGGGCCAGGCCCGGGGAGCGGCGGCCGACGGCCAGGGTGGCGGCCGCGCCGAGCGCGGGCAGGGCGGGGACGAGGGCGGGCAGAGCGAGGTTCATGCGGCGGCCCGGCCCTTCGGCGCCCCGGTCCCGGCCGGCGCCTCCTCGACGTCGGCGGTGGCTTCGGCGGGGTCGCCGAGCACGGTGGCCCGGTCGATGTCCGCCGTGCCCCGGGCCCGGAAGAGCAGCAGGACGATGGCGAGCCCGAGCCCGATCTCGGCGGCGGCGATCGTGATGGTGAACAGGGTCAGCGCCTGGCCGGCGTGCAGCGAGTCGCGCAGCCAGGCGTCGAAGGCGACCAGGTTGAGGTTGACGGCGTTGAGCATCAGCTCGACGGACATCAGCACCAGGATCACGTTGCGCCGGGCGAGGACGCCGTAGACGCCGACGCTGAACAGCAGCGCGGCGAGGACGACGGGGTAGGCGAGGTGCATCAGCTCTCCTCCGCCGGAGCGGTCTCGGGGGCCCCGGCCGGGGACGCGGGGGCCTTCGCCCCGGGCGCGGCGGCCGCGCGTTGGGCGACCGTCCCGTTGGAGCCCACCGGCCGGCCGGCCCGGATCCGCCCGGCCCGGGGCGGCGGCACCCGCTTCCCCGCGCCGCGCGACAGCACGATGGCGCCGACCAGCGCGGCCAGCAGCAGCACCGAGAGCGCCTCGAAGGGCAGCACCCAGGTGCGGAACAGGCTGGCCCCGGTCACCGCGGCCGAGCCGCCGCCCGCGCCGAGGTCGATCCAGGACGTCCGGAAGGCGTCCACGACCAGCGTCACCAGGGTCCCGGCCGAGGCCAGCGCGACCACCAGGGCGACCCAGCGGTTGTTCGAGTCGGCGTCCGGCGAGCGCCCGATCGGCGCCTTGGTGAGCATCAGTCCGAACAGCACCAGCACGACCACCGAGCCGAGGTAGATCAGCACCTGCACCCAGGCGATGAACTCGGCGGTGAGCAGCAGGAACTCCACCGCCAGCCCGCCGAGCGCGGCGACCAGCCAGAGCGCGGCGTGCACCAGTTGCCTGGTCGTCACGGCGACCACGGCCGAGCCGAGCACGGCGACGCCGACCAGCAGGAAGACGATCTCCACCCCGGTCGGGGAGAGGAAGGAGCGCGCGGCCGGGTCCAGCGGCCCGGTCGCGGCGAGCAGGGCGGCGGCGCTCACGCGGTGTCACCCTTCTCCTCGGCGGGGTCGGCGGGGTCGGCGATGGCCGCGGCCGCGGCGGCCACGAGCTTGTCGGCGGCCTTCCGCGCGGCGGCGATCTCCTTGGGCTCCTCGGCCGCCGGGTCCAGCGCCGGCGGCACCGGCACCGTCCACATCCACTCCCGGAGCCGGTCCCGCTCGTGGGTCAGCTCCAGGATGTCGGTCTCCGCGTACTCGAACTCGGGCGACCAGAACAGCGCGTCGAACGGGCACACCTCGATGCAGATCCCGCAGTACATGCAGAGCGAGAAGTCGATGGCGAACCGGTCCAGCACATTGCGGGTGCGGGCGCGCGCGTTCGGGTCGGCGGCCGGCAGCGTCTCCTTGTGGGAGTCGATGTAGATGCACCAGTCCGGGCACTCACGGGCGCAGAGCATGCAGACCGTGCAGTTCTCCTCCAACAGCGCGATCACCCCGCGCGAACGGGGCGGGAGCGCGGGCTGCGTGTCGGGGTACTGCGCGGTGACGGTCTTCCTCGTCATCGTCCGCAGGGTGACGGCCAGGCCCTTGGCCAGCCCCGCACCGGGGAAACTCATGAGATCGCCACCTTGATGATGCCGGTGAGGGCCAGCTGGACGAGGGCGAGCGGGATCAGCACCGTCCACGCGAAGCGCATCAGCTGGTCCTCGCGCAGCCGGGGGTAGGTGACCCGCAGCCAGATGACCACGAAAGCCAGCGCGAAGGTCTTCAGCAGGGTCCACAGCCAGCCGAGCTGGTCCGGCAGCGGGCCGTGCCAGCCGCCGAGGAACAGCACCGCGGTCAGCGCGCAGACCACCAGGATGCCCACGTACTCGGAGAGCAGGAACAGCGCGAAGCGCAGCCCGGTGTACTCGGTGTACGCGCCGAAGATGATCTCCGAGTCGGCGACCGGCATGTCGAACGGCGGGCGCTGGAGCTCGGCCAGACCGGCCGTGAAGAACACGAAGGCGCCGATCGCCTGCCACGGGATCCAGTACCACTCCCAGGCGTCCACGATCCCGGGCAGCGAGAGCGTCCCGGCGGCCATCACCACCGAGGCCGCGGCGAGCACCATCGGCAGCTCGTAGGACATCAGCTGCGCGGCCGTGCGCAGACCGCCGAGCAGCGAGAACTTGTTGGCCGAGGCCCAGCCCGCCATCAGCTTGCCGATCACACCGACACCCATGACGGCCAGCACGAAGAACAGGCCGGCGTCGATCGCCTGCCCGACGAAGCCGTCCGGGCCGACCGGGACCGCCAGCAGCACGAAGAGGTACGGCAGCAGCGAGACGGCGGGGGCCAGCTGGAAGATCCGGCGATCGGCCCCGGCCGGGACGATGTCCTCCTTCTGCGCGAACTTCACCCCGTCCGCGATCAGCTGGGCCCAGCCGTGGAAGCCGCCGGCGTACATCGGGCCGAGCCGGCCCTGCATGTGCGCCATCACCTTGTGCTCGGTCTGGCCGATGACCAGGGGGAGGGTGAGGAAGACGACCAGCGTGGCGACGCAGCGCAGCACCGTGTCCAACAGGTTCACGCGCCGTCTCCGTCCTGGCCGGCCGACTCGGCCGGTGGCTCGCTCGTCTTCCGCTCCCCGGCGGCGGGCCGGTCCGAGGGCTCGGTGGGCCCGGCGGGCCCGGGCGAAGGCTCGGTGGCCGCGGTGGGCTCGGGCGGGGACTGCTCGGCGCGCTCGCCCGGAGGCTCCGCCGACCCGCCGGCCGACTCGCCCGCGGGCCCGTCGTGGGCCGGCACCGGGTTGTGCCAGGGCGCGTCTGAGGACCGGGTCCGGGACGGCGCGGTCCGCGCGGGCCCGGCCTCCGGAGCGTCGGCGGCCGCACCGGCCTCCGTCTGGCTCACCGAGCCGTCGGAGACCGACCTGGTCCGCCGGGGCCGGTCCGCCCGCACCGGCGGCGCGGCAGCTCCCTCCACGGCGGCACCCTCGACCGGGAGCCCTTCCGCGGGGACGCTCCCGGCGGCGGCTCCCGCGGCCGGAGCGGCGGCCGCCTGGCTCGCCGACCCGTCGGAGACCGACCTGGTCCGGCGCGGACGGTCCGCCCGCACCGCGGCGTCCTCGGCCCCGGCAGCGCTCCCGGTACCCGCCGCGCTCGCCCCGGCGGCCCCGGCCGCGCCCGCGGCGGCCCGCGGCGTCCGGGCCGCGCCGGCCGCCCTGGCACCCCGGGCGGGACGCTCGGCGACCGGCGGCAGGGTGCCCTTGAGCGGCCCCCACTCGTTCGGGTCCGGCACCCCGGCCGGCTGCATCTTGCGCCGCGCCGGCCCGTCGCCCTCGGACTCGCCCGGCTCCTTGGCTCCCGGCCACGCCTTGGCGACCCGGGCCGCGAGCACGAACTCCTTGCGCAGCGGGTGCCCCTCGAAGCCGTCCGGCAGCAGCAGGGTGACCAGGTGCGGGTGCCCGGGGAAGTCGATGCCGAACATCTCGTGCGTCTCGCGCTCGTGCCAGGCGGCCCCGGCGTACACGGCGACGGCGGTCGGCAGCGCGGCCCCGGCGCGCGGCACCCGGGTGCGCACGGCCAGGTGGCGCACGCCGGGGGCGTCGACGGCGGCGAGATGGGCGACCACCGAGAAGCCCTCGGCGAGCTCGTCGACGGCGCTGAGCCAGTCGAAGAAGGTCAGGCCGAGGGTGTCCCGGGCCGCCGTGAGCGCCTCGATCCAGTGCTCGGCGGGCACGTCGACGGTGATCAGCCCGTATGCCTCGGCGCCGGTCGCCCACTCCCCGACCGACGCCGCGTACTGCTCGGCCGTGGTCACGAGACCCCTCCCTCGACGGTGCCGGCCTCGGGCCCGGGCACCGGCGGACGCCGCAGCGCCGCCGCGGGCGCGGCGTAGCGCTCGGGCAGCGACTCGGCGGCGATCTTCTCCTGGAGCTTGAGGATGCCCTGGAGCAGTGCCTCGGGACGCGGCGGGCAACCGGGCACGTAGACGTCGACCGGGATGATCTGGTCGACGCCCTTGGTGACGGAGTAGGAGTCCCAGTACGGGCCGCCGGAGTTGGAGCAGGCGCCGAAGGAGATGACGTACTTCGGCTCGGGCATCTGCTCGTAGAGACGCTTCACGGCGGGCGCCATCTTGTCGGTCACCGTCCCCGAGACGATCATCAGATCGGCCTGTCGGGGGCCCGGCGCGAACGGAATGACACCCATCCGGATGAAGTCGTGCTTGGCCATCGACGCCGCGATGAACTCGATCGCGCAGCAGGCGAGGCCGAAGTTGAAGCACCAGAGGCTGTAGCGCCGCCCCCAGTTGAGCACCACTTTGACCGGGTCCGGCGCCAGCCGGGCCAGCGGGCCGATGGCGCGCCGCTCCACGGCGGCACCGGGGTTCGACGGGTCCGGCACGCCCAGCGGAACCGGACCGCCGGCGGCGCCGTGCCCGTGCGAGTGGGTGTGCGTCACGTCCATTCGAGAACGCCCTTCTTCCAGGCGTAGAGCAGGCCGACCGCGAGGAAACCGATGAAGACGAACATCTCGACCAGCGTCCCGGCGCCGTACCCGGCGGAGGCGAAGACGGTCGCCCACGGGAACAGGTAGATCGCGTCGACCGCGAAGATCACGTACAGGAAGGCGTAGACGTAGTAGCGGACCTGGGTGTGCGCCCAGTCCTCCCCCACCGGGTCCACGCCGCACTCGTAGGCGAGGAGCTTCTCCGGCGAGTACACCACCGGGCGGAGCAGACGGTTGGCGGTGAACGCCACCGTCACGAAGAGCACGCCGACGACGGCGAGCAGGCCCATCGCGGCGTACGCGTCGAAGTAGCCGCTGCCGGCCGCCGGGTCGGCCGCGACCGAAGCCGCCCGCTGCCCCACCATGCCTCGCCTCCACATCGGCCGCGGAACCCGCCCCTCGGGGCGGTTCTACGACGTTCCTTTACGCGCCCACAACCATCGCCAGTGCGTGAGTCTAAGTGCACGGCCCCCGTGCCCGGCATCCTGCCCGGTCCGCAAGACATCCGATGGACGGCCGGTGGACACCCGGCGGCACACGGCGGTCGTCCCGTCGTCACCCGGCGGTCCCCGGGCGTCCTGCGGACCGGGGTGGGGATAACCCCCGACCGGGGAGACGTATCACCCCCATGGCCCCGCCCGCCCCCGACCGGCGAAGCTGGGGGCACAGCTCGACCGAGAGGGACGGTAGAACCAGATGAAGCCCAAGGACAGCCGCACCGGGGACGCCGGCGCGCAGGCGCCCGCCGGACGCACCCCGCCGTACGGCGCGCGGATGTGGCGGCAGGTCGGGCGGCTGCTGCTGAACCTGCCGCTCGGGATCGCCGGCTTCGTCTTCACGGTCGTGACCCTGTCGATCGGCCTCGCCCTGTCCGTCACCGTGATCGGACTGCCGCTGCTCGCCGCCGGCCTGGCCGGCTGCCGGAGGATGGGCGGCTTCGCCCGCGGCCGGGCCCGGTCCCTGTACGGCTCCGGGGTGCACGAGCCGGAGCCGGTGCCGCGCCGGCCGGGCGTCACCGGCTACGCGATCGCCCACCTGACCGACGGGCTCTCCTGGCGCTCGGCGCTCTACCACGTGCTGATGCTCCCGTGGGGGGTGCTGAGCTTCGCCGTGACCCTGGTCTTCGTCCTGGTCGGCTGGCCGGCCCTGCCCTGGGTGGTCCGCGCCGGGTCGGCGGTGGACCGGATGCTGGTCGAGGTCCTGCTCACCCCGGGCGCGCTCTCCGAGCGGGTGCGGGAGCTGGAGGACGACCGCGGCACCGTCGTCGACACCGCCGCCGCCGACCTGCGCCGGATCGAGCGCGACCTGCACGACGGCGCCCAGGCCCGGCTGGTGGCGCTGGCGATGGACCTCGGCATGGCCAAGGAGCGGCTGCGGGAGCCCGAGACCCCGCAGGACGTGGCGGCCGCCGCGAAGATGGTGGACAACGCCCACGGCGAGGTGAAGCTGGCCCTCCAGGAGCTGCGGGACCTCGCCCGGGGCATCCACCCGGCGGTGCTGACCGACCGCGGCCTGGACGCGGCGCTCTCCTCGGTGGCCGCGCGCTGCACCGTGCCGGAGGGGGTCAAGGTGCACGTCGACCTGAAGGCCCCGGACGGCGGCACCGCCCGGCCCGACTCGGCGGTGGAGGGCATCGCCTACTTCACCGTCAGCGAGCTGCTGACCAACATCTCGAAGCACTCCGGCGCCCGCTCCGCCACCGTGGACGTCTGGCGGGCCGGCGGCCAGCTGATGCTGCTGGTCCAGGACAACGGCAGGGGCGGCGCGGCCCCCTACCCGGGCAGCGGCCTGGCCGGGCTGGCCGACCGGGTCCGGGCGGTGGACGGGGTGTTCCTGGTCGAGAGCCCGGAGGGCGGCCCGACCTCGGTGACGGTCGAGCTCCCCTGGCACACCCGCGCCGCCCGCCGCTGACCGTCCTCTCCACCCGGACGGCGGGCGCCCCGCGAACCCTTGCGCGGTGTGCGGGGCCGCCCGCCGTCCGGGGGCTCTGGGGGGACCCTAGGGCGTCGCCAGGGTGCCGAGGGTGACCTCGGTGGTGGTGTTCCTGCCGTCCCGGCTGTAGGTCACGGTGACCTTGCTTCCCGGCGCGAGGGAGGCCAGGGCGGTGGTGAGCGAGTTCAGCGAGTCGACCTGGGTGTCCCCGATCCTGGTGATCACGTCCCCGGGCTGGAGGCCGGCCGAGGCGGCCGGACCGCCGTCCGCGACGGCGACCACGACGGCGCCGGCCGGGCGGTAGTTCTGGTCGAAGTAGGTCCGGGCGGTGATGCCGAGCGCGGCCCGGCCGGAGTTGGTGACCTTGCCGTCCTTGATCAGCTGATCGGCGATGCTGGTCACGGTGGACGCCGGGATGGCGAAGCCGATGCCGGGGGCGGCGGCGCCGTTGGCCTCCGGTTCGGTGGCGGCGAGCGTGTTGATCCCGATCACCTGGCTGTCCAGGTTGACCAGCGCGCCGCCGCTGTTGCCGGGGTTGATGGCGGCCGAGGTCTGCACCATGTTGCCGATCACGGCGCCCGGCGAGCCCTCGGTGCGCGGCTCGGAGACGGTCCGGCCGGTGGCCGAGACGATGCCCTGGGTGACGCTGCTGGAGAGTCCGAGCGGGCTGCCCATGGCGAGGGTGATCTGGCCCAGCTCGACCTTGGTGGAGTCCCCGAAGGCGGCCGGCCTGAGCCCGCCGGGCGGGCTGCTCAGCTTGATCACCGCGAGGTCGGAGTCCGGGTAGCTCGCGACCAGGGTCGCGTCCAGCGGCTTGGTGCTGCCGGCCAGGGTGACCGTGAAGGTGGTGGCGGTGCCGACCACGTGGGCGTTGGTGACGATGTCGCCCTTGTCGTCGTAGACGATCCCGGAGCCGAGGCCGCTCGCGGTGGTGATCTGGACCACCGAGGGCAGGACGTCCTTGATCACCTTCTGGTAGTCCGACTGGAGCTGGTTGGCGCCGCCCGGCTGGGCGGCGGAGCCGCCGGAGGCGGTCGCGGACCCGGCCGTCCCCGAGGAGGATCCGGAGGCCGAGGACGACGACGAGGACGAGCCGCCGCTGCTGCACCCGGCCAGCGCGAGCGCGGCCAGCAGCACGACGGCCGCGGGCGCGGCGGGCGCGAGCGGACCCCGGTCGCACGCCTTCGGCCCGGTGGGGCGCGGTCCGGCCGGAATCGGACGGGTGGGCTCCTTCTTGCGGTTCACCGGTGACGCCTCCGGATTCCTCGGCTCACGGCCGCGGGGCCGTTCGGACAGGACGCAGTGGTCTTTGTCAGCATTTCACCGAAATGTCCGAATACTCGGCTCCGACTCACCCGCGGCACCGGCGCGAAACCCACGGGCCCTAGGATTCGCCCATGACTTGGTTGATCACCGGCGGTGCCGGATACATCGGCGGGCACGTCGTGCAGCAGCTCCTCGACGCGGGCGAGCGCGTGGCCGTACTGGACGACCTGAGCACCGGTGACCGGGCCCGACTGCCGAAGGAGGTCGTCCTGGTCGAGGGGTCGACCCTGGACCGGACCGCGCTGGACGCGGCCGTCCGCGACCACCGGGTGGAGGGCGTCCTCCACTTCGCCGCCAAGAAGCAGGTCGGCGAGTCGGTCGAGCAGCCCTTCCTGTACTACCGCGAGAACATGATCGGTCTCCAGACCGTGCTGGAGGCCGCGGCCGAGGGCGGCGTCAAGCGCTTCCTGTTCTCCTCCTCCGCCGCCGTCTACGGCATGCCGGACGTCGACCTGGTCACCGAGTCGACCCCGTGCGCGCCGATGAGCCCCTACGGCGAGACCAAGCTGGCCGGCGAGTGGCTGGTCGCCGCGGCCGGCAAGGCCCACGGCATGTCCACCGTCGCCCTGCGCTACTTCAACGTGGCCGGCGCCGCCTCGCCGGAGCTCTCCGACGCCGGCGTCTTCAACCTGATCCCGATGGTCTTCGAGCGGCTCACCGCCGGCCGGGCCCCGCTGGTGTTCGGCGCCGACTACCCGACGCCGGACGGCACCTGCGTCCGCGACTTCATCCACGTCTCCGACATCGCGTCGGCGCACGTGGCGGCGGCGAAGCGACTGGCCGCCGACCCGGCCGGGGAGACCTCCCTGGTGCTCAACATCGGCCGCGGCGAGGGCGTCAGCGTGCGCGAGATGCTGGACGTCATCGGCAAGGTCACCGGCTACGACACCACGCCGGAGATCACCCCCCGCCGCGCCGGCGACCCGGCCCGGGTGGTGGCCTCGGCCGACCTGATCCACCGCGAGCTGTCCTGGACCGCCCGGCACGACGTCGAGGACATGGTCGCCTCGGCCTGGGAGGGCTGGTGCGGCCGCCACCCGGAGGCGCGCAAGTAGTCCGGCCCGGCACCGGGCGCGGCGGGGGCTCCGGCCCCCGCCGCGCCCGGGTCAGTGCGAGGGCACCGCGGTGCCGTAGAAGGCGTCCAGCGCGTACACGCAGCGGTCCTTGCTGCCGACGAACACCTTGCCGCCGACCGCAACCGGTGAACCGGTCAGCTCGCCCTTGGTGCCGAGCTCCCAGCGCAGCTGACCGCCGGCCAGGTCCAGGGTGTGCAGCGAGTGGTCCCGGCTGCCGAGGTGGACCAGCCCGTCGGCGACCGCCGGGGAGCCGACGATCTCGCCCCGCGCGGTGTAGCGCCAGCACTCCCGGCCGCCGGCCGCCTCGAAGGCGTACAGCACCTCACCGCTGCCGACCAGCACCATGCCGTCGCCCACCACCACCGGCTCGGCGCCCTGCCGGGTGCCGGTGGCCGCGCGCCAGCGGTCCCGGCCGGTGGCCGCGTCCAGCGCGTAGACGGTGCCCAGGTAGTCGGCCACGTAGACCGCGTCGGCGTCCAGCGCCGGCGGGGTGAACAGCACCACCGGGGCCTCGAACCGCCAGCGCTCGGCACCGCTCGCCGCGTCCAGCGCGTACACCCTGGTCCCGGCCGTCACGTAGAGCACCCCGGCCCGCTCGACCGGGCGGGACGGCACGTCCTCGCCGACCGGCACCGACCAGCGCAGGCCGGAGCCGCGCGGGTCCACGCAGCGCAGCCGGCCGCCGCCGTAGTAGTAGGCCGAACCGGCCACCAGGGCGGGCCCGGACTGCGGGTTCTCGTAGTCCTGCTGGGCGTCGTCGGCCCGCCACAGCTCGGCCCCCGTGACCGCGGAGCGCAGCTGCACGCCGCCGCCCCGGACACCGCAGCAGAGCACGCCGTCGGCCGCGTCCAGCGCGTACACCCAGCCGTCCAGCGAGTGCCGCCAGCGCTCGGTGCCGTCGGCGACGTCGACCGTGTAGAGGTGGGGGCCGTCCGCCGCGTGCACCCGCCCGGCGTCCACGGCCAGGGCCCAGGCGACGTCCCGGGTCTTGTAGCGGCGCTGCCCGGACGCGATGTCCAGGGCGTGCACCTCGAAGCTGGAGACGAACAGGGTGCCGTCGGCGACCACCGGGGTACCCCAGACGTCGTTGGACATCCGGAACCGCCAGGGGCGCCAGCGGGCGGCGCGGGCCGGGGGCGGGGTGATCCGGCGGACCCAGTCCGTCTCGGCGGGCGCCGCGCCCGGGCCGGTCGGTTCGGCGCGCGGGCCGGGCCCTATCCGGACCGAGGCCCCGGGCAGCCGGACCTCCGCCTCCTCCTCGCCGACCGGCCGGCGGTGGCGGCTGGGGGCGGAGATCTTCTCGGTCGCGGCCTCGGTGTCCGGGGCGGGCGGCGCGCTGTGCACAGGGCCGACGGACGGCGGCGCGTGCCCGGCCACCTGGCGGGTGCGCGGGTCGTCCTGGCCCGGCCGGGGCGGCGGGGCGGAGTGCGGGACCGGCCCGTGGCCCGCCCGGTGCTGCTGGGGCGGCGGCACCGACGGCGGCGGGACGACCGGCGGCTGCGCCACCTGGGCCTGCGCCGCCGCGGGCGCCGGGCGGCCACGGCGCTTCTGCTCGATCAGGGCCAGCGCGTTGGGCGGCAGCCAGTCCCCGGCCTCGCCCGAGGCGTCGTCCCGGGAGAACAGGTGCGGGGCCAGCTCGACCTGGATCTGCTCCGGCGTCGGCCGGTGCTCGGGGGCGGGCCGCATGCAGGCCCGCACCAGGTCGACCAGCTCGGCCGGCAGACCGGAGAGGTCGGGCTGCTCGCGCAGCAGCTGGAACACCGTCTCCACCGGGTTGGCGCCCCGGTAGGGCGGGTGGCCGGTGGCGCAGAACACCAGCAGCGAGCCGAGCGAGAAGACGTCGCTGGCGCCGGTGACACCGCGGCTGTCCCGGGCCTGCTCGGGCGACATGTACGCCGGGGTGCCGACCGCGACGTTGGTCATGGTGAGCCGGGTGCTGGAGACCCCGGCGGCGATGCCGAAGTCGATCACCCGGGGGCCGTCCTCGACCACCAGGACGTTCGAGGGCTTGAGGTCGCGATGGACCAGCCCGGCCGCGTGGATGGACTGCAGCGCCTCGGCGATGCCGGCGACCAGCCAGCGCACCGCCCCGACCGGCAGCGGACCGCAGTCGTTGACCAGGTCCTCCAGGGACGGCGCCGGCACGTACGCGGTGGCCAGCCAGGGCACCCGGGCGTCCGCGTCCGCGTCGACCACGGCCGCGGTGTAGAAACCGCCGACCGTCTTGGCGGCCGCGATCTCCCGGGCGAAGCGGATGCGGAACAACTCGTCCTCGGCCAGTTCCCCCCGGACGGTCTTGATCGCCACTCGGCGGCCGGACGCGGACCGCGCCAGGTAGACCAGGCCCATTCCCCCCGCCCCGAGCCGCCCCAGCACCTCGAAGGGCCCGATCCGCCTCGGATCGTGCGCCGTCAGCTGGTCCACCCGCTGCCACCTCCCCGTCTTGAGCACCGCCCCGCGTGGTGCCGGGCACCCACCGCGTGGTGCCGGACCCGATTCTCCAATGCCGCCCGTCCCATCTCCAACCTCCCCCGCCCGGAACGCCGTCCGGCCCCGGAAGGGGCCACGACCCGGTCAGCGGCTCGGGAACGGCCGGATCCTGACGCCCGCTCCGGCCCGGGCTTGCGCCCGACACGCCCGGAGGCCCGGTGAGGGGCGATTCACACCCCCGACCATTTCGTCACGCTCCGTTACTCGATAACCCCTCAGTGAAGGGGTCGTCACCCTGTGGCGTCATCGGTGCACGGGGGGGCGTCATGACGCCCTCCGGAGGCCGATGAATATCCGTCCGAAGGGCCCGTAGCCCCTATACCAACCCCCGGGCGGAGTAATTGTCACATCACCGAATCGCGCCAAGATCGGGCCACGGTAAGCTGACGGCATGACAGGACAAGTTCGCACCGTCGACGGTCGCGTCGCCGGGCGACGCGGACAGGAGACGCGGCAGAAGCTGCTCGACTGCCTCCGCGAGATGCTCAGCACGTCGCCCTATCGGGACGTCAAGGTCATCGACGTCGCCCGTATGGCGGGTACCTCCCCCGCGACCTTCTACCAGTACTTCCCGGATGTCGAGGGCGCTGTCCTCGAAATCGCCGAGGAAATGGCCAAGGACGCCGACACGCTCAAAGAGCTGGTGGCCGGAAAGTCCTGGGCAGGGAAGTCCGGCACGACCACTTCGGAAGAACTGGTCGACGGATTCCTCGCCTTCTGGCGCAAGAACGACGCCATTCTCCGAGTGGTCACGCTCGGTGCCGCCGAAGGGGACAAGCGGTTCTTCAAGATCCGCATGACCGTCCTGAACGCGGTCGCCAAGCCACTCACGGAAGCCGTCAAGGAACTCCAGGCGAAGGGACAGGCCGACAAGACACTGGATCCGGCCGCCGTGGCCGGTTCACTGGTCTCCCTGCTCGCCTCCGCGGCCGAGCACCAGAAGGCGTTCACCTCCTGGGGCGTCAAGGTCAAGGACCTCAAGCCCAACCTCGCTCCCCTGGTGTACCTGGGCGTCACCGGCAAGAAGGCGCCCAAGTAGACCGATCCGCCACGACCCACTCTTCCGCTTCGCGCGCGCCCCGGCCTCCTGTCCGGGGTACGACGGACGGCGGCCGTGTCCTCGGGGGAGGTCCGCCGGCGGTCCGCAGCGCGCCCCGACATGCCTGTGGGCGGTCACCCTGCGCGGGGTGACCGCCCACAGGCATGTCGGGGGCCGTTCCGGGCCCCGTACGGCCCTGGGGGCCTCACGGGCGCCGCGGTGCGCCGGGAGCCGCCCAGGGGGCCGCCGGGAGGCGTCCGGGACCGGACGGGGGCGCCACCGGGGCGCCGGTGGCCGTCACGGGCAGCGGACGACCTGGCCGGCGTAGGCGAGGCCGCCGCCGAAGCCGAACAGCAGCACCGGGTCGCCGGGCGACAGCTCGCCGCGCTCGACCAGCTTGGAGAAGGCCAGCGGCACCGAGGCCGCCGAGGTGTTGCCGGATTCCACCACGTCCCGGGCGACCACCGCGTCGGTGACCCCGAGCCGGGACGCGATCGCGTCGATGATCCGCAGATTGGCCTGGTGCGGCACGAAGCCCTTGAGCTCGGACGGGTCGATCCCGGCCCGCTCGCACGCCTGCCGGGCCAGCGGGGCGATCTGCGTGGTCGCCCAGCGGAACACCGACTGGCCCTGCTGGCTGATCACCGGGTCCCAGCCGGTGATCACCACGGCGTCGCCCCGCTCGGGCTCCGAACCCCAGACCACCGGGCCGATACCGGGCTCGGCGCCGTCCTCCTGGGCCTCGACCAGCGCCGCCCCGGCGCCGTCACCGAAGATCACGCAGGTGGACCGGTCGGTCCAGTCGAGGGTGTCCGACATCCGCTCCGCCCCGATCACCAGGGCCTTGGTCGCCGCCCCGGCCCGGATCGCGTGGTCCGCGGTGGCCAGCGCGTACGAGAATCCCGAGCAGACCGTGTTGATGTCGTAGGCGGCCGGGGAGCGGATCCCGAGCCGCGCGGCGACGGCGGCGGCGGTGTTGGGGCTGCGCTCCACCGCGGTGCAGGTGGCCACCACGACCAGGTCGACCTCGGCGGCCGAACGGCCACTGTTCGCCAGCGCCTTCTGGGCCGCCTCGGTGGCGAGGTCGACGACGGTCTCGTCCTCCGCGATGTGCCGCGTCCGAATGCCGACGCGGCTGCGGATCCACTCGTCGTCGGTGTCGACCAGCTTCGACAGGTCGTCGTTGGTGAGGACCTTGGGGGGCTGGTAGTGGCCGAGTGCCACGATGCGCGAACCGGTCATACTGCCCACTCAACCCGGTTACCCGCTGGTCAGTCGGGCGCGACCGGCTACAGGATCCGCGCCGGGATGCTGTAGGAGGCCGACAAGGACCGTTGCGGCAGGCGGGTCCCGGGCGGGCCCGCAAAGAGAGTCGTGGACGAACGGCGGCCCGGTCCGGGCAGCTCAGGCCGCCAGCGAGGCGGCGTCCCCCATCACGATCACCGGGTGGGCCGCGGGGTCGAGGGTGCGGATCAACTCGGCCATCCTGTCCTCCGGCACCGAGACGCAGCCGTGCGTCGGACCGCCGTGGTCGACGTGGATCCAGATCCCGCCGCCCTTGGTCGAGCCGTTCGGGCGGCGGGGGTCCAGCGGGGAGTTGCCGGGCACCCGGTTGTAGTCGATCGCGATCACGTAGTCGAAGGACCCGGCCAGCTGCTCGCCGGCGAAGCCCCGGCCGGAGACCACGAAGTTCGGGTCCCGGTCGTACGGGAGCCGGCTGCCCGGATCGGCCTTGCGGCCGCCGGCGTCGGTGAGCGAGAAGACGCCGATCGGGCTGCGCAGGTCGCCCTCGTTGTGGTCGGTGGTCCAGCCCTTGAAGGCGTTGTGGCCCTGCCAGGTCTCGCCGGCCAGCCAGCGGCCCTCGCCGGTGCGGGTCCACAGCGTGACGGCGCTCCGGTTGGTGTCCTTGCCCTCGCCGGTGGCCAGCACCACCTGGTTGGTGCCGGCGGGTATCCGGCCGGCGAAGGCGGCGCCGAGGCCCGGGATCGCGGCCACTGAGCCGTCGGTGCGCTCGCTGCGGTCGGCGGCGGGGGTCTCGGTCTGCCGGGCATCGGCGGCCCGGGCGGCCGGGTCCGCGGTCGGCGAGGGCTGGTCGGCCGCCGGCTGCGCGGCGCGGCCGGGGGCGAAGCCCTCGGCGCCGGGGCCGTCGGCGCTGGTCACACCCGGCTTGGCGGCGTCCTCGCCGACGGTGTACCAGCCCGCGGCGGCGGCCAGCAGCAGGGCGGTGCCGGCGGTGACGGCGCGGCCGGTGCGCTTCTTCCGGGGCTTGCGGCGGTGGCCCCGGGCGGCCGTCCGGGATCCGGGGGCGGAGGCCGCGGTGGCGGTGTCGGCGCTCCGCTGCTGCGGCAGCGGGGCCGGCGGCGCCTGGTCCTGCGGCTCCGGCCGGTACTGGTCCTCGTACCCGTGCCGGCCCGGGGCCTGGCGGGAGGGCTCGTACAGGGGCTGGTCCGAGGACTGCCCGGCGCCCGGGTACCCGTACCCGTCCTGCGGGGCGGTCCGGTACACCGACTGCTGGTACCCCGACTGTGGATGTCCCGACCGCTGGTACACCGACTGCTGGTGGCCCGACTGCTGGTCCACCGGGAGGACCGGCTCGGCGGCGTACGCCTGGAAGGGCCGGTCGTACACGTCGTGGTCGGCGAGGCTCCGGTAGCCGTACCCGGGGTCCTGACCCTCGTGGACGGTGCCGTATTCCTGCTGGTACTCGCCGTACGACGGCTGCGGCGCCTCGTGCACCGGCTCGTACGACGGGTACGGGGAGGTGCGACGGTGACCGGACATGTGGCCGATCCTGCCAAACGGAGGCCGGGTTGGGAAACCCGGGGGCTGTGCGGGCCCGGTGAAGACGGCGCGCCGCCCGGGCCGCGGGGGCCCGGGCGGCGCGGCACGCGTCAGAGGCGCATCGCCTGCGGGGTCTCCCGGCGGGCCAGGTCGGGACCGTCGTACTCGCGGATGATCTCGTAGCGGGTGTTGCGCTCGACCGGGCGGAAACCGGCGTCCCGGATCAGGCCGAGCAGGTCCTCGCGGCCCAGCTTGTTCGGGGTGCCGAAGTTGTCCGCGTCGTGGGTGATCTTGTACTCGACCACCGAGCCGTCCATGTCGTCCGCGCCGTGGCTGAGCGCCAGCTGGGCGGTGGTGACGCCGTGCATCACCCAGAAGACCTTGACGTGCGGCACGTTGTCGAAGAGCAGCCGGGAGACCGCGAAGGTCTTCAGCGCCTCGGCGCCGGTGGCCATCTCGGTGCGCGCCATCAGCTTGTTGCGCACGACGCCGTCCTTGGAGTCGTGGAAGTCGTGCTGGTAGCGCAGCGGGATGAAGACCTGGAAGCCGCCGGTCTCGTCCTGGAGCTCACGCAGCCGCAGCACGTGGTCCACCCGGTGGCGGGGCTCCTCGATGTGGCCGTACAGCATGGTGGCCGGGGTCCTGAGGCCCTTGCTGTGGGCGAGCCGGTGGATCCGCGACCAGTCCTCCCAGTGGGTGTCGTGGTCGACGATGTGCTGGCGGACCTCCCAGTCGAAGATCTCCGCGCCGCCGCCGGTCAGCGACTCCAGACCGGCGTCGATCAGCTCGTCGAGGATCTCGTCGGCGGGCAGGCCGCTGATCCGCTCGAACCAGTGGATCTCGGTGGCGGTGAAAGCCTTCAGCGAGACGTTCGGCAGCGCGGCCTTCAGCTCCCGCAGCGAGCGCGGGTAGTAGCGCCACGGCAGGGTGGGGTGGAGGCCGTTCACGATGTGCAGCTCGGTGAGGGAGTCGACCTCCATCGCCTTGGCGAGGCGAACGGCCTCCTCGATCCGCATCGTGTACGCATCCTTCTCGCCCGGCTTGCGCTGGAACGAGCAGTACGCGCACGACGCGCTGCACACGTTGGTCATGTTGAGGTGGCGGTTGACGTTGAAGTGGACGACATCGCCGTTCTTCACCGTCCGCACGTGGTGGGCGAGCCCGCCCAGCCAGGCCAGGTCGTCGCTCTCGTAGAGCGCGATCCCGTCCTCCCGGGTCAGCCGCTCCCCCGCGTAGACCTTCGCCTCCAGCTCGCGCTTGAGCCCTGCGTCCATGCGGTGCCCCGCCTCCTCCGACTTCGAATCGTTGCCGGAACGAGCGTACGCCCCCACCGGCGTCGACTCGCGGGCAGCCGCCCCCGGGCGGGTCAGCCGGCCAGCAGCTCGGCGAGCAGCGCGGGCTCGATGTTGCCGCCGCTCACGACCGCCGCGACGGCCCGGCCGCCGGTCTCGGCGGCCCGGTGGAAGTACGCGGCCGGGGCGACCGCGCCGGACGGCTCGGCGACGATCCGCCCGCGCCGGGCCAGCAGCGCCACCGTGGAGCGGATCTCGTCCTCGGTGACGGTGACGATGTCGTCCACGTAGGTGGTGATGTGCTCGTACGGCAGCACGCCCACCGAGGGGGTGCGCAGTCCGTCGGCGATGGTCCGGTAGGTGTCGGCGACCGGCCAGGTGATCCGCTCGCCGGCCCGCAGGCTCGCCCGGGCGTCGGCGGCGAGTTCGGGTTCGACGCCGATCACCCGCACCTCGGGGCGGGTGAGCTTGAGCGCGGCCGCGGTGCCGCCGATCAGCCCGCCGCCGCTGACCGGGACGAGCACGGTGTCCAGCTCGGCCGGGGCGTCGTCGGCGATCTCCAGGCCGACCGTGCCCTGGCCCGCGATGATGAACGGATCGTCGTACGGGGGCACCCAGACATAGCCGTGCCGCTCGGCCAGTTCGCCGGGCACCACGTCCCGCTCCTCCGGCGACACCACCAGCACCTCGGCGCCGAACGACCGGGTGGCCTCGATCTTGACCGCCGGCGAGGTGTCCGGCATCACGATCACGGCCTTGATCCCGAGCAGCTGGGCGGCGTACGCCACCGCCTGCGCGTGGTTGCCGCTGGACTGGGCGACCACGCCGCGGGCGCGCTCGTCCTCGCTCAGCGCGGCGAGCCGGTTGTACGCGCCCCGGGTCTTGAACGCCCCGGTCGGCTGGAGGTTCTCGGGCTTCAGCCAGAGCCGGCGCCCGCCGTCCGCCGCCCACGGGGCGGGGACCAGCGGGGTGCGCACGGCGACTCCCGCGATGCGCTGCCGAGCCGCCCGCAGCTCCTCCAGACCGACCAGTGCCATGTCCGCCACTCCCCCGTGCGTGTTCGTCCGTGCGTGTTCGTCCGTGCTGTCGGAACCGGCGGGCCTGTCCGCCGTCGACGCTATTCGCTCTCGACGAGCGGCAGCTCGCTGACCCGGCTCTCCCACTTGGTGGAGAGTACGACGGTGGTGCGGGTGCGAGCCACACCCTTCGTGCCCGAGATCCGCTTCACCACCGACTCCAGGCCCTCCACGTCGGGCACCCGGACCTTGAGCATGTACGAGTCGTCGCCGGCGATGAACCAGCAGTCCTCGACCTCGCCCAGGTCCTTCAGCCGGAACGCGACGTCCTCGTGGTCCGCCGCGTCGGTCAGCTGGAGGCCGATCAGGGCCGTCACGCCGAAGCCGAGCGAGGCCGGGTTGACCGTCGCGCGGTAGCCGGTGATGACACCGGCCTGCTCGAGCCGGTTGATCCGGTCCGTGACGCTGGGGCCGGAGAGGCCCACCAGCCGGCCCAGCTCGGCGTAGGACGCGCGGCCGTTCTCCCGGAGCGCCTGGATGAGCTGTCTGTCCACCGTGTCCATATACCGTCCGCGTCCTTCCGAACCTCACCAGACCCACAGATCATTATCCGGATTCAAAGGCGCCATGCTCGCACCAACCCGGATATCGCAGAGAACATACTCTCCCGTCCCACGGCTCCTCACTCCCCCTCAGGCCGGTCGCTCCGCCGCGCGCGCCGCCCCGCCCAGCTCCCCCTCCCAGCGCCGGTACAGCGTGTGGGACACGCCGACGGCGTCCAGGACCCGTCCGGCGACGAAGTCGACCAGCTCGCGGACGGTGGAGCCGCCGGCGTAGAACCCGGGCGAGGCGGGCAGCACCACCGCGCCCTGCGCGTCCAGCTCCACCAAGTGCTTCAACGTCACCCCGTTGAGTGGCGCCTCCCGGACGCAGACGACCAGCGGACGCCGCTCCTTGAGGGTGACACTGGCCACGCGCTGGAGCAGGTCCTTGCTGAGACCCAGCGCGATCCCGGCCACCGCCCCGGTGGTCGCGGGCACCACCAGCATCCCCTTCGCCGGGTAAGAGCCGCTGGACGGACCGGCCGCGAAGTCCCCCGCCGGCCAGTACCGGACGTCGTCCAGGCCGTCGGCCGCGGCGCCCAGCCACTCGGCCAGATCGGCGCGCCAGTGGGCGTCCCGGAAGGCGATGCCGGTCTCGTCGAGGATCGTCAGCCGGGCGGCCCGGCTGACCACCAGGTCGACGGACTCGCCGGCGGCGAGGAGGGCGCGGATCACGGACGCGGCGTACGGGGTGCCGGACGCGCCGGAGACCCCGACGATCCAGGGGCGGCGCACGGGCTGCTCAGGCTTTTCCATAGTGCTTCCTTTCTATCCCCACCCCGCCCCGGCCCGCCCTGGGAGGATGGCGGCATGGCCCCGACCCTCGTCGACCTGACCCACCAGGTGACCACCGCGATGCCGGTCTACCCCGGCGATCCGGCCGTCGTCCTGGAGCCCGCCCTCACCACCGCCACCGCCGGGGTGAACGTGCTCGCCGTGCACCTCGGCTCGCAGTCCGGCACCCATGTCGACGCGCCGTACCACGTCGACGTCACCTGGCCGACGCTGGACGGCCTGCCGCTGGAGCGGTTCACCGGCCCGGCCGTGGTGGCCGACCTGCGCGGTCTGGACCCGCGCGCCGAGGTCACCGCCGAACAGCTCGCGCCCGCCCTGGAGCGGGTCGGCGAGGGCACCGTCCTGCTGCTCGCCACCGGATGGGCGCGGCACTGGGGCACCGACGCCTATCTGGCCCACCCGTCCCTGACCGCCCGGGCCGCCGAGGCGATCGTGGCGGCCGGGGTCCGCACGGTCGGGGTGGACGCGCTGAGCGTCGACCCCACCCCGGATCCGGGCCCGGGCGATCCGGCGGTGGCGGCGCTGCTCGCCGACCTCACCGACGAGCACGACCAGCCGGCCGCCGAGGAACCCACGCTGGCGGCCCACCGGGTGCTGCTCGGGGCGCCGGGCGGCGGGGTGATCGCGGAGAACCTGACCGATCTGCGGCCGCTGCTGGCGGCGCAGGAGGCGGGACGGGCGGTCGAGGTGTCGCTCTTCCCGCTCCGGCTGGTCGCGGCCGACGGGGCCCCGGTCCGGGCGGTGGCCCGATTGGGGTGAACCCCTCGCCGCACTCGGAGACTTGGTCTAGACCATCATCGGCGCGCGGCGGTACGCTGTCCGGCCATGGCAGAGATCATCGGAGTCGTCGAGCAGCTCTGGCGCTACCCCGTGAAATCCACCGGCGGCGAGCGGCTCGACTCCGTCGACGTGGACGACCGCGGGCTCGCGGGCGACCGCGTCTACGCCGTGCGCGACGGCCAGGGCAAGCTCGGCTCCGGCAAGAACACCCGCCGCTTCCGGCGGATGGACGGTCTGCTGCGCCTCTCCTCCCGACTCGGCCACCGGCTCGACGGCCCAGAGCTGTTCGACCCGCTCGGACAGCCGGTCACCGACCCGACCGCCTTCCTGCGCGCCTACCTCCAGCGCGAGGACGTCGAACTCGCCCGCGAGGACGCCGTCTCCCACTTCGACCAGCTCCCGGTCAGCGTGCTCACCACCGCCACCCTGGAGTGGGTCGCCCGAGCCGCTCCGTCCGCCGCGGTCGACGTCCGCCGCTTCCGCCCGAACATCCTGCTGCGCACCCCGCCCGGCACCCCGCCGTTCAGCGAGGACTCCTGGTTCGGCCGGGAGGCCCGGGGCGGCGCCCGCTCGGGCGCCCGGCTCGCCTTCGTCCGCTCCAGCGAGCGGTGCGCGATGGTCACCGTCGCCCAGCCCGGCCTGCCGCACGCGCCCGAGATCCTCAAGGCCATCGCCCAGGCCCACGACGCCCGGCTCGACGCCCTCGCCGAGGTCGCCGCCCCGGGGCGCCTCGGTGTCGGGGACACCCTGACCCTCGACTGACGCCGGTCCGCCGCCCTCCCCCACCACCCGTCAATTCGCGCGTCGGAATCGCCACTTGACTGACGTACGCCTATCCTGTCTTACTGTCGTAGGACAGGAGAACAACTGGTGATCGAGTTCGTGCTCGACGGCCGCTCGCGGGTGGCCACGTACATGCAGCTGGTCCTACAGGTGAAACAGGCACTGCGGGTCGGACTCGCGCAACCCGGGGACCGGCTCCCCAAGGTGCGCGACGTGGCCCAGGCGCTGGCGATCAACCCCAACACCGTGCTCAAGGCTTACCGGGAGCTGGAGTTGGAAGGACTCGCCGAGGGCCGGCCCGGCGTGGGGACGTTCCTTGTCCGCACCCTGGCCGGACCCGCACTGGCCCACCAGGCCGAGCTGCGCACCGAGTTGGTGGCCTGGCTGCGCCGGGCGCAGACCGCCGGGCTCACCCGCGAGGACATCACCGCACTCGTCGACACCACCCTGCGAGCCACACCGGACCGGCCGCCCACCGACGGCGCCGCGCCCGCCTGAACGTCATCCCGGGGGAGACACCATGACGGAATTAGCTCTGCACGCCGAGGCGTTGGGCAAGCGCTACGGGCAGACCTGGGCACTCCAGGGCTGCTCGCTGGAGCTCCCGGCCGGGCGGATCGCCGCCCTGGTCGGCCCCAACGGCGCCGGCAAGTCCACTCTGCTCCACCTCGCCGTCGGCCTGCTCCGGCCCGACCGCGGGCAGGTCCGCGTCTTCGGGCGGGACCCGCGCCACGACCCCGACGCCCGGGCCGACCTCGGGTTCGTCGCCCAGGACACCCCGCTCTACCCCGACTTCACCGCCGCCGAGCTGATCACCATGGGCCGGCGGCTCAACCCCCGCGGCTGGGACGACACGATCGCCCGCGACCGGCTCACCCGGCTCGGCCTGCCGCTGGACAAACGCGTCGGCCGTCTCTCCGGCGGCCAGCGCGCCCAGGTGGCCCTCGCGCTGGCCCTGGCCAAGCGGCCCCGGTTGCTCCTGCTCGACGAGCCGGTGGCGGCGCTCGACCCGCTCGCCCGGCACGAGTTCATGCAGACCCTGATGGGCGCCGTGGGCGAGTACGGCACCACCGTTCTGCTCTCCTCCCATCTGCTGAACGACCTGGAACGGGTCTGCGACCAGCTGGTCCTGCTGCACACCTCGCAGGTCCGGCTCTCCGCCCCGGTCGACGAACTGCTCGCCTCGCACTGCCGGCTGACCGGCCCCAGGACCCCCGACGGCACCGCCGTCCCCGGGGTGGCCGCGGTGATCCGGGCCAGCCACACCGAACGGCAGTCCACCCTGCTCGTCCGCACCGAAGGACCGGTCGACGAGAGCGTCTGGACCGTGCACGAGGTCACCCTGGAGGACCTCGTCCTCGCCCACCTCGGCGCCTCCGCGGGCGCCGCCGTCGCCACGGAGGTGGCCGCGTGATCTGGCTGACCTGGCGCCAGCACCGCAAGCAGGCCCTGTGGACGGCCGCGGCGATCCTCGCGCTCGCCGCCGTCCTGGTCCCGACCGGCCTGGCCATGCGCTCCACGTTCCAGGACTCCGGCCTCGGCGCCTGCCTGCGCGCGCTCGGCCACGCCGAACTCGTCGACAACGGCGGCTGCGAGGCACTGAGCGAACGCTTCCGGAACAAGTACGACGCGACCGCCTACCTGGCCGTCCTGCTGGTCCTGCTGCCGCTCCTCGCCGGCATCTTCCTCGGCGCCCCGCTGGTCGCCCGGGAGGTCGAGAACGGCACCCACCGGCTGGTCTGGACCCAGGGCGTCAGCCGCCGGCGCTGGATCCTCACCAAGTTCGGCCTGGTCGGCGCGGTCGCGCTGGTCCTGTCCGTCGGCTACGCGCTCGGCGCCGCCTGGTGGCTGGAGCCGCTCGCCGACAACGGTCTCGGCCGCTTCCGCTACCTGGTGTTCGACGTCCAGGGCACCGCGCCGATCGGGTACACGCTGTTCGCGGTCGCGCTCGGCATCCTCGCCGGCACCGTGGCCCGCCGGGTGCTGCCCGCGATGGGCCTCTCGCTCACCGCGTTCATAGCCGTCCGGGCCCTGGTCGAGCTGTTCGCCCGCCCGCACTTCCTGCCCGCGAGAACGCTCACCTACGCGATCGACAGCCCGCTGATGGCCAACCGCTTCGCCGGCTCCTGGATCTACCGGGAGGGCGTCCGCAACGGCACCGGCGCCCTCGTCCTCCCGGACGGCCGGATCGGCTGCGCCACCGGTCCCGACGGAAGCGACAGCTCCGGCTGCCTGGCCCGCGTCGCCCAGGACTACGGCCCCGGCCCGCACACCAACTGGCAGGAGTACCAGCCGGCCGACCGCTTCTGGACCTTCCAGGCCATCGAGACCGGGATCTTCCTCGCCCTGACCGTCCTGCTGGTCACCCTCGCCGTCCGCCGGGTCCGCCGGATCTCCTGAGACCGGGCGGGCCGGGCACGGGGCCGGCCCGCCCCTTCCCGGCCCGCCGCGGCCCGCGCGGGTCTCAGCGGCGTTCCGGGAGCAGGCACAGCGGGTGGCCGACCGGGTCGGCGTAGACCAGCCACCCGCCGGCGTCCCGGAGCAGGGTCGCCCCGAGGGCCCGGACGGCGGGGTCGGCGGTGGCGAGGTCCGGCACGTCGACGTCCAGATGGGCCTGCTGCGGGTGCTCCGGGTCCGGCCAGCGGGGCGGGCGGTACCCGGCGACCCGCTGGAAGCAGAGCACCCGGCCGTCGGGGGTGTGCAGGGTGGACCAGTCCTCGTCCAGCGACCAGCGCGGGTCCGGGCGGTCCACCTCGCCGCCGAGCAGCCCGGCGTAGAACCGGGCCAGCGCGGCCGGGTCGGGGCAGTCGAGCACGAGGCACTGCAACCGGCCGATCATCGGGGCTCCTTCGGGACGCTCGGGGGCGGGTCCGGGGTCGGCGGCCGCGGGCTCCGGTGGCCGTGCTGGACAAGCCGACCGAAGATCGTGAACATGCTCGCATGACCACTCCGGACGAATCCGTGCACGCGCGCCTCGACCGGCTGCGTCGCGACCGCGGGCTGCTCACCCCCGCCGAACTGCTCGACCTCGCCGAACACGGCGTCACGGTGCTCGATCCGTTCTCGGTGATCGTCTCCCGGCGGGTCAAGATCGGGCCGGACAACGTGCTCCACCCCGGTGTCGTCGTCGAGTGCGACGAGCGGAGCCGCTGCGCGATCGGCCCCGGCAACGTGCTGTACGGCGGCACCCGGATCAGCGCCACCGACGGGGGCAGCATCACCGTCGGCGCCCGCTCGCTGATCGGCGACGGCGGCACCCGGATCGTCGCCGGGGCGCACGAGAGCATCGACATCGGTGACGAGGTCCGGCTCATGGACGGCGTCGAGGTCACCGGCGACAGCCTGCTCGGCAGCGGCTCGCAGATCCTCGGCCGGATCTCGGCCCACTCGGTCGAGCTCGGCGCCGGCCGCCCGCACACCTTCCCCGACCCGGACGGCCGCGGCGGCGTCATCAAGGGATACGGCCGGGCCACGGGAGCCCTGGTCCGGTCGGGCGATGTGCTCTGGAACATCGGCCACGAGATCGGGCACACGACGACCGAGCGGCAGCGCGTCTACCACCCGGAGGCCCCGCGACTCGCCCCCGAGCCCTCGCTGGAACGCCTGACGGCCGAACACGCGGGCGCCGTCCTCGCGTTCGAGCAGGAGAACCGGGACTTCTTCCGCTACTCGGTGCCCGACCGCGGGGACGAGTACTTCACCCCCGACGGCTTCGCCGAGCGGCACCGGGCCCTGCTCGCCGAACAGGCCGACGGCCGCTGCCACTTCCACGTCCTCGTCAACGGCTGGGGCAGGATCGTCGGCCGGGTGAACCTGGTGGACATCGCCGGCGGCAGCGCCGAGATCGGCTACCGGATCGCCGAGGCCGACTCCCAGCAGGGGCTGGGCCGGGCTGCCGTCGAGGAGGTCTGCCGACTGGCCGCCGGCTCCTACGGGTTGAGCGGGCTCACCGCTGTGAGCGCCCTGAACAACGAGGCTTCCCGCGCCCTGCTCGCCCGCACCGGATTCACCGAGGTGGGCGAGCGGCGCGTCGACGGCGAGACCGTCATGGCCTACCGCCGCGCGCTCTGAACTCCCGCACGGTCGGCGGACGGTGACTCCGGTCGCCGGCCGAGCCGCTTGATCCGCTCCCGGACGTCCGGCGCCGCCTTCGCCCAGGAACCGCTGTCGAAGGGCGGCACCGGGTCGTACTCGGCGTGCAGTTGGATCGCCCGGGCGGTGGTCTCGTCGGTGAGCAGCGCGGCGAGGTGCAGGGCCATGTCGATGCCGGCGGAGATGCCGGCCGCCATCAGGATCCGCCCCTGCCGCACCACCCGCTCGGGGGTGTAGGTGGCACCGTGGGCGGCGAGTTCGCCGGCGGCCGCCCAGTGGGTGGTGGCCGCCAGACCGTCGAGCAGGCCGGCGGCCCCGAGCAGCAGCGCCCCGGTGCAGACCGAGGCGGTGTACCGGGTGGTCGCGTGCGTCCGGCGCAGCCAGTCGAGGAACGCCTCGTCCGTCATCAGCGGCCGGGTGCCGTGCCCGCCGGGCACGACCAGAACGTCACAGGATTCGACGTCCGAGTACCGGGTGGGCACCTCCGGCCGCAGTCCGCCGATGCTGTCGGCCACCACGCCGTGCCCGCCGGCCGACACGAACCGCACGGTGGCCCCCGGAAGGTACCCGAGGATCTGGTACGGGCCGATCGCGTCGAGCGGCTCGAAGTCGTCGAAAAGCGGGATGACGATGTCCATGTACCGCAGCGTAGAGGCGAGTCGGCTCCGCGTACCGCCCCTGGGCAGCGGATTCACGAGAACGAGTGGTCTGCACCACTGGCCTTTACCGGAGCGCATCCAACTCCGCGCCGACGGCCGCGCGGATCGGGTCGTGGACGGGGGCGAGCGCGTGCGCCGGGTCGGTCCAGCGGTCGCGCGGGTAGAGCCAGACCGGCAGCCGGACGAGGTCGGCGGGCTCCCACTCGTAGCGGGGCCAGACATGGGCGTGCAGGAACGGGTCGGTGTTGCCGAGGATCTCCAGGTTGACCCGCCGGAAGGCGGGATCGGCCGCGCGGCAGGCCCGTTCGACGGCCTCGCCGAGCCGGTCGAGGTCCTCCAGGTAGGCGAGCCGACGGGGTCGGGGCAGGTCGGAGAGCCGCTGCGCGCCCGGCTCGTCGGTCAGCAGGACCGCGTACCCGGGCAGGAACTGCACGTCCCCGATCACCGCGAACCCGGACGCCAGCCGCCGGAGGACGGTGGGGTTCTCCCCCCGCAGCGCGCTGCCGATCCGGTCGGACTTCCAGTCGTTCACGTTCACGTTCCCGTCGCCGTCGCCGTTCCCGCTGCTCTTGCTGTCGCCGATCACGGCCCGGTGCCGCGATCTGCGGCCGGCGGATGGTCGGAGCCGACCAGGGCGGCCGCCCGGGCCGGGTCGCCGCCGGCCCGGGCCAGCAGCGCGCCGATGTCGTAGTCCGCGGTGGCGGCGGCGCCGTCCAGGGCGAGGCCCAGGCCCGGTTCGCAGCGGGTCGCCCGGAGCGAGGCTTCCAGGTCGGGCCGCTGCCGCTCCAGCGCGGACAGCAGCACCCAGGCCCCGTCCGCCAGTCGGGCCCGGGTGTCCGGGTCGCAGGCGTCGACGGCCTCGGCCACACCGTGGTCCTCCTGGTCGTAGTCGGCCAGCAGCGGCAGGAGTTCGGGCGCGCCGAGGATCTCCGCCGCCCGGAAGGTGAGCACGGCCGCGCCCTCCGGATCCGCCAGCAGCTCGCACATGAGCGGCACGGCGCGCGGGTCGCGGCGGCGGGCCAGCCCCCGGATGCCCTCCTCCCGGGTCTCCGGGTGCTCGTCGCCGGTCCGCTCCCAGAGTGCCGACCGCACCTGTGGGCCGTCGGCCTCGCACTGGAACCCGAGCCCGAAGGTCGCCCGGTCGCGGACCTCCGGATCCGCGTCCCGGGTCAGGGCGATGAGCGCGCGGACGCCGGGGGTGTCCGCCGGGCCGGTGGCGACCCCGTCGAGGGGGAGGGCGCCGGCCACCTGCTCGCGCACCTCCGGATCGGGGTGACCGGCCAGGGCGACCAGGACGGGAACGGCCCGTTCGTCGCCGGTCCGGCCGAGGGCCCGGGCCAGCCGGGTCAGGACGTGGTCGTCCCGCTCCCGGTCCGCGAGCCCGAGCAGCGCGGCGGCCGCCCCGGCCGCGACCGCCGGGTCGCGGTCGGCCGCCTCGCCCAGCAGGTCGCATCCCGCCGCCCGGTCGGCCGACCGCTCCGAGCCGAGCAGTTCCGCCCCGTGGGCGAGCGCCGCCACCGTGTTCATCGCCATCCGGCCAGTCTCGCGCAGGAGTCCCGCCGCGCACAGGGGTTTCCGGCCCGTTCCCCGTTCCCCGTCACCTGTTCCCCATAACCCGTCGGCCGGTCGCCCCGGACGCGGACGCGGAACGCCCGGCCGGGAGATCCCGGCCGGGCGGTGGATCCGAGGTGGGTGGTGGATCCGGGACGGTGTCAGAACTGGGTGGTGACCGTGACGCCGCTGAAGTCGGTGACGGCGTACAGGCTGAGGTAGCGGTAGCCGGCCGTCGGGTTGGTGACGGTGACGGACTGGGTCGCCCCGGCGGCCGTCGAGGCGGCGGTCCAGGCCGTCGGCGACGCCCAGGTGTCCGCGTTGTAGTAGAGGTACGCGGTACCGGTGCCGCCGACGGTGGAGACCTTCAGCGTGCTGGTGCCGGCCGGCAGGTAGATGTACATGTAGTCGGAGTTACCGGCGGTCGCGGCGCGGCCGGTGCGGGAGCAGTTCGCGCCCATCGCGTCGTTGCGCTGCTCGGCGCAGGTCGGCAGGGAGGTCGCCGGGGCGGTCACGGTGACCGTGGTCGGGGTGACGGCGGTCCGGCCGGTGTCGTCGGTCGCGGTGAGGGCGACGGTGTAGGAGCCGGCCACCGCGTAGGTGTGGCTCGGGGTGCGCTCGTCCGAGGTGGTGCCGTCGCCGAAGGTCCAGTGCCAGGCGGTGATCCGGCCGGGGCCGGTCTGCACGGACCGCTCGCTCGTGCTGACGGTGGCGCCGTTCACCGTGGTGTCGAACAGCGCGGTCGGGCCGGCCGCGTAGCAGGCGCCGGCGGCGCAGGCGGTGAGCCAGGCGTCGAAGTCGGCGTCGTAGGAGGTGCCGAGGTTGTTGTAGACCGCGTAGCCGCCGGTGTAGTCACCGACGCGGAACCGCGCCAGCATGGCCTGCACGTCGGCCGGGTGCTTCTCCAGCATGTAGCGGACGGCCAGGTAGCCCCACGGGTAGACCCGGGTCGAGTCCGAGTTGGCGTAGGTGTTCTGGAAGACGGTGCTGAGCTTGTAGGTGTGCAGGCCGGCCTGCGTCGTCGCGTCGGTGTCGGTGGTGGCGCGGTAGCTGTACGACATGTACTCGGCGATGCCCTCCACCCACCAGATGTCCGGGACGGAGGTCTGGGTGGAGAAGTTGCCCTTCATGTCGTAGATGCCGTCGAGGTAGTGGGTGTACTCGTGGTTGAGGTTCCACACCCGGGCGGTGTCCTTGGTGTTCCACGCCTTCTGGTACATCACGTTCACGGCCCGGCCGTTGGGGTCGGTCGGGTCCATGACGGTCTGGCCGCCGTTGTCGGTCGAGTTGCCGTAGATCGCCCACGAGTAGGTCGTGTAGTCGGCCTTGTTGGCGAAGATCCCCTGGGTGACGGTCTTGGCGTACTGGTTCGGGATCGGGCCGTTGTCCTTGACCACGTCGTGGAAGAAGGCGTCCTCGCCGCGCAGGCTGGTGCAGGCCGCCTGGAGTTCGGCGGCCGACAGGGCCTGGGCCTGGAGGGTGCGGTTGTCGCAGACCAGTTGGTTCGGCAGGACCACCGAGGCGAGCTTGGCCGGCAGGTTGCAGATGCCGTAGTACGAGCACTGGCCGCCGTTGTACCAGGCGGCCTGGACGGCGGTGTACACGTACAGCGACCCGAAGGGCGTGAGCAGCGGCGCGGAGTCCAGCACCTTCTTGACCAGCGGCTTGGCCACGGCCTCGGCGGCGGGGCCGGTTCCGGCGAACCGGGCCAGGTCGTTGCCCGCGTTGGTGTCGAGCACCGCGTTGGGACCGCTGAGCAGGTCGCGGTGCTTGATCGCGAAGTCGGCGAGCGAGGTGACGAGGCCCGGATCGGCCGCGAGCGCCCGGACGAAGTCCTGGTTCCGGTAGCCGCCCCAGAGCGGGTAGTACAGCACCGAGTTGACCGCGCTGATCATCTGCGGGAACGCGTTGTAGGTGTTGTTGTACTCGTCCAGGATCCGCTTGTAGGCACCGATGTACCGGGCCTGGACGTTGGCGCTGTCGGTCAGCCACACCACCTCCTTGAGGAGGCTCCCGTTGTTGTCGCTGACGTCGCGCCAGCGGGTGCCGGCGAAGAGCGTGTCGAGGGCGGAGGTGACGGCGGTGGTGAGCTCTCCGGTGTACGGCCCGGCCTGGGCCGGGTAGTAGAACTGGATGTAGTAGCCGACCTGCAGGTACTTGACCAGCTGGGTGATGCCGGTCGAGTTGTCGCCGCCGTAGCCGGCCGCGAGGTCCTTGAGGGCGGCCGCGACGGCCAGCATCCGGGACTGCTGGAAGATGCCGGGATCGGCACCGCCGCTGCTGTACAGCGACTTGACGCAGTCCACGGTCGAGTTCTTGACGAACGCGACCAGGTCGGCCCCGGTGCGGGCCGCGAAGTCCGCCGGGGTGCAGCTCTGCGCGGCGAGGGACTTGAACGCGCTGGGGCCGCCCGCCGCGACCGGATCGGTCAGGCGGGTCGCGCCGATCAGCGCCGGGGGCAGCGCCGGGGCGGGCTCGGCGAGGTCCTCGGACCCCGTCGTCACGGTCGGGGCGGTGAGGCCGGCCGGACCGGCCGAGGTCGTGGCCGGGGCCGGGCCTGCGCTGGCGGCGGGGGGCGCCGCGAACGCCTGGGTCGGCAGCACGGCGGTGGCCGTGGCGCAACAGGCGACGACGCCGGCTGCGAGCATGGAGAGTCTGGTGCGCAGGAGCACGCCGAATCCTTCGTGAGTGGGGGCAGTCCGGGTTGGGGTCGGACTGAAGGAAGGAGATCGGCGTGGATCCTGTCATCGACCGGAGATCAGAACAATGTCACAGGTTATATTGCATGAGATTTTCAGCCACCGGCCGCGCACGGCACCCCCCGTGCGGCCGACCTGCGACGGTTCCGGCCGGAACGGAACGGCGGGCGGGCGGCAAAGGGGCGTCGGGTCACGAGCCGGGCGGTCGCACCGGGCGGCGGGACGTCCGGTCTGGCCGGTCTGCACCCCCGGACGCGGCCGGCCCGGACCCGGCGAGCCCGGCCGGGCGCACACGGCCCACCGGACCCGGGGCGGGCCGACACCCCGGGTGACGCGGGTCACATCCGGCCCTCCGATGAGTTTCCGCGCCGGGTCCGGTCCTGGAAGCATGACGAACACGATGACCGCGCGGACCGCGCCCGCCGCCCCCGCCGCCCGCCCGCTGCTGACCACCGGCGCGGTCGCCGGGCCCCTCTTCCTCGCCGTCGGGGTGATCGGCGGGCTGACCCGGGAGGGCTTCGACTTCACCCGCAACGCGCTCAGTCAGTTGAGCCTCGGCGGGCTCGGGTGGGTGCAGCAGGTCGCGTTCCTGCTCACCGGCGCACTGCTGCTCACGGGCGCCGTCGGGCTGCGCCGGGCCCTGCCCGGGAGCGACTGGGCGCCCCGGCTGGTCGGGGTGTTCGGGGCGAGTTTCGTCCTCGACGGGTTCTTCGCCGCCGATCCCGGGGCCGGGTTCCCGGTCGGGGCGCCCGAGGGCCGGGTGACCGAACTGAGCGGGCACGGCCTGGTGCACCTGGTCGGCGGGGCGGTCGGATTCCTCGCGCTGTGCGCGGCCTTCCTCGTCCTGGCCCGGCACCTGGGCGGGCGCTGGGCCCTCGGCTCGCGCGTCGTCGCGGCCGCCGTCCTGGTCGGGTTCGCCGCTTCGGGCGCCACGGTGCTGGCGTTCACCCTCGCCGCCGCCCTCGGACTGGCCTGGCTGACCGCTGTCGCGATCCGGCTCCAGGCGCAATGATCATCATTCAGTGGACGACCGAACCGACTTCGAGGAGCACCGCATGACCACCCCCGCCCCCAACGGCCCCTCCAGCTACTTCCCCGCCGTCGAGAAGAAGTACGGGCAGCCGATCGCGCACTGGCAGGAGCTGATCCGCGCCTCCCCGCTGATCAAGCACATGGAGCTGGTCGCCTGGCTGAAGCAGGAGTACGGCATCGGCCACGGGCACGCGAACGCCCTCGTCAAGCACACGCTCGACGAGGGCGGCAAGTAGGGCCGTCCCCCGGACGGCCCAGGGGGCGCGGCCTCAGATGCCGAGGCCGCGCACCACCAGGTCCACCAGCGCGAAGAAGAACAGCGAGATGCCGACGAAGCCGTTGGTCTGGAAGAACGCCCGGTTCAGCCGGGACAGGTCGTTCGGCTTCACGATGGTGTGCTCGTAGACGAAGGCCCCGGCCACCACCAGCAGGCCGATCCAGAACGCGACACCCGCGTCGGTGAGCACCGCGTACCAGCCGAGCAGCAGCGTGGTGAGCGCGTGGCAGCCGCGCGCGCCGCGGATCGCGGCCGGGATGCCGAACCGGGCCGGCACCGAGCGCACCCCGCCCGCCCGGTCGGAGGCGACGTCCTGGCAGGCGTAGATCAGGTCGAAGCCGCCGATCCAGATGCCGACGGCGGCGCCGAGCACGACCGCGTCCCAGGACCAGGTGCCGGTGACGGCCAGCCAGGCGCCGACCGGGCCCATCGCCTGGGCCAGGCCGAGGATCGCCTGCGGGAAGTCGGTGAACCGCTTGCCGTACGGATAGACCACCATCGGGACGACGGCGACCGGCGCCAGCGCGAGGCAGAGCGGGTTCAGCAGCGCGGCCGCGCCCAGGAAGACCACCAGGGCGACGGCCGAACCGACGTACGCGGTCTTCAGGGACACCGCGCCGGTGACGAGTTCACGCCCGGCGGTGCGCGGGTTGCGGGCGTCGATCTCCCGGTCGATGATCCGGTTCGCCGCCATGGCGAAGGTCCGGAGGCCGACCATGCAGACCGTGACGACGAACAGCTCGCCCCAGTGCACCCGCCCGTCGGACCGGAACATCGCCGTCAGCGCCGCGATGTAGGCGAACGGCAGGGCGAAGACCGAGTGCTCGATCATCACCAGCCGCAGGAAGGACTTGACCTTGCCGGGCGGGGCCTCGGGAAGTGCGGCGGCGGTGCTCACAGGCCGTATTCCTTCCAGCGCCGGCTGACCAGGGCGGCAGTCTCCGGATCGGAGGAGACCATCTCGGGCCAGCCGCCGTCCCGGGTGTAGCCCTCCTCGGGCAGCTTGCGGGTCGCGTCGATCCCGGCCTTGCCGCCCCAGAACTGCTGGTAGGAGGCGTGGTCGAGGTGGTCGACCGGGCCCTCGACCACGGTCAGGTCGCGGCTGTAGTCGACGTTGCCGAAGGCCCGCCAGGCGACCTCCTGGTAGTCGTGGACGTCACAGTCGGAGTCCACCACGATGATCAGCTTGGTCAGCGACATCATGTGCGCGCCCCAGATGGCGTGCATGGTCTTCTGGGCGTGCTTCGGGTACTTCTTGTCGATCGAGACGATCACGCAGTTGTGGAAGCCGCCGGCCTCGGGCAGGTCGTAGTCGACGATGTCCGGGATGATGATCTTCAGCAACGGCAGGAAGAAGCGCTCGGTGAACTTGCCCAGCGGGCCGTCCTCCGTCGGCGGGCGGCCGACCACGATGGACTGCAGGATCGGGCGGCGGCGCATGGTCACGCAGTCGATCGTCAGCGCCGGGAACGGCTCCTGCGGCGTGTAGAAGCCGGTGTGGTCGCCGAACGGCCCCTCGGGCAGCATCTCGCCCGGCTCCAGCCAGCCCTCCAGGACCACCTCGGCGTCCGCCGGGACCTGCAGCGGGACCGTTCTGCAGTCCACCATCCGCACCCGCTCGCCCGCCACGAAGCCGGCGAACAGGTACTCGTCGATGTCGCCCGGCAGCGGCGCGGTGGCCGCGTAGGTGACGGCCGGCGGGCAGCCGAAGGCGATCGCGACCGGCAGCCGCTCGCCCCGCTTCGCGGCCACCGCGGCGTGGTTGCGGCTGTCCTTGTGGATCTGCCAGTGCATGCCGATGGTGCGGCGGTCGTGCCGCTGCAGCCGGTACAGGCCGAGGTTGCGGATGCCGCTGTCCGGGTCCTTGGTGTGGGTCAGACCCAGGTTGAAGAAGGAGCCGCCGTCCAGCGGCCAGGTGAACAGCGCGGGCAGGTCGTCCAGATCGACGTCCTCGCCGGTGAGCACCACCTCGTGCACGGGCGCGTCGGCGGACTTCACGCTCTTCGGCGGCACGTGGGCCATCGAGGCCAGCTTGCCGAAGGCGTCCCGGAAGCCGGTGAAGCCCTGCGGCAGCTCCGGCTTCAGCAGCCCGGCGATCCGGTCGGCGATCTCCTCCGGACCCTTGAGGCCGAGCGCCTTGGAGAGCCGGCGCTCGGTGCCGAAGACGTTCATCGCCAGCGGCATCGACGAGCCCTTGACGTTCTCGAACAGCAGGGCCGGACCCTTGGCCTTCTGCACGCGGTCGACGATCTCGCCGATCTCCAGATAGGGGTCCACCTCCGCCTTGATGCGCTTGAGGTCGCCTTCGCGGTCGAGGGCCCGCAGGAACGAGCGGAGATCGTCGTATGCCATGCGTGCCAGTATCCGCCACCCGCTAGCCTGGCCTGTGTCAAGGGCCCCCTCGAAGCGGCACACCGCCCGACGGACCGGCCCGCCGCCACGAGAACGCGCCCGCCCGCCACCGACGTCACCCGGGGGAGACCGCCGCCGTGCTGAGGATCCTGACCTTCGTACTCCCGCTCGCCCTCTGGGTGTGGGCCTTCATCGACTGCCTGACCACGCCCGAGGACGAGGTGAAGCACCTCCCCAAGGTGGTCTGGGTGATCATCGTGCTGCTCTTCCCGCTGGTCGGCTCGATCGCCTGGCTGGTGGCCGGCAAGCAGCGCGGCGCGCTGCGGACCGCGCCGGAGGACGGCGGCGACGCCGCCGGCGGCTCGGCGTACGGGCCCCGGCGCGACGGCCGACCGGTCGCGCCGGACGACAACCCCGAGTTCCTCGCCTCGTTGAAGAAGCACAACAACGAGCACGAGGACATGCTCAAGCAGTGGGAGGCGGATTTGCGCCGCCGCGAGAACGAGCTGCGCGGCAAGGACGACCCGGACGACAGCCGTCGCGGCTGAGCCGGTGTCGCTCGGACAGCCCACCCGGCATCCACCGGGTGGGCTGCGGTCTTTTTGGTGCATCCCTACGACTGGTGGGGTACCACCGACCCGTCGGCACGGCCTTCACCGCCGCACCAGGCGCCCCGCGGGGGGCCGCGCGGAAAACCGGACCGCCCTTGACAGGGACAGCCCTGACCTGCGTGTTTCCTCGACTTCAGCTCACCTGGCCGCCATCTGGACGACAGCTCGGGGTAATCGAACAGCTACCGGCCGCACGGGCTGAAACGCTTCGCTTTCTGTGCAGCCCTGACATCTAAACGGACGCGACCTTGTACGGAATCGACGCCGAAACCAGCGTGCGGCCCCTCGTACAGTCATAAGTGAAGAAGTGATTCGCAGCCGGGGGCATCGCAGACGTTGGCTGTCGGACAGTTCCCTCACCTTTGGAGTGGTTCGAGATGACGGTTGTGCACCAGGCGCCGGTCGACGACGACGTCCCGGAGATCCCCACGGACGTTCGGGGAAGAGTCGCGGAACTGCACGAACTCCGCGAGCAGGTCCGCCGGGGTCCCAGCGAGAAGGCCACCGAGGCCCAGCACGCCAAGGGCAAGCTGACCGCCCGCGAGCGGATCGACCTCCTGCTCGACGAGGGCTCGTTCCGCGAGGTCGAGCCGCTGCGCCGGCACCGGGCCACCGGTTTCGGCCTGGAGGCGAAGAAGCCGCACACCGACGGCGTGGTCGTCGGCTGGGGCACCGTGCACGGCCGGACGGTCTTCACCTACGCCCACGACTTCCGGATCTTCGGCGGCGCGCTCGGCGAGGCCCACGCCCAGAAGATCCACAAGATCATGGACATGGCCATCGCGGCCGGAGCCCCGCTGGTCTCGCTCAACGACGGCGCCGGCGCCCGCATCCAGGAGGGCGTCACCGCGCTCGCCGGCTACGGCGGCATCTTCCAGCGCAACACCCGCGCCTCCGGCGTGATCCCGCAGATCTCCGTGATGCTCGGCCCCTGCGCCGGCGGCGCCGCCTACTCGCCGGCCCTGACCGACTTCGTCTTCATGGTCCGCGAGACCTCGCAGATGTTCATCACCGGCCCCGACGTCGTCCAGGCCGTCACCGGCGAGAAGATCAGCCAGAACGGCCTCGGCGGCGCCGACGTCCACGCCGGCGTCTCCGGCGTCTCGCACTTCGTCTACGACGACGAGCAGTCCTGCATCGAGGAGGTCCGCTACCTCCTCTCGCTGCTGCCGCAGAACAACCGCGAGATGCCCCCGCCCGTCGTCAACGACGACCCGGTGGACCGCCGCAACGAGAGCCTGCTCGACCTGGTGCCCGCCGACGGCAACCGGCCGTACGACATGCGCAAGGTCATCGAGGAGATCGTCGACCACGGCGAGTACCTGGAGGTCCACGAGCGCTGGGCCACCAACGTGCTCTGCGTGCTCGCCCGGATCGACGGCCACGTCACCGGCATCATCGCCAACCAGCCGCAGTCGCTCGCCGGCGTCCTGGACATCAACGCCAGCGAGAAGGCCGCGCGCTTCGTCCAGATGTGCGACGCCTTCAACATCCCCCTGGTCACCATGCTCGACGTCCCCGGCTTCCTGCCCGGCGTCGACCAGGAGCACGACGGCATCATCCGGCACGGCGCGAAGCTCCTCTACGCCTACTGCAACGCGACCGTGCCCCGGATCCAGCTGATCCTGCGCAAGGCGTACGGCGGCGCCTACATCGTCATGGACTCCCGTTCCATCGGCGCCGACCTCTCCTACGCCTGGCCGACCAACGAGATCGCCGTCATGGGTGCCGAGGGCGCCGCCAACGTCATCTTCCGCCGGGACATCAACGCCGCCGACGACCCGGACGCGACGCGCACCCAGAAGATCAAGGAATACAAGAGCGAGCTGATGCACCCGTACTACGCGGCCGAGCGCGGCCTCGTGGACGACGTCATCGACCCCGCCGAGACCCGCCAGGTCCTCGCGTCCTCGCTGGCCATGCTGCGCACCAAGCACGCGGATCTGCCGAGCCGCAAGCACGGCAACCCGCCGATGTAGCAGCGCCGCCCGGCCCGAGCACCACGGCCGGCCACGCCGACGCCCACTCACCACTTCCGCCGGGAGAAATCCGGACCATGACCGCTTCCGCCGAACCACTCGTCCGTATCGTCCGCGGCTCGCTCTCCGACGAGGAGCTCGCCGCCCTGACCGCCGTGCTGATGGCCCGCGCCGCGGCCGCCCAGCAGGCCGCCGCCTCCTCGCCGGTCGAGCCGATCGCCAACTGGCAGCGCCTGGAGCGCCGTCCGGCGTACTTCTCGCCGGTCAGCTGGCAGTGGGCCGCCTGACGCCTCCTCCGAGGGCCCGCACGGAGACCGCTCGGCCGTCGGCCGGCCACCCGCAGGACCGGGGTGGCCGGCCGGCGGCGTTCCGGGGCGGAGGACCGGCGCATGGGAAACCGCCGAGCGGGAAGAACGGGGCGGACACGGGCCCGAACTCCGCACCGCCGCCCGAAACGGCTCGAAAGGGTCGCTACCGGACGGTACGCGGGCCGACGCCCGGCCCGCCCCCGTAGGATCCAGCAGCTGACGACCGGAACCACCAGGGAGGCTGCGATGGCCAGGCAGGCCCGCGCGCTGGCGACCCGCCAGACGGTGCTGCGCGCCGCGGCCGAGGTGTTCGACGAGCGCGGCTACGCGGGCGCCACCATGGCCGAGATCCTGGACCGGGCCGGCGTCACCAAGGGAGCGCTCTACTTCCACTTCCCGTCCAAGGAGGACCTGGCGCTCGCCGTGATCGAGGGCCAGGGCGCCTGGCTGGCCACCTTGCGGCCCGCCTCCGACAGCCCGATGCAGACCGTGATCGACATCGGGCACGCCTTCGCCCACGCGCTGCTGGACGACCCGCTGCTGCGCGGATCGATCCGGCTGACCATCGAGCACGGCACCTTCACCCAGCCGCAGATCGGCGCCTACCAGGGCTGGACGGACGCGGCGCGGGAGCTGCTGGAGCGGGCCCGGGAGGCCGGCGAGCTGCGGCCGGGAGTACGGCCCGCGGCCGCCGCGGGCGTGATCACCGGCGCGGTGACCGGCATCCAGCTCAGCTCGCAGGTCATGACCGACCGCAAGGACCTGGTGCAGCGGATGGCCGACCTCTGGGCGCTGCTGCTGCCCGGACTGGTCGAGCCGCGCACCCTCGCCCGGCTGAACACCTTCGACTTCGACCGGGGCCGGGGTGTGTCCGACGACGGGCGGGCGGCTCAGATCCGGTAGTCCGCCACCCGGTCGGCCGGGACGAGCGACGGCAGGGCCGCCGTCCAGAGGCCGCCGACCGCCCCGGCGGCCAGCCGGCCGGTGGACTCGGCGGCGAACAGCACCAGACCGGCCGCCAGGGTGGTCAGCAGCCCGGCCGCCTGCTCCCGGTCCAGCCCGGGCCGCAGCTCGCCGGCCGCGGCGGCGCGGTCGAGCAGGGTGCGGAAGACGGCGGTCAGGCTCCACCACGCGTCCGCCGAGGGTGCCGGCGGCGATCCGGCCGGCGACACCACCGCCCCCACTCCGCAGCCGGCCGGGCGGCCGCCGAGGCCGAGCAGCACACCGGCCCGGACGATCACGTCCTCGCGCAGCAGCCGGGCCAGTTCGTGGGTGAGGTCGAGGAGTTCCTGGACGGCCGGCCCACGGCCGCGCAGCGCGCGCAGCACGGCCAGGCCGATGGCGTCGGCGGCGGCGGCGCGGACCCCGTCCGCGAGCGCCTGCTTGGAGACGAAGTGGAAGTAGAGCGCGCCCTTGCTGACACCCGCCCGGCGGCTGATGTCGACCAGGCTCGCCGACTCGAAGCCCGCGTCGGCGAAGGTGTCCGCCGCCGCGAGCAGCACGGCCTGCCTGGTCCGCCCCGCCCGTTCCTGCTTGGCCACTCGGTCCCTCCGGCCCCCGGCCGTGGCGAGCTCCGGCTCGCCCGGTTGCTGTCACGGCGCCGTCGTCGATGGTGCGGCGCCTCTGCGGACCGTCGGTGGCTCGCGCGCCCGCCCGAAACCGCATGGTTGGTATCTAATCTAGCCCCTGCCCGGCCCCCGCCGTCCAGGGGGGACCGGCCCCCGCCCAAGGTCCGGAGCGGGCCTCCCGGCCGTTGCCGCAGGCCGGAACGCGGGTACGGTGAACCCGCCGGGCGCGTACCGGGAACTACCCCTCGGGGGACCAGAAACCGGGTGGCCTGTATGTTTTGCGCAGGCCGCCCGTACGGCCGGCCGACCGACACCCGGGAGTGGGGCCAGTCATGCCAGTGTTCACCGCGATGGACGGCGACGCTCCGTATCCCCACCCCGGCCCCGCTCCCTCGGGCCCGCGCCGCTACGACTTCCACGAACGGACCGTCTCCCGCCAACTGGTCCACCGCTCGTCGGTCGCCGAAGTACTCATCACCGGCTGGCAGTCCACCGGCCCCTACGACTTCCTGCTCGGCGCCCAGTGGCCCCGGCTGCACGGCTTCTACCGACTGCCCGGCGACCGGCACCACGACCCGGTACTGATGGCCGAAACCGTCAGGCAGGCCGCCCTGTTGGTCGGGCACGCCGGTTTCGGCGTCCCCCACGACCACCATGCCGTACTCGACGAACTCGGCTACACCCTCGGCCCGGCCGGCCTCGACGGCCTCGCGGTCGGCGCCGCCCCCACCGAACTGATGCTCCGGATCAGCTGCCACGACGTCCGGATGCGGCACGGCCGGCTGGTCGCGCTGCGGGTGCAGGCGGAGATCGAACGCGACGGCCGCCCGGTCGGCCGCGGCGTCGGGGGCCTGCGGATCCTCTCCCCCGCCGCCTACGAGCGGCTGCGCGGACCCGGCCGCCGGGCCGTCCCGCCGCGGATCCCGGAGCAGGTCGTCGCACCGGAACTGGTGGGCCGCCAGCAAGCCGCCGACGTGGTGCTCGGCCCGGCGCTGCTGCCCGGCAGCTGGCTGCTGCGCGCCGACGCCGCCCACCCGGTGCTGTTCGACCCGATGGACCCGGCGCCGGGACACCTGCCCGGGATGCTGGTCCTGGAGGCCGCCCGGCAGGCGGCCCAGCGGCTGCACCACCCGGACCGGATGGTGCCGGTGGACCTGGTGACGTCCTTCCACGACCCGATCGCGCCGGACCGCCCCTGTGTGGTGCGGGCCGTCCGGGAGGTCGGGCCGGAGTCCGGCCAGGACGGCTGCGGCGGCCGCCGGGCGCCGGTCCGGGTCGTGCTGGTCCAGGACGGCCGCACGGTGGCCGAGGTCCGGCTGACCGGCGCCCCGGCCGACGGTGCCCCCGTCGGCGGCGGCCGGTCCGCGGCCGCGCCGGCCGCCGGCCGCCGCGGTCTGCCGCTCGCCAGCTGAGCCGGCCCGGGCGAACCGCCCGACCCGACCGGGACGACCGACCCGACCGGGACCGTCCGGACCGGACCGCCGCCCGGTACGGCGTCCGCTTCCCCCTTCCCCGCGCCCCGCCCCGCCCCCGCTACCCCCGCCGGGTCAGGCCGCCACCAGCGCCGACGCCGGCCGCCCCGCGTGCATCACGCTGAGGTTCTCCGCCAGCCGCCCCGGGTCCTGCGCCAGCCACAGCCGCAGCGCGGCGCCCAGCATCGCGCTGGCCGAACCGATCCGCACCTGCGTCACCTGGGCGATCCGGGCCGCCCCCGGCACCAGCAGATCGGCCAGCGGCGTCGGCAGCCAGACGGTCAGCGCGCACGGCGCGGGGGCCGCGAGGGCGGCCAGCAGCCGATGGGCGTCGGCCGGCGAGACGAACGTCGGGATGATGTCCAGCAGCCCGTCGGCCACCACCTCGGACACGTCGCTGCGGTGCCCCTGGGCGAGCCGGCGGAGCAGCAGCTGCTCGGCGGCGGTGATTCGGACGGTCAGCATGACCTCGTCGCACTCCATTGCGCGATTTCCTCCTCAGTTCCTCCCCGTGCCGGACCGGGTGGCCGGCACGCAGTACCCCCGTCACACCTCGGCCCGGCTTCCTCGTCTGGAGCGCCGGGCCGGGTGGGTGGTTCCCGTTCCGGTCAGAGCCCCGCGTACGAGTGCTTGCCGGTCACGAAGATGTTCACGCCGTAGTAGTTGAACAGCCAGCAGGCGAAGGCGCCGAGGGCCAGGTAGGCGGCCTTGCGTCCCTTCCAGCCGGCCGTGGCGCGGGCGTGCAGGTAGCACGCGTAGGCGACCCAGGTGATGAACGACCAGGTCTCCTTCGGGTCCCACTCCCAGTACTTGCCCCAGGCGGCCTCGGCCCAGATCGCGCCCGCGATGATGGTGAAGGTCCAGAGCGGGAAGACCAGCGCGTTGATCCGGTAGGACAGCTTGTCCAGGGTCGCGGCGGCGGGCAGCCGGCGCCAGATCGACGGCGAGGTGCCGAGCGGGCCCTTGGCCAGGCCGGCCGCCATCCGCCTGTCGAAGGAGTCCTTGCCCAGGTAGAGCAGGGCCGTGATGAATCCCGCGTAGAAGGCGCCGCCGCAGATGATCGCGGTGGAGACGTGGATCGCCAGCCAGTACGAGTGCAGGGCCGGGACGAGCTGCTCGGAGTCGGTGTACAGCACCTCGGTCGCGATGCCGAGGGTGAGCACGACGGCCAGGGTGACCGGCAGGCCGAGCCAGCGGACCGGCTTCTTCGCGACCATCAGGCCGAGGAAGGCCAGCGTCATGGCGAGCGCGAAGGCGCAGGAGAACTCGTACATGTTGCCCCACGGCCAGCGGGACACCGAGAGGCCACGGGTGAGCACGCCGCCGATGTGCAGCAGGACGGCGAGCACGGTGAGCGAGACCGCGATCCGGCCGGACAGGTCGGCCTTCTCACTGGTGCCGGCCGCGCCCGGGCCGTCGACCTCCTCGTCGCCGCGCCCGCTGGTCACCACCGTCGCGCCCTCGCCGGCCAGCGCCGTGCGGGTGAGCGTGGTGGTGCCGCCGCCCGCCGAGGCGACGGTGACGGTGACCTTCTTGGCGCCCTTGGCCGCGGCCTCCGCCGCCGCGACGGTCCCGGCCAGGCCCGCCTGCTCGGTGGAGCGGACGGCGACGGCGCCCTTGGCGCCGAAGGTCCACTCGAACATGTAGGCGAACATGGCGATCAGGTAGACCGCCATCGCCGAATAGATCAGCTTGTTGGACAGGTCGGCCAGCTGCGGGTCGACCGACGAGGCGAGGTGCACCGTCTACTCCTTGGAGTTCTGCGCGGTGGGGACTGCGGATTCTGCGGGTGCCGGGGCCTCGTCGGCCTCCGTGCTGCCGTCGGCGGGCCCGTCCTCGGGCTCCTTCCCGGACTCGGCGTCGGACCCGTCCTCGGGCGCGGCGTCGGGCTCGTCGTCGGGCTCGTCGTCGGGCTCGTCGTCGAGGGCCGGGGCGTCGTCCTGGAGGTCCACCGCGAGCGCGGCCAGCTCCTCGGCGATCCTCGCCGACTCGCTGCGGCCCAGCCCGGCCAGTTCGACCAGCGTCCCGCCGTCCGGCAGGGCCACCGCCCGCACCCAGATCCGGCGCCGCTGGATGAACAGCGAGCCGATCAGACCGGCGATCGCCAGCACCGCGCCGGTCAGCGCGATCGCGTTCCCCGGCCGGTGCGAGACGTTGAAGCTGGCCCACTGCTTGTAGCCCTCGAAGGTGACCGAGCCGTAGCCGTCCGGCAGCTGCCACGCCTGGCCCGGCTTCATCCGGACCTTGGCCGGCTCGCCGTCCTGCTGGAGCTGGGTCAGGTTCTTCGTGTTGAGCTGGTAGATGTTCTGCGGCAGACCGGAGTCGGTCCCCAGGTCGCCCGCGTAGGCGTTGAGCACGAGCACCGGGTCCGCGTCACCGGGGAACAGCGAGCGCGGGCCGGTGTTCCGGTCGAACGCCACCGGGGCCGTCGGCAGGAAGAAGCCGGACAGGCCCAGCTGGGTCCGCTTCCCGTCCTTCTGGCCGTAGTCGGAGACCTTGATGACGCCGGTGGAGGTCAGGTTGCCGTCCTGCGGCAGGAACGGGGTGGCACCGGTGTAGACGGTGTCGCCGGCGGCGTTGCGCACGGTGATCACCGGGGCGTAGCCGTGCCCGATCAGGAAGAACTTGCTGCCGCCGATCTCCAGCGGGTGGTTGACCTCGATCTTCCCCTGCTTGAGCTTCGACGGGTCGCTGCCCTCGTAGTAGTCGACGTTCGCGGTGAACTGCCGCGCGCTGCCGATCTGCGAGCCGTTGTTCTGGAACCTGGAGGTGAACCGGTCCAGCTTCACGTAGAAGGGGTCGAGGTCCTCGGTGCCGTAGAACCGGGTGCCGGTGAAGTCGTCGAGCTGGGTGATCGTGTTGGAGTAGCCCTCGCCCTCGACCAGCAGCTTGCCGCCGGTGCCACTGGCCAGGCTCGCCCAGGCGAAGCCGCCGAGCAGCGCGAACAGCGACAGGTGGAAGACCAGGTTGCCGACCTCGCGCAGATAGCCCTTCTCGGCCGCGACCGCGCCGCCGTCCAGGTGCGCCCGGAAGCGCCGCCCGCGCAGCAGCCGGTGGGCGGCGGCGCTGACGGCCGCGGCGTCCGCGTCCGTCCGCCAGGCCGCGTACACCGGCATCCGGGTCAGGTTGCGCGGCGCCGCCGGCGGCCGGGAGCGCAGCACGCCGACGAACTGCCAGGTGCGCGGCACGATGCAGCCGGCCAGCGAGACGAACAGCAGGATGTAGATCGCGGAGAACCAGACCGAGCTGTAGACGTCGAACAGCTGGAGCTTCTCGTAGATCGGCGCGACCGTGGTGTGCTGCGCCTTCCAGTTCTGGACCTTGAACTCGTTCTGGCCGTTCTGCGGGATCAGCGAGCCCGGGATGGCGGCCAGCGAGAGCAGGAAGAGCAGGATCAGCGCGACCCGCATCGAGGTCAGCTGGCGCCACATCCAGCGCAGCCAGCCGACCACGCCGATGCCGGTCGGGCCGTCGGACTCGGCCGGGGCGGTGGTGAGCCGCTCCGCCGCGCCCTCGGCGGCGTCCTGCGCCGTGTCACCGACCTGCGCGCGGTCGGTCGTCGTGTTGGTCACGGGTCAGATTCCGATCTGGAAGCCGGCGAACTGGTTCTGCAGGTCACTCACCATGGCGTCCCAGACGCCGGTGACCAGCAGCAGACCGACCACGACGAGCATGCCGCCGCCGATCCGCATGACGAGCGGGTAGTGCCGCTTCACCCAGCCGAAGGCACCCAGCGCCCGGCGGAAGGCCAACGCGGCCACGATGAACGGTACGCCGAGGCCCAGGCAGTAGAAGACCATCAGCAGCGCACCGCGCTGGGCGTCGGCCTGGTTGAGCGCGAGGTTGGTGACGGTGGCCAGGGTGGGCCCCATGCACGGGGTCCAGCCGACGCCGAAGACCACGCCGAGCAGCGGCGCGCCGAGCAGTCCGACCACCGGGCGGCGGTGGGTCCGCACCTCGCGCATGCTCAGCCCGGGCACCAGTCCCATGAAGGCCAGGCCCATCACGATGGTGAGCCCGCCGAGCACCTTGCTGATGACCGCCTGGTGCTCCTTGAGCGTGTCGCCGAACTGGCCGAACAGCGCGCCGCTGGAGACGAAGACGGCGGTGAAGCCGAGGATGAACAGCGCCGCGCCGGCCAGCATCCGGCCGCGCCGGGCCCCGCGCGCGTCGGCGAGGTCGGCGGCCGAGAAGCCGGTCACGTAGGAGAGGTAGCCGGGGACGAGCGGCAGCACGCAGGGCGAGAAGAACGACACCAGGCCCGCCGCCAGCGCGATCGGCGCCGCGACCAGCAGCGCCCCGCTCTGGATGGTCCCGATGTTGTCGGCGAGCTGCAGCGTCCCGCTCACCGCTGCTGCTCCGCCAGCACCGGCTGGAGCATCGCTTCGAGGGCGTCGTCGGTCTGGCCGCCGACGGCACGGGCGGCGAGCCGGCCGTCCCGGTCGACCACCAGAGTGGTCGGGATGGACTGCGGGTTGAGGCTGCCCTTGGGGAACTTGAGCAGCTGGGCGCCGGCCGGGTCGTAGATGCTGGGGAAGGTGACGCCCTTCTCCTGCTCGAACCGGACGGCGTTCTTGATCTCGGTGTCCCGGGTGTTGATCCCGAGGAACTGCACGCCCTGGTCCTTGTACTTGTCCCAGATCCGCTGGAGGTCGTCGGCCTCCGAGCGGCACGGGCCGCACCAGGAGCCCCAGACGTTCAGCACGACGATCTTGCCCCGGTAGTCGGAGAGCTTGGCCGGGGCGCCCTCCAGCGTGTCGCCGCCGATGTCCGGCGCCTCCTGGCGGTGGCCGACGGCGGCGGTGGAGATGTTGCTGCCCTTGGCGGTGACGAAACCGAGCTGCCCGTCACCACTGGCCGAGGAGCCGGAGGAGCTGCAGGCGGTCAGGACCAGCGCGGCAGCGGCGGCGGTGACCGCGGCGGCGGCGAGACGGGGACGGGGGCGCGTCATGCCAGACATGTGAAAAGTTTCGCATGGAGTCACGGGCAGGTACCGGGGGGTCCGACATTGTCTGCCGGACCCCCTCTGACCTGCGGCGGGACGGCTCCACGGGGTGTCGCGGGAGTGTGACCCAGGTCTTACTCACACGGCGCTTACACCGAATCGGGAACCATGAGCACCGTTCCGCTCGTCCGGTCCTTCTCGGCGTACCCGGAACCGGGTGCCCCGTTTCCGGGGCCGACCGGCGTCGGGCCGCCGCCCCCGGAGCGGCGTCAGGCGCCGAAGCTCTTGCCCACCGGCTTGCTCCTGCCGCCCTTGCCGACCAGGTGGGCCGGCAGCAGGTCGCGGGCCGGCTCGCGGTAGCCCACCGAGACGATCCGGTCGCCCTCGTAGGTGAAGCTGGTCAGCGAGGCCAGCGAGCACTGCCGGTTGCGCGGGTCGTGCCAGAGCCGGCGGCGCTCGACGAAGGAGCGGACGATCCAGATCGGCAGCTGGTGGCTCACGCAGACCGCCTCGTGCCCGCGCGCTGCGTCCCGGGCGGCGGCCAGCGCGCCCATCATCCGCACCGCCTGCTCCAGGTACGGCTCGCCCCAGGAGGGCTTGAACGGGTTGGTGAGGTACTTCCAGTAGGACGGGTTGCGCAGCGAGCCGTCGCCCACTCCGAAGGTCTTGCCCTCGAAGATGTTCTCCGCCTCGATCAGCCGCCCGTCCGAGGCGAGGTCCAGGCCGTGGGTCCGGGCGATCGGCGTGGCGGTCTCCTGGGCGCGCTCCAGCGGGGACGCCACCACGTGGGTGATGTCCCGCCCGGCCAGGTCCTCGGCGACCCGCTCGGCCATCTCCCGGCCCAGCTCGGACAGCCGGTAGCCCGGGAGGCGGCCGTAGAGGACGCCCTCCGGGTTGTGCACCTCACCGTGCCGCATCAGATGGACGACGGTGATGTCCTTGGCGCTCACTTCTCAGTACTCCTGGGACTCGTAAGGGCTGGGGCGCTGGGCCTGGTGGCCCGGGGCCGTGGCTCAGGCGGTGGCTCAGGCGGTGGCTTCGGCGGCGGCCCGGGCGGCGGCGGGGAGGGCGGCGGCGATCCGCTCGATCGCCCGCTCGTCGTGCGCCGAGGAGACGAACCAGGACTCGAAGGCCGACGGCGGCAGGTAGACGCCGCGGGACAGCATCGCGTGGAAGAACGCGGTGAAGCGGAAGGACTCCTGGGTCTTCGCCTCGTCGTAGTTCGTCACGGCGTCCTCGGTGAAGAACACCGAGAACATGTTCCCGGCGGTCTGCGTCCGGTGCGTCACGCCCTCCTTGGCGAGCGCGGCGGAGACCAGACCGGAGACCTCGGCGGCGACCCGGTCGACGGCCGTGTAGACCTCGTCGGTGCAGCCGCGCAGCTGGGCCAGGCCGGCCGCGGTGGCGATCGGGTTCCCGGAGAGCGTGCCGGCCTGGTAGACCGGGCCGGCCGGGGCGAGGTGGGCCATCACGTCGGCGCGGCCGCCGAAGGCCGCCGCCGGGAAGCCGCCGCCCATGACCTTGCCGAAGGTCAGCAGGTCGGGCGCCCAGCCCTCGTGCGCCGCCTCCAGGCCGTACCAGCCCGCCCTGGACACCCGGAAGCCGGTCATCACCTCGTCGGAGACGAACAGCGCGCCGTTCTCCCGGCAGAGCCGGGCCAGGCCGCCGTTGAAGCCGGGCAGCGGCGGGACGACACCCATGTTGCCGGGCGATGCCTCGGTGATCACGCAGGCGATCTCGCCGGGGTGGGCCCGGAAGGCCGCCTCTACGGCGGCGAGGTCGTTGTAGGGCAGCACGATGGTGTCGCCGGCCTGGGCGCCGGTGACGCCCGGGGTGTCCGGCAGGCCGAAGGTGGCGAGGCCGGAACCGGCGGCGGCCAGCAGCGCGTCGACGTGGCCGTGGTAGCAGCCGGCGAACTTCACGACCTTGGCGCGGCCGGTGAAGCCCCGGGCCAGCCGGATCGCCGACATGGTGGCCTCGGTGCCGGAGGAGACCAGGCGGACCTGCTCGACCGGGGCGACCCGGGCGACGATCTCCTCGGCCAGCTCGACCTCGCCCTGCCCCGGCGTGCCGAAGGAGGTGCCGCGGGAGACCGCGTCCCGCACCGCGTCCAGGACGGCGGGGTGCGCGTGGCCGAGGATCATCGGGCCCCACGAGCAGACCAGGTCGACGTACTCGCGGCCGTCGGCGTCGGTCAGGTAGGGGCCGGTTCCGGACACCATGAAGCGCGGCGTACCGCCGACGGCGCGGAAGGCGCGCACCGGGGAGTTCACGCCGCCGGGCGTGACGACCGAGGCACGATCGAAGAGCGACTGGGACTGGGGTGCTTCGTAGGGGTAGCTCACGGGGGACATGGTCTCAAATCGTGTCCTTCACCTCTGCATGTCGGACCTCATCATCTGGAACGATGATCCGGGCGCCCGAGTCTGTACGGTTATCCGTACAACAGGACCCCTGGCCGCCCCGGCGACCTGGACCAGTCAGACTATGTACCCGGAGTGTCTCCGGGGTTCGTCCGGCCGCGAGGGTGGGCAGGAACTCCTGGTCGATGCAGGGGTGTGAAGAGGACTGCCGCGTACCGCGACTGGGTACGGCGGCGCATGACGGGTAAGGAGCGCGTCCGGAGGGACACCGGACGCGCGGGGGTCTGTCGATTCCGGCGAATTCCGGTGAGGATGGTCCGAGTGTCCGAGGCGCAGGACGGCTACGACGAGGCCGCGGGTGGCCCCCGCCGGCCCGCCGAGACCGCACGCGGGGGAACGGGGCGTGGCGGCCGTGGCCGTGAGAGGCGGGGTGAGGGACGCGTGGGGGTGACGTACAAGTACTTCGGCGCACCCGACCGGGCGACCGCGGCCCGGGTCCCGACCGCGCTGGGCCCCGGCGGGCTCGGCCTGGACGCGGGCGAGCTCGGCTCGCTCGGCCGGCTCGGCGATCTGATGGAGACCAGCGGCTCGCCCAACGGCCACCTCTCCACCAAGATCAAACCGGAGACCATGAGCGCGATGGTCCTCACCGGTATCCAGGGCGTGCCGCTGCACCAGGTGCCCCCGCTGGAACTGGTCGTGCTGCACCCGGACTACGCCGTCGTCCAGCTCCCCCACAACGTCGTCGAACCGCTGCGGAAGGCCGACGAGACCGAACTCGGCGCCGCCGCCTTCATCTGGTCCACCGTCCCCGACCGCCGGGGCCCGCGCGACGCCTTCGTGATCTACAGCATGCTGCACGAGTGGCAGGACTTCGCGAACCGCCTGCACGAGGCCGGCCACCAGCTGTACTGCCTGGTCTGGCCCTGAGCAACCGGCCTCACCGGACGGACGACGGGCGGGTCCCCCGGCGGGTTGCCGGGGGACCCGCCCGTCGGTGCCGGGGGGTGCCGGAGGGTCAGCCGCCGGAGCCGTAGCTGGTGTTGGCGCAGATGTCGTCGTCCGCGGAGCGGGCCTCCTCGGTGACCGAGGAAGGCAGCGGGGCCGGGACGGCGGGGGTGCCCGGGGCGGCCGTGCCGGCGCCGCCGTTGGCGTCGGCGTAGTCCTTGCCGAGGACGACGCTGATGCCGGCCGCCGTGGTGGAGCTGAGGGTGGCCCCGGGGAACAGCGCGGCGACCTTCTCGGCGTTGGCCTTCTGCCCGGCGCCGTACTCGACCGTCGTGGTGAGCTTGTTGGTGGACTTCGCCTGGTTGACGCCGGTGACGGTGAACTGCGCCGCCTTCAGCGCCTCACCCGCCTTGGCGCCCAGCCCGTTGACGGTCGTTCCGTTGTAGACCGCGACCTTGACCGGGGCCGCGGCGACGCGCGCGGGCGGCGCGGTGGTGGTCGGCGGGGCCTCCGGGGTGGCCGCCGGCGCCGCCGGGGCCTCCGGGGTGGCGGGCTGCTCGCCGGTGGCGTCCTTGCCGTCCAGGGTGCGGTCGGCCTTGATCGCCTCCCACAGCTTGTCCACGTCCGGCTTCACCAGGTCGAGGTTGGCGTCGCTGTAACGCCACGGCGGGGTCACGAACTTGAGGTCGTGCAGGTCGATGTTCTTCAGCGAGAGGGCGAACGACATCAGCTTGTCGACCGAGTTGAGCCCCTCGTCGACGCGCAGCGACTTGGTGGCCGCGTCGGCCAGCGGCAGCAGGGTGGTGGGCTCCAGGCCCTTCTTCTTCACCGTGCTGATCATCGAACTCATGAACGCCTGCTGACGCTTCATCCGGCCGATGTCGGAACCGTCGCCGATGCCGTGCCGCAGCCGCACGTAGTCCAGCGCCTGCTGGCCCTCCACCTTCTGACGGCCGGCCGGGAGCACCTGCGCGCCCTTCTTGGTGAGGTTCGGGTTGATGTCGCCCTCGAAGATGGCCTTGGGCAGGCAGACCTCGACGCCGCCGACGGCCTTGGTCATCGCCGCGAAGCCCGAGAAGTCGACCACCAGGGTGTGGTCGACCCGGATCCCGGTGAGCTTCTCCACCGTGTTCTGGGTGCAGGCGGCGTTGCCGTCCACCGAGTCGCCCTGCGCGAAGGCGGCGTTGAACAGGATGTCCTTGCCCTTCTGCTCCTTGGTCCACTTGCCGTTGGGGAGCTTGCAGGGCGGGATGGTCACCAGGGTGTTGCGCGGGATCGAGACGCCGATGGCGTTCTTGTGGTCGGCGTAGACGTGCAGCAGGATCGTGGTGTCCGAGCGGGCCCCCTCGGCGTTGCCGCCGCCGAGGTCGGAGTTGCCGGCGCCCCGGCTGTCGGAGCCGATCAGCAGGATGTTCACCGGCTTGTTGCCGTTGGCGTCGGCCGCGGACTCCGGCGGCCGGTCCTTGCTGAGCCCGTCCGCGTCGATGGTCTTGATGTTGCCGCTGAGCTTGAGGTAGATCGCCCCGCCGGTCCCGGCTATGAGCACCAGGGCGCCGACGGCCGTCCAGCCGACGATCTTCTTGATCTTGCGTTCGGGTTTCTTGCCGCGCCCGCCGGCCTTGCGGTGGCCCGAACCGCTCGACCCGCCGTCGCCGCCCGAGGAACCGCGGCCGCCCTTGCCCTGGGCCGCGCGCCTGGCCTCGGCCCGGCCGCCGGCCCTGGGCGCCGGGATCGAGCCACTGGCACCGGCCGTGCCGGTGCCCGAACCGGCCGCGGCGGCACCGGCCTTGGAGCCGCCCCCGGACGCACCCGAACCCGCCGAGCCGGTCGGATCCTCCGAACGCGGCCTGGCCACGCTGGACCGACTCCTGTCTCGGCGACCCGACATCCCCGCACCTCTCACGGCTGTGTCCTCGAACGATCGGCGGCCAGAACGTCCACCCCGGCGCCAGGTGGAGCATACAAGCCGACCGGAAACGACCTGTCGCCGCTCCGGGGCCGCGGGGTCGCGGGCGGCTCCGGAGGGGTCCTCACTTCTTCGGACGCGGCAGCAGCGCGGTGACGGCGAAGGCCAGGGCGAGAAGACCGGCGGCGACCGTGAAGGCGAGCCGGAAGCCTCCGGTGAGCGCCTCCGCCCCGGGCCGGCCGGCGGCCGCGAGGGCGTCGCCGCGGGAGGTGGCCAGGGTGGAGAGCACGGCCACCCCGAGCGCGGCACCGACCTGCTGGGTGGTGTTGAAGAGCCCGGAGGCGGTCCCGGCGTCCGCCTCGCCGGCGCCGGACATGCCCAGCGCGGCCAGGCCGGAGAGCACCAGCCCGCCGCCGCCGACGAGCAGCATGGTCGGCAGCAGGTCGACGACGTAGCCCGCGTCGGCCGGCAGCCGGGTCAGCAGGCCGAGCGCCGCGACCAGCGTCCCGAGGCCGGCCAGCAGGACGGCGCGCTCGCCGAACCGGGCGCTCAGCCGGGCGGAGAGCAGCAGGGAGACGGCGCCGATGGCGACGGCGGCCGGGAGCATGGCGAGACCGGTGGCGGCGGCCCCGTAGCCGCGCACGTTCTGCAGGTAGAGCGCCACCAGGACCTGGAAGCCGAACATTCCGGCGATGACCAGCACCTGCACCGCGTTGGCGGTGGAGACGGCCCGCGAGCGGAACATCCGCAGCGGCAGCAGCGGTGCCGCCGCCAGGGCCTGCCGGACCAGGAAGCCGGCCAGCAGGACCAGCGAGAGGGCGCCGGGGCCGAGGGTCCGCGCGGAGGTCCAGCCGTGCTCGGCGGTGCCGACGACGGTGTGGATGCCCAGCATCAGCGCGGCCGTGATCAGCACCGCGCCCGGGGCGTCGGCGCCGGCCCGCAGCCCGGGCCCGCGGTCGGGGGCCAGGACCCGCAGGGCCAGCAGGGCGGCGGTCAGGCCGAGCGGCAGGTTGATCAGGAAGATCCAGTGCCAGTCCAGCGCCTCGGTGAGGACGCCGCCGAGCACCTGGCCGATCGACGCGCCGGCCGCGCCGACGAAGCTGAACGCGCCGATGGCGCGACCGCGCTCGGCCGGCTCGGGAAAGAGCGTGACGATCATGCCGAGGCTGACCGAGGAGGCCAGCGCGCCGCCGACACCCTGGAGGAAGCGGGCGGCGATCAGCATGTCCTGGTCGGTGGCGAGGGCGCAGAGCAGCGAGGCCGCGGTGAACAGCAGCAGCCCGGCGACGAACACCTTCCGGCGTCCGACGAGGTCCCCGAGCCGGCCGGCGAGCAGGAGCAGGCCGCCGAAGGCGATCAGGTAGGCGTTGACGGTCCAGGTCAGACCGGCGGGGGTGAAGCCGAGGTCCTGCTGGATCGCCGGCAGGGCGACGGTGACGATCGAGCCGTCCAGGACGATCATCAGCATCCCGGCGCAGAGCACCGCCAGGGCGAGGGCGCGCGAGCGGGTCGGGGCGGGTGCGCCGGGCGCGGGCGCGGCGTGGGCGACCGGGGCGGGCTCGGTCAGGACGTGCGTGGTCATAGCGGGTCTCCCGGTGGTCGAGTACCGGGTAAGACGCTAGCAGATGGTTTTGTTGTGGACTATCTCTTGTAAGAGAATCTTCCTGGGGATGATCCTCTTCCTGATTTCAACCTCGGGAACGGCGGGCCCGACGGACCGTCCGCTCGCTCTCCACCGGCTCCGCCAGCGGCCCGCCCACCAGCCTGGTCAGCGCCGAGACGAAGGCGGTGCGCTCATCCCCCGGTAGCGCCTCCAGCACGTCCTGGTGCACCCGGTCCGCGATCGCCGTGCCCCGCTCGACGGCCCGCTCCCCCGCCTCGGTCACCGAGATGATCCGGGCCCGGCGGTCGGCGGCGGACGGCCGGCGCTCGGCCAGCCCGGCCTTCTCCAGCTCGTCGACGGTCACCACCATGGTGGTCTTGTCCAGGTCCGCCAGCTCGGCCAGCTGGATCTGGGTGCGCTCGGCCTCCATCGCGTGGAACAGCACGCAGTACGCGCGCGGGGTGATCCCGAGCTCGGTGAAGGCGGCCGCCATCCTGGTCGCGAGCACATGGCTGGCGTGGTCCAGCAGGCCGGAGATGTCACGGATGCGCCGCACGGGCGGGCTGGTCGTCATGAGTCCGAGGTTAGCAACGACCGTCCGCCGACGGACGATCCCGTGCGGGACTGTTTCCCCGGAGCCGGGTACCGCCGGGCTACGGGATGCCGAGCTCGAACAGCGCGTACCCCGCGTACCAGCCCGCCGCCACCGCCGGCATCGCGAACAGCCCGGCCACCGTGCTCGGCCGCAGTCGCCGCAGCGCCACCGCCAGACCGACGCACAGCGGGAAGGCCGGCAACAGGTAGCGCGAGATGTTGCCGTAGATCTGGTTGCTGCTCAGCGCCATGAAGACGGTCAGCAGGGTGTAGATCACCAGGACCAGCGGCGGCCGCAGCCGCAGCAGCAGCACCAGCAGTCCGGGCAGGGCGATCAGCAGGCACACCGCGATCAGGTCCGGGGTCGGATTGGACTGCCAGAACGTCCAGTGCCCGGTGATCGTGTCCAGGGTGCTGTTCAGGGTGGACGAGCCCCAGTCGAAGTAGCGGTTCCAGGCGCCGCGCTGGAGCTTGAAGTAGCCGGTCCAGTCGCCCATCCGCCAGCCGACCCAGGCGATGTACCCGAGCATGCCCCACGGGGTGATCAGCATCGCGGTCAGCGGCCGGGCCACCCCGTCGGTGCGCCGCACCAGCGCCACCAGCGCGGAGATCGAGACGGCGGCGATCACCGTGGCCGCCGTCGGCCGGTTGAGACCGGCCACCAGGGCGAGCGTGCCGGCGGCCAGCCAGCGGCGGGTCATCACGCAGTAGCAGGCCCAGGCCGAGAGGGCGACGAACAGGGAGTCGGAGTAGACCGCCCACTCCACGCCCGAGCCGGGGAACAGGCCCCAGATCACCGCCGCGGTCACCCCGGCCCGGAAGCCGCCGAGCCGCTCGGCGATCGCGAAGATCCCGGCGGCGGCGACGAAGGAGGCCAGCACCGAGACGACGATCCCGGAGCCGTACGGGCCGAGCCCGGTCACCGCCCCCACCAGCCGCATCAGCCAGGGGTAGAGCGGGAAGAACGCCGCCGAGTTCTCGTAGTAGGTGGCCAGCGGGTAGCCGTGCAGCGGGATCAGCTGCGGGTCGTAACCGTTCTCCGCGATCCGCTGGTACCAGATGCCGTCCCAGGTGCCGAGCACGTCCCAGGGGTGGGCGCCGCCGCCGCGCCCCGGGTCCTTCTTCAGGAAGTCCTCGGTGTGCGAGAGCAGCAGCAGGAAGACCGTCAGCCCGGTCGCCTTGACCACCGCGTAGGCGCCGAGCGCCGGTGCGAAGCGGTCGACCAGGGCGCCGATGCGGCCCGGGCCCGGGGCCGGGACGTCCGGCCGACCGGTCTCCTCCGGATCCACCGACCCGGACGGCGGCGACGGCTGGGAGGCCGACGAGGGCACGCCCGCGCCCCCGCCCGACGACTCGGTGCTCGATGCCGTGCTCATCAGCTCTGGTACTCCCCGCCCCACTCGCGTCCGGCGCGCCGACCGACACCGCGACGCCGGGCGAGCCTACGACACCCCGCCCGCCGCACGGGCGGGCAGCCCGTCCAGTGGCCGGACGGGCGGGTCGTGGACGGATCGGCCGCGGGGCCGGGGGGCCGGACCCCGGCCTGCCGCCGGAAGCAAGCGGTGCCGACGGCGGCGGCCGCCGGCACCGGGGGTGACAAACGCCTCGAGCCGCCACTCCGCACCCCAGGAGGGAAGCGCGGGAGCGGCGGCTCGCACCGGCCGGACCGAGGAACGATCAGCCGTTGTTGACGCAGGTGTTGCCGAAGGCGGGGTTCAGCAGACCGATGATGTCGATCGTGTTGCCGCACAGGTTGACCGGCACGTGGACCGGGACCTGGATCTGGTTGCCGGAGATGACACCGGGGGAACCGGCGGCAACACCCTCGGCGCCGGAGCTGGCCATCGCGGAACCGGCACCGGCGGCCACGATGCCGACAACAGCGGCGCCGACGGCGGCCGTCTTCTTGATGCTCATGAGGAGCCTCCTGACTGTTCGACAGAGATGCACGGGGAGTGCGACATCTCCAACGAGACCCGGTCGAGCCGGTTGCGAGGGCATGGCCACTGTCACCCGTCCGGAGGAACGGACCCCCGGCCGGGCATTCGGGTGACTGCCGCATCCGACCGTTTCCCCCGGCGCACTGCCTCGTTCTCACAGTCGGAACACGCTCCACCCGCCCGCTACGACGAGGAGATCCGCCGCCGGTCCAAGCCCGTCCGGAATTCCTCCCGGTCGCGCGTCGATGCGAATTCTTCCCGGCCGTGCGGGAATCGTTCGCGGCGCACGGTACCGCGGCGGCCGCTCATCGCCCGCACCACGGGCGACACGCGCCATCTGGGCCGCCCGAGTGACAATCACGGTATTCCCAGAAGCCACCGGGCCAGGATTTCACCTCGCCCGGATCCCGACTATTCCACAGACGGTCGGGCAGAAATCGGAGGAAGAACCACATGCGTAACCTCAAGAAGGCTGCCGCCCTGTCCCTCGCCGCCGCCGGCCTGGTGGTCGGTGCGGCCGGTGGCGCGTTCGCCAGCTCCGGCGCCCAGGGTGTCGCCGCCGGCTCCCCGGGTGTGCTCTCCGGCAACCAGATCCAGATCCCGGTGCACATCCCGGTCAACGTCTGCGGCAACTCCATCGGGGTCATCAGCATCCTGAACCCGGCGTTCGGCAACACCTGCGTCAACCAGGGCTGACCCGGCCGTCGCCGCACCGGCGACAGTCGATCGGCCGTGCCCGGGCCGCACCCCGCCGAGGGCGGGGTGCGGCCCGCTCAACCCGTGTGTGATCTAGGAGATCAACCCCCATGCAGAACGTGAAGAAGGCCGCCGTCCTCTCCGCCGCCGCCGCCGGCCTGGTGCTCGGCGCCGCGGGCGGTGCCGCCGCCAGCTCCGGCGCGGAGGGTGTCGCCGCCGGCTCGCCCGGTGTCGCCTCCGGCAACCAGCTGCAGGTCCCGGTGCACATCCCGGTCAACCTGTGCGGCAACTCCATCAACGTGATCGGCCTGCTGAACCCGGCGTTCGGCAACACCTGCATCAACGCGGAGGCCGAGCACCACCACGACATGGACGACTGCTGATCCCCATCGGCACGCGTTCCGCCCGCACTGCCCCCCGGCCCGCCGGCCGGGGGGCGGTTCGGCGTACCCGGGCGCGGTCCGGCCGCCCGGGGCACCCCTCCCCCCGAAGGTGATTGCGCATGGTTTCGAAGAAGAGCGGGGCCGGCCTCGCCGCCGCCCTCGGCGCCGCGATGCTGCTCGGCGGTGCCGGCGCGGGCGCGGCGCACGCGGCCCCGGCCGAGGGCGGCGCCGCCCTGGCCAAGACCGACGTCAACCAGGCGCTCGGCGGCACCACCGCCGGGCTCGGCTACGCCGTGGCCCCGGTCAAGGACCTCCGCCTGGACCCGTGGGCGAACTCCTCGGCCGACGTGCTGAACAACGGCGCGACGGTGCGGCCGGAGAACTCCGGCCTCGGGCCGGTCGGCACCGACCTGCTCACCGGGCCGCTCAGCGCCGGCGGCGGCCCGCGCGACCTGCCGCTGGTCGGCGGGGTGCTCGGCACCCTGCCCGGCTGAGCCCCCCGCACCCACCGGCGCCGCGCGCGGGAGCCCGGCACTCCGTCCTCGGACACGGGTGCCGGGCTCCCGGGCGTTCGCGGCTACAGCTGGGCCAGGCCCGCCAGACCGGTCTCCTGGACCACGCCGGTGGTGGTCGCGGTCGTGGTGGTCGCCAGGTTGTCCACCGAGTCGGTCACCGAGATCCGCTCGTCGTCCTTGCCCAGCGAGGCGCTGGCGCCCGGCACCGCCTGCACCGCGCCGGTCACCAGCCGCGGGTCGATCTCGTCCACCTTGACCCGGCCGTCGGCGAGCTGGCCGGTGCCGTCCTGGGCCAGCGAGAGCGGCTTGCCGAGGCCGATGCCGGGGGTGTCGGCGTGCAGCGGCGCCGCCGGGGCGTCCAGCAGCAGCTCGCCGAGGTCGGCGCCCCGGTCCAGCAACGGCAGCGGCAGCTCCGCCTTGGCGGTCGGACCGACCCGGCCGGTGCCCAGCGGCGGCACGATGCGCTCCGGGATCAGCGCGTCCCCGGTGCCGTGGGCGGGCACGGGGGGCATCACCAGCGAGGTCGGGATGCCGCCCGAAATCCGGCTGTCCAACGGCGCCAGGGGGATGTCCACCGGCACCTGCTGGGTGCCCAGCTGCTCCTCCAGGGCCCCCACCTGCTCGGGGCCGACCGGAGCGGCGGCGGCCGCCCCCTGGGAGGCGAGCACGCCCGCACCGACCGCCAGCAGCATCGCGCCGGCCCGCTTGGAGAACCTCATGCTTTTCACCGTTCTGCCTGTCCGTGGTGGAGATCTCTACAGGGAAGGCTGCGCGGGCGCAGCCGAAAGCAATGTGCTCAACGATCCACCCGGATCCCGGATTGGGCCGTTAACCGGTTCGGGCTAATAATCCGACAAGAAACACGCGGCCGTCGCGCCTCCCGGACTCTTTTCGGAAATCCCCGTAACCTTCCGTGCCGTCATTCTTTGATCTGAGCGTCAGTGACCGCAGACCGGGTCTGAGCGTTGTACGCGTTGTACGCACGGAAACCAAGAGCTTTTCAGAGAGGGATCTCCCCATGATCCAGAAGTCCTTCGCGGCCGCCGGCCTGGCCGCCGCCGCGCTGGCCGTCGCCGCGGCGCCGGCCTCGGCCATCGGTGACTCGGACGGCTCCGCCGGGTCGTTCCAGGGCAACGGCGGCACCAACTTCACCGGCACCGTCGGTGACCACAGCCCGAACTTCCACTTCCTGGACAACGCGAACGTCTGCCTGCCCGAGATCCACAACATCGCGGTCGGCGTCCTCGGCGTGGCCGTCCCGGTCGAGGTCCCGATCGCCAACAGCGGTGGCAAGCAGTACTGCACCCAGGGCCAGGGCACCCAGACCAAGGGCGACTCGGGCGTCTCCCACCTGATCGGCTGACCTGCTCGTCCCAAGCTGCGTCACCCCTCCTGATCCACCCTTCGAATCGCTCCCCGATTCACCCCTGAGAGGAACACCGAAATGATCAAGAAGTCTCTCGCCGCCGCCGGTCTGGCCGCCGCCGCCATCGCGATGTCCGCCGGCTCCGCCTCGGCCATCGCCGACTCGGACGGTGCCGCCGTCTCCGCCCAGGGCAACGGTGGTACCAACCAGACCGGCACCCACGGCGACCACAGCCCGAACTTCCACACCCTCGACAACGCGAACATCTGCCTGCCGGAGGTCCACAACATCGCGGTCGCCGTCCTCGGCGTGGCCGTCCCGGTCGAGGTGCCGATCCTCAACAGCACCCCGAAGCAGATCTGCAACGTCGGCCAGAACACCCAGTCCTCGGGCGACGCGGGTGTCTCGCACCTGATCGGCTGATCGGGTCGCACGGCGCGACGGAGGGCCCGGGGACGTCTGGTCCCCGGGCCCTCCGGGCGTACCGGACCGGAGTTCCGGCCGGGCCGCACCGGCGGCGTCCGGCCGGGTGACAGACCGTCGGCGCGGCGCGTGGGGCACCGCGCCGGACGGCAGCGTGTGGTCCCGTGTCAGGGCCGGTCCCCGGTACCCGGACCGGAGCACACGTCAGTGGCAGAGCGCCCGCACGGGGCGCTCCGGATGAGAGGGCAGATCCATGAAGAGCAAGCTGGTCAAGGTCACTCTGACCGCCGTCGGCGCACTGGCGCTGGCCGGCCTGGCCGCCCCGGCGGCGTCCGCGCACGTCGGCGTGGTCGGCGGCGGCGAGTTCGCCGCCTCGGCCCACCCGGTGTTCGCGGCCGGCGAGTGGTGGGGCCTGGCCCACACCTCGAACATCCACGCCGGCGCGCACGGCTGGGGTGCCGCCACCTCCACCGACGCGGTCGGCGGCGAGGAGGGCTTCGCCCACCTCGGCGGCTGGTAGGACGCAACGGAGGCCGGGTCCCCTTCCGCAGGGGCCCGGCCTCCGCCGTGTCCGGGGTCCCGCCCCGGCTACTTCACCATCGCGGCGGCCTCCAGGGCCCAGTAGGTGAGGATCTGCTCGGCACCGGCCCGGCGCAGCGAGGTCAGCGTCTCCAGGATCATCCGCTCCCGGTCGATCCAGCCGTTCGCGGCGGCCGCCTCGACCATCGCGTACTCGCCGGACACCTGGTACGCGGAGACCGGCACCGGCGAGGCGTCGGCGACCTGGCGCAGGATGTCGAGGTAGGCCATGCCCGGCTTCACCATCACCAGGTCGGCGCCCTCGGCGACGTCCAGCTCCAGCTCGCGCAGCGCCTCCCGGGCGTTGGCCGGGTCCTGCTGGTAGCTCTTGCGGTCGCCCTTCAGCGAGGAGCCGACCGCTTCCCGGAACGGGCCGTAGAACGCCGAGGCGTACTTGGCGGTGTAGGCGAGGATGCCGACGTCCTGGTGACCGGCCCCGTCCAGGGCCTCGCGGACCACCCGGATCTGTCCGTCCATCATCCCGGACGGGCCGACCAGGTGGACGCCCGCGTCCGCCTGCACCCGGGCCATCTCGGCGTAGCGCTCCAGGGTGGCGTCGTTGTCCACCGAACCGTCCGCGGCCAGCACACCGCAGTGGCCGTGGTCGGTGTACTCGTCCAGGCACAGGTCCGACATGACCACCAGGGCGTCGCCGACCTCGGCGACCACGTCCCGGATCGCCTGCTGGAGGATGCCGTCCGGGTTGGTGCCCTCGCTGCCGGTCGCGTCCTGCGTCTCGGGGACGCCGAACAGCATGACGCCGCCCAGACCCGCCGCGGCCGCCTCGGTGACGGTCTTGCGCAGGGTCTCCCGGGTGTGCTGGACCACCCCCGGCATCGACGAGACCGGGACCGGCTCGCGCACGCCCTCGCGGACGAACAGCGGCAGGATCAGCTCCGCCGGGTGCAGCCGGGTCTCCGCGACCAGCCGGCGCATCGCCGGGGTCGAGCGCAGCCGGCGCGGGCGGACGTACGGGAATTCAGCGGACACGGCTTCTCTCTCCGAACGGTGGTGCGGGTGCCGGGGGCGGTTCGGGTGGTCCGCCCCCGGCCTCGGTTCAGCGCGCGGCCTTGCGGCGCGAGCCGGGGCGGCGCTCACTGGGCCGGTAGACCGGCTCGCCGGCGGCGGTCGCGGTGTCCCGGCGCTTGGCCCCGAAGTCTGCCAGGGCCTGGGCCAGCGCCGCGGCCGACGGGGCCGGGGCCATCACGTCCACCCGCAGGCCGTGCTCCTCCGCGGTCTTCGCGGTGGCCGGGCCGATGCAGGCGATGACGGTCACGTTGTGCGGCTTGCCCGCGATGCCGACCAGGTTCCGCACGGTCGAGGACGAGGTGAACAGCACCGCGTCGAAGCCGCCGCCCTTGATCGCCTCCCGGGTCTCGGCCGGCGGCGGCGAGGCGCGCACCGTCCGGTACGCCGTCACGTCGTCGACCTCCCAGCCCAGCTCGACCAGGCCGGCCACCAGGGTCTCGGTGGCGATGTCGGCGCGCGGCAGCAGTACCCGGTCGATCGGGTCGAACACCGGGTCGTAGGGCGGCCAGTCCTCCAGCAGCCCGGCCGCGGACTGCTCGCCGGACGGCACCAGGTCCGGCTTCACGCCGAAGTCGACCAGAGCCTGCGCGGTGGTCTCGCCGACCGCCGCGACCTTGATCCCGGCGAACGCCCGGGCGTCCAGGCCGTACTCCTCGAACTTCTCGCGCACCGCGCGCACCGCGTTCACCGAGGTGAAGGCGATCCACTCGTACCGGCCGGTGACCAGGCCCTTGATCGCCCGCTCCATCTGCTGCGGGGTGCGCGGCGGCTCGACCGCGATGGTCGGCACCTCCTGCGGCACCGCGCCGTACGAGCGCAGCTGCTCGGACAGGCCGTGCGCCTGCTCCTTGGTGCGCGGCACCAGGACGTTCCAGCCGAACAGCGGCTTGGTCTCGAACCAGGAGTGCGAGGAGCGGTGGGCGACCTGCTCACCGACCACGGCTATCACGGGGGTGGCGGGGTCGACCGGGGCGGACACCGGCGCGGGCAGCACCCGGGCGGCCTTGAGGTCCGCCGCGATGGTGGCCAGGGTCGCGGTGAAGGTCCGCTGGCGGGTGGTGGTGCCGGAGAGCGTCGCGCTGAGCGCCGACTCCGGCTTGCGGCCGTTGGAGACCAGCGCGTTGGCGGTGGCCGGCAGCTGGCCCAGGGTGGTGCGCACGACCAGGGTGGTCCCCGGCGCGCCCAGGTCCACCGGGGAGCCGGCCAGCAGCGCGGCGGCCTCCACGAAGCGGACGTCCGTCCCGGCGGCGCCGCGCAGCGGCACTCCCGCGTAGGCCGGCACGCCGACCGACTGGGCCACGCCCGGGATCACCTCGAAGGCGATCCCGGCTCCGGCGCAGCCGAGCATCTCCTCGGCGGCGCAGCCGTCCAGGCCCGGGTCGCCGTCGACGGTCCGCACCACGTGCTTGCCGGAGCGCACGGCCTCGGCGACCAGCCGCGCCAGGTCGAAGTCCTGGCCCTCCGCGCCGGGGGCGTGCACCTGCACGCCCGACGGACAGTGGCTGCGCACGGCGGCGGCCGTCAGCGGGTCGGCGACCAGGACGTCGGCCGAGGCCAGGACCTCGACCGCGCGCAGGGTCAGCAGGCCCGGGTCGCCGGGGCCCGCGCCCAGGAAGGTGCACCGGCCGTTGGCGGGCACCGTACCCCCGAACGGGCTGTCGGCCGGGAACGGGCTGTCGGTGGCGGCGGTGGGGCTCATCGGGCTCGCTCCCCCATCAGGGCGGCCGCGCCCGCGTCGAGCAGCCGGGCGGCCAGGGCGCGGCCGAGGGCCACCGCCTGTCGCTCGGCGGTCTCGTCGAGGACGATCGGACCGTGGGCGGACATCTTCAGCAGGTCGGCGCCGTCGACGGTGCCGACCACGCCCTCCAGCCGCAGTTCGGATCGGTGGTTCCAGCCGGCCAGCGCGGCGACCGGTGCGGAGCAGCCGGCCTCCAGGGTGGCGAGCAGGGCCCGCTCGGCGGCCACCGCGACCCGGGTGGGGGCGTGGTCGAGGGCCGCCAGCACGGTGGCCAGACCGCTGTCGGTCGCGACGCACTCGATGGCGAGCGCGCCCTGGCCGGGGGCCGGGACCATCAGCTCGGGGTCGAGGTGCTCGGTGATCTCCGCGGACCGGCCGAGCCGGTTCAGGCCGGCGGTGGCCAGCACCACGGCGTCGAGCTCACCGGAGGTCACGAAGCCGATCCGGGTGTCCACGTTGCCGCGGATCGCGACGGTCTCCAGCCGGTCGCCGCGCTCGCGGGCCCAGGCGTTCAGCTGCGCCATCCGGCGCGGCGAACCGGTGCCGATCCGGGCCGGGCGGCCGGCTCCGGCCAGCTTCTCCACCAGCTCGCCGAGCGCCAGGCCCTCGCGCGCCACCAGGGCGTCGCGGCTGTCCTCGCGCTCGGGGACGGCGGCCAGCAGCAGGCCCTCGGGGGCCGCGGTCGGCAGGTCCTTGAGCGAGTGCACGGCGAAGTCGATCCGGCCCTCCAGCAGCGCGTCGCGCAGCGCGGAGACGAACACACCGGTTCCGCCGATCTGGGCGAGCGCCTCGCGGGAGGTGTCGCCGTAGGTGGTGATCTCCACCAGCTCGACGGGGCGCCCGGTGAGGCGGGTCACCTCACGGGCGACCATGCCCGACTGGGCCATGGCGAGCGCGCTGCGCCGGGTGCCGAGCCGCAGGGGTGCCGCGGTGGGGTCCGGTGCCTGGCCGGTGAGCGGTTGACCGTTCATGGGGTGATCGTCCCGGTGGTACTCGTGGGATGGCTGACGGTTCATCCGGCGCCCCCGCCCGCAGGCTGCTGGGTGCCGATCGGGGTGCCCGAGACCGCGTGGACGGCGGCCGGGTCGAGGTCGAACAGTTCACGCAGTGCCTCCGCGTAGGAGGCGCCGCCGGGTTCGGCGGCCAGCTGCTTCACCCGCACGGTGGGGGCGTGCAGCAGCTTGTCGACGACCCGGCGGACGGTCTGGCCGATCTCGGCGCGCGAGCGCTCGTCCAGACCGGGCAGCCGGGAGTCCAGGCGGGCCAGCTCGGCGGAGACCACGCCGGAGGCCATCGCGCGCAGGGCCACCACGGTGGGGGCGATCCGCGCGGCCCGCTGGGCGGCGCCGAAGGCGGTGACCTCCTCGGCGACGATGCCGGTGACGGCGTCGACGTCCCCGGCGCCGGGGGTGGCGGCGTGGGCGTGGGAGAGGCTCTCCAGGTCGACCAGGAGCGCGCCGGGCAGCTCGTGCACGGCGTGGTCGACGTCCCGCGGCATGGCGAGGTCGAGGAAGGCGAGGGGGGTGGCGGCGGCGCGCGAGGCGACGGCGGCGGCGACGTCGTCCGCCCCGATCACCGTGCCGGCCGCGCCGGTGCAGGAGATCACCAGATCGACGTCGGCCAGCGCCTCCGGCACCTTCGCCAGGTCCAGGGTGCGGGCGACGTCCCCGCCGAGGATCTCGACCAGCCGCTCGGCGCGCTCCGGCGTCCGGTTGGCGACCAGCAGGTCCGTCACGCCCGAGCGGACCAGGGTGGCGGCGGCCAGCGAGCTCATCGAGCCCGCGCCGACCACCAGCGCCCGCTTGCCCGCGATCGGGCCCGCGCCGGCCGCGACCTGCTCCAGTCCGAAGGTCACCAGGGACTGGCCGGCCTTGTCGATGCCGGTCTCGCTGTGCGCCCGCTTGCCGACCCGCAGGGCCTGCTGGAAGAGCTCGTTGAGGCCGCGCGCGGCGGTGTGCTCCTCCTGCGCCCTGGCCAGGGCGTCGCGCAGCTGGCCGAGAATCTGGCCCTCGCCGACCACCATCGAGTCCAGGCCGCAGGCCACCGAGAAGAGGTGGTGGACCGCGCGGTCCTCGTAGTGCACGTAGAGGTGGGAGGTCAGCTCCTCCAGGTCGACCCCGCTGTGGTGGGCGAGCAGCAGCGACAGCTCGGCCACGCCGGCGTGGAACTTGTCCACGTCCGCGTACAGCTCGATCCGGTTGCAGGTGTTGACCAGCGCGGCCTCGGCGACGGTCGCGGACGCGGCCGCGTCGTGCAGCAGCCGGGTCGGCACCTCACCGGTCAGCGCGGCCCGCTCCAGCACGCCGACGGGGGCCGTGCGGTGGCTCAGCCCTACGACGAGAAGACTCACGCCCGCCCCCTGGTCCCACGAATTCCGGTCCCGCTCATGCCGGCATCACCGCGGACAACTCGCCCTCGCCGGGCTTGCCGGGCTTGCCCTTCGCCGTCGGCTCCGCGTCCTTGGCCGGCTCGGCGGCGGTGCGGGGCTTGGTGCTGCCGCCGGCCGCCCGGCGCAGCTTGGCCGCGGCGGCGCGGACCGGGCCGGGGGCGCGGTCGAGCACGGACTCCGTGCGGTCGGGCTCGTCGCCGGCCTTGCGCTGCTCGTGGAAGGCGAGGATCTGCAGCTCGATGGAGAGGTCCACCTTGCGCACGTCGACGCCGTCCGGGACGGTCAGCACGGTCGGGGCGAAGTTCAGGATGCTGGTGACACCGGCGTCGACCAGGCGGTCGCAGACCTGCTGGGCGGCGCCGGGCGGGGTGGTGATGACACCGATCGAGACGTGCTGGCTCTCCACGATGGACTCCAGCTCGTCCATGTGGCGCACCGGCAGGCCGGCCGCGCTGTTGCCGACCACGGTCGGGTCGGCGTCCAGCAGGGCGGCCACCCGGAAACCGCGGGAGGCGAAGCCGCCGTAGTTGGCGAGCGCGTGGCCGAGGTTCCCGATGCCGACGATGACGACCGGCCAGTCCTGGGTCAGGCCCAGCTCGCGGGAGATCTGGTAGACGAGGTACTCGACGTCGTAACCGACGCCGCGGGTGCCGTAGGAGCCGAGGTAGGAGAAGTCCTTGCGCAGCTTGGCGGAGTTCACTCCGGCCGCGGCCGCCAGCTCCTCGGAGGAGACGGTCGGCACCGAGCGCTCGGAGAGCGCGGTGAGCGCGCGCAGGTACAACGGAAGCCGGGCGACCGTCGCCTCCGGGATGCCCCGGGCGCGCGAGGGTCGGCGCGCGGCGCCCTGGTCGGGCGTCTGCGAACTGCTCTGTGGTGATCGGCCGATTGCCACGGTGCTCCTGTGGGTGAAGCTGGGCTTTGGCAGCCAGGCTATGCGTTTGTGAACGTGTGCACAAAGATGGTGTCCGATTTGTCCCCGCACAGTGATGCGCATCACGCCGTGGACCCCATAGCACCGGCCGCTTTCGGGGCCGCCGCCGGGGGCGGTGCAAGGGGTGGCCGAGGGCCGTACAGCAGGCCGTTCGACGCCTCCCGCGGAGCGGGACCGGAGGACCCCCGCAGGACCAGCGGCACCGGCTCCCCCGACGGGCGGGACCGGGCCCGCCCCAGCCTCGGCCACGGCACCCGGGCCGCCTCCCGCAGCGGCTCCGCCCAGTCGTCCGGCGGGCAGGACGGCGTGCCCAGGCAGTGGCGGAGCAGGCCCGCGGTGGCCCGGGCGTCGCCGAGCGCGGTGTGCGCGGCGAAACCGCCGAGACCGGCCGCCGCGGCGCAGGCCGCCAGGCCGAAGCCACCGGCGCCCGGCAGGTGGTCCCGGGCCAGCCGCATCGTGCACAGCGAGGGCACCGGCGGCAGCGGGACCCCGATCCGGGCGAATTCGCGATCCAGGAATGCGTGGTCGCAGGTGACGTGATGGCCGACCAGCACCCGGCCGGTCAGCAGCTCCAGCAGCAACGGGGCGATCTCGCGGAAGCGCGGGGCGCCCTCGACGTCCTCCTGGGCTATCCGGTGCACATGGGTGGGCCCGACCGGGCCGAGCGGGTCCAGCAGGGTGCAGAACTCGCCCTCGGGGCGGAGCCGCTCGTCCAGCAGCACCACCGCCACCTCGACCACCCGGTGCCGCCACGGGCTGCGCCCGGTCGCCTCCACGTCCACCACGGCGAAGCCCCCGCGCGCGGCCGGCGGCTCGGCGGGCGTGCCTGGGGGCGGACCGGGAAGCATGGCGGCACTCCTCGTGTGCTCAGCCCCCCATGGGCGCGGACGAGTTCGATCGTAAGCCGACCGACGGCCGGTGCCCCAAGCCGGGAACGCGGAATCTTCACAACGATTCGGCGAACCGCCCCCGCCGTTCGGCGGGGGCGCTGGGGGCGCCCGTCGGGTCCCGCGGACGTCCCGCGGCCCGGGGCCGCCGGGGCCGGGATCAGCCGCCGAGCGCGGCCCGGAGGCGCTTCTCGTCCACCCGCCAGAAGTCGTGCTGGCGCCCGTCGATCAGGGTGACCGGGATCTGTTCCCAGTAGAGGTGGTGGAGCTCCGGGTCCTGGGTGATGTCCTTCTCCTCGAATGCCGCGCCCAGCTCGGCCGTCACCCGGACGATCACCTCCCGGGCGTCGTCGCACAGATGGCAGCCGGGCTTGGCCACCAGGGTCACCGTCCGGTCGGCCGGCTCCGGGCCCCGGTTCTTGTCACGTCGCAGCAGTGGACTCACCCCGCCATTGTGCGCCGCCCCGGCGGGCGGACCGGACCCGGCCGACCGACCCGCCGCCCACGCCGCCGATCCGCCCGCTGCCCCACCCCGCCGACCACCCCGCCGACCCGCCCGCTGCCCCACCCCGCCGACCACCCCGCCGACCCGCCCGCCGTTCACCCGTCGGGCACGCCGCCGTCACGGCCGCCGTTCACCCGTCGGGCACGCCGCCGTCACGGCCGCCGCACAGGTGGCTGGCTATGCTCGATGACATGGCCGTGATCCGAAGGCTCACCCAGGCAAAGCGCTCCACCGGCTCGCGGGCCGCGCTGGCGGGCGAGGCCGCGGCGGAGGCGGCGGAGGCCGCCCTGCGGGCCGCCCCGGCACCGGCCGGAGCAACACCGGCGGCACCGGACGGGAGCGCCGGGCCGACGGGGGACGCCCGGCCGGCCGGGGCGCCGGAGCCCACCGGGGAGGCGGAGCCCGCCCGGCGCGGCAAGGCGCCGAGGCCCCCCGCCGAGAACCACACCCCCGAGCCGGACGACCCGCGCGCCGCCGCCTTCTTCGACTGCGACAACACCATCCTGCGCGGGGCCGCGATCTTCTACCTCGGGGTCGGCCTCTACCGCCGGGGCTTCCTCACCCGCCGGGACATCGCCCGCTTCGCCTGGCAGCAGGCGTGGTTCCGACTGTACGGCGCCGAGGACCCGGACCACGTGGCCGACGCCCAGCACACCGCCCTGGGCCTGGTCGCCGGCAAGCGGACCGCCGAACTGGAGGCGCTCTGCGAGGAGGTCTTCGAGGAGGTCATCGCCGACAAGGTCTGGCCGGGCACCCGGGCCCTGGTCCAGATGCACCTGGACGCCGGACAGCGGGTCTGGCTGGTCACCGCCGCCCCGGTGGAGGTGGCCCGGATCATCGCCGCCCGGCTCGGCATGACGGGGGCGCTCGGCACCGTCGCCGAGGCGCGCGACGGCGCGTACACCGGCCGGCTGGTCGGCGAGCTGCTGCACGGGCCCGCCAAGGCGGCCGCGGTGCGCTCGCTGGCCCGGCGGGAGCGGCTCGACCTCGACCGCTGCGCCGCGTACAGCGACTCGGCCAACGACATCCCGATGCTGTCGCTGGTGGGCCACCCCTACGTCGTGAACCCGGACGGCGCGCTCCGGCGGCACGCCCGGGCGCAGGGCTGGCGGGTCCGGGACTTCCGGACCGGACGGAAGGCCGCCCGGGTCGGCCTGCCGGCCGCCGCCGCGCTCGGCGTGGCCGCGGGTGCCGCCGCGGCCTGGGCCGCGCTGCACCGCCGGAACCGCCGCTGAACGGAACGGCCCCCGGGGAGGGCCACCGGGGCCCGCGCCGGAGTGGGGCCGGTCAATTCGCGCGCTGACGATGCCGCCCGTACGGGCGAACTCCCGCGCGTCGCGGGCCCGTCCGGCCCTGTCGATCGAACTCGCCAGCCAGTGACCGGATCTGATCGTTCGCCAGCTCGGCAAAGTCGGGGGTTATCCGGCCCCAGAACCGGGAAACCGCCCGCCACGCCACCGAATTGGTCACCTGGCGCACTCGTTCTGTCACGTTGGGCCAGGCGATCGCCGACATGTTCGGTCAGTGTCAGCCGGATATCCGCTCAATGCGGATCCCAAACGACCACTTCGACCACACGGTGTAGCTGTCATTGCACAAAGCGTTATTCTCTCCTGGATGCACGTCACCCAACCGCCCCAGCGCGACCCGGGGGGCGCGGACGTGCTCTCCGCGCAGGCGGAGGTGATCCGTCCACAGTTCTGCCTCTGGGAGTCCCGTGTACCCACCCGTCCGGAACGACGCGCCTGCACCCTCCCGCCCGTCGTCCGCGCCCCTGCGCTCCCGTACCAGCCTCCGCGGCCGCCCGGTCCCGCCCCGGCAGATCTCCACCGGCCTGGACCTGCTGCGCAGCCTGCTCCGCAGCCAGCTCGCCTCCACCCCCCAACTGGTGCCCGCCGGAGCCGCGTTCGGTCAGACCCAGGACCGCCCCGGCACCCCCCTGCTGCGCACCACCGCGGCCGGCTCCGCCGGGGCCGGCACCCGGGGCCGGGCCGGCAGCGCCGGCGGCCGCAGCCGCTCCCGCACCACCACCGGCCCCGGTTACGAGACCGAGCACAATCCGATCATGGAGCTGGTCGAGCGGGCCCAGGCCGGCGAGAGCGAGGCGTTCGGCCGGCTCTACGACCACTACGCGGACACCGTCTACCGCTACATCTACTACCGGGTCGGCAGCCGGGCCACCGCCGAGGACCTCACCAGCGAGACGTTCCTGCGCGCGCTGCGCCGGATCGGCACCTTCACCTGGCAGGGCCGGGACTTCGGCGCCTGGCTGGTGACCATCGCCCGCAACCTGGTCGCCGACCACTTCAAGTCCAGCCGGTTCCGGCTGGAGGTCACCACGGGCGAGATGCTCGACTCGAACGAGTGCGAGCGCAGCCCCGAGGACTCGGTGCTGGAGTCGCTCTCCAACGCGGCCCTGCTGGAGGCGGTCCGCCGGCTGAACCCGCAGCAGCAGGAGTGCGTCACGCTGCGCTTCCTGCAGGGGCTGTCGGTGGCCGAGACCGCCCGGATCATGGGCAAGAACGAGGGCGCCATCAAGACCCTCCAGTACCGCGCCGTCCGCACCCTGGCCCGCCTGCTCCCGCCCGACGCGCGGTGAGCCGGCGGCGGTCCGGGGAGTCCCCGGGGGAAGCGGCGGGAGAGATAGCGGGCGGGCCGTCACCCTCGGCGGCGGCCCGACACATCCGGGTGAACGGTCGGTCCGATGATCAGTCGTGCGTAACCGACCGCCCGCACCGCTCGTTGGCCAGCTTGCAAGCCTCCACCAGGCGTGCGGTCAAGTCGAATTGCGACCTCTCACCCGATGGAGTGGCTTTGGCTTGCCGGGGCAACCGTCCGGCAGGCCGGGGTGTCGACAACGACGAAGGGAGGTGTGGCCCGTGACGGCAAACGTGCTGGAGCACCGGCGGGCGAAGGCCCTCGCCGAGGCGCTGGAGGCCCACCAGGCGGAGCAAAGCGCCGACGACGGCAACGGAACGGCCAACACCGCTGCCGGCAAGGCCGGTTCGGCCGCGATGGCCGAACTCATCGACACGGTCGGCGCGCTCCGCGCGCTGCCCGCCCCGGAGCTCGACCACGAGGTCCGGACCGTCCAACGCGCCCAGCTGATGGCCGCGTTCGAGCAGGCGTTCGCGGGCGGGCCGGGTGTCACCGTGCCACGCCAGCGCCGCCACCGGGCCGTCCGCACGGCGCCGCGCGGACGCTGGAGCCGCCGGTTCGCGATCGGCGGACTCGTCGCCGGCCTCGCCGTCGGCAGCTTCGCCGGGGCCGCGGCCGCCAGTGGCAACGCCCTCCCGGGCGACCCGCTGTACGGCATGAAGCGCGGGCTGGAGGGGCTGCGGCTCAACCTCGCGGACACCGACAGCGAGCGCGGCGAGCTGCTGCTCGACAACGCGGCCACCCGGCTCGGCGAGGCGCGGTCACTGGTGGGCAGGTCGGGCACCGGCGGCTCGCTCAGCCCGGGCACCGTCGAGCAGGTCCGCAAGGCCCTCGACGACATGCACAGCGACGCCCTCAAGGGCCGGGACCTGCTGCGCGCCGTCTACCGCAACAACGGCTCGCTCGACCCGATGCGCACCCTGGCCGGCTTCGCCCACGACGAGGACGGCACCTGGGCCGAGGTCCAGTCCCGGCTCCCGGTCCAGCTCGTCCCGCAGGCCCACATGGTGGACCAGCTCTTCGACGACATAAGCCAGGACGTCGCGCCCCTGCGTCTGGTCCAGCAGCCCGCCACGAGCGGGATGCCGGACGACGGCGGGGCGGGCGACGGCACCCGCGGGAACGGCGGCCAGGGCGGGCCGTCCACCGGCACCTCGCCCGGCGGCGACCCGGCGGTCGGCGGAGCACCGGCCCAGGGCGGCGCCACCGGCGGACCGGCCGGCGGCGCGGTCGGCGGTCGGCCCGGCAGCACCCCGCAGGTCCCGCCGCAGGGCGGCGCGCCCGCACCGGCGGCGCCCGCGGCCCCGGGCGCACCGCTCGCACCACTGCCCGGCGGCGACGCCAATGTCGTGCCCGCGCCGGTCGGCGGACTGGTCGACAACCTCACCAGTGGACTCACCGGGGCCAAGCCCTCGCCCAGCGCGGACGCCCAGGCCCCGGCCCCGGCACCGGACCGCTCCCCGGCGCAGCCGTCGGAGTCGCCCAGTGCGAGCAGCAGCGCCGCGCAGCAGCAGGGCGTCGAGGTGCCCCCGCTGATCCCGGGCCTGCTGCCCGGTCTGCGGATCCTCGGCGGCTGACCCGGCGACCGCGACGGCGGGCCCCGGCGGACGAGCTGTCCGCCGGGGCCCGCCGTTCGCCGCGAGGATCCGGGGCCCCGGCCGTCCCGGGTCGGGTCCGGCCGTCCCGGGACGGCCGGACCCGACCCGGAAGAACCCGGACCGACTCAGAAGAACACCGAGCGCCGCCGCACCAGCAGCTGGTAGAGCGTGTGCTGGATGGTCTCCCGGACCTCGTCGGCCAGGTCGAAGACGAGCATCGGGTCGTCGGCCGCCTCCACCGGGTGCCGGTCGGTCGGGATCGGCTCGCCGAACTCGATGATCCACTTGGTCGGGAGCGGCACCGCCCCCAGCGGACCCAACCACGGGAAGGTCGGCGTGACCGGCACGTACGGCAGGCCCAGCAGCCGGGCCAGGGTCCGGAAGTCGCCGATCATCGGGTAGGTCTCCTCGGCCCCGACGATCGAGCACGGCACGATCGGCGCCCGGGCCCGCAGCGCCGAGGAGACGAAACCGCCCCGGCCGAAGCGCTGGAGCTTGTACCGCTCGGAGAACGGCTTGCCGATCCCCTTGAAGCCCTCCGGCCACACCCCGACCAGTTCGCCGCGCTCCAGCAGACCCTGGGCGTCCTCGTTGCAGGCCAGCGTGTGCCCGGCCTTGCGGGCCAGCTCGTTGATCCCGGGCAGGACGAACACCAGGTCGGCGGCGAGCATCCGCAGGTGCCGGTGGTGCGGGTGGTGGTCGTGTATCACCACCTGGGTCATCAGGGCGTCCAGCGGGATCGTCCCGGAGTGGTTGGCGACGATCAGCGCGCCGCCCTCGGCCGGGATGTTCTCGATCCCGCGCACCTCGATCCGGAAGTACTTCTCCGCCAGCGGCCGCAGCAGCCCGAGCAGCACCTCCTCGGTCAGCTCCCGGTCGAAGCCGAACTCGTCCACCTCGTAGTCGCCGGTGATCCGGCGGCGCAGGAAGGCGAGTCCGTCGGCGGCCCGGTCCTCCCAGCCCTTGCCGAACGCGCGGGTCGCGGCGGCGCCCAGCCGCCCGGCCAGCGCGCCACCGACGGCGCCGGCCACCCGGTCGGCCAGGCCGGAGCCGTCGGCCGGCGGCTCGCTCCAGCTGGGGGCGGACTCGATCGGGATCACCTTCGCCTCACCCGGCGCGTTCTCGGCGGCGGCACTCATGCGGGTTCAGCTCCTGGGTCGGTGCGGTCGGGCGGGGGCGCCCGGGGTGGTGGAGCCCGGGGCGGGGGGTCGGCCGGCCTCCGGACCGAGCAGCCCGGCCAGGCCGTCGGTGACGGCGGTCAGCCGTCGCGGCGGCAGCAGGCCCGGCGCCTGCGCGGCGGCGAAGTCCGCGAACGCCTCCGGGGTGGTGAACACCGGGCGGTAGCCGAAGGCCCCGCGCAGCCGCGCGGTGTCCACCACCCGGCCGTGGGTCAGCAGCCGCAGGTGCTCGGGCGAGACGTCGACCAGCCGGGTCTGCCGGGCCAGTCCGGCGATCCAGCTGACCGCGGGAAGCAGCAGCGGCAGGGTCGGCCGGCCGAGGCGGCGGGCGCACTGGGAGAGCAGCAGCACGCCCTCGCCGGCGACGTTGACGGTGCCGGTGTTCACGGTGCCGGGCTCGGCCGGGAAGGCCGCCCGGCAGAGCACCTCGACCACGTCGTCCTCGTGCGCGAACTGCAGCCGGGGGTCGTAACCGAGCACGGTCGGCAGGACCGGCAGCGCGAAGTAGTCGGTCAGCGGGGTGTCGGCGCCCGGGCCGACGATGTTGGCGAACCGCAGCACCGTGACGGCGACGTCCGGACGGCGCCGGGCGAAGCCCCGGACGTAGCCCTCCACCTCGACCGCGTCCTTGGCGAAGCCGCCGCCCGGCAGGGTCTTCGGCTGGGTCCGCTCGGTGAACACCGCCGGGTCGCGCGGCGCCGAACCGTAGACGCCGGTGGTCGACTTCACCACCAGCCGGCGCACCCCCGGCGCCTTCTGACAGGCGCCGAGCAACTGCATGGTGCCGATCACATTGGACTCCTTCACCGCGGAGCGGTTGGTGGAGCCCAGTCCGGTGGCGCTGACCGCGAGGTGCACCACGGTGTCGACGCCGTGCTCGGCGATCACCCGCGCCACGGCGGGGCGGCGCAGGTCCAGCTGGTGGAAGCGGTACGGCGCGGCGGGCCCGTCCGGGTCGGCGAGCGCGCGCAGGGCCGGGCGCGGCGGCTGCACGTCCACGCCCACCACCAGATCCACTCCCGGCCGACGGCGCAGCTCGGCGGCGAAGCGGGCGCCCAGGTGCCGGGCCACGCCGGTGACGAGCACGACCGTTCCCACAGCGCTGCACCCCATTCCTCGGCCCGGGAGACCTGCGTGCACCGTACCGCGCCGCCCCCGCGGGCCGGGAAACGACCGGGCCGGGGACGGACGGGCGGGGACCGACGGCCGGAAGCAGCGGGCCGGGAAACGACACCGCCCGCCCCGGCCGGAGGGCCAGGACGGGCGGAGTCAAGCGCTGGGCGCGCGAGCGCGGCCGGGGGCGCTTACTTCTTGTTGCGACGCTGAACGCGCGTGCGCTTGAGAAGCTTGCGGTGCTTCTTCTTGGCCATACGCTTGCGACGCTTCTTGATGACAGAGCCCACGGAACAACCCTCGCTCACTGAGACTCTCGCCCGTGAGAGACGGAGTCCATACGACTGACGTGAGGGCCCAGCCTACCGTCCACTCGCCCAGGGTCGTAATCGCACCCCCTGGAGCAGGCGAACCGCAGGCGAATCCGGAGCGAACGGAGACGGGGCCCACCGGTGGTGGACCCCGTCCGGACCGGCCTCGCCTACGCGCTTTCGAGCCGCACGTAGGACTCCTTGAGGTACTCGTGCACTGCCTGCTGGGGCACCCGGAACGAGCGGCCGACCCGGATGGCAGGCAGCTCACCGCTGTGCACCAACCGGTAGACCGTCATCTTGGAGACCCGCATGACCGCGGCCACTTCGGCCACGGTCAGGAAGACGACGTCCTGCAAGGGGCGTTCGCCGGAACTCATGACCATCACCCGACCCTTACCCGTGTGCAAGGCACCGGCTTCCCCTCCGGTGACTCCACCGGCACACGTGTATCCCCAGAGTAGTTATGGGTGGTACCAGTGGGAAGGGGGAGAAGCCCAGTCCTCGTACGGTGAGGGATAAGTCGGTTGCAGTACGTAGCCGATCGGCGATATGTACCGGTCGGCCTGCGCACGGAACGCGACCGGACACCAGGTCTTCGCAAGCGGACGACGCCCGTCCGGCGGCCCGGTCAGGGCAGCAGGCCGTGGTGCGGCAGAACGGCGCGGCGGGCGGCCAGGATCGCCTGGTCGAGCCGGTCCGCCGGATCGTATCCCGCGTCGAAGTCGCGCCAGACCGGGCGGGCGCCGTCCGTCATCCGCAGCGGGGCGGGGCCCCGGGTGCGCCGGTAGACCTCGGCGCGCCAGGACTCCGGGGTCTCGGTGGCCGGGTCGACCGGCCGGCCCGCGGCGGTGGCGACCAGATGGGTCCAGGCCCTCGGCACGACGTCGACGACCGCGTAGCCGCCCCCGCCGAGCGCGATCCACCGGCCGTCGGCGTGCTCGTGCGCCAGCCGGTGCAGTTCCTCGGCGACGGCCCGCTGGGCGTCCACGGTGACGGCGAGGTGGGCGAGCGGGTCCTCCAGGTGGGTATCCGCCCCGTGCTGGGTGACCAGGACCTGGGGGCGGAAGGCCCCGAGCAGCTCGGGCACCAGGGCGTGGAAGGCGCGCAGCCAGCCGGCGTCCCCGGTGCCGGCCGGCAGTGGGAGGTTGGCGGCGGAGCCCTCGGCACCCGGGCCGCCGGTCTCGGTGCTCCAGCCGGTCTGCGGGAAGAGGGTGGCCGGGTGCTCGTGCAGCGAGACGGTGAGCACCCGGGGGTCGTCCCAGAACGCCTGCTGGACGCCGTCGCCGTGGTGGACGTCCACGTCGACGTAGGCGATCCGCTCGGCACCCAGTTCGAGCAGCCGGGCGATGGCGAGGGCCGGGTCGTTGTAGACGCAGAAGCCGGAGGCGCGGTCGGGCATCGCGTGGTGCAGCCCGCCGGCGAAGTTGACGGCGTGCGGCGTCTCGCCGCGCCAGACCGCCTCGGCGGCGGCGACCGACTGGCCGGCGATCAGCGCGGAGGCGGAGTGGACGGCGGGGAAGGACCAGTTGTCGTCGGTGCCGAGGCCGTGCCGCGGGTCCTGCCGGTCCGGGTGGGCGGCGGCGTGCTTGACCGCCTCGACGTAGGCCGCGGTGTGCACCAGGCGGAGGGTGGAGTCGCCCGCGGCGGGCGCGGAGCGGACGGTGACACCGGGTCCGGCGGCGAGGCCGAGCTCCTCCACCAGGCGCATGGTGAGCGACAGCCGGGCGGGGTCCATCGGGTGGCCCGGGCCGAAATCGTAGGCGGTGACCGCCTCGTCCCAGAAGAGGTGCAGGCCGCAGGAGGGGTCACGCTCGGCGTCGGGCATGGCGTCCACCGTAGTGGGTGGCGGCCGCGCGACCGGGCAACAGGTCCTCGAACGCCCGCCGTACGGGAGTCAGACCCGGGTGCCCGCCCCCGGGGCGGGCACGGCGGCGGCGACGGGCGCGGCGGCCGGGGTCGCGGCGCGGGCGGTGCGGCGGCCGGCCAGGCGGCAGCCGAGGCAGTCGGGGTGGCCGCGGCGGCCGGCCGGGTCGGGGACGCGCCAGTGCCGCAGCTCCGGCGGGCGCGGCCCGGTGGCCTTGCCCCGGCCGGCCAGGTGGAGCGTCCAGGCGGCGACCGCCCCGAGCAGGATCAGCGCCGCGCCCGCGCAGAGCCCCGGCCCGGAGCCCGCGACGAAGGCGGCGCCGGCGACGGCGAAGCCCAGGGTGACGACGGCGGTGCCGGTCCAGCCGGCCACGGTGTGCCCCATGTCGTGATCAGCGTGTGCGCCCATGTCTCCTCGTTTGGTGTGATGGACGGGTCCACCCGGGCTCCCGTCCGCGAACGGACCGACGTCTTATCTCACGAGTTAAGTAACTTAGATGCTAAGGAGATTTCCCGTGGAGGGCAAGCCGCGCCCCGAGGCGTCCCCCGAGCAGGCGCTCTACGCGATGGACCGGATGATCGCGCTCGCGCAGTTCGGCCAGCAGGACATCGCGGCGCGGCTCGGCCTCAACGTCACCGACCTCACCTGCGTCGGCTTCCTGATCGAGGCGGCGATGGCCGGTCAGGCGCTGGCGGCGGGCGACCTCGCCGAACGCGCGCAGCTGACCACCGGCGCGGTGACCGGTGTGCTCAACCGGCTGGAGAAGGCCGGGTACGCCCGGCGCGAGGCCGACCCGGACGACCGCCGCCGGGTGCGGGTGGTGCTGGAGGCCGCCGCCCAGGAGCGGATCATGGAGGTCTACGGCCCGTTCTACGGACGGATCAACGGCCTCTTCGCGGACTACACCCCGGCTGAGATCGCCGTGCTCACCGACTGGTTCGCCCGGGCGAGGACGATCCTGCACGAGTCGCTGGAGGAGATCAGGAAGGCGACTCCCTGAGCCGCCCCCTCGCGGCGGGCCCCGGGGCCCGCCGCGGGCGAGTCGCTACGGCGCGCCCCGGACGGCGTCCCGGACGGCCGGACCGGACGGGACCGGGGACGGCGCGGCAGCGGCCGGGGCGAAGCGGTCGGCCAGCGGCAGCACGGCCAGCACCAGCAGCATCGGCGCCAGCAGCGCCCAGCGGTACGAACTCGCGTCCGCGAGTGCTCCCACCAGCGGCGAACCGACCAGGAAGCCGACGTAGTTGAACAGGTTGAGCCGGGCCACCGCGGCGTCCGAGTCGGCCGGGAACAACCGCCCACCGGCCGCGAACACCTGCGGGATGATCGCGCAGATCCCCAGTCCCAGCACGGTGAACCCGGCGATCCCGGCCCAGGCGGCGGGCGCGGCGGCGGCCAGCGCGAACCCCAGCGCGGACAGCGCGGCACCGGACCGCACCACCGGCACGGCGCCCCAGCGCTGCACCGCGCGGTCCCCGAGCGCCCGGCCGAGCAGCATCGCCACCATGTAGCCGAGGTAGGAGAGCTTGGCGACGTCCTCCGGACTGCCCAGCCCGTCGGTCAGGTACTTGACGCTGTAGTTGGAGACCGAGGCGTCGGCGATGTAGGCGAAGGCCATCACCAGGCAGAGCGGCAGCAGCGGCCGCCAGGGGATCGACCGGGCGGCGGCCGCGGCGGCCTCCCGTACCGCGTCACCGAGTTCGGCCGGTCCGGCGAACCAGCGGCCGGCCAGCAGCGCGAGCGGGGCGACCACCCCGGCCGCCGTCCCGAACAGCACCGGCAGACCGAGCCCGACATGCGCGCCGAGACCCGCGGCGGCCGCGCCGACGATGCCGCCGAGGCTGAAGGCGGCGTGGAAGCCGAGCATCACCGAGCGGCCGTAACGGTGCTGGAGCCCGACCCCGAGCATGTTCATGCTCGCGTCCAGCGCGCCGACCAGCAGGCCGAAGGCACCCAGGGCCAGCGCCAGTTGCCACAGCTCGCCGCCCAGTCCGGCGGCGGCCAGGGTGGCGCAGACCGTCGGCTGGACCACCCGCAGCACGGCCCGCGCGCTCGTCCGGCGCACCAGCCGCTCGGAGGCGATCGACCCCACCCCGGCCAGCACCGGCACCGCGGCCAGGAACAACGGCAGCAGCGAGTCGCTCAGCCCGTACCGGTCCTGGATCTCCGGGATGCAGGTGACCAGCAGGGCGAAGGTGACGCCCTGGAGGAGGAAGCTCGCGGCCAGCGCCGCCCGGCCCGCCCGCAGCCGCGGCGTGACCGGGACGCTCCCGCCCCCCACGCTCCCGTCCCCCTCGTCGCTCCCGGAACGGTAGGCACTCTCGGTAGGCACATCCACCTCGCTACTGGCCGGTACGGCGGTCGGTGGCGAGAGCGTAGGCGCTGACGGGCGTTCGCGGGAGGGGGTGCGCGCGCGGGACGGCCGCGCGGAGGCCGGCCGACGGACCCGGAGCCACCTGCGGCGTCACCGCCGGCGCCGTCCCAGGGCCGTCCCGGGACGGCCCTGGGACGGCTCTGGGACGGTCCGGGCCTTGGTCGTCGGCCCCCGAACGAGCAGAGTCGTGGCCAGTCCGGCACCACGCCGGACGCACCGACCGCGGGCCGGCCCCGGCACGCGTTCACAGGGAGGGAACCCCCATGCGCAAGATCCTCACCGGCCTGGCCGTCGCCGGCCTCGTGTTCGCCGGCGGCGTCTCCACCGCCACCACCGCGTCCGCCGCGAGCAGCGGCCAGCCGTGCTCCGAGTGGAGCACCGCCGAGCCGCTGCTGAAGGCCAACTCCACCGGCGACGCGGTGCGCGAGCTCCAGTGCGAGCTCAACCGCTCCATCCACCCGGACCGGGGCTACAAGCTGATCGCCGACGGCGTGTTCGGCCAGGCCACCCGCAACGCCGTTCTCTACTTCCAGGGCTGTGTGCACATCCAGCAGGACGGCGAGGTCGGCCCGCAGACCTGGTCGAAGCTGGACTACTGGAACGTCCAGCCGAACTACGCCTGCTGATCGACCGTCACGAGTGCGGGGGTGGGGCACCGGCGCCGGTGCCCCACCCCCGAACGGTCCCGGACCGCTACCGGTCGAGCAGCGCGGCGGCCTCGGCGAGATCCCCGATCAGACCGGTGGCACCCGCCGCCGTCAGCCTCGCCGGGTCGGTCAGCGCGGTGTAGCCGTACACGTCCATCCCGGCGGCCCGGGCGGCCAGCACGCCGTTGACGCTGTCCTCCAGCACCAGACAGCGGGCGGGTTCGACGCCGAGGGCGCGCGCTGCGTGGAGGAACAGGTCGGGTGCCGGCTTGCCGACGCCGACGTCCTGCGCGCTGAAGATCCGCTCCTCGGGGAACCACCCGCGCAGACCGGTGACGTCGAGGGCGGTGCGGATCCACGCGTGGTGCGCCGAGGAGGCCAGACAGAACGGCACCGAGCGCCGCCCGAGTTCCTTCAGCAGTGCCTCCGCGCCCCGCACGGCCGTGAGTTCGGCCCCGAACGCGGCGAACACCCGGGCGTGGAACAGTTCGTCGAAGCCCTCCGGGAGCCTGGCGCCGTCGTGGCGCTCGGCGATCACGTCGTGGATCCGGTGGGCCGCGGTGCCCATGAAGTCCCGGTAGGAGTCCTCGATCGTGGTCGGGTAGCCGAGTTCGGTCAGGTACTCGGCGAGCAGCCGGTTGGAGAGCGGCTCGCTGTCCACCAGCACACCGTCGTTGTCGAAGATCACCAGGTCGTAGGCCATGCGATCGAGCCTACTGGGCGGCCTACCTGCCACCGGAGGCCAGCTCCCGGGAGCGGTCCCGGGCCGCCTCCAGGGCGCTCAGCAGAGCGGCCCGCACCCCGTGGTTCTCCAGCTCCCGGATGGCCGCGATGGTGGTGCCGGCCGGCGAGGTGACCGCCTCCCGCAGTTTCACCGGGTGCTCCCCGGAGTCCCGCAGCATCACCGAGGCGCCGATCGCCGACTGCACGATGAGGTCGTGCGCCACCTGCCGGGGCAGGCCGAGCAGGATGCCCGCGTCGGTCATCGCCTCGACCAGGAAGTAGAAGTACGCCGGGCCGGAGCCGGACAGCGCGGTCGCCGCGTCCTGCTGGGACTCGGGCAGCCGCAGCGCCTTGCCGACCGAGCGGAAGATCTCCTCCGCCCGCTCCAGGTGCGCCTCGGCGGCGTGCGACCCGCCCGAGATGACGCTCATGCCCTCGTCGACCAGGACGGGCGTGTTCGGCATCACCCGGACCACCGGGGTACCGCCCGCCAGCCTGGCCTCGAACCAGGCGGTCGGGATGCCGGCCGCGGCCGAGATCACCAGCCGGTCGGGGTCGATGTGCGGCGCCAGTTCGTCCAGCAGGGTGCCCATGTCCTGCGGCTTCACCGCGAGGATCAGGGTGTCGGCGAGCTTCGCGGCCTCGGCGTTGCCCACCACGCCGACCCCGTACCGGGCGGCCAGCTCGGCGGCCCGCTCGGGCCGACGGGCCGTCACCAGGACGTCCGCCGGGTCCTTGCCGGCCCGCAGCAGACCGGAGAGCAGGGCCTCCCCGATCTTGCCCGTGCCGAGGAAGGCGATCTTCTGTCCCCGCGTCGCACTGCTGGTCATGGCCGCTCCTTGCCTCCGGTGCCGCGTCCCGCCACCCCGGCCATCCTCGCACCGCGCCCCGCCCCGGGACGGCACCGTCCACCCTGCGGGCACCCCCGCGGCAGCACCCCTTAGGGCGAAACTCGGGGTTCTCCCCTATGGCCCGGCGCCGGGCGCGGGCGCACCGTGGAGGCATGGCACACGGAGAGATGTCCCGACGTGAGAACCGGCAGGTCGCCGTCGCCGCGGCGACCCTGGGCCCGTGGCGCACGGCCGCGGGAGTCGGTGCGCTGGTGGGGGCGACGGACCTGGTGATCGATCTGATCGACGGTGACTGGTCGCTGAGCATGCTGGCCGGTCCGGCCGGCGTGGCCCTGTTCTTCTTCTTCCTGGTCGGCGCGGTGGGCGGCCGGCTGCGCCGGGACACCGCCGACCGGCGGCTGCAGAAGTGGGCGAACGAACACCCCTGGCGGGCCGCGCTCCCGGCGGCGGGCGGCCTGCTCCTCCTGAACACGCTGGCCCAGCTGTTCCTCGGCGGCGCGGGCGTGTTCGAGGCGTTCTTCCTCTCGCTGTTCCCGGCCGCCATGGTCCTGGGCGTGGCCGGGGTGGTCGGCTCGGTGAAGCGCGCCCGCGGCAAGGACTGACGCCCCGGCGGGAGGAAGGCGGTCGGCCGCCCCGCACCGGCGGGGCGTTCACCTGGCGGTGCGGCCCCGATCGAACAACCGTCGGACCCTGTCGGCATACTGGCGCGATGCCGATCGCCGAAGATCCAGAACCGCGTCCGCCCGAGGACCCGAGGAACGGCGAGGACGGGAAGGACCCGTTCGCCGACCTCGTGCTCGACGAGGAGTTCGTCCGCGGCGCCACCGTGAAGGAGCAGGCGGGCCGCACCCGGATGCTCGCCGCCCGGTGGCAGCACACCCCGCCGGTCGACCCCGGCGGCCGCCGCTCGGTGAACGACGGGCCCCGGCCGCGGCGGCGCTTCACCCGTCGGCCGCGGCCGGTCGACCCGTGGGGCACCCCCCGGCCACGCCGCGGCGGGCGGCTGCGGACGCCGTTGCTCGTGCTGCTCACCGTCGCCCTGGTGCTCGCCGCGCTCAACATCGACGGGCTGCGGTCCTGGTACTCGACGCGGTTCGGCGACGGCTCCGGGTCCACCGCCGTGCCCGTGCGGAGCGTCGCGCCCGAGTCCGGCCGACCGACCACCGCGCCGCCCCCGACCGACCCGGCGCAGCCGACCGTCGACCGCCCCTGGGCGGGTTCCCCCGCCGAGGGCTGGCCCACCGGCATCGAGGTGTTCGGGCCCGATCCGAGCACCGTCACCAGGATCGGGGTGTTCGGCGCCGACCAGGTCGCCGCCCAGGTCGAGCTGGTCAAGCGGTACCTGGCGGCCGCCAATCTGGACCCGCGGACGGTGGCCGGCGGCCGGCCGGAGGCGGCCCTCGCCATACTGGGCCCCGAGAACCGGGCGGACGCCGAGAAGGCGCTGGCCGCGCCCTCCTACGACGACGACCCGCTGACGTGGTTCAGCCGTTTCGACGCGCGGGAGGCGATCCCGGTCGGCGAGGTCTACCGCGTCCAGGGCTCGATCAGCGTCGAGGGCGACGGCAAGCGCGGCGTGCTGGTGCACACCGACTTCACCTACGTCTACCCGCTCCGGCCCGGCCCGGACGCCGCCGCGCGCGCTGCCGCGCACAAGCCCTCGCCGTCCCACCGGCCGCCGCGCGACCCCGCCCCCGGCGGCAACGCCACGGCGAAGCCGGTCGGCCTGGTGACCCCGGTGGCGGACGTGCCCGGGGACACCTGGACGACCCGGACCGTCGTGCGCCGGGCGGACACCTTCCGCTTCTACGACCCGGCGAAGTTCACGGTCGAGCGGGACCGGCTCTACTTCCAGCGGCACCTGTCCGAGTCCGGGAACAGCGAGTGCGGGGTGTACGACGGCTGGTACCACCCGCGGTTCGACCAGTTCGCGGCCGCCGGGGCCCCGAACCCCGACCGGTCCGGTCCGACCTCCGACCCGTACGACCGCCGGGGCGAGCTCAGCGCCGACGGCCTCTGCGGGACCGTCAGCCGCAGCTGACCGGCGCCGGCCCGGTGGCTCAGCGCTTGCGCCGGCCCCGGCCCGGCGCCGCGGTGCCGGGCCGGCCGCCGCGACCCGTCTGCTTGCGGTCGTGCCGGGCGAGCGCCTTCTCGTAGCCGGCCCGGTGCAGGGCCTCGCCCGGGGCCTCGCGCAGGGCGCGGAGGAAGTAGGCGAGCAGGGAGCCGACCCCGCCGATCACCCAGACCACACCGAGCGACCTGTCCTCGGCCATCCAGCCGGTCAGCGCGTCCCGGCCCTCGGTGAGCAGCTTCCAGGTGCGCAGCGCGGCGAGCAGCGAGCAGATCGCGACGGCGGCGACCAGCAGTCCGTTGAGGAAGCCCCCGTTGTCGGCGACCTGGATGCCCTCGACGGCGAGCCTCAGCACGAAGGCGGCGGCCGCGGCGGCGAGCAGCGCCCCGATCGGGACGAGCACGCGGCGCAGCCGGTAGTCGCCGCCGCGCTCGACCCAGCTGGTGCCGAACCAGCGGATCGGCTCGGGCTCGGGGGCTCCGGCGGGCCGGGCGGGGGTGGGGGTGCGTTCCTGGGTCACGGGTCCGATTATCCCCGGTGGGCGGGAACGGCGGAGGCGCCGTCCCGGTGGCCGGGACGGCGCCCCACGGATCCGGCGGGGATCAGCCGAGCTTGCTGACGTCCCGGACGGCGCCCTTGTCGGCGGAGGTGGCCATCGCGGCGTAGGCCCGCAGGGCCTGGCTGATCTGGCGCTCGCGGTTCTTCGGCCGGTAGCCGTGGCCGGCCTCCAGGGCGCGGCGGCGCTCGTCCAGGACCTCGGCCGGGACCTCCAGGGAGATCCGCCGGCCGGGGATGTCGATGGCGATGGTGTCGCCGTCCTCGACCAGGGCGATGGTGCCGCCGGACGCGGCCTCCGGGGAGGCGTGGCCGATCGACAGGCCCGAGGTGCCGCCGGAGAAGCGGCCGTCGGTGACCAGCGCGCACGCCTTGCCCAGGCCGCGGCCCTTGAGGAAGGAGGTCGGGTAGAGCATCTCCTGCATGCCGGGGCCGCCCTTGGGGCCCTCGTAGCGGATGACGACGACGTCGCCCTCCTTGATCCGCTTGGCGAGGATGGCCTCGACCGCGTCCTCCTGGGACTCGACGACGACGGCCGGGCCGCTGAACGTCCAGATCGACTCGTCCACGCCGGCGGTCTTCACGATGCAGCCGTCCTCGGCGAGGTTGCCGTACAGCACGGCGAGTCCGCCCTCGACGGAGTAGGCGTGCTCGACGCCGCGGATGCAGCCCCGGGCGCCGTCGGTGTCCAGCGACTCCCAGCGCTCGGACTGCGAGAAGGCTTCGGCGGAGCGGACGCAGCCGGGGGCGGCGTGCCACAGCTCGACGGCCTCGGCGGACGGCGAGCCGCCGCGGACGTCCCAGGTCTTGAGCCACTCGGTGAGCGAGTCGGAGTGGACGGTGTGCACGTCCTCGTTCAGCAGCCCGCCCCGGTGCAGTGAGCCGAGGATGGCCGGGATGCCGCCGGCCCGGTGCACGTCCTCCATGTAGTACGCGCCGTTGGGCGCGACCTTGGACAGGCAGGGCACCTTGCGGGAGATCGCGTCGATGTCCCGCAGGTCGAAGTCCAGCTCGGCCTCCTGGGCGGCGGCGAGCAGGTGGAGGATGGTGTTGGTCGAGCCGCCCATGGCGATGTCCAGGGCCATGGCGTTCTCGAAGGCCGCGCGGGAGGCGATCGAGCGGGGCAGGACCGAGTGGTCGTCCTGGCCGTAGTGGCGGTTGGTGATCTCGACCACGGTCCGGCCGGCGTCCTCGTAGAGGGCCCGGCGGGCGGTGTGGGTGGCGAGCAGCGAGCCGTTGCCGGGCAGCGAGAGGCCGATCGCCTCGGTGAGGCAGTTCATCGAGTTGGCGGTGAACATGCCCGAGCAGGAGCCGCAGGTCGGACAGGCGTTCTCCTCGATGATCGCGATGTCCTCGTCGGAGACGTTCTCGTTCACCGCCTGCGAGATCGCGTCGACCAGGTCGAGCTTGCGCACCGTGCCGTCGACCAGGGTGGCCTTGCCGGCCTCCATCGGGCCGCCGGAGACGAACACCGTCGGGATGTTCAGCCGCAGGGCGGCCATCAGCATGCCGGGGGTGATCTTGTCGCAGTTGGAGATGCAGATCAGCGCGTCCGCGCAGTGCGCGTTGACCATGTACTCGACCGAGTCGGCGATCAGGTCGCGCGAGGGCAGCGAGTAGAGCATGCCGCTGTGGCCCATGGCGATGCCGTCGTCCACCGCGATGGTGTTGAACTCGCGGGGGATGCCGCCGGCCTGCTTGATCGCCTCGGACACGATCCGGCCGACCGGCTGGAGGTGGGTGTGGCCGGGGACGAACTCGGTGAAGGAGTTGGCGACCGCGATGATCGGCTTGCCGAAGTCCTCGCGGGCTACGCCGGCCGCCCGGAGAAGCGCCCGGGCGCCTGCCATGTTGCGACCGTGGGTGACCGTACGGGACCTCAGCTCGGGCACTGTGCTCCACTCCTTCGGAGGCTGACTGGCGGCCCCGCTCGATCAGGAGGGTGCGGGGCCACTGTGTCCGTCGAGCCTACGCCCGCCGTCCGGGCGGCGGACGCGGCGTCCGCGATGCGGTCAGCCGCGTGGCCGCCGGACGGGGCCCGGGAGGCCGCCCGCCGGGCGCCGGGCGAGGGTCAGGAGGGAGTGATCGCGACGGTCAGGTCCAGCACGTACGGCTCGACCACCGTGCCGTCCGGGAACTCCGCCAGCAGGGCCGCGCGCTCGACGGCCAGCAGCGGCGCGCGCTGCTCCGGGGTGAGCGCGGCGAGGTAGGAGCGGGAGGTGAGGTCGGTGATCAGGTGGTCGACGGTGATCCGGCGCTCCCAGCGGAGCCGGGCGTGCCGGGTCACCAGGGCGTACGGGGCGAGGTGGGAGGTGACCTCGTTGACGGCGCCGTAGCCGTGGTAGGTCGAGGGCAGCGCGGCGGAGAGCCGTTCGCCCATCGCCCGCACCCAGGCGACGTCGCTGTCCTTCACGTTCCACCAGAGGGCCAGCGCGCCGCCGGGCCGCAGCACCCGGATCGCCTCCGGCACCGACTTCGCCGGGGTGGTCCAGTGGAACGCCTGGGCGTAGGTGACGAAGTCGGCCGAGCCGTCGTGGAACGGCAGCTCGTCGCCGCTGCCCCGGACCAGCCCGAGCCCCGGCGAGACGGCGAGGAACTGCCGGGCCATGCCCGCGTTCGGCTCCACCGCGACCACGTCGGCGCCGCGGCCGGCCAGCAGCCGGGTCGAGATGCCGGTGCCGGCGCCGACGTCCAGCACCCGCGCGCCCTTCAGCGCGCGCCCGGCCAGCCGCTCCAGCTCGTCGAACAGCTCCCGCGGGTACGAGGGCCTGGCCCGGTCGTACTCCGCCGCCACGCCGCCGAAGGACTTCGCCAGTTCACGGAAGTCACGGGTGGGCCCGGATCCGGTCTTCTCCGCCATGTGTCCCCCTGTGGAAGCCGGTTCGTGTGCCGTCAGCGTACGCGCGCGGGCGTGGCCAGGTGCAGACGGGTGAAGGCGAGGGCCTCGGCGAGGTCGGCCTCGCGTTCGGCGGGCGACACCGAGCGGCGGGTGTTGACCTCCAGCACGACGTGGCCGTCGAAGCCGGTCCGGGCGAGGTGCTCCAGCAGCTCGGCGCAGGGCTGCTTGCCCCGGCCGGGGATGAGGTGTTCGTCCTTGCCGGAGCCGGAGCCGTCGGCCAGGTGGACGTGGGCGAGCCGGTCCCCCATCCGCTCGACCATCGCGAAGGCGTCCACCCGCGAGGTGGCGACGTGCGACAGGTCGATGGTGAAGTGCCGGTACTCCTCCTCGGTGACGTCCCAGCCCGGCGCGTACGCCAGCATCTCGCGGTCCTTGTACCGCCACGGGTACATGTTCTCGACCGCGAAGCGGACGTCCGTCTCCCCCGCCATCCGGTGGATGCCCTCGACGAACTCCCGGGCGTACTGGCGCTGCCAGCGGAACGGCGGGTGGACGACCACCGCGCTCGCGCCGAGCTTCTCGGCGGCCGCGCGGGCACGGACCAGCTTGGTCCACGGGTCGGTGCTCCACACCCGCTGGGTGATCAGGAGACACGGCGCGTGCACGGCGAGGATCGGCATGGCGTGGGCGTCGGAGAGCCGGCGCAGCGCCTCGACGTCCTGGCTGACCGGGTCGTTCCAGACCATCACCTCGACACCGTCGTAGCCGAGTCCGGCGGCCAGCTCGAAGGCGACCGCGGTGGTGGCCGGGTAGACCGAGGCGGTGGAGAGCACGACCTTGGTGTCCGGGATGTGCAGGGCCGGGTGCGGGGGCAGGACCAGGCGGTCGGTGGTGCGCAGCAGCGGCGGGCGGGCGGCGGCCTGGCGGGCGGCCTTGACCGACTTCACGGACTGGACGGCGGCCTTGGCGGCGCCGGCGGCCCGGGCGGTGCGGGTGGGCTCGGCGCCGGGGGCCTTGGGGCCCCTGGGCGCGTGGGCGGTCCTGCTCGCCCCGGCGGCCTCGGTGCCCCCGGCGGCCTCGGTGGATTTGGTGGCTTTGGTGGCCGCACGGCTCGCGGCCTTGCGGGCCGCCTTCTCGGCGACGCCGCCGGCCGCCTGCCGGGCCGCCTTGACGGCCTTGGTCCCCTTGGCGCCCTTGGCAGACTTGACGGGCCTGACGCCCTTGACCGCCTTGCCGAGCTTGCGGGCCGGCGCGGGAACCTCCGGGCCGGTGTCCCCGGTGCGGTCGGGAGCGGCGTCGGCAGCGGCGTCCGGCGCGGGATCCGGGCCGGTGCGGCGCCCGGCGCGGCGCGGGGCGTCCGGCCGCGGCTTCCCGTCCTGGGGCGCGCGGCCCTCCCGCGTCCCGTCCTCGCCCGCTGGTTGCGCCACGGGAGACAGCGTAAGCGGACCGCGCCCGGAACGGGGAGCCGGTCGGCGCGCGCCCGGCCGCCCCGCCCCCGGTCTCAGGGGGTGAGCACGGCCCGGCGGCGGTCGGACGGGCTGTCCATGGCGTCCAGCCGGCGCAGGATGATGCCCTCGCGCAGCGCCCAGGGGCAGACGTCCAGCTCGTCCAGACCGAACAGGTCCATCGCCGCGTCGGCGACCAGCGCGCCCGCGAGCAGCTGCTTGGCGCGGCCCTCGGAGACCCCGGGGATCTGCGCCCGTTCGGCCACGGTCATCGCGGACAGCCGGGGCAGCCAGGCGGCGAGGTTGGCCCGGGTGAGCCGGCGGTCCGCGTACGGGCCGGCGTCGGCCGGGGCGGCGCCGGTCATCCGGGCCAGCTGCTTGAAGGTCTTGGAGGTGGCGACGGCGTGGTCCGGCGCGCCGAGCCGGGCGACCTCGCCGACGACGGTGGCGATCTCGGCCCGGATGTGCCGTCTGAGCAGGCGCAACTGCTCGGGGTCGGCGACGTCGCCGGGCAGCCAGCGGGCGGTCAGCCGGCCGGCGCCGAGCGGCACCGAGCAGGCCACGTCCGGCTGCTCGTCCAGGCCGCAGGCGATCTCCAGCGAGCCGCCGCCGATGTCGAGGTTGAGCAGCCGGCCGGAGGACCAGCCGAACCAGCGGCGGACCGCCAGGAAGGTGAGCCGGGCCTCGTCCTGGCCGGAGAGCACCCGCAGTTCGACCCCGGTCTCCTCGGCGACCCGGCGCAGCACCTCCTCGCCGTTGGCGGCCTCGCGCACGGCGGAGGTGGCGAAGGGCAGTATGTCGACCACGCCCTTGTCCTCGGCCACGCGCAGCGAGGAGGCGATCATGCCGATCAGCTTCTCGACCCCGGCCCCGTCGATCGCGCCCTGCTCGTCGAGGAGTTCGGCGAGCCGCAGTTCGGCCTTGTGGGAGTACGCGGGCAGGGGTGCGGCGCCCGGGTGGGCGTCGACCACCAGGAAGTGGACCGTGTTGGAACCTACGTCGAGCACACCGAGTCGCATAACCGTCCACGCTACGCGATCTCACGCCGGAGGAGACCGGTCGTGCCGGTGTTCGTGCTGGTCCGGGTGCTGATCGCGGACCGGGGCGGACCGGCCGGGGCGGACCGGGACCCCGGTTCGAACGGCATTCGGCCGGTGTTGACCCGGCGTTCACCGGGCCGGGCGGTGAACTCGCCGCGAACCCCGTGACCACGGGCGGTTCGCAGCCGCGCGGAGGCTCTACCCTTGCCGGGTGGCAGCAGCAGACACGTCCCAGCACAGCGGTACTTCCAAGGGCGGGAAGAAGAAGTCCGGGAACGACGGCCCGGGCGCCGTCGACCTGGCGATGCCGACCCTCCGCTCCGAGCTCCGCCCCGAGGTCCCGCTCGACTTCGCCCGCGCCTGGGTCGAGTTCACCGACCCCGAGGACGAGGAGCAGGTCTTCCGCTGCGACCTGACCTGGCTGACCTCCCGCTGGTCGTGCATCTTCGGCCAGGGCTGCCAGGGCATCCGCGAGGGCCGGGGCGAGTCCGACGGCTGCTGCACCCTGGGTGCGCACTACTCGGACGAGGACGACGAGAAGCGGGTGGCCGGCCACGCGGCCCGGCTGACCCCGGAGCTGTGGGAGAAGCACGCGCACGGCACCGACGCCAAGGGCCGGCTCAGGCTCGACGGCGGCATCACCATGTTCGACGAGGACGGCGACCGCCAGACCCGGCGGGTCGACGGCGCCTGCATCTTCGTGAACAGCCCCGGCTTCGCCGGCGGAGCCGGCTGCGCCCTGCACGCGCTGGCGCTCAAGGAGGGCCGCGAGCCGCTGGAGACCAAGCCGGACGTCTGCTGGCAGCTGCCGGTCCGCCGCACCTACGACTGGATCGACCGGCCCGACGACACCCGCTACCTCCAGGTCACCATCGGCGAGTACGACCGCCGGGGCTGGGGCCCGGGCGGCCACGACCTGCACTGGTGGTGCACCGGCAGCCCGGACGCCCACCAGGGCGCCGACCCGGTGTTCGTCAGCTACCGCCCGGAGCTCACCGAGCTGATGGGGCGGGCCGCGTACGAGGTGCTGGCCGGCCTCTGCGAGGAGCGGATCGCCACCAAGGGCGACCGGAAGGTGGCCCCGCACCCGGCCGACCCGGCGAAGCGGCCGAAGGCGCCGAAGAAGTAGCGCGCGTCGCGGGGGCGGGTCCGGCCCGCCCCCGGCCGGCTACTTGTCGATGTCGCCGACGACGAAGAACATCGAGCCCAGGATCGCGACCATGTCCGCGACCAGAGTGCCCGGCAGCAGCTCGGTCAGCGTCTGGATGTTGTTGAACGAGGCCGAGCGCAGCTTCAGCCGCCACGGCGTCTTGTCGCCGCGCGACACCAGGTAGTAGCCGTTGACGCCGAGCGGGTTCTCGGTCCAGGCGTAGGTGCTGCCCTCGGGTGCCTTGAGCACCTTGGGCAGCCGCAGGTTGACCGGCCCGGGGGCGAGCAGGGCCAGCTTGTCGAGGCAGGCGTCGGCGAGGTCGAGCGCGTTGACGGTCTGCTCCAGCAGGCACTCGAAGCGGGCCAGGCAGTCGCCCTCCTCGCGGGTGACCACGGTCAGCACCTGCCGCAGCTCCTCGCTGCCGTACGCCAGGTAGGGCTCGTCCCGGCGCAGGTCGAGGTCCAGTCCGCTCGCCCTCGCGATCGGGCCGCTGGCGCCGTACGCCTCGGCCCGCTCCCGGGTCAGCACGCCGACCCCGGCGGTGCGGGCGCGGAAGATCTCGTTGCCCAGCACCAGGTCCTCGAAGACCGGCAGCTGGGAGCGGACGACGGCGACGGCGGCGCGGACCCGGCCGAGCCAGCCGGCCGGGAGGTCCTCCTTGAGGCCGCCGACCCGGTTGAACATGTAGTGCATCCGGCCGCCGGACGCCTCCTCCAGCACGTGCTGGAGGTCCTCGCGGCCGGTGAAGGCGTGGAAGATCGGGGTGATCCCGCCCAGCTCCAGCGGGTACGAGCCGAGGAACATCAGGTGGTTGAGAACGCGGTTCAGCTCGGCCAGCAGGGTGCGGATCCACACCGCCCGCTCGGGCACCTCCATGCCGAGCATCCGCTCGACGCCGAGCACCACGCCCAGTTCGTTGGAGAAGGCCGAGAGCCAGTCGTGCCGGTTGGCCAGCATGATGATCTGCCGGTAGTCCCGGGCCTCGAAGAGCTTCTCCGCGCCCCGGTGCATGTAGCCGATCACCGGTTCGGCGCTGACGATCCGCTCGCCGTCCAGCACCAGGCGCAGCCGCAGCACACCGTGGGTCGCCGGATGCTGCGGGCCGATGTTGAGCACCATGTCGGTGCCGCCCGCCCCACCCGTGACGTTCTCGGCTCCCGCCCCGATGCCGACCGTGGTCTCCCTCATGGGGTCAGAGTCTGCCATCCCGGCAGCGCCCCGAGGCCCGGCGGTACCGGCATCCGGACGGCCTGCGAGAGCCAGCCGAATCCGCCCAGGCCGGCGGGGTCGGTGAGCTCGGCGCCCTCGCCCGCGCCACCGAGCGCGCGCAGGTAGCCGACCGGGTCGCTGGAGGCGAGGGCCAGCGGCGGCCGGGCGCCGCTGACCCCGAGCGCCCGCAGCGCCTCCCGCTGGGTCGTCCACAGGCTGTGGACACCGGGGACCGCCACCGCGTCCAGGGCGACGTGCGCGGTGACGTCGCACGAGCCGTCGGGCACCGGGGGCACCTCCCGGCCGGCCCGGAAGCCGGTCCGGGTGGGGAAGGGCGGGCGGCGCCCGGCGGTGTGCCCGTAGTCGACGGCGACGGCCAGGCCGCGCTCCAGCCCGGCCACCGCGCGCGCCCAGGCGGCGTCCCTGGGCGCGCCGAACTCGACGAAGTCCCCGGGCCGTTCGGCCGGCCACCAGCGGGCGGCCCAGTCGGCGTCGGCGGCGTCCACGGGCCCGCCGAGCCGCTCCTCGCCGGTGGCCGGGTCCACCTCCAGGTAGCGGAGCCGCCCGTCCTCGCCGACCTCGCCGGTGTCCAGCGGCACGTTGTCCAGCCACTCGTTGGCGAACAGCAGCCCGGTGACGCCGCGCGGCACCCGCGCCGTCCAGTCCACCGCGGCCCAGCTCCGCTCCGTCCACAGCCCTGTGGACGGAGCGGCCGGCGGCGCGTCCGGGCGGGCGGCGAGCTCCACCGCCCACACCCGCAGCCGCTCCCCCACCGGCTCCGGCAACTCGGCCAGCACCCCGGCGACCAGCTCGCCCCGCCCGGCCCCGACGTCCACGAAGGCCAGCTCCTCCGGACGGCCGAGCGCCTCGTCCACCTCCAGCAGCAGCCGGGCCACCGCCCGGGCGAACAGCGGCGAGGCGTGCACCGAGGTCCGGAAGTGCCCGGCCGGGCCCTCCGGCCTGCGGTAGAAACCGCCGTCGGGGTCGTAGAGGGCACGCTCCGTGGCGGGCGCCCACCGCATCCAGGTCATGGGGCGGGACGCTACACACCCGCTCCGTACCCGCCCAATCCCTACGGCACCGGCATGCCGGGCTCTCCGACCTAGGGAGTAGAACGGATCGCCCTCCCGGCGGACCTGGGCACGGGGTGCGACTGCCTACGCTTGAGTCGTGCATCGACTCAACGCCTGGCTCCGCCGTCACCCCATGGTGGTCGACTCCGTCTGGGCCGCGATGGTGCTCGTCCTCGGCGTGCTGCCGGAGGACGGGAGCGTGAACAGCGGCTGGCGGCTCGGGGTCAGCTTCGGCGTCGCCGTGCTGCTGCCCCTGCTGATGGTGTTCCGCCGCCGCTTCCCCGACGCGACCGTGACCGCCGCGGGCCTGATCGGCATCACCCAGGTCCTCCTGGACGTCAACCCGGCCATCTCCAGCATCGCCTATCTGGTGTTCGCCTACACGGGCGCCGCCTTCGGCAGGCCGTGGACGTCCCGGTTCGCGCTGCTCGGCGGCCTGCTCTCGGGCCCGCTGGTGTACTGGCGGCTGCATCCGCAGAAGATCGAGTCGGTCGCCGACTCCGACGTCCACTTCGTGAGCTACTCCGCCCCCGAGGCGCTGCTCATCATGGGTCTGATGACCACCCCGTTCATCCTCTGCTGGGCCTGGGGCCGGCTGACCCGGGTGCGCCGGGCGTACCTGGTCGAGCTGGAGGACCGCGCGGCCCGGCTGGAGCGGGAGCGTGACGCCCAGTCCAAGGTCGCGGTCGCCGCCGAGCGGGCCCGGATCGCCCGGGAGCTGCACGACGTGGTCGCGCACAACGTCTCGGTGATGATCGTCCAGGCCGACGGCGCCGCCTACGTGCTGGACAACTCGCCGCAGCAGGCCAAGGAGGCGCTGAGCACCATCGCCTCCACCGGCCGGCAGGCACTGGTCGAGATGCGCCGGCTGCTGGGCGTGCTGCGCAGCGCCGACAGCAAGGGCGAGGAGTACGTGCCGCAGCCCGGCGTCGAGGAACTGCCGGAGCTGCTCGACCAGGTCCGCACGGCCGGACTCCAGGTGGACTTCGCCACCTCGGGCCATCCGCGCGAGCTGCCGCGGGGCGTCGAACTGACGGTCTACCGGATCGTCCAGGAGGCGCTGACCAACGTCCGCAAACACGGCGGTCCCGATGTCCACGCCCGGGTCGCGGTCGACTTCGGCGAGCGCGAACTGGCCGTGCTGGTCGAGGACGACGGCCGGGGCAGCACCGACGAACAGCTCACCACCGGCGGCCCCGACGGCCAGGGCCACGGCCTGATCGGCATGCGCGAGCGGGTCGGTATGGTCAGCGGCAGCCTCGACATCGGGCCGCGACCCGGGGGCGGATTCCGGATCCGCGCCGTCCTGCCGCTCAAGGCCGCCTGACCACGGACACCCGCCACCCCCGGACACCCGCCGACGGACCCCGCACCGACCCCCGCCGTCCTCCCCGAGGAACTAGGAGCCACCCTTGACCATCCGCGTGATGCTGGTCGACGACCAGGAGCTGCTGCGCACCGGATTCCGGATGATCCTGCAGTCGCAGGGGGACATCGAGATCGTCGCCGAGGCCGGGGACGGCGCCCAGGCCGTGGAGAAGCTCCGGCACACCGAGGTGGACGTGATCCTCATGGACGTCCGGATGCCGCGGCTGGACGGGGTGCAGGCCACCCGGCGGATCTGCCTGGCCGAGGACGGCAGCCCGCTGCCGGACGCCCCGCACGTGCTCATCCTCACCACCTTCGACCTCGACGAGTACGCCTTCGCCGCGCTCAAGGCAGGGGCCAGCGGCTTCCTGCTCAAGGACGTGCCGCCGACCGAGCTGGTGGCCGCGATCCGAGCCGTGCACGGCGGGGACGCGGTGGTCGCGCCGACCACCACCCGCCGCATGATCGACCGCTTCGCCGAGGTGCTGCCCACCCCGCAGAACGGCCAGGGCGGCGCCGACACCCTGGGTCCGCTCACCGAGCGCGAGCGCGAGGTCTTCCTGCTGGTCGCCCAGGGCCTGTCGAACGGGGAGATCGCGGCCCGGCTGGTGCTGTCCGAGGCCACCGTGAAGACCCACGTCGGGCGGATCCTGGCCAAGCTGGGCCTGCGCGACCGGGTCCAGGCGGTCGTCCTGGCCTACGAGGCCGGACTGATCCGGGCCGGCGCCACCGACTGAGCGGCCCGGCCCGCTCCGGACCCGGCCCCGCGCCCGCTCCGGAGCGAACCGCTCCACCGGCCCGGCCCCGCCCGTAGAATGGGCCGGTACGTCCGGTACCCCGGCAGTGGACTGGAACGGAACCCCTGGACAAAGGTGGACGCGTGAGCCCGTCCGACTTCGCCGACCACGGCGAGTTCGCCCCGCTCGCCGACGGCCTCGGCGACCCGGCCGACCCCGGCAACCGCCCCGCCCGCCTGGCCGTCGGCGTGGTCGGCACCGGCCGGGTCGGCCCGGCGCTGGGCGCCGCCCTCCAGCTCGCCGGCCACCGGGTGGTCGCCGCCTCCGGGGTGTCCACCGCCTCCCGCCGCCGGGCCGAGACCCTGCTGCCGGGCGTACGGATCGTCACCCCGCCGCAGGTGCTGGCCGCCGCCGACCTCGTCCTGCTCACCGTCCCCGACGACGCGCTGGCCGACCTGGTCACCGGCCTCGCCGCGACCGGCGCCGTCCGGCCCGGCCAGATCCTGGTGCACACCTCCGGCGCGCACGGCGTGGCCGTGCTGGAGCCGGCCGCCGCGGCCGGCGCGCTGCCGCTCGCGCTGCACCCCGCGATGACCTTCACCGGCACCTCCGTCGACCTGGCCCGGCTGGCCGGCTGCCCCTTCGGGGTGACCGCCCCCGAGGAGCTGCGACCGGTCGCCGAGGCGCTGGTGGTGGAGATGGGCGGCGAACCCGAGTGGGTGCCCGAGGGCGTCCGCCCGATGTACCACACCGCCCTCGCGCACGGCGCCAACCACCTGGTCACGCTGGTCGCGCAGGCGATGGAGCTGCTGCGCACGGCCGGTGTCGCCGAGCCCGGCCGGATGCTCGGCCCGCTGCTCGGCGCCGCGCTCGACAACTCCCTGCGCTCCGGCGACGCGGCCCTCACCGGCCCGGTCGCCCGGGGCGACGCCGGCACCGTACGCCGCCACCTGGCGCAGCTCAGTACGGTGTCCCCGGACATCCCCGCCGCCTACCGGGCGATGGCCCGCGCCACCGCCCAGCGGGCCCTGGCCCGCGGGACGATCGACGAGACGTCGGCGGCGGCGCTGCTGGACGTACTGAACGAGGAGAAGCAGTAATGGCACGCGGCAAGCAGCCGGGCAGGACCCAGCACGCCCCGAAGGTCCACCGGGCCGTCGTCACCCACACCGTCGACGACTTCGAGTCGGCGTTCTGGCCGGACGAGCAGCCGGTCGACAACGCGGTCGTGATGACGATGGGCGCGCTGCACGAGGGCCACGCCGCGCTGATCCGGGCCGCCCGCAAGCAGGTCGGCCGGGACGGCCGGGTCGCCGTCACCGTCTTCGTCAACCCGCTGCAGTTCGGCGCCGGCGAGGACCTGGAGCGCTACCCGCGCGCCCTGGACGAGGACGTGCGGCTGGCCGGGGAGAACGGCGCCGACGTGGTGTTCGCGCCGTCCGTCGACGAGGTCTACCCGAACGGCGAGCCGCAGGTGCGGATGGCGGCCGGCCCGATGGGCGAGCGCTACGAGGGCGCCACCCGGCCCGGCCACTTCGACGGGGTGCTGACCGTCGTCGCCAAGCTGCTGCACATCACCGACCCGGACTTCGCGTTCTTCGGCGAGAAGGACGCCCAGCAGCTGGCGGTCGTCCGCCGGATGGTGGCCGACCTGGACTTCGACGTCGAGATCGTCGGCGTGCCGACCGTCCGCGAGGAGGACGGCCTGGCGCTCTCCTCCCGCAACCGCTACCTCTCGGACGAGGAGCGCGCCCGCGCCCTGGCCCTGTCCGGGGCCCTGTTCGCCGGCCGGGACGCCGCCGCGCGGGGCCCGGAGGCCGTGCGCGAGGCCGCCTCGGCCGTGCTCGACGCCGCCGAGGGCGTCGACCTCGACTACCTCGCCCTGATCGATCCGCACGACTTCACCGAGGCGCCGGACGACTTCCGGGGCGAGGCGGTGCTGGCCGTCGCCGCGAAGGTGGGCGCGACCCGCCTGATCGACAACGTCCACGTCGTCGTCCGGTAGCCGGCGCGCCGGACCGGCACACCCGACCAGCACACCCGACCGGAACACCGGCCCGAAACAAACGCTCGCCCGCAGGGCGTCGGGCAACAAGTACCCCCTAGGCATGCACTCACAGGAGGCGTGACCCGCAATGCTCCGCACGATGCTCAAGTCCAAGATCCACCGGGCCACCGTGACCCAGGCCGACCTGCACTACGTCGGCTCGGTCACGGTGGACGAGGACCTGCTCGACGCCGCCGACCTGCTCCCCGGCGAGCTGGTCCACATCGTCGACATCAACAACGGCGCCCGGCTGGAGACCTACACCATCGCCGGCCCGCGCGGCTCCGGCGTCATCGGCATCAACGGCGCCGCCGCCCGGCTGGTCCACCCCGGCGACCTCGTCATCCTCATCGCCTACGGGCAGATGGACACCGCCGAGGCCAAGGGCTACCTGCCCAAGGTCGTCTTCGTCGACGAGCGGAACCGGGTCACCGGCCTCGGCGGCGACCCGGCCGAGGCCGGGGAGGGCAGCGGACTGCTGCGCGGCGACGCGGCGTACCGTGGCGACAACGGCGCGGCCGGCCCGGTCGCGCGCTAAGGAGCCACTGAAGCCATGTCCGTCACCCACCGCCTCACCGCCCCCGCCCCGGGCTGGACCGCCGACACCGACGTCGTCGTGGTCGGCTCCGGCGTGGCCGGGCTCACCGTCGCCCTCAACGTCCGCCGGGCCGGCCTGCGGGCCCTGGTGGTCACCAAGGCGATGCTGGACGACGGGTCCACCCGTTGGGCCCAGGGCGGCATCGCGGCCGCCCTGGGCGAGGGCGACACCCCCGAGCAGCACCTGACCGACACCCTGGTGGCGGGCGCCGGGCTGTGCGACGACGACAGCGTCCGCACCCTGGTCACCGAGGGCCCCGACGCGGTCCGCCGGCTGATCGCGGTCGGCGCGGCGTTCGACCGGGGCGAGGACGGCGACATCCTGCTCACCCGCGAGGGCGGCCACCACCGGAACCGGATCGCGCACTCCGGCGGGGACGCCACCGGCGCCGAGATATCCCGCGCCCTGGTCGAGGCCGTCCGCCGGGACCCGGACCTCGAACTGATCGAGCACGCCCTGGTGCTCGACCTGCTCACCGACGCCGACGGGCACGCCGCCGGGCTCACCCTGCACGTGATGGGCGAGGGCCAGCGGGACGGCGTCGGCGCCGTCCGGGCCCGCGCGGTGGTGCTCGCCACCGGCGGCATGGGCCAGGTCTTCTCGGCCACCACCAACCCGCCGGTCTCCACCGGCGACGGCGTGGCGCTCGCGCTGCGGGCCGGCGCCGAGGCCACCGACCTGGAGTTCGTCCAGTTCCACCCCACCGTGCTCTGGCTCGGCCCCGACGCGGAGGGCCAGCAGCCGCTGGTCTCCGAGGCGGTCCGCGGCGAGGGCGCGCACCTGGTCGACGCCGACGGCGTCCGGTTCATGGTCGGACAGCACGAGCTGGCCGAACTGGCCCCGCGCGACATCGTCGCCAAGGCGATCACCCGCCGGATGCAGGAGCACGGCACCGAGCACATGTACCTGGACGGCCGGCACTTCGGCGCCGAGATGTGGCGGCGGCGCTTCCCCACCATCCTGGCCTCCTGCCTCGCCCACGGCATCGACCCGGTCACCGAGCCGATCCCGGTCGCGCCGGCCGCCCACCACGCCTCCGGCGGGGTGCGCACCGACAACCGCGGCCGGACCTCCGTCCCCGGCCTCTACGCGTGCGGCGAAGTGGCCTGCACCGGGGTGCACGGAGCCAACCGGCTGGCCTCCAACTCCCTGCTGGAGGGCCTGGTCTTCGCCGAGCGGATCGCCGCCGACCTGGCCGCCCGGCACACCGCCGGGGAACTGCCCGAGCGCGTCGTCGACGTCGAGGCGGCCAGGGCCGCCCACCCGGTGCCGCTGCCGGCGCCCGAGGCGCGGGCCGAGATCCAGCGGCTGATGTCGCGCGGCACCGGGGTGCTGCGCTCGGCCGCGTCGATGGCCGCCACGGCGGAGGGGCTGGCCCTGATCACCGGGCAGACCCGCGCCGCCGCCGCCGAGGAGAAGCCGGCCGACCCCCGGGTGGAGACCTGGGAGGCGGCCAACCTGCTGCTGGTCGCCGACGCCATGGTCACCGCCGCCGCGCAGCGCGAGGAGACCCGCGGCTGCCACTGGCGCGAGGACTTCCCGGAGCGCGACGACGCGCACTGGCAACGCCATCTGATCACCACCCTCACCGCCTCCGGCGGACCCGTCAGCACCCTTGAGGAGCCGTAACCACCATGACCGACGCGACCGACGTGACCCACCTGCACGAGCACGAGCACGACGAGCTCCCGCTGGCCGGCGGCTGCGGCGACGGCTGCGCCTGCGGGGACGGCGAGGGCTACGAGACCGGCCTGGACCCCCAGCTCGCCGAGCTGCTGGAGGAGGCCGGCCTGGACCCGGTCGAGGTCGAGGACATCGCGACCCTGGCCCTGGCCGAGGACCTGGCCGGCGGCGAGGACGTCACCTCGGTGGCCACCGTGCCCGCCGACGCCGTCGCCACCGCCGACTTCACCGCCCGCGAGGCGGGCGTGGTGGCCGGTCTGCGGATCGCCGAGGCCGTCGTCTCGCTGGTCTGCGAGGAGGAGTTCGAGGTCGAGCGGCACGTCCAGGACGGCGACCGGGTCGAGGCCGGTCAGGTGCTGCTCTCGGTCCGCTCCCGCACCCGGGACCTGCTGACCGCCGAGCGCAGCGCGCTCAACCTGCTCTGCCACCTGTCCGGCATCGCCACCGCCACCCGCGCCTGGGCGGACGCCCTGGAGGGCACCGACGCGGTGGTCCGGGACACCCGCAAGACCACCCCGGGCCTGCGCGCGCTGGAGAAGTTCGCGGTCCGCTGCGGCGGCGGCTCCAACCACCGGATGGCGCTCTCGGACGCGGCCCTGGTCAAGGACAACCACGTGGTCGCGGCCGGCGGCGTCGCCGAGGCGTTCCGGGCCGTCCGGGCCGCCTACCCGGAGCTGCCGGTCGAGGTCGAGGTCGACACCGTGGAGCAGATCACCCCGGTGCTGGAGGCCGGGGCGGAGCTGATCCTGCTGGACAACTTCACCGTCCCGCAGCTGCGCGAGGCGGTCGCCCTGGTGGCCGGCCGGGCCGAGCTGGAGGCGTCCGGCGGACTCACCCTGGCCACCGCGCGCGAGGTCGCCCAGACTGGGGTGCAGTACCTGGCCGTGGGCGCGCTGACCCACTCCTCGCCGATCCTGGACATCGGCCTGGACCTGCGCGCCTGACCGTCCGTCCGTCCGCCCTGCCCGTTCGCCCGTTCGCCCGCTGGTCCTCGACGCAGAAAGCGCCTGATGCTGCTCACCATCGACGTCGGCAACACCCAGACCACCCTCGGCCTGTTCGGCGGTGAGGAGGTGGTCGAGACCTGGCGGATCTCCACCGACCCGCGCCGCACGGCGGACGAGCTGGCGGTGCTGCTGCACGGCCTGATGGGCTCGCAGGGATCGCGCACCGCGATCGCGGACGCGAAGGTCGAGGGCCTGGCGATCTGCTCCTCCGTCCCCTCCGTGCTCCACGAGTTCCGCGAGGTGGCGCGCCGGTACTACGGCGACGTCCCCGCGGTGATCGTGGAGCCGGGGGTGAAGACGGGGGTGCACGTCCTCATGGACAACCCCAAGGAGGTCGGCGCCGACCGGATCGTCAACGCGCTGGCCGCCAACCACCTCTACGGCGGCCCCTGCATCGTGGTCGACTTCGGCACCGCCACCACCTTCGACGCGGTCAACGCCCGCGGCGACTACGTCGGCGGCGCGATCGCCCCCGGCATCGAGATCTCGGTCGAGGCGCTCGGCAACCGCGGCGCGCTGCTGCGCAAGATCGAGCTGACCCGCCCGCGCAACGTGATCGGCAAGAACACCGTCGAGGGCATGCAGTCCGGCATCCTCTACGGCTTCGCCGGACAGGTCGACGGCCTGGTCGACCGGATGGCCCGGGAGCTGTCCAAGGACCCCGACGACGTCCAGGTGATCGCCACCGGCGGCCTGGCCCCGCTCGTCCTCGGCGAGGCCGGCTCGCTCGACGTCCACGAGCCCTGGCTCACCCTCATCGGCCTGCGCCTGGTCTTCGAGCGCAACCGCCCGAGCTGACCGGGGGACGCCCCGCAGCGTCCGAACGTGGGGGTTCGGCGCGACACTACCGACAAATCGGATATTCCTCACGTAGTGTCAACCCATGCCTACGCCACACGGATCGCGCGGCGGCATGGCCTTCAGCGCCGACGAAGTCCGCGTGCTGCGCCGCGCCCTCGCCCAAGCCCTGCACCCCGCCGCCCCCGCCCACCTCCAGCTCCCCGACCGGCCGGTGTACGCCGGTCTGGGGGCCGCCCTGTGGGCCGAGGACGTCCAGGACGCACTGCGCCTGACCGAGGCGATCGACGAGGCCGCCCAGGAGGGCGGCCGGCTGCGCGCCTTCCTCCTCGCCGACCTCGGCCGCTACCGGGCCGCCCTGCCCGGCAGCGCCAGCGGCTACCTGGAACGGCTGGAGGAGGCGGTGACCGACGGCTACCTGCCCGCGCCGGAGGACCTCACCGCCCTGCGCGGACTGTCGCGCCAGCCGTGCGGCCAGCACGAGCGCTCCCGCCGCTCCCGGCTCGCCGGGCGCTGCCACGCGCTGGCCGAGGCCGCCGTCCGCGAACGACTCGCCCTCACCAGCGGCCAGCGCCACCTCGTCGCCGTACCGAGCCCCGCCGCACCCCCGAGCAGTCCCCTCATCCCTGTTGGAGGACGGATCCCGATGAGCAGCACCGAGCACCCCGCCGAGCAGCCCGCCGCCGCCCGCACGGGCGCCCCCCGCGGCCCGCAGGACCAGCAGCCCGGGCGCCCCCACCGGATGCCCACTCCCGCCGAACTGTTCGGCCGCCGGCCCAAGGCGTCGGCCCACCCGGACCGGCCGGTCCACCCGGCCGAACCCGAGGACCTGGAACTGGCCACCGGCACCGGCTGAAACCCGCTCCGCCACCGCCTCCCGGGGAGGCCGCGCCGCACCGAGCGGCCCGGCCTCCCCGGTCCGTCCATCGACAATTCCGCCCCCCGAGGGGTCGTTCGGATCACAACTGGATAACCATCACCGCGCGCGCCGCCGGATCGCTCCCGTCCTGTACGAATTGATGGACGATCAACCGGCTTGACGTCCGTCCGGCCGTCCATAGGGTCACGGGGACACCCCACGATCAAGAGGATCCCCGTGAACTCGACCCGTACGCGCCGGGTGCTCGGCTCGGCCGCGGCGACGGCCGTCGCCACCCTGTCCGTCGGCACGCTCGCCGTCCCCGCCCACGCCGCGGCACCGGCCCTCGTGCTCGACGTCGGCGCCCTGGTCCAGATCCCGGGCGAGCCGACCACCCAGCCGCAGTTCGGCGAGAACGTCTTCATCCGGATCGGCCGGACCGGAACCGCCCCGGTCCCGGGCGCCAGGCTCACCCTCGACACCTCCGGGCTGGACGGCGTCGCCGCGCTCACCGCCTCCGGCGGCCGCTGCGTCACCGCGGCCCGGACGATCAGCTGCGACCTCGACAACCTGAGCAGCCCGAACGTCAACCTCACCGACCACCTGTGGCTGAGCGCCGTGCCCGGGGTCAGGGCCGGTACCAGGGGCGTGGTGCACGCCGCGCTGACCGCACCCGGCGCCGAGTCGGCGACCAAGGACTTCGCGGTCGAGGTCGGCGGAGCCGTGTTCCGGACCGCCGGGATCCCCCTCAAGGAGCACACCAAGGTCGGCAGCACTTTCACCCCGGCCGTGCGGTTCGCCAACCGCGGCGGCGTCTCGGCCGCCCGGGCGGTCGTCGAGGTCATGATGCTGCCCGGGTTGAAGGTCGAGAACTGGCCGTCCAACTGCGAGTACGCCACCGACCCGGGCCAGCTCGGCCAGGAGGGCTTCGGCACACCGATCGCGACCACGTACGGCATCTGCACCGTCGAGGGCGAGATCCTGCCCAACGAGCCGGTCCGGCTCAACGGCCTCGACCTGACCGTCACCCCCGAGGCCCGGTACACCTTCGCGGACTTCTCGGTCTTCGCCGATCCCGACGCGGCCGCCGCCCAGGCCCCGGCGCTGCGCGAGCGGCTGGCCTTCCGACGCGGCACCGGCGCGCCCGCCACCCTGACCCGGGACTCCGCCGAGGGCATCCCCTCCGGCTACCCCGACATCAACGGCCACTTCACCGAGCAGGAGGTACTCGCGGACAACGGCGCCGACTTCGTCCTGACCGGCACCTGGACCCCGGACGCCTCCGGCCGCGCCGGCACGCTCACCGTCACGGCCGCCAACCGGGGCCCGGCCTCGATCTTCGACCGCAGCGGCGGCGAGGGCACGCCGTACGTCCGGATCCAGTTGCCCGAGGGCGCCACGGTCACCGACCTGCCCAGGAACTGCCGTGCGAACGACCAGGTCCTGGGGGAGCCGCAGGGCCACCCGCTCAACAAGTTCGACTGCGAGGTCTTCGACTTCTACATGGCGAACGGCGATTCCAGCACCCAGGTCCTGGGCCTGCGGCTGGACGAGGGCACCGGCCCGCTGTCCGCCACCGTGTCGTTCCAGAACCAGCTCAGCGAGTTCGAGGAGGGCTACCCGAGCGCCCCGATGAGCTGGGACCCCGACCCGGGCAACGACCGGATCAAGGTCGCGCTGCGCTCGGCCGCCGCGCCCGGGACCCCCGCCCCGGACGGCGGCACCGGGACCGGGACGCCGACCGGGCCGGTCGTCCCGGCCTCGGCGACGGACCCCGCCCGCACCGGGACCGGCACCGCCGCGGCCGGCGACGGCACCGCCACCCCCTCGGCCGGCCGGACCGGCACGGCGGGCACCACCACGACGGCCAGGACGACCGGGACCACCGGCACGGCGGCGCCCGGCCTCGCGGACGGCGGCGAGCTGGCCGACAGCGGCCGCGGCGACGCCGTCCCGCTGGCCTGGGCCTCCGCCACCGCGCTGGCCCTGGGCGGCGCGGCGCTCCTCGCCTCCCGCCGCCTCGGCCGCCGGCACTCCTGAGCCCCTCGCGCGGGGCGCGGGCGGGCGCACCCGCCCCCGCCCCGCGCGGCGCGGTAATCCCGTGGCGGAGCACCAGTACGGGCTGGCTACCCTGGTGGGGTGAGCGATCAGAGTCCCATCACCGCGACCGACGACCTTCCCGAGCAGATGCGCGTCCGGCGCGAGAAGCTGGACCGGCTCCGGGCCGCCGGCATCGACCCGTACCCGGTCGGGTTCCCCCGCACCAGCACCATCGCCGACCTCCGGGCCAAGCACCCGGACCTGGCCCCGGACACCGCGACCGGCGAGCGGACCGGCATCACCGGCCGGGTGATCCTCTCCCGCACCGGCGGCAAGCTCTGCTTCGCGACCCTGCGCGACGGCTCCGGCGACCTCCAGGTGATGCTGTCCCTGGACAAGCTGGGCGAGGAGCGGCTGGCCGCCTGGAAGTCGGACATCGACCTGGGCGACCAGGTCGGCGTCGAGGGCGAGGTGATCACCTCCCGCCGCGGCGAGCTGTCGGTGATGGTGGACCGCTGGGAGCTCACCGCCAAGTGCCTGCGCCCGCTGCCGGACAAGCACAAGGGCCTGACCGACCCCGAGGCCCGGGTCCGCCAGCGGTACGTGGACCTGATCGTCAACCCCGAGGCCCGCGAGATCCTGCACCTGCGCTCCAAGGTGGTCCGGTCGATCCGCCGCACCTACGAGGAGCGCGGCTACATCGAGGTCGAGACCCCGATGCTGCAGCCGGTGCACGGCGGCGCCAACGCGCGTCCGTTCAAGACGCACATCAACGCCTACGACATCGACCTCTTCATGCGGATCGCCCCCGAGCTCTACCTCAAGCGGCTGGTGGTCGGCGGCGCGGAGAAGGTCTTCGAGATCAACCGCAACTTCCGCAACGAGGGCGCGGACTCCACCCACAACCCGGAGTTCACCTCGCTGGAGTCCTACGAGGCGTACGGCGACTACGACACCCAGGCCGAGCTGATCCGGGCCACCATCGTCAACGCGGCCCGGGACGCGCTGGGCACCACGGTGATCAAGGGCCTGGACCCGCACGGCGTGGAGCACGAGATCGACCTGGCCGAGCCCTGGGCCGAGGTCGGCGTCTACCCCGGCATCTCCGCCCACCTCGGCGTCGAGGTCACCCCGGAGACCGGCGTCGAGGAGCTGCGCAAGCTGGCCTCCGAGCACGGCATCCCCTTCGAGAAGGAGTGGGGCCACGGCCAGATCGTGCTGGAGATGGTCGAGCGCCTGCTGGAGGAGAACGCCGTCCGGCCGACCTTCATCAAGGACTACCCGACCGAGGTCTCCCCGCTGACCCGCCAGCACCGCTCGGTCCCGGGCGTGGCCGAGAAGTGGGACCTGGTGATCTTCGGCACCGAGATCGGCACCGCCTACTCCGAGCTGATCGACCCGGTCGAGCAGCGCGCCCGCCTCACCGCGCAGTCCCTGCTCGCGGCCGGCGGCGACGTCGAGGCGATGCAGGTCGACGAGGACTTCCTGCGGGCCCTGGAGTACGCGATGCCGCCCACCGGCGGCCTCGGGCTCGGGGTGGACCGCCTGATCATGCTGCTCACCGGCAAGAACATCCGGGAGACCGTGCTCTTCCCGCTGGTGAAGCCGGAACCCAAGGCGTCCGCCGGTGCGGCGGAGCAGACCGAGGAGGAGTGACCTGATGGACTACGTCAGCGCGATCGTCCCGCCGCTGGTGATGGCGATCGGCTTCGGCTTCCTGGTGCGGGCCATCATCCGCACCCAGGGCGGTGCCCAGAAGGCCAAGGAGGATCTGGTCGACTGAGCGGCCGCGCCGCCCGGCAGTCGCCGGACGCCCCGGTGCACCCCGCGCCGCCATTCCCGGATTCCGGGGGTGGCGGCGCGCCGGTTTCGCGGCACTTCACAAGATTTGCCCCGTTCACTCCCTATCCTGGCCGGACTATGGTCCGGCAACTCGGCGAACTTGAGAACGCCATCATGACCCGGGTGTGGCAGTGGAACCGGCCGGTCACGGTTCGCGAGGTCCTTCTGGATCTGCGATCGGAACGGGAAATCGCGTACACCACGGTGATGACCGTCCTGGACAAGCTGCACCGAAAGGGCTGGCTCCGCCGGGAGCGCGTCGGCCGGGCCTATCGATATGAACCGGTCTCCTCGCGCGAGGCGTACACGGCGGCCCTGATGAACGACGCGTGGGCCACCGGCGACAATCCGGCCGCGGCCCTGGTGCACTTCTTCGGCCTGATGTCACCGGAGCAACGGGAGGCGCTGCGGGACGCCTTGCGGGTGGCCGCTCTGTTCCCGTCCGATCCGGTGGCCCCGGATTCCCCGCGGAGCGGGCCGGAGAGCGGGCCGGAGAACGGGCCGGAGAACGAACCCCGGAGCGGACCCGGGAGCGGACCGGATACCGGGGAGACCGGATCGGGGCCGGCACGATAACGTCCCGCCATGGAGGTCACCATCCGCCGGGCGCGGACCACGGACGTGCGGGCAGTGCGCGGGCTCATCGACACCTACTCGCGTGACGGGATTCTGCTCGACAAGCCCACCGTCACGCTGTTCGAATCGGTGCAGGAGTTCTGGGTCGCGGAACGCGACGACAACGGGACGGTGGTGGCCTGCGGCGCGCTCCACGTCATGTGGGAGGACCTCGCCGAGGTCCGCACACTCGCCGTCGACGAGTCCTGCCGAGGTCACGGCGTCGGGCACCTGCTGCTGGAGAAGCTGCTGGAGACCGCCCGCTGGCTCGGCGTCCGTCGGATTTTCTGCTTGACGTTCGAGGTCCCGTTCTTCGCGAAACACGGTTTCGTGGAGATCGGAGAGACCCAGGAAACCGATGATGGTACGACAGACCCGGCGGCGATCGCTACGGATGTCTATGAAGAACTTCTCCGCTCGTACGATGAAGGTGTTGCCGAGTTCCTCGACCTGGAGCGGGTGAAGCCCAACACGCTGGGCAACTCACGCATGCTGCTGCACCTGTGAGCCGCCCCCGGACGGTCAGGGGTTTGTGTTTTCCGGAGAAAGGCGCTTTCCTTTCCTTAGGCAAAGGGTCGTTTAGCGGAAAGGGAAGCCCGTGGCACAGAGGGTGCAGGTCATTCTTGAAGACGATCTCGACGGCGGGTCGGCGGACGAGACGGTGACGTTCGCCCTGGACGGCGTTGCCTACGAGATCGATCTGAAGAGCGCCAACGCGGACAAGCTCCGCGGTCTGCTGGCGCCGTACGTCGAGAAGGGGCGCAAGCAGAGCGGCCGGCTCGCCGGCCCCCGCCGCGCGGGCCGCAGCGCCGCCCCGCGCCCGTCCGGCAGCGTCCCGGACACCGCCAAGATCCGCGCGTGGGCCAAGGAGCAGGGCCTGGAGGTCAACGACCGCGGTCGTGTCCCCAGCAATGTGCGCGAAGCCTACGAGAAGGCCAACGCGGCCTGATCCGGGCGACCGCCGGCCGCCCTGACGGGTCCGGCGCCCCTGGCTCCGGCCGGGGCGTCCACGGCACACGCGCGGGGCGCGGAGGGATCCCCTCCGCGCCCCGCGGCGTACCTCCGGGCGGCGCCGCGGGGGCCCGGCGCGGGCACGGCCGCCCGTTCGGGCAGCGGGCCGGGCACGGGCTCGGGCGGCAGAACGGTCACGGCCTGTGCAACGCTGGAAGGGCGAAGCGGTCACGCGGACGCCACCGGGATGGCGTACCGGCCACCGCGGCCGCGGCTGACCGACCGTCAGCGGCGGCCGACTTCTCGCCAGGCGAACACCGCCACCGCGGAAACTGCGCGAGAACCGCCCCGATACCGGGTATGAATGCAGATGGACGGGGTCCGTGACCCCGTCCGGAGCAGTACGCGTGACCGGTCGGACGCGGTCGGAAGCCCACCCACTGCGCCGCGGCGGCGGTTGTTCGCCGATGGCGTAGCGGTATCCGGTGCATCCGGCCCGCGTGCGGGAACACCGTCTCCCAACATCGGGTTGGGATTGGTGTCGGCTGGTCGCGCAGCATGTCGTTCCCCGCGAGGGGAGCGAATCCGTGGGCCGCGCCGCTGAGCGGGACTAGCATGCGGAAGGACAGGGCGGGGACGGACCCCGAACTGCCCGACCGCTCTGAGGAGCGATAAACGATGTTCGAGAGGTTCACCGACCGCGCGCGGCGGGTTGTCGTCCTGGCTCAGGAAGAAGCCCGGATGCTCAACCACAACTACATCGGCACCGAGCACATCCTCCTGGGTCTGATCCACGAGGGTGAGGGTGTCGCCGCTAAGGCCCTGGAGAGCCTCGGGATTTCTCTTGAGGCCGTTCGCCAGCAGGTCGAGGAGATCATCGGTCAGGGCCAGCAGGCCCCGTCCGGTCACATTCCCTTCACCCCCCGGGCCAAGAAGGTCCTGGAGCTGTCGCTGCGGGAGGCCCTGCAGCTCGGCCACAACTACATCGGCACCGAGCACATCCTGCTCGGCCTGATCCGCGAGGGCGAGGGCGTCGCGGCCCAGGTCCTGGTGAAGCTGGGCGCCGACCTGAACCGGGTCCGTCAGCAGGTCATCCAGCTGCTCTCCGGTTACCAGACCCCCGGTGGCAAGGAGTCGGCCACGGCCGGCGGGCCGGCCGAGGGCACCCCGTCGACCTCGCTGGTCCTGGACCAGTTCGGCCGCAACCTCACCCAGGCCGCCCGCGAGGCCAAGCTCGACCCGGTGATCGGGCGCGAGAAGGAGATCGAGCGGGTCATGCAGGTGCTGTCCCGCCGCACCAAGAACAACCCGGTCCTGATCGGTGAGCCCGGCGTCGGCAAGACCGCCGTCGTCGAGGGCCTGGCGCAGGCGATCGTCAAGGGCGAGGTCCCGGAGACGCTCAAGGACAAGCAGCTCTACACGCTGGACCTGGGCGCCCTGGTGGCCGGCTCCCGCTACCGCGGTGACTTCGAGGAGCGCCTGAAGAAGGTCCTCAAGGAGATCCGCACCCGCGGCGACATCATCCTGTTCATCGACGAGCTGCACACCCTGGTCGGCGCGGGCGCCGCCGAGGGTGCCATCGACGCCGCCTCGATCCTCAAGCCCATGCTGGCCCGCGGTGAGCTCCAGACCATCGGTGCCACCACGCTCGACGAGTACCGCAAGCACCTGGAGAAGGACGCCGCGCTGGAGCGCCGCTTCCAGCCGATCCAGGTCGCCGAGCCCTCGCTGCCGCACACCATCGAGATCCTCAAGGGCCTGCGCGACCGCTACGAGGCCCACCACCGGGTCTCGATCACGGACGCCGCCCTGGTCGCCGCCGCCACCCTGGCCGACCGGTACATCTCGGACCGCTTCCTGCCGGACAAGGCCATCGACCTGATCGACGAGGCCGGCTCCCGGATGCGCATCCGCCGGATGACCGCGCCGCCGGACCTCCGCGAGTTCGACGAGAAGATCGCCGACGTGCGCCGCGAGAAGGAGAGCGCGATCGACGCGCAGGACTTCGAGAAGGCCGCGTCCCTGCGCGACGACGAGAAGCAGCTCCTGCAGGCCAAGGCCAAGCGCGAGAAGGAGTGGAAGGCCGGCGACATGGATGTCGTCGCGGAGGTGGACGAGGAGCTCATCGCCGAGGTCCTGGCCACCGCCACCGGCATCCCGGTCTTCAAGCTGACCGAGGAGGAGACCTCCCGGCTGCTGCGCATGGAGGACGAGCTGCACAAGCGCGTCATCGGCCAGAAGGACGCCATCAAGGCGCTCTCCCAGGCCATCCGGCGCACCCGGGCGGGCCTCAAGGACCCGAAGCGCCCCGGCGGCTCGTTCATCTTCGCCGGCCCGTCCGGCGTCGGTAAGACCGAGCTGTCCAAGACGCTCGCCGAGTTCCTCTTCGGCGACGAGGACGCGCTGATCGCGCTGGACATGTCGGAGTTCTCGGAGAAGCACACCGTCTCCCGGCTCTTCGGCTCGCCCCCCGGCTACGTCGGCTACGAGGAGGGCGGCCAGCTCACCGAGAAGGTGCGCCGCAAGCCGTTCTCCGTCGTGCTCTTCGACGAGGTGGAGAAGGCCCACCCGGACATCTTCAACTCGCTGCTGCAGATCCTGGAGGACGGTCGCCTGACCGACTCCCAGGGCCGCGTGGTCGACTTCAAGAACACCGTCATCATCATGACGACCAACCTCGGCACCCGGGACATCTCCAAGGGCTTCAACCTGGGCTTCGCGGCCCAGGGCGACAGCCAGACCGGGTACGACCGGATGAAGGCGAAGGTCGGCGAGGAGCTCAAGCAGCACTTCCGCCCCGAGTTCCTGAACCGCGTCGACGACATCGTGGTCTTCCACCAGCTGTCCGAGGAAGACATCATCAAGATCGTCGACCTCATGATCGACAAGGTGGACGAGCGGCTCAAGGACAAGGACATGGGCCTGGAGCTCAGCGTCGAGGCCAAGAAGCTGCTGGCCAAGCGCGGCTACGACCCGCTCCTGGGCGCCCGGCCGCTGCGCCGGACCATCCAGCGCGAGATCGAGGACCACCTCTCCGAGAAGATCCTCTTCGGCGAGCTGCGGGCCGGCCACATCGTGGTCGTCGGGGTCGAGGGCGAGGGCAAGGAAGCGAAGTTCACCTTCCGCGGCGAGGAGAAGTCCGCGGTCGCGGACACCCCGGCCGCCGTCGCCTCGCCGGGTCCGGACCTGACGAAGTAGCAACATTTAACAGACAACATCAACGGTTAGGGCCCCCGACGTTCGCGTCGGGGGCCCTGACCGTTTTTCGCGCGCCCGCCGAAACTGTGATCAGGACCACGAACCGGCAGGTCGCTGGCCTGAACGGGGGCCGGTGCGGGTGCGACCGAAGCCGTGGTCATCTTTAATGACAATGATGTTGACAGTGCGTCAGCTGATACGAAGTTGCGGAGGATAGCGCTGTGGCCATGTCACGGTCAAGGTCTATCTTTTCCGTCCACGCTTGGATCAAATGTCGTCCACCTGTCTTTCATTGGTTTACCGGAAGGCCAAGAGCCGGACGGTTTGGGGAGGACGTCACAACGTTGAAGATGACCAGGAAAGCCGCTTCGGTCGTGTCGATCGCGGCTGTCATAGCCGCACTCGGCGCGGGACTGCTCCCGAGCACGGCGGTCGCCGCCGGCTCCGCCCCCGTCCCGCAGGACCCGGCCGACGCCGTTCAGACCAGCACTGAGCACAACATTCCCGGCCCGCTGACCGAGAAGGTCGAGGCCGAGCAGAAGGCCGCGACCGAGCAGCTGCTCGCCGGCACCGCCCAGATCGAGCAGCACGGCGGCGGCTCCAGCATCAAGCTGGGCAAGGACAAGTACGTCGAGCTCGCCCGCGAGCGCACGGACAAGATCTTCACCATCCTGGTGGAGTTCGGCGACGAGGTCGACAACACGACCAAGACGCCGGACGGCAAGATCAAGTACGGCGGCCAGCCCGGCCCGCAGCGCAACCAGATCGAGAAGCCGGACGCCGCGACCAACAACTCCACCCTCTGGCAGGCTGACTACAACCAGCAGCACTACCAGGACCTGTACTTCAACAAGTCCGGCGACTCGCTGAAGACCTACTACGAGAAGCAGTCCTCGGGCCGCTACTCGGTCGACGGCCAGGTCACCGACTGGGTGAAGATCAAGTACAACGAGGCGCGCTACGGCTCGGACTACTGCGGCCAGCACGTCTGCGCCAACGCGCAGGACCTGATCCGCGACGCGATCGACACCTGGGTCACCGACCAGAAGGCCAAGGGCCAGACGGACGCGCAGATCCAGGCCACCATCGCGCAGTACGACCAGTGGGACCGGTACGACTACAACCACGACGGCAACTTCAACCAGCCCGACGGTTACATCGACCACTTCCAGATCGTGCACGCCGGTGAGGACCAGTCGGCCGGCGGCGGCAAGCAGGGCACTGACGCCCTGTGGGCCCACCGCTCGTACGTCTACGGCACCGGCGCCGGCACCACCGGCCCGGCCACCAACAAGCTCGGCGGCACCCCCGTCGGCAGCACCGGTGTCTGGGTCGGCGACTACACCATGCAGCCCGAGAACGGCGGCCTCGGTGTCTTCGCCCACGAGTACGGCCACGACCTCGGTCTGCCGGACCTCTACGACACCTCCGGCAGCGGCATCGACAACTCGGTCGGCTTCTGGTCGCTGATGTCGTCCGGCTCCTGGCTCGGCGAGGGCAAGAACTCGATCGGCGACATGCCGAACGACCTCGACGCCTGGAGCAAGCTCAAGCTCGGCTGGCTGAAGTTCGACAAGGCCAAGGCCGGCACCGAGTCGACCCACCACATCGGCCCGGTCGAGTACAACAGCGCGCTCCCGCAGGCGCTCGTCGTCGACCTGCCGAAGAAGTCGGTCACCACCAACATCAACAAGCCCTTCGCGGGTGCCAACGAGTGGTGGAGCGGCAGCGCCGACGACCTGAACGTCTCGCTGACCCGTGACGTCGACCTGACCGGCAAGACCAAGGCCGCGCTGTCGGCCAAGGGCTGGTACGACATCGAGCAGGACTTCGACTACGGCTACGCCGAGGTCTCCACCGACGGTGGCGCCACCTGGGCCGCCCTGGAGGGCACCTACAACGGCGTCGCGCTGCCGAAGGACCCCTCCGGCAAGGCTTCGCTGACCGGTAACTCGGCCGACAAGTGGGGCGACCTGGTCTTCCCGCTGGACGCCTACGCCGGCAAGGCCGTCAAGGTCCGCTTCCGCTACACCACCGATGGCGGCCTGCACCTCAAGGGCCTGGCCCTGGACGACATCGCGGTGTCGGCCGACGGCGCCACCGTCTTCACCGACGGTGCCGAGAACGGTGACAACGGCTGGACCGCCAAGGGCTTCTCGCGGAGCACCGGCTCGTTCACCAACGACTACAACCAGTACTACATCGCGGAGAACCGGCAGTACGTCTCGTACGACCGCACCCTCAAGGTCGGCCCGTACAACTTCGGCTTCGCCGACAAGCCGCTCTTCGTCGAGCACTACCCGTACCAGGCCGGTCTGCTGATCTGGTACTGGGACGAGTCGCAGACCGACAACAACGTCACCAACCACCCGGGCCAGGGCCTGCTCCTCCCGGTCGACTCGCACCCGGCCCCGCTGAAGTGGAAGGACGGCTCGCTGATGCGCCCGCGCATCAACGGCTACGACTCCACCTTCGGCTCGCGCCGCACCGACGGTCTGACCCTGCACAAGGCGGGCGTCGAGACGGTCATCCCGAAGTCGAAGGGTGTCGACGAGTTCTCCGACCTGAAGTCCTACTGGTCGAAGGACAACCCGTACAGCAGCGTCATCGTCCCGAAGACGGGCACCAGCATCGAGGTCGAGAACGAGTCCTCGAACTACCTGGAGACCTGGATCCGCGTCCGCCCGGTCGACAACTGATCGAACCGAGCTCTGACGCCCGGTCCGTGACCAGGCACCGCTGAGCCGATCCGGCCCGCTCCCGCACCCGCGGGGGCGGGCCGGATTCTTTGTACCCGGACGGACGAAACCCGCCGGGCGGGTGGTGATCCTCACAGCGCCCGGGGCCGGTACGAGCGGGAGTAGTAGGACGGCGGCTCGGCGGGCGCCCACCCTCCTCCCCCGAACGGAGCATCCGATCACATGATCATTACTCCGTCGGTTTGAATCTCCGGCTCGATGCTGACTACACGCCGTAGTACGTCACACGGTTTGGGAGTCCGCTCGGTGACGGTTACACCTGAGTGGTCCCCCACTCAGCACGCCCGAACGGGCTCAGCGTGCTGCCCCCGTACGTGTTCGTGAGGTTCCGATGTCTCCTGTACCGCCTCTGGGGCCGACCCTGTGCCGGCTCGCCGACGCCTTCCTTCGGCAGACCGACCGGAACCGCTCCACCACCGCCGCCGCGGCCGGAGCGGCCGTCCTGACCGGCGCCCTGCTCCTCACCACCGCGGGCAGCGCCTCGGCGCAGACCGTCGCCCCGACCACCCCCGGCAGCTCGGTGTTCACCGCGCCGCACGGCGCGGCCCCGGCCCCGGCACTGGTCCAGGTCGCCGGCCCCAGCCCGTACACCATGCCCTCCGAGCAGTCCTCGGCCCAGGACGCGGTGGCGATCGCCGCCAATCTGCTGACTGAGCAGGCCGGCGCCCCGGCACCGTCCGCCGACCAGGCCCAGGCCCAGGCCCAGGACCAGCACCAGGGCGAGGGCCAGGGCGAGGAGGCGGCGCCCGCCGCCGAGCCCGAGCCCGCCGCGGCGGAGGAGGCTCCCGCCGCCCCGGCGCCGGCTGCCCCTGCGCCGGCCCCGGCCCGGCAGTGGTCCGCACCGATCCCGGGTGCGCCGACCAGCAACCCCTACGGCGTGCGCAACGCCGAGTACGCCGCCGGGTACCACACCGGCGTGGACTTCGCGGTCTCCCCCGGCACCGCGCTGCTCGCGGTCGGCAACGCCACGGTGGTGTCGGCCGGCTGGGACGGCGCGTACGGCAAGGAGGTCGTGCTGCGGCTGGCCGACGGCCGTTTCGCCCAGTACGCGCACATGTCGGCGCTCGCGGTGTCGCCGGGCCAGAAGGTCGCCGCCGGGCAGCAGATCGGCCGTTCGGGCAACACCGGCAACTCGACCGGGCCGCACCTGCACTTCGAGATCCGCTCCGCCAACCAGTACGGCGCGGTGATCAACCCGATCGCCTACCTCGCCGCGCGCGGGGTCACCGACTTCTGATCCGGGACGGTCGGGTGCGCGGGGGCTCGGCGCGATCGGCTGCACGGGTGCACGGGTGCACGAGCCGATCGGGGCGCCGGGGGGGCGCTCAGTCCGTCGGCGCGGGCCTGACGATCAGTCGGCAGATCTCCAGCGCCACGTGCTGGGCCGCCTCGACCGCCTCCTCGCGAGTGGCCTCGGCGACCGGGATGTCCCCGACGTAGCGGTCCACCTCGGGCCGCTTGTCCTGGTGCAGCAGGAAGAGCGCCGAGTTGATGGTGAACAGGGACATCATCGCCCGCAGCCGGTCCTCGAAGCTCGCCCCGGGGCCGTGCACCAGCCGGACCAGGGCCGTCATGCGGTCCCGGAACTCCTGACCGGCCTGCAGGTCGCGCAGCGCGGGCTGGTTCTCCTGGAAGAAGCGCAGCAGCGGCGCCCGCTCGGCCATCCCGGCCGCGAACCGACGGATCAGCTCGTCCCGCACCTCGGGGGTCCAGGTCTGCTCGCGCCCCCAGACGATCAGCTCGTCGATCGGCGCGGCGGTGGTCGCCACGATGCCGTGGACGATGTCTTCCTTGGTCTTGAAGTGGTAGTAGAGCGCGGCCTTGGTGACGCCCAGCCGGTCCGCGATCTCCCGCAGTGAGGTGCGCTCGTAGCCCTGCTCGGAGAAGAGCTCCAGGGCGATCGCGACGATCCGCGCCCGGGTGTCGCTACGGGGGCTCTGCGTCGTGCCCATCGCCTGCCTCTGACTGCGTCGTGATTCGGTCCCGGCGACCTGCGGCCGCCGCGGTACGAGCGACGGGCGCCCCGACCGGCGACCACTGGTGCGCCCATTCTTCCTGCCCCGGGAGCCCGCCGAGAAACTGGCTTGACGACCGGCTAGTGAACAACCTACCGTGCCCACGGTCCACAAACTAGCCGGGCGACAAGTAAGGGGGGCTTCCGCAGGCCCCACCGGTCGCCCGCCCCCTGCCCGGGAGTCCCACCCATGTCACACCCCAAGGCCGGCAACGCGGCCCCCGAGAAGCAACCGGCCGAGGACGAGCAGCCCCGTTCGGCCCGCGAGATCCGCCTGGTCATGATCGGCCTCGTGGTCACCATGCTGCTCGCCATGCTCGACGGCCTGATCGTCGGCACCGCGATGCCGACGATCGTCGGCGAGCTCGGCGGCGCCGAACACCTCTCGTGGGTGGTCACCTCGTACACCCTGGCCACCGCCGCCTCCACCCCGATCTGGGGCAAGCTCGGCGACCTCTACGGCCGCAAGGGCGTGTTCCTCACCTCGATCGTGATCTTCCTGGCGGGCTCGGCGCTCTCCGGCCTCTCCCAGGACATGACCGAGCTCATCGGCTTCCGCGCCCTCCAGGGCCTGGGCGCCGGCGGCCTGATGGTCGGCGTGATGTCGATCATGGGCGCGCTGGTCCCGCCGCGCGACCGCGGCAAGTACCAGGGCATGTTCGCCGCGGTGATGGCGCTCGCCACCATCGGCGGCCCGCTGGTCGGCGGCTTCATCACCGACCACCTGAACTGGCGCTGGACCTTCTACATCAACCTGCCGCTCGGCGCCGTCGCGCTCGCCGTCGTCGTGGTCACCCTTAAGCTGCCGACGGTCCGCAGCAAGGCCAGGATCGACTACCTCGGCGCGCTGCTGCTCACCACCGGCATCACCTCGCTCACCCTGATCACCACCTGGGGCGGCCAGGAGTACGCCTGGGGCTCGAAGCAGATCCTCGGCCTGAGCGCGCTGGCCGCGTCCTCCCTGATCGGCTTCTGCTATGTGGAGCAGCGGGTCGAGGAGCCGATGCTGCCGCTGTCGCTGTTCAAGAACCTGAACTTCACCCTGGTCTCGATCATCGGCTTCGCGGTCGGCTTCGTGATGTTCGGCTCGACCGTCTTCCTCCCGCTCTACCAGCAGACCGTGCAGGGCGCCTCGGCGACCAACTCCGGCCTGCTGCTGATGCCGATGATGTTCGGGATGCTGGTCGTCTCGCTGGTGGTCGGCCAGGCGGTGACCAAGACCGGCAAGTACCGGATCTACCCGATCATCGGCACCGTCGTGATGACCGCCGGCATGGCGCTGCTGTCCACCCTCTCCACCGACACCTCGGGCTTCACCTCCGCCTGCTGGATGGTGGTGCTCGGTGCCGGCATGGGCTTCCTGATGCAGATCACCATGCTGGTCGCGCAGAACAGCGTCGAGCTCAAGGACATGGGTGTGGCCAGCTCCACCGCCACCCTGTTCCGCACCATCGGCGGCTCCTTCGGTGTGGCGCTCTTCGGCGCGCTGTTCAACAACCGGGTCACCGAGACCATGAACGAGCGGCTCGGTTCGGCCGCCGGGGCGGGTTCCGCGCAGGGCGCCGACCCGGCCCAGCTGAGCCCGAACGCGCTCAAGGCACTGCCCGCGCCGGTGCAGGACGCCTACCACCACGCGGTGGCCAACGGCATCCACACCGTCTTCCTCTGGGGCGCGGCCGCCGCCGTGATCGCGGTCGCCGCCGCGGTCTTCGTGCGGGAGGTGCCGCTGCGCGGGGCCGGCGGGCCGCCCGCCGAGGAGGGCGGGACCGGCAAGGTCGCCCCGGCGGCCGGCAACACCGAGGCCGTCGCGATCTGACCCGGTCGGCCGCCGGAACGCACGGGGCCCCCGCTCGCCGAACCGGCGGGCGGGGGCCCTTCGTTCCGTTCCGGGGCCGGAGGCGCCGGCGGGACCCCGGGACTACCGGGGCAGCCGGTAGACGCCCTGCTCGACCGGTTCGACCAGTCCGTCGGCGACCAGCCCGTCCAGGGCGCGGGCCCGCTGCACGGCGTCCGGCCAGACCGCGTCCAGCCGGGACTGCGGCACCTCGCCGTGCGCCTCGCGGAGCACCGCGAGCAGCTTGCCGCGCGCCTGGCGGTCGGTGCCCTCGTAGGTCTGGCCGCGCCGGGCCGGACCCTCGTACGGCGGCCGGCCGGCCCGCTGCCAGGCGCAGGAGGTGAACAGCGGGCAGTCCCCGCACTCCGGACCCCGGGCCGTGCAGACCAGCGCGCCCAGCTCCATCACGGCGACCGCCCAGGTGGCGGCCGTGCGGTCGGTGGCGGGCAGCAGCGCGGTCGCGGTCCGCCGCTCGGCCGCCGTGGTGGCCTGGGCCGGGTACTCGACCCCGGTCACGGCCCGGGCGAACACCCGCCGGACATTGGTGTCCAGCACCACGTGCCGCTGGCCGAAGGCGAAGGAGGCCACCGCCGCGGCGGTGTACTCGCCGACCCCGGGCAGCGAGAGCAGGGTCGCGTGGTCGTCCGGGACCTCACCGCCGTGCTTCCCGGTGATCGCCACCGCGGCGCCGTGCAGCCGCAGCGCCCGGCGCGGGTAGCCCAGCCGCCCCCACATCCGGACGGCCTCGCCGGGCGCCTCGGCGGCCAGGTCGGCCGGGGTCGGCCAGCGCTCCATCCAGGTCTCCCAGACCGGCAGCACGCGCTTCACCGGGGTCTGCTGGAGCATGAACTCGCTGACCATCACGGCCCAGGGCGAGGCGTCCGGCGTCCGCCAGGGCAGGTCCCTGGCGCTGGCCGCGTACCAGTCGAGGACGGTCGCGTGCAGGACCGGCAGTGGCAGTCCGAGCTTCGGCAGGACCTCGGCGGGCGCGTCGGGACCCGGCGGCGCGGCGGAGGTCGCGGGTGCGGGGAGGACGGGGGTGACGGTGTTCGCAGCCATGGCCCTTCGATCCTCCCACGCCCGGACCGGCCACCGAAGTGGATCATTGGATTCCGCTTCTATGTGCAAAACACCCCATTCAGCCTCGCCCGAACGGCGCAAATGGCGGATCATGTGAAGGAAGGGGTGAGTGTGCGGTGTTGGTGCGTCAAGGGGCACACACTGTCTCGTAGAGTTTGGGCGTGCCCTCTCTCCGTCAACCCGTAGGACCGCTGCCGGCCTCGATCTACTGGCGTCGGCGTGTCGTCGTGATCGTCGCCGCCGTCGCGGTCGCCGCCCTCGTCATCTGGCTGATGACCGATCAGGGCGGGGGTGGCGACGGAGCGAAGGACAAGGCCGCACAGGCCGTACCGACCCAGTCCCAGAACCAGACGCCGGCCCAGGCGATCACGCCGGGCGCCTCGCCGAGCGGACCGGCCAACAACTCCCGACCCGGCAGCGGCAGTGGCGGCGGCAGCGCCTCCGGCGGCGCCGTGGGCGGCTCCGGCGGCGGCGATGTCAGCCTCAGCACCGGGGGCACGACCGGTGGCGGTACCGCCCCGGCACCCGCCACCGGCGGGGCGGCGGGCGGCGGCACGGGCGGCTCCGGAAGCACCTCGGGCGGCACGGGTGGTGGCGCGGGCGGCACCGGCGGAAGCGCCTCGGGCGGCGGCGGTACGGCCGGCGGCGGCCAGCCCCCCGTCAACACCACCGAGATCATGGCCCTGCCGGTCTGCGCCTCCTCCCAGGTGACGCTCAATCTGGCCAGCGCCCAGAACTCCTACCAGCCCAAGGACAAGCCCAAGCTGGCGCTGACCATCAACAACTCCTCCGCCGCCACCTGCCGGGTGGACCTGGGCCGGACCGCCTCCGCGATCACCGTCACCGCCAGCAACGGCGAGCGGATCTGGTCCTCCGGCGACTGCCCGGCCGACCGGGGCAGCGCCTGGGTCCAGCTCCCCGCCAACGGCGGGCTGACCGAGACCTTCGGCTGGGACCGGGTCCGCAGCAAGCCGCAGTGCGCGACCGCCGATCCGGCGACCGCCCCGGCCGGCAACTACCTGGTGGTGGCCGACCTCACCGGCCTCTCCGGCGGCCAGGCGTCGGCCCGCTCCCCGATCCGCCTGGAGAACTGAGGCCGGTCCCCCCGTGACGGGCGGAAGGCCCGGACCGTTCGCACGGTCCGGGCCTTCCGCCCGTCACGGGCCCGGTGGTCCGGGCGGGACCGCGTCCGGTCAGACGTAGCGCTCCAGGATGGACGATTCGGCAAGACGGGACAGGCCCTCGCGGACCGAGCGGGCCCGGGTCTCGCCGACGCCCTCGACCGTCTGCAGGTCGTCGATGCTGGCCGCCAGCAGCTTCTGCAGTCCGCCGAAGTGCTCCACCAGGCGCTCTATCACCGTGTTGGGCAGCCGCGGGATCTTGGCCAGCAGCCGGTAGCCGCGCGGCGAGACCGCCGAGTCCAGGGACTCCGGCGTGCCCGAGTAACCGAGCGCCTTGGCCACCGTGGTGAGGTCGAGCAGCTCGGCGTGGGTCAGCGCCTCCAGGTCGGCCAGGACCTCGGTGACGGTCCGGCCCTTCTTGGCGGCGCGCTCCGGGAAGTAGTCCCGGGCGACCAGCTCACGCTCCGGCTCCACGCCCGCGATCAGCTCGTCCAGCTGGAGCGAGAGCAGTCGGCCGTCGATTCCGAGCTCCAGCACGTAGCCGGCGATCTCGGTGGCAATCAGCCGGACCATCTCCAGCCGCTGCGCGACGGCGGTGACGTCCCGGACCGTCACCAGGTCCTCGATCTCCAGCGCGGAGAGCGTGCCCGCCACCTCGTCCAGGCGCAGCTTGTAGCGCTCCAGGGTGGCCAGCGCCTGGTTGGCGCGCGACAGCACGGTGGTGGAGTCCTCCAGCACCCGGCGGGTGCCGTTGACGTACATGGCGATCAGCCGCATCGAGTGCGAGACCGCCACCACCGGGAAGCCGGTCTGCCGGTTGACCCGTTCGGCGGTGCGGTGCCGGGTGCCGGTCTCGTCGGTCGGGATGGTGGAGTCCGGCATCAGGTGGACGCCGGCCCGGACGATCTTGGTGATGTCCTTGTCCAGCACCACGGCGCCGTCGAGCTTGCACAGCTCGCGCAGCCGGGTCGCGGTGAACTCGACGTCGAGCACGAAGCCGCCGGTGCAGATCGGCTCGACCGTCTTGTCGAAACCGAGCACGATCAGACCGCCGGTGTTGGCCCGGAGCACCCGCTCCAGGCCGTCACGCAGTGCGGTGCCGGGGGCGATGGCGGTGAGGGAGGCCCGCAGCAGGGCCTCCTCGCGGGAGGACTTGTCCGCCCGGTCGCTGGCTGCCACGTGACTCCTCCGGTCGACCCCGTACCGGGCGCCTCGTGCGGGGGGCGCCGGCCTGCGGTCTGTTGCTCTGTCGCTTAGTACTGCCTTGTCACCAATGAGACAGGGGAAAGTCTAACTGCGTGCGGCAACGACAGGGCTTGGGTCAGTGGAGTTCGTCGGAGTCGAGCGGCTCCCACCCCTCCATGAGCTCCTCCGGGTGGGCCACCGGCCGGTGCGCCCGGGGGGCCGGCGGCGCCGACGGGGCCTCAGCCCTGGGCTTCGCGGCGGCCCGACGACGGCCCGGCAGCGCGCGCAGCGCCTCTCCGATGTCCGCCACCTCGACCACCTTCATGCCCGGCGGGACCTTGCCCGGGTCCGGCGGGACGAGCGCGTGGGTGAAGCCCAGCCGGTGCGCCTCGGCCAACCGCCGCTGCACACCCGTCACCCGCCGGACCTCACCGGCCAGACCGACCTCGCCGATCGCGACCAGGTTGCTGGGCAGCGGGGTGTCCGAGGAGGAGCTCGCCACCGCGAGGGCGACCGCGAGGTCCGCCGAGGGCTCGGAGAGCTTCACCCCGCCGACGGTGGCGGTGTAGATGTCCTGCTTGCCGAGCTTCACCCCGCCGTGGCGCTCGACCACGGCGAGGATCATCGCGATCCGGGGCGACTCCAGACCGGAGGTGGTCCGGCGGGGCGAGGGGATCTGCGAGTCCACCATCAGCGCCTGCACCTCGGCGACCAGGGGGCGCTTCCCTTCCAGGGTCACGGTCAGGCACGTCCCGGGCACCGGCTTGTCACGCCTGGTCAGGAAGAGGCCGGACGGGTCGGCCAGGCCCTCGATGCCCTCGTCGTGCAGCTCGAAGCAGCCGACCTCGTCGGTCGCGCCGTACCGGTTCTTGATCCCGCGGATGATCCGCAGCCGGGCGTGGCGGTCGCCCTCGAAGCTCAGGACGACGTCGACCAGGTGCTCCAGCAGGCGGGGGCCGGCGATCTGGCCGTCCTTGGTGACGTGGCCGACCAGCAGGGTGGCCATGCCCCGGTCCTTGGAGGCCCGGATCAGCGCGCCGGCCACCTCGCGGACCTGGGCCGGGCCGCCGGGCGCGCCGTCCAGCTCGGCGGAGGCGATGGTCTGCACCGAGTCCAGGACCAGCAGGCCGGGGTCGACCGCCTCGATGTGGCCGAGGACGGCGCCGAGGTCGGACTCGGCCGCCAGGTACAGGTGGTCGGAGAGCGCGTTGATCCGGTCGGCGCGCAGCCGCACCTGGCCGGCCGACTCCTCGCCGGTGACGTAGAGGGTGCGGTGCTGGGCGCCGGATGCCTTGGCCGCGACGTCCAGCAGCAGGGTGGACTTGCCGACGCCGGGCTCCCCGGCCAGCAGCACCACGGCGCCCGGGACCAGGCCGCCGCCGAGCACCCGGTCCAGCTCGGGCACGCCGGTGGAGCGGGCCGTCGCCACCTGGCCGTCGACCTGGGCGATCGGGCGGGCGGGCGAGCTGACCGGCCCGGCGGCCGTGGTCCGGATCGGCACGGCGCCGTACTCCTCGACCGTGCCCCAGGCGTTGCACTCCGGGCAGCGGCCGACCCACTTGGGCAGCTGGTTGCCGCACTCGGTGCAGCGGTAGGCCGGGCGCGGCTTGGCGGTGGTCTTGGTACGGGCAGCCATGCGGTCACCGTAGCGCCCGGGTACGACAACGCGGGCGGCGGACGGTCCGGGGCGCGCGGGCGGCGGGGGCGGGAGCCGGTCCACGAATGAGCGATGTTGTTACCCGAAAGAAGTACAACCGGGCGGAATGGCCCGGGGCGGGGCCCCGCCGTCTCTACCGTCGGAAGGGTGACGACGAGTACGGAAGGGCCGCGCGACGCCGTCCTCGCGGCGTACGAGCGACAGGTCGACGGCCTTTTCACCTACTGCCTCTCGGTGCTGTGCGAGCACGGGGCCGCGGCTGCCGCCCTGCAGGAGGTGCGCGAGCTGGCGCTGCGGCACGGCGCCCGGCTGGCCGAGCCCGGGCTGCTCCGGGCCTGGCTCTACTCGCTGGCCCGCTACTGCTGCCTGCGGCGGCTGGCGGACGGTCCGCCGACCGGTGCGGAGCCCGGTGCGGCGGGTCCGCGCGGCGGTGCGGCGGGAGCGGCGGGCCGGGCGCGCGGGACCGGGTCCGGCGGAGCGGACGACGGCGGGGCGGAGGCGGTCCGGCGGCGGCGCGAGCTGGCCTCGCTGGCCTGGCCCGAGGCGGCCGGCACCGACCCCGAGCAGCGCGAGGCCCTCGAACTCGCCGTCCGCCACCGGCTCAGCCCGATCGAGGTGGCCGCCGTCCTGGGGCAGCCCTTCGAAACCGTCCGTACGCTGCTGGCCTCCGCGCGGGTCGAGGTCGACCGGACCAGGGCCGCCCTGCTGGTGCTCGGCGTGGGCAGCTGCCCGGAGCTGGACCGGCTCGGCGGCGCCGGGGCGGAGAGCTGGCGGGACTGGGTGCTCGGGCCGGCGCTCCGCCGCGAGCTGGTGCGGCACGTGGTGGACTGCCCGACCTGCCGGGGGACGGCGGAACGGGTCGCGGGCGAGGTGCCGCAGGGCCCGGGGCTGTCCGGGCTGCCGGTGCTCACCGCGCCGGCCGGGGCGGGGGCGGGAGCCGGATCCGGGTCGGGGGGCGCCCCGGCCGACGGGTCCGGCGCTCCCGCGGGCCCGTTGGCCTTCCTGCCCTCGGCGCCCCGGGAGCCGACCGGGCGGCGGGCGGGCACGCCCGTCCCGGTGACCGAGCCGGGGCTCCGCTTCGACCAGGGCGGGTTCCCCCGCCACCGGGCCCCGGACTCCGGGCGCGGACCGACGGTGCGGCGCCGGGTGGTGACCACCGGGGTGCTCGCCGCCGTCCTGGCCGCGCCGGTGGTCGCGCTGTGGGCGGGACACCGGGGCGGTGGCGGGCCGGGGGCGGCCGCGGCGGTCTCCTCGGTGCGGGTCGAGGACGACGGGCGCCCGGCGGGCGGGAGACACCCCGGGGGCGCGGCGGACGGTGCGGCGGGCCGGAGTCCGGACGGCTCCGCCGTCCCGGTGGAGGGCACGGTGCTCGGCGCCGTGATCGGCGCGACCGGGGGCGGCGGAACCGGCGGGGCCCCGGCCCGGGGACCGGCGGTGGCCGGGATGGAGCTCGCCGGGGCGGGGCCGCTCAGTGCAGAAACGTTGCTGCCCGGGATCCAGGGGCCGCTGATCCCGGTCCCGGCCCACGGTGCGACCCCGCTCGCCAGCCCCACCCTGGTCGCGGCACCGGCCCCCGCCGGCCCGGCGTCGGTCGGGCCCTCCGGCTCCGGCTCCCCCTCCACCGGGTCCGCCGCCCCGTCCGGACTGCTGACCGTCGAGGCGGGTGAGTACGGCAACCGGACAGTGCTCACCCTCACCAACTCCGGCGGCACCGAGATCCACTGGCACGCCGTGGTGGACGTGTCCTGGCTGCGGCTCAGCCGCGACTCCGGGACGCTCGCGCCCGGGCAGCGGATCACCGTGATCGTCAGCGTCGACGAGGACCTCGCCCCGGCCACCCGCTGGACCGCCCGGATCGCGCTGCCGCCCTCGCAGGCCGTGGTCACCCTGGAGGGCGGGCCGCAGCACCGCGGCGGGTCCACCTCGGCCCCGGCCGAGCCGGGCACCGGCGGACCGACCACCGCGCCGAGCCCAACCCCCACCGAGGGCGGACCGGCGCCGTCCGGCACTCCGGCCCCCACCACCCCGCCGACGTCCCCGTCGACGTCCACGCCGGCCCCCACGTCCACAGCGGCCCCGACGTCGACCCCGACCACCGGTACGACCCCGGCCCCGACCGCGGCGCCCACGACGCCCGCGCCGGGCCCCACCGGGTCGGCGACCCCGGCCCCGTCCACCGCCGCGCCCTCGGAACCGCCCGCCGCCCCGGGGCCGTCGCGTGCATGACGTGGGTATCGGTACAAACCGGATGCTGTGCGGGTCTCCGGGGGGCGGCATCCCGGTGGTGGAGGCAGGGCGCGGAGCGGTCGGGCACGGGCGCGGGGGCGGTCGGACACGGAGAGACCGGGGCCGGGGGGCCGGAGGACGGGCCTCCGCCCAGGGCGAACGGCGGTATGCGGAGCGACCGGCCGGGAGAGTCTTGCCGGTATGAAGATCCTTCTGCTCGGCGGCTCGTCCTTCCTGGGACGGGCGTTCGCCTTCGAGGCCCTCACCCGGGGCCACCAGGTCACCACCTTCAACCGCGGCCGCACGGCCGCCGACCTGACCGGCGTCGAGGCCGTCCGCGGCGACCGTGACTCGGCCGAGGACCTGGCCCGGCTGGTCGAGGGGCGGCAGTGGGACGCCGTGGTCGACACCTCGGCCCAGCAGCCCGCCCAGGCCGCCGCCACGGCCCGACTGCTGCACGGCCGGGCCGACCACTACACGCTGATCTCCTCCGTCCACGCCTTCGCCGACTGGCCCGCCCGGGCCGTCGACGAGACCTCGCCGCTGCACCCCTGCCCCGCCGACACCCCGCCCGGGCAGGAGTTCAGCGCCGCGCTCAAGGCCGGCTGCGAACGGGCCGTGCTGGAGTACTTCGGCGCCGACCGCGCGCTGATCCTCAACAGCGGCCTGCTGATCGGCCCGTACGAGCGGGGCGGCCGACTGCCCTGGTGGCTGGAGCGGACGGCCCGGGGCGGCCGGGTGCTGGCACCGGGCGAGCCGGGCCGGCCGATGCAGCTGATCGACGTCCGGGACTTCGCGACCTTCGGGGTGGACCTGCTGACGGCGGGCACCACCGGGCGCTTCCTCACCACGGCACCGCCCGGCCGGATCACCTACGGGGAGTTCCTGACGGGCTGCGCCGCGGTGGCCGGCGGCACGGACGTCGAGCTGGTCTGGGTCCCGGACGCGCGGTTGCTGAAGGAGGGGCCGGACAGCGTCCAGCCGTGGAGCGAACTGCCGCTCTGGCTGCCCGACGTGGCCGAGTCCGCGGGGACCTGGCAGGTCGACACCCGTCGGGCGGAGGCGGCCGGGCTGCGCTGCCGGCCCTTCGCCGAGACCGCCCGGGACACCTGGGACTGGCTGCGCGGACGCGGACCGGCCGAGGACACCGAGCCCGACGGACGCAAGCGCGGCCGAATCACGCACGGCATCGAGCCGGCGAAGGAACGGCGGCTGCTGGACGCGTCGGCCTGACGGCGGCGGGGCCGGACCGGCCCGGACCGGCCCGGGGAGAGCGGGGTACCCGCTCCCCCGGCGGCGCCGCCCCGCCTCAGTGCGTCCGGCGGGTGACCAGTTCGGCCAGCGCGAGCAACTCGTCGGCCGCCGAGGGCTCGGGCACCGCGAGCGCCAGCTGGGCCATCGCCGCCGCCATCCGCTCACAGGACTCGCCCTGGGCCCAGGCCCGCCCGCCCGCGCCCTCGACGGCGGCCGCGCAGCTCGCCAACTCCTCCGCGGTCAGGTGCCGTTCCAGCGCGTACAGCTCCGCCAGCCGCTCCCCGTCGGGCGTCCCCGAGCGGAGCGCGGCGACCACCGGCAAGGACTTCTTCCGGACCAGGAGGTCGGCGCCGACCGGCTTGCCGGTGACCTCGGGATCGCCCCAGATACCGATCAGGTCGTCGATCAGCTGGAAGGCCAGGCCGATCTCCCGGCCGAAGCCGTCCAGCGCCTGCGCGGCCTCCTCGGAGCCGCCCGCGTACCGGGCGCCCATCGCGCAGGCGGCGCCGAGCAGGGCGCCGGTCTTGGCCTCGGCCATCGCCAGGCACTCGGTCAGCGAGACGTCGCTGCGCTGCTCGAAGGCACAGTCGATCTGCTGGCCCTCGCACAGCTCCACCACGCAGTCGGCCAGCCGGCGGACGGCGTCGCCCGCCACCGCGTGGCCGTCCTCGGCCAGCAGTCGCAGGGCCAGCGAGTGCATCGCGTCGCCGGCCAGGATGGCCTCGGTGGTGCCGAACACCAGCCAGGCGGTGGGACGGTGCCGCCTGGTCTCGTCCCGGTCGATGATGTCGTCGTGCAGCAGCGTGAAGTTGTGCACCAGCTCGACGGCGGCCGCGGCGGCGGTGGCCTTGGCCGGGTCCCCGCCCAGGGCCTGGGCGGCGGCCAGCACCAGGGCGGGCCGGATGGCCTTCCCGGAGGGCGCGGCCGAGGGCGAGCCGTCCGCCTCCCACCAGCCGAAGTGGTAGCCGGCCACCCGGCGCATGGTGCCGGGCAGCGAGTCCACGGCGGCCCGCAGCACCGGGTCGACCAGGGCGCGGGTGCGCGCGAGGACGTCCCGCGCCTCGTGCCCCTCGCGATGGTCGCGCTCCAGCGTGAACATTCCCATGGGTCCTCCCCCTTGGTGGTACGACGGGCCGGCCCGGTGGCGGACGGGCCCCGCGGCGGACCGGGATCGTCAGGGGCGCCGCCCGACCGGGGGTGGCTCCCCGCCCGGACGGACGACGCGATCCCGGCCGACCCGGTCAGTCCTGGCGGTGGGCGATGTCGACGTTCTCCAGAACACCGACCGCGTCCGGCACCAGGATCGCGGCCGAGTAGTAGGCGCTCACCAGATAGGAAATGATCGCCTTCTCGTCGATTCCCATGAATCGCACCGAAAGGCTCGGCTCGACTTCATCCGGAATTCCGGTCTGGTGCAGACCGATGACACCCTGGTTGTCCTCGCCGGTACGCATCGCGAGGATCGAGGTGGTGCCGTCTCCGGTGATCGGGATCTTGTTGCACGGGAGGAGCGGCACCCCGCGCCAGCCGAGGACCCGGCGGCCCTGCAGCTCGACGGTGTCCGGGTACAGGCCGCGCCGGTTCCACTCGCGGCCGATGGCGGCGATGGCCCTCGGGTGGGCCAGGAAGAGCTTGGTGCCGCGGCGGCGGCTGAGCAGCTCGTCCATGTCGTCCGGGGTGGGCGGGCCGGAGTGGGTCTGGATCCGCTGCTCGTGGTCGGCGTTCCGGAGCAGACCGAACTCCGGGTTGTTGATCAGCTCGTGCTCCTGGCGCTCGCGCAGCGCCTCGACGGTCAGCCGGAGCTGGTGCTCGGTCTGGTTCATCGGCTGGTTGTAGAGGTCGGCCACCCGGGAGTGCACCTTGAGCACGGTCTGCGCGACGCTGAGCTCGTACTCGCGCGGCTTCAGCTCGTAGTCCACGAAGGCGGTGGGCAGCTCGTACTCGCCGTGGTGGCCGGCGGACAGGCCGATCGCGGCCTCGCCGTGCTTGTTCTGCGGCTGCTGGAAGCCTTCCAGGTACTCCATGATCTGCAGCTGGAGGGCGTCGGAGCGGTCGACGAGCTCCTGGAAGTCGGACCGGCTCAGCGACAGCACGGTGCCAGCGGTGGCCGCCCGGACGGTGTACGGCCAGTCCCCGCCCTCCTGCCGGAGCGCCTCGTCGCCGAGGTGGTCGCCGTCGGCCAGGGTGCCGACCACGGTCTCCTCGCCGTACTTTCCGGTTCCCAACCGGTTGAGCTTCCCGTACGCGATGATGAAGACCTCGGCGATCGGCGCTCCGGCGGCGACCAGGACCTCACCCGCGGAGAATTCGCGTTGGACGAAGCGCCCGGCCAGCTCCTCCAGCACCGCGTCGTCCGGGAAGCCCCGCAGGACCGGCACCTCGCGAAGGGTCGGCGCCAGGATCCGGGCCCGACTGCCCGTCCGGTCGAAGCTCACCCGGCCGCGGCCGACGGCGTGGCGCAGCCGGCGGTTGACCCGGTAGGTACCGCCCGAGACCTGGACCCAGGGGAGCGTCCTGAGCAGCCAACGGGGGCTGATCTCCTGCATCTGCGGCGCGGACTTGGTCGTCGTGGCCAGGTTCCGCGCGGCCGCGGTCGCGAGACTCTGCTGGTCCCGGGTCCGCGCCTCACCGCCCGGTGCAGGAATACCGACGTTGGTTTCGGTCGACATAGGGAGCCCTTCGCGTACCCGTACCCGATGAAGTGTCGCCTTGCAACTTGCAACAATCATGTTGGGCCCATTCGGAGGGTCGCCGCAATCACTCTTTCGAGTGGTCGGAATACCCGAAAAAATAGTACGAATAGAATGTCTGATCGATATTGAATCGATCAAGTGATCCCATATGTTCCGGAACAGGATGCTCCGGTTCGCCCTCGCGGTCGGCGCGCGGCGGACCCGCGGCGGACCCACCCCGTGTTCGGGCCCGTTCGACAGACCGCTAGGGTGCGACCTCAAAGGGCCACGGGGCCAGGACGAATGCGGCCGAACCACAGCCCTTCCACGTCGTTCACCCCTGCCCTGGGAGCCCCCTTGAGCGCCCCCGTCACCGTCTGGCTCAACCGCACGTACGCCGAGAACGTGTTCTTCATCGAACAGCTGCGCGCGGCCCCCCGACCGGTCCGGATCCACGCGACCCACGTCGACCCCGACTCCCCCGTCCTCGCCGCCGCCGACACCGCCGGCCTGGAACCCGCCGACCTCACCCCCGACGCCTACGTCGCCTACGCCCTCGACCACTGCGCCCGCCACCGCGTCGACGTGTTCGTGCCCCGGCTGCACCAGCTCGCGATATCCCTGCACCGCCACGAGTTCGAGGCCGTCGGCACCGCCCTCGCCTGCCCGCCCGCCACCGCGATCGCCGCCTTCGAGAGCAAGGCCGACGGCTACGCGGCGATGACCGCCGCCGGCCTGCCCACCCCGCCCTGGTGGCTGGTGCGCACCGCCGGGGAACTGGTCGACGCCGTCGACCTGATCGAGGCGGCCGGCCTCACCGCCTGCCTCAAGCCCGCCTCCGGCGCCGGCGGGGAGGGCTTCCGGCTGCTCACCCGCGAACCCTTCGGACTGCACCGGCTGGCCGGATGGGACAGCCGGGTCCAGGTCGACCAGGTGGCCGCCGCGCTCGACCGGGCCGCCCGCGAGACCCCCGACACCCCTGCCGACCTGCTGGTCATGCCCTACCTCGACGGCCCCGAGGTGTCCGTCGACTGCCTGGCCGACCTGGACGGGACCCTGCTGGCCGCCGTCGGCCGCAGCAAGCACCGGCGCCGTCGCAGCTTCACCACCGAACCGCGCTACCTGGAACCGGCCCGCCGCCTGGTCGAGGCCACCGGCATGGCCTACCTGTCCAACGTGCAGTTCCGCCATCTGCACGGGGAGCCGGTGGTCATCGACGTCAACACCCGCCCCTCCGGCGGACTCCACCAGCTGCGCCTGTGCGGGCTCAACCTCCCCTGGAACGCGGTGCAGTTGGCGCTCGGCGAACGCCCGGACACCGACTGGGCCGGCGACCCGGCCGGGATCGAGTACACCCTGGTGTCCGGCATCCAGCCGGTACTGCCGCACCGGCTGCCGCCGTTCGCGCCGGCCGTCATCCCGGCGGTCCTCCCCGCGACCCTCCCGGCAGCCGAACTGGTGCACTGACCTCCGGGGCGGCCGCCCGGGGCGGGTCCTAGAGCGGGCCGTTCCAGTCCAGGGTCGGCTCCAGCACGCCCTCCAGGGTGAGCAGCCAGCGCTTCACGTCGATGCCGACCCGGCCGCCGCCGAAGCCGCCGATCCCGTCCGCCGCCACCACCCGGTGGCAGGGCACCAGCAGGGCGACGGGGTTGGCGGCCATCATCTGCCCGACCGTCCGGGCCGCCAGTCCCGGCTCCTCGACATCGGCGAACACGCCGCTGCGCGAGGCGAGTTCGCCGTAGGTGACGGTCCGGCCGTACGGCACCTGGTGGAACAGCGTCCGCAGCACCTCCCGGTGCGGACCGGAGCTCAGGCTCCAGTCGATCGGGAGGTCCAGCTCCCGCCGCCGGCCCGCCAGGTACTCGCCGACCCGGCCGGTGACCGCGGCGATCTTCGACTCGTCGGTGCACCGGGGCAGTTCACCGTCCCGGCCGAGGTAGCCGACCGCCGCCACACCCCGGGCGGTCACCGCGATGTGCAGCGCGCCGCTCGGCAGCGGCGTCTCCACCGTCAGCCAGGACAGCGGCGCCGTCGTCCTCCCCGCCATGTCTTCCCCCCTGCGGTCCACCGCGCCGGCGGTGCCGCCCGGGTCCGTCCGGACGCGCACCGGCCACCCGGCCCGCGCGTCATCGTACGGCGGGCCGGGCGGAAGCCCCGGCACGGCGGCGGCCATCGGCACGGTGACGGTGACGGTCAGGGGCGCCGCCCCTTCAGCTCCGCCGCGACCGTCCGCGACCAGTCCGCCAGCTCGGCCCGGTCGGCCGCCCGTCCCTCGCACAGGGCGGCGAGCTGGGCGTCGTTGATCCGGTTCGGCCCCGGGATCTCCAACAGGTACGCGAGCTCGTCCAGGACGGTGGCGAGCCGTGCGGCTTCCGTGTGGTCCAGCGACGCGGCCGCCCCGTGGTGGCCGATGGTGAGAGAACCGGGCATGGTCTGCCTCCTCCGTTCGCCCCCGCACCTCTCCACGGTACGACCGCCCGGCTCACCCGGCACCCGCCGTCGAACGGGCCGGTTCCACCACCCCGGCGTCGGCCCCCGACCCGTCGTCCCAGCCCCGGCGGCGCACGGCGCGCACCGCCAGCACCGCCGCCGCGGCCAACAGCTGCCACCCCGCGCCGAAGGCCAGCACGGCCGCCACCCCCACCCGGTCGGCCAGCGGACCCGCCGCCGCCAGGCCCAACGGCCCCAGCACGAAGGCGCCCAACCCGCCGAACGCCGTCACCCGCGCCAGTACTTCGGCCGGCACCCAGCGCTGCAGCGTCGACGCGTACAGCGAACCGCAGACCGCCGAACCCGCCCCCGCCACCAGCGCCGCCGCGACCGTCCAGCCCAGCGGCAGCCCCGCCGCGAGCGAGGCCGAGGGCAGGGCCCAGCCGAGGGTCGCCACCGTCGCCACCGCGAGCGGCCGCCCGGGCCGGCGCCCGAGCATCGACAGCCCGCCCAGCACCGCCCCGACCCCGTACACGCCCATCACCAGGCCCCAGGCCCGCGCCCCGCCCAGCTCCCGCTGCGCGGTCAGCGGGCCGAGCACCAGGAACGGCGCCCAGACCAGCAGGTTGAACAGCCCCATCTGCACGGTGGTCACCCAGAGCCAGCGCCGGGAGCGGAACGCGCTCCAGCCGTTGCGGAGATCGGCCAGCATCGAGTCCTCGCGGTCGTCCGCGCCCGCGCCCGAGCCCGCGCCCGAGCCCGAGCCGGTCGTCGTACCGGGCGGAATGACGGACAGCCGGGCCAGCGCGAGCGCGCCGACCCCGTAGGTCGCCGCGTCGACCGCCAGCACCACCCCCGGTCCGCACCCCGCCGTGATCACGCCGGCGAGCGCCGGGCCGGCCACCGTCGACACCGAACGCGCCAGCCCCAGCAGGGTGTTGGCGTCCGACAACCGCTCCTTGCGGCGGACCAGCGTGGGCACCAGCGCGCCCAGTGAGGGCAGGAACACCCCCTCGCCCAGGCCCCAGACGGCGACCAGCGCCACCATCGCCCCGAGCGGCGGGTGCCCGGTCAGCAGCAGCCCGGCGAAGACGCCCTGCACCGCGCAGCGCAGCACCTCCGCGGCGAGCATCACCCGGCGGCTGCCCAGCCGGTCGGCGACCACCCCGCCGAGCAGCATCACCAGCACGATCGGCAGGATCCGGGCGGCCATCACCCAGCCCAGCTCCGTCCCGCCGCCCCCGCCGCCGAGCACCGCGAAGGCCACCGCGACGGGCGCCATGGAGGAGCCGACCAGCGAGGTCGCGTAGCCGACGAAGAACCATCCGAAATCCCGCTCGCCCAGCACGGCCGACCGGCCCGTGCGGCGTACTCCCGCGTCCACTGCCATGGGCGGCAAGTCTGCTCGCGGGAGTCGCGCCGGACAAGGGTTTCCGGGCCAGGACTTGAGTCCAACAGCATCAATTTTTTCCGCTCGACCCACTGTCGCAGTAAACAGCCCTACTTCTCCTTCTCCACCTGCTGTTTACTGCATCACGGAGCTATCCTTCCCTTGCCCTGCAGGAGCAGATTTACTGCGGAAAGAGAGCGCTCGATGTCTCAGCCTCCCCCCGTCGAGTACGCGGTCGCCGTCGACCGCTACCTGGCCGCCTCCGGGCTGGGCGCCGGCTCCCGCCGGATCTACCGGATCGCCCTCGGCACCTGGGCCTGGGCCCTCGCCGACCGCCCGGCCCCGACCGGCCCCGACCGTCGCCGGGCCGAACCGCCCGTCCTCCCGCTCGCGCTGCTCGACCACCCCGACTGCGCCGCCCGACTGCGGGCCGCCGTCGACCGCCGCGCCGCCGACACCGACCCGCGCACCCTCAACCGCGAGCTGTCCACCCTGCGCGCCGCCACCGCCTGGTGGCGCGCCCGGGGCTGGATCACCGCCGACCCCGCCGAGGGCCTGCGCCCCCGCCCCCTCCCGGACCCCGCCGACGACTCCGCCCCGCTCACCCCCGAGCGACTGCGCGCCCTGTTCGCCCTCCGCGTCCCGCTCCGCGAACAGCTCCTCTGGCACCTCCTCCACGAGAGCGCCGCCCCCGTCGAGACCGTGCTGGCCCTGAACGTCGACGACCTCGACCTCCCGCACCGCCGCACCCGCCCCCCGGCCCCAGCGCTGACCTGGCAGTCCGGCACCGCCCGGCTGCTCCCCCCGCACCTCGCCGGCCGCCCCACCGGCCCGCTCCTCCTCACCGACCGCCGCGCCCCGGTCACCACCCCCGCCGCCGACCGCTGCCCCCACACCGGCCGCGCCCGCCTCTCCTACCGGCGCGCCGCCGAACTGTTCACCGCCCACGCCCCCGGCCACACCCTGCGCCAGCTCCGGCCCCGCCCCTGACGCCGGGCCGGGCCCGACCCCGGGCCCGGGAACGACGAAGGCCCCCCGGCTGCGCGCCGGGGGGCCTTCGTCGAGGGCCTGCGGAGCCCCCTGTCGGATTCGAACCGACGACCTACGCTTTACAAGAGCGGTGCTCTGGCCAGCTGAGCTAAGGAGGCATGGTGACCGTCCGCGACGGATCACGGCGGCACCGGGGGCAGTCTACCGGGCGGGGAGCGGGCGGTGGGGGGATATCCGGGGTCGGGCGGCAGCGCGGGCGGTGGCGGGCCGGACGGGGCGGGCGTGATGGAACCGATGCCGAAATCCGGCCGTCGAGGGGCTGACAAGCGGCGGACGCGCAGGTAGCGTCGCCCGGAGCCGGTCTCGCACAGAGGTTCAGACCACACCTGGGGACCGGCGCACTGGTGTCCCCCCACCCTTTACTTCGGATCGTCCGGCACGTTCCTGCCGGTGAAGGAGAGCACAGCCATGGCTTCTGTGACGTACGACCAGGCGACCCGTGTCTACCCCGGGGCGACCACCCCGTCGGTCGACGCGCTGGACCTGGAGATCGAGCACGGCGAGTTCCTCGTCCTGGTCGGCCCCTCCGGCTGCGGCAAGTCCACCAGCCTCCGCATGCTGGCCGGCCTGGAGGACGTCAACAGCGGCGCCATCCGCATCGGCGACCGCGACGTGACCCACCTGCCGCCGAAGGACCGGGACATCGCGATGGTGTTCCAGAACTACGCGCTGTACCCGCACATGACCGTCGCGGAGAACATGGGCTTCGCGCTCAAGATCGCGGGCGTCAACAAGTCGGACATCCGCACCAAGGTCGAAGAGGCCGCCAAGATCCTCGACCTCACCGAGTACCTGGACCGCAAGCCGAAGGCGCTCTCGGGCGGCCAGCGCCAGCGCGTCGCGATGGGCCGCGCGATCGTCCGCGAGCCCCAGGTCTTCCTGATGGACGAGCCGCTGTCCAACCTGGACGCCAAGCTCCGCGTCTCGACCCGTACCCAGATCGCCGGCCTGCAGCGCCGCCTGGGCATCACCACCGTCTACGTGACCCACGACCAGACCGAGGCGCTCACCATGGGCGACCGCGTCGCGGTCCTCAAGGGCGGTGTCCTGCAGCAGGTCGACACCCCGCGCAACATGTACGACCGGCCCTCCAACCTCTTCGTGGCCGGCTTCATCGGCTCGCCCGCGATGAACCTGGTCGAGGTGCCGCTGGTGGACGGCGGCGTGAAGTTCGGCGGCTCGGTCGTCAACATCTCCCGCGAGGACCTGGCCGGCGCCGGCAGCGACAAGAACGTGACCGTCGGCATCCGCCCCGAGCACTTCGAGATCGTCCCCGGCGGCGGCATCGAGGGCGTCGCGGTCACCGTCAACGTGGTCGAGGAGCTCGGCTCGGACGGCTTCGTCTACGGCACCACCAAGATCGGCGGCGAGGACAAGGACCTGGTCGTCCGCGTGCACGGCCGCCAGATCCCGGCCCGCGGCGAGACGATCCACGTCGTGCCCGTCGCCAACGAGACCCACGTGTTCTCGACCAGCACCGGCGCCCGCCTCTCCAGCTGAGCCCCGCCGGGCCACCGCCCGCCGCGCGGAGCCCCGTCCGACCCTCACCCGGTCCGGCGGGGCTCCCGTCGTTCCGGGCCACTCCGACGGAGGACTTCGTCAACCCGGTGAAGGGACGAACCGGGACACCATGTCACTCGATGGTGTAACGAAGGGTGATCCGGGCGCCACCCACCGCTACTCTCCTGTGCGTGAAGCAGCTAGTTCGCCGCATCGGCCAGACCGTCGCCCTCACCCTGCCCGTCGTCCTGGTGACCACCGGCACCCTCGCCGTGACCAGGGTCCCGTGGGCCCCGCCCACGTCGCTGGACCAGCAGGTCGTGGCGGCGTCCAGCGGGGACGGCGCGGGGATCGGCCGGGCCGCCACCACCACCCGGACGTCCGACGGGCTCGCCCCGCAGGACGCCCTGCGCGTCGCGCTCATGGACGAGCTGCGGGCCCACAACCCGGGCAGCGCGCTCGACCTGCTGGAGCGCGCGATGCGCGAGCAGCCCGGACTCACGCCCTACTGCAGCTCGCTCGCCACCGAACTCGGCAAGGCGGCGGTGCGCAAGTACCAGGGCGACGTCCAGCGGGCCCGCACCTTCGCCCGGGCGGTCTGCGACGGCTCGTTCGCCGCCGGCGCGGCGGGCTGACCGAGCCGGGAGCGGCCCCGATCGACCGACAGCCACTGGGGGCCGCCCGGGAACCCGTCGCCGTCCGGCCCGTCCGGCGCGACGGGCCGTCACCGCGCCACGGCGGCGACCGGGTGCCGCGGACGGCCGCCCGGCCGGCCCCGGCGCGCCTATTGTTCAGCCATGACCGCTGACTCCGGCCCCACGGCCGCCCCCCAGCCCGCTCCCGCCGTCGGCCCGGTGCCGGTGACGCAGGCCGTCATCCTGGCCGGCGGCCAGGGCTCCCGGCTGCGCCCCTACACGGACGACCGGCCCAAGCCGCTGGTCGAGATCCCGGGCACGGGCACCCCGATCCTGGGCCACCAGCTCGCCTGGCTGGCCGCCGAGGGCGTCACCGACGCGGTCATCTCCTGCGGCCACCTGGCCGACGTGCTGGAGGACTGGCTCGACAAGGCCGAACTGCCGCTGCGGGTCCGCACGGTGGTCGAGGCCGAGCCGCTCGGCCGGGGCGGCGGCCTCAAGTACGCGGCCAAGGCGCTGCCCCGCCCCGACGAGCCCTGGTACGCCACCAACGGCGACATCTGGACCAGGTTCAGCCTGCGCGACATGGCCGCCTTCCACCACGAGCGGGACGCCGTCGCGACGCTCGCGCTGGCCCGGCCGCGGATCCCGTGGGGCGCCGTGGAGACCGACCAGTTCGGCAACGTGCTCGACTTCATCGAGGCCCCGCCCTCGCCGTTCCTCATCAACGCCGGCCTCTACGTCTTCGGACCGGACTTCGCCGAGCTGCTGCCGGACGTCGGCGACCACGAGCGGACCACCTTCCCGCAGCTGGCCCGCAGCAAGCGGCTGGCCGGCTACCAGCTGCCGCAGGGCGTCTACTGGCGGGCCATCGACACCGCCAAGGACCTCACCGAGGCCGCCAAGGAGCTCGCCGGGGGCGCCGGCCGCGCGCCGCAGTAGGACGGGGCCCGCAGCGGTACGGCGCCCCGTGGTACGGCGCCCCGCGGCGGGGCGCTCCGCCACGTCCGCGCCGCTCGACGGACACGGCCCTGGAACGACGAACGGCCCGAGGACAACGGTCCGAGGAGAACGCTGACGGAACGCCCACGAGGTGCTCCGCGCACGGCGACCGGCCGGGTGCTCCCCCACGGAGCACCCGGCCGGTCGCCGTTTCCCGGGCCGGTCCGACCGGCCCGCCCGTCAGGTGGCCGTGGCCGGCTCCGGACGGGAAGCGCGGGCACCGCCGCCGGACAGTTCGGCCAGCGGCCCACTGCCGAGCACCCCGCCCAGCAGTCCCGAGCCGCCCGGGGAGGACCCGCCGGACCCGCTCGGAGTACCGCCGGAGCCGTTCCCGGTGTTCGGGGCCGGCTTCGGCGCCGTCCCGTTCCCGGCCGCCGGAGCGGCGGGAGTAGCACGCTGCGCGGGCGCCGATCCGGCCGGGGCCGGGGCGGCCGGCGGCGCGGAGGCCGCCGGAGCGGCCGAGGGGGCCGCGCCGGTCTCGGGCTTCGCCGAGGGCTTCGCCTTGCCGCTCGGGGTGGCCTGGGCCGCCTTCGGCGAGGCCGCGGCACCGGACGGCGCGGCGGTGGTGGCCGCCGCGCTCGGCGTGGCCGGCCGCGACGGGGCCGGCGAGGGCGCCGTCCCGGCCGGGCTCCTGCCGCCGGGGGTCACCGACGGCCCTCCGCTCGGCCAGACCGGCGTGCCGAAGTCGGTGGCGGGCCGGGACGGCGCCGGGTGCGGACGGGCTCCGGTCCGGACCGCCCCGCCCAGCATCGAGCCGAGCAGCAGGGTCAGACCGACCACCGCCGCGGTGACCACGGCGCCGCGCCGCAGCACCCGCCGGCGCAGCGCGGCCGGCGCGCCCGCGCCGTACCGCCGCCAGGCTTCCAGGTTGAGCCGCCCGTCCAGCGAGGCGAACGGCGCCCCGGCGATCAGCAGGGGGCTCCACGCCGCGAGGAAGATCAGGTCGGGCGTGTCGTACACCGGGACGGCCCGCCAGCTCACCGTGAACAGCAGCACGGCGGACAGCGCCATCGCCGCCCCGGCCGCGAGCCGCTGCCACAGCCCGAGCAGGGTGAGCACACCGACCACGATCTCGGTGAACGACACCACCAGACCGGAGCCGACCGGGTGCGCCATGGCGAAGGCCAGCAGCGGCTCGGCGACCTTCCACGGGTGCAGCGAGGACAGCCAGCGCATCATCGAGCCGCGCTCGCCGCCGTCGAAGTACACCGGGTCGCAGAGCTTGCTGAACCCGGCGTAGACGGAGAGCGAGCCGAGCACCGCGCGCAGCGGCAGCAGGACCAGGCCGAGGTCCACCCGGCGGCCGGGGTACCAGGGCTGCTTGCCCTCGGCCCCGGCGGCCGAGACCTCGGGCAGCTCACCGCTGGGCGTCCAGCCCTGCGGCGCGCCGACCGGCCCGACGCCGCCCTCGGTGGCGGTGCCGTCGCCCTCGCGCGGCTGGCGCGGCACCGTCCGCGCGCCGCCGTACGGCGGGACCAGCTGGGTGTCCGCGTCCGCCAGGGAGCCGCCGGAGCGGCCGCCCCCGCGCCCGCCGACCCCGGCCGGGACGCCGCCCAGTCGGACGGCCTCCAGCAGCCGGGTGGCCGCGATGTCGTCCGGCCGCGCCTCGCCGGTCCAGGTGACGGCGGTGACCCTGCCCTTGCGGCGCGGCGGCGCCCCGGCGAGCGCCGACACGTCGCCGACGGGGACGACCACCTGCGGGGTGACCAGCGGGCGGCGGATCAGGCCCTGGGTGCCGTACGGGTCGCCGAACGCGGCGCCGGTGGACAGCAGTCCGGCCGGGGCGTCGATCAGCGGCGCCACCGGCGTGCCGAGCCGGAGCCGGAAGCTCGCCTGGGTGCTGCTGAGGCGTGCCGGGTCCGACGGCACCTTGGCGGTGTTGAGGCCGGGGCCCGCTTCCATCCCGGTGCTGCCACCGCCCAGGAGCGGGCGCCGAGGTGTTCTGGTGTCCACGCCCGTCTAACCGGGTGACACCCGGTTAGGACACTCTCCCGAGTGGATATCGGGAGTCCCCTTGAAGTGATCATGAGAAAAGCGATCGGATCCGGGCGGATCCGATCGCTTTCCATGGATTGCGGGCGGGCGGTGGGCGGTTCCGGAGAACGCCTTGCGCCGAGCACCCGCCGTGTGCCGCCACCGCCGGCCGGAGCCGCCGGAGCGGAGGGTCAGCCGACCTTGCGACGCAGTCGGGCCGCCTCGTACAGGACGACGCCCGCCGCGACACCGGCGTTCAGCGACTCGGTGAGCCCGGACATCGGGATCCGCACCAGCACGTCGCAGGTCTCCGCGACGAGCCGGGACAGGCCCTTGCCCTCGCTGCCCGCGACGATCACCACCGGCCCGGTCAGCACCTCCAGGTCACCGATCTCGGCCGCGCCGTCGGCGGCCAGGCCGACCACGGTCAGACCGGCCTTCTGGTACGCCTCCAGGGCGCGGGTCAGGTTGGTGGCCCGGGCGACGGGCAGCCGGGCCGCGGCGCCCGAGGAGGTCTTCCAGGCACCGGCGGTCATACCGGCCGCCCGGCGCTCCGGGATCACCACGCCGTGCGCGCCGAAGGCGGCGGCGGAGCGGACCACGGCGCCCAGGTTGCGGGAGTCGGTCACCCCGTCCAGCGCCACGATCAGCGCGTCGTCGCCGGAGTCCGCGGCCCCGTCCAGCAGGTCGTCGGGGTGGGCGTACTCGTACGGCGGGACCTGGAGCACCAGGCCCTGGTGGTTCATCCCGCCGGTCATCTGGTCCAGCTGCGGGCGCGGGGCCTCCATCAGCGGGATGCCCCGGTCGTTGGCGGCCTGGAAGGCGTCGCGGACCCGGTCGTCGGTGTCGATGAACTGCTGGACGTACAGCGCGTTGGCCGGCACGTCGCCCTGCAGGGCCTCGACCACCGAGTTGCGGCCGAAGACCAGCTCGGCGGAGCCGGCGCCGCCGCGGCCGCCCCGGCCGCCGGCGCCGGCGCGGCGCATGCCGGCCCGGGCCTTGGCGTCGCGCTCGCGCTTGACCGCGGCGTTGGCGGCCCGCTGCTTCGGGTGCCCCTTGCGCTCCTCGCCGCGCGGCGTCGGGCCCTTGCCCTGGAGCGCCTTCCGGCTGTGGCCGCCGGTACCGACACTCGCGCCCTTCTTCGACCCGGGGTTGCGGCGGTTCCTGCGCTGGCTGTTGCCGGCCATGGCTGTACTTCCTGTCTGTCTGTCCGGCATGGCCGGCCGCACCGGCTCGGGCCGGTGCGGCCGACGGCATGCGCTCCGTCATGCGGGAGGGCCGCACCGGTCCGGTACGGCCCACCGCTCACCCCTCGGTCACCCGGGGGTTACTGGCTGTTGATCGTCCAGCGCGGGCCGGACGGGGTGTCCTCGATCACCAGCCCGGCCACGCCGAGCTGGTCGCGGATGGCGTCCGCGGTCGCGAAGTCCTTGCGGGCCCGTGCCGCCTGCCGCTGCTCCAGGACCAGGTGGACCAGCGAGTCGACGACGCCGTGCAGGTCCTCGCCGCGCTCCGCCCCGGCCCACTGCGGGTCGAGCGGGTCGAGTCCCAGTACTCCGAGCATCGCACGGACCTCGGCCAATCGCGCCACCGCGTTCTCCTTGTCGTCCGCGGTGAGGGCGCTGTTGCCCTGGCGGACGGCGGTGTGCACGATCGCGAGCGCCTGCGGCACGCCCAGGTCGTCGTCCATCGCCTCGGCGAAGGCCGGCGGCACCTCGGGCGCCGCGTCGACCGTGCCGCAGCGCTCCACGGCGCGCTGGATGAAGCCCTCGATCCGGCCGAACCCGGCCTCGGCCTCGCGCAGCGACTCCTCGCTGTACTCGATCATCGAGCGGTAGTGCGGGGCCGACAGGTAGTAGCGGAGCACGATCGGCCGCCAGCGGCGGACCATCTCGGAGACCAGCACCGAGTTGCCCAGGGACTTGCTCATCTTCTCGCCGGCCATGGTGACCCAGGCGTTGTGCACCCAGAAGCCGGCGAAGTCGTCGCCGAACGCCTTGGACTGGGCGATCTCGTTCTCGTGGTGCGGGAAGATCAGGTCGAGACCGCCGCCGTGGATGTCGAAGGCCGCGCCCAGGTACTTGTGGGCCATCGCCGAGCACTCCAGGTGCCAGCCCGGACGGCCCCGGCCCCACGGGGTGTCCCAGCTGGGCTCGCCCGGCTTGGCCGCCTTCCACATCGCGAAGTCGCGCGGGTCGCGCTTGCCGGTCTCGCCCTCGCCGCTGGGCTGCTGGAGGTTCTCCAGCTTCTGGTTGGAGAGCGCGAGGTAGTCGGGGTAGGACTTCACGTCGAAGTAGACGTTGCCCTCGGCCGCGTAGGCGTGGCCCTTCTCGATGAGCCCGCGCATCATCCCGACCATCTCGGGGATGTGCCCGGTGGCCCGCGGCTCGACGGTCGGCCGCAGGCAGCCCAGCGCGTCGTAACCGTCGTTGAAGGCGCGCTCGTTCTCGTAGGCGATCTGCCACCACGGCGTGCCGAGCTCGCGCTCCTTGGCGATGATCTTGTCGTCGATGTCGGTGACGTTCCGGACGAAGGTCACCTGGTAGCCGCGGTAGGCGAACCACCGCTGCATCACGTCGAAGTTGAGGTAGGACCGGATGTGCCCGATGTGTGGCGCCGACTGGACGGTAGCGCCGCACAGGTAGATCGAGACACAACCCGGTACAAGCGGGACGAAGTCGCGTACCTGGCGGGTGCTGGTGTCGTACAGGCGAATGCTCACAGCGTCAAGCGTAGTGGGCGGTGGGGGGTGCCCCGCGACATTCCGGAATGTCAAGACCGCGGCGGGTGCTTTTCCGCCGGGTGACGCCCCGGGGACCGCCCCGGGGCGTCCGTTCCGCTCCCGGTGGGGCTCAGATCGAGCCGACGACCTTGCGCGGGGTGAGCCGGGCGACCACCCGCACGTCGTCGGGGCCGTCGAAGCCGTACGGCCCCTCGCCCCGGTACTTCACCGACAGTTCGTCGATCAGCTCCCGGCCGCCCTCCTCGGTCAGGCTGACCTCGCCGCGGACCTCCAGGTAGGTGTACGGGTTCTCCGGCGGGTTGACCAGGAGCGAGACCCGCGCGTCCTTCACCAGATTGAGGTGCTTGCGGCGGCCCTGGACGGTGGAGAACAGGATGTCATCGCCGTCGCGCTTCACCCAGACCACGGAGGACTGGGGGCTGCCGTCCGGCTGGACGGTGGTGACAACGGCGAAGCTCTTGGCGTCGATCAGGGCCTTGGCCTGGTCGGAGAGGTGTGCGGCCATCGGGACCTCGGTTCTTCTCGTCGAGCGGCGGTGGAGGACGACTGCTGGGGCGAACCCGCATCGAAGAGTAGCGATCCGGGCCCCGGCCAAGGGTGTTGAACACCCGTCACGTCCGGTCTATTTCCGCCGCGGCGCCCCGGTCCGGCACCGGGGCGCCGCGGCCACCGCCGGGCCCGCCGCCGACGGGCGGCGGGCCCGGTCAACGTCGTTCGTACACCAGGGCGGTGGCGATCGCGGCGAGGCCCTCGGCCCGGCCGGTGAGGCCGAGTCCGTCGGTGGTGGTGCCGGAGACCGAGACCGGGGCGCCGACCGCGGCGCCGAGCGCGGCCTGCGCCTCCGCCCGGCGCTTGCCGATCTTCGGCCGGATCCCGATCACCTGGATCGCCACATTGCCGATCTCGAACCCGGCCTCGCGAACCAGCCGGGCCGCCTCGCCGAGCAGCTTCACCCCGGACGCGCCGGCCCACTCCGGGCGGTCGGTGCCGAAGTGCGCGCCCAGGTCGCCGATCCCGGCGGCCGAGAACAGCGCGTCACAGGCCGCGTGCGCGGCCACGTCGGCGTCCGAGTGCCCGGCCAGGCCGACCTCGGCGTCCGGCCACTCCAGCCCGGCGACCCACAGCGGGCGGCCGGGCTCGAAGGCGTGCACATCGGTGCCGATGCCGACCCGGGGCAGTACGGGGGCGTGCGGCTCAGTAGGCATCGGCGGCCCTCCGGCGGGCGAGTACGGCCTCGGCGAGGACGAGGTCCAGCGGACGGGTCACCTTGAACGCCTCCTCGTGGCCGGGCACCACGACCACCCGGCCGCCGAAGCGCTCCACCAGCCCGGCGTCGTCGGTGACCGGCGGCAGAGCGCCCCCGGCCCCCGCCGACTCCTCGGCCAGCGCCTTGGCGTGCACCTCGGCCAGCGTGTCCCGGCGGAAGCCCTGCGGGGTCTGCACCGCGCGCAGCGTGGCCCGGTCGGGCGTGTCGAGCACCGGCTCGGGGCCGCCCCGGACCGGCTCGACCCGCTTGACGGTGTCGGCCAGCGGCACCGCCGGCACCACCGCCTCGGCCCCGGCCCGGACGGCGGACGCGACCGCGTCCACCACCTCGACCGGGACGAGCGGCCGGGCCGCGTCGTGCACCAGCACGATCCCGACCTCGGCCGGGATCGCGGCCAGGCCCAGCCGCACCGACTCCTGGCGGGTGTCCCCTCCGGCCACCACCCGGATGTCCTTGCCCTCCAGACCGTGGCTGTCGAGCAGGGCGACCACCTCGGCCACGCCGTCGGCGGGGGCCGCGACCACGACCAGGCCGACGGCCCGGCTGCGGGTCAGCGCCCGGACCGCGTGCACCAGCAGCGGCACGCCGCCCAGGTCACGCAGGGCCTTGGGGGCGCCGGGTCCCAGTCGCTCGCCGCGGCCGGCGGCGGGGACGACTGCTGCTGCGATTGCTCCTGTGGCGTTCAGGTTTCACTCCTTCGGCGAAGTGGGTATGGCCATGGCGTGCGCGACGGGCGCGGACCCCTTCCGAAGCACCACCGTGTCCCGCCCGCAGGATCAGCAGAAACGGTCATGCAGACCCGAGGCCGGCCAGGCCGCTCGGGTGCGGGGGCGTCGTCCGGACACGCCTCAGCGCCCGAAGTGCCACTGCACCACCCACGGACCGTCGGTCCGGTGGGCGGCGCGCCGGCATCGGGCGCTGTGAGCGTTGTGGAGCGGACGGCCGCTACGAGGCGAGCACCTCGTCGAGCAGCGTCTCCGCCTTGTCCTCGTTGGTGTTCTCCGCCAGCGCGAGCTCGCTGACGAGGATCTGGCGCGCCTTGGCGAGCATGCGCTTCTCTCCGGCGGAGAGGCCGCGCTCGCGCTCACGACGCCAGAGGTCGCGCACAACCTCGGCGACCTTGATAACGTCACCCGAGGCGAGCTTCTCCAGATTCGCCTTGTAACGACGGGACCAGTTGGTCGGTTCTTCGGTGTACGGTGCGCGAAGCACCTCGAAGACCCGGTCCAGACCCTCCTGGCCGACCACATCACGCACGCCGACGAACTCCGCGTTCTCGGCGGGCACGCGGAGCGTCAGGTCTCCCTGCTGCACCTTGAGCACCAGGTAGGTCTTGTCCACACCTTTGATCTGGCGAATTTCGATGGCCTCGATCAGTGCGGCCCCGTGATGGGGGTAGACCACCGTGTCGCCAACCTTGAACGTCATGTGACAGGACCCCTTCCGTGGCTTTCCAGAATAACACGCTTTTCGGCGCACCCGAAGGGCGTTTTCGCAGGTCAGGGCCGGTCTCGGGGCTTGACAAGGACCCCCATGACGTGCTGCGACCGGTGTTCGAGGAGAGCTTCCCGCAGGTCGGAGGCGGTTCCACCACCCACCGAAACCTCTGGCAACACTCCCGAAACCATGATTGGATCTTGGGTTTTCACCGTTTATCGGGCCGTTTCCAGATCGTGATCCGATCTTGGTCGATGATTGACCTGAACACGCGGACGTACCGCCGTCCGAACGTCCTGACGGCCGGACCGTGACCCGAAGGGACCACCCCGTGAGGACGACATAAGCGTGGTCGATAATCTGGGACCTGACCTATCGACACGTGACCTAGGAGAAGCCGCCGCCGTGAGCCGCAGCCTTCGACGCGGCGGCATCGCCGCCATCGCAGCCCTCGCCATCGCCTCGCTGTCCTCCTGCGCCGCCGGGAACACCCCGGCCACCCTGGAGGTCAAGCCCGACAACGCGTCGGCGACCCTGGGCACCGACATCCGGCTGAACAACATCGTCGTGGTCACCGGGGACGAGTCCTCCGGCGAACACACCGGCCCCGCCAACGTGACGGTGAACATCAGCAACACCGGGACCGAGGCGCTCGAACTGCAGTCCATCACCGTCGCCAACGGGGCGACCGCCACCTTCGCCGACGAGAAGGGCGCCGCGCTGCCCGCCATCACCGTCCCGGCCGGCGGCGCGCTGCTGCTCGGCGGCCCGGGCGGCCCGACCGCCAAGGTCGCCTCCACCACGGTGAGCGTGGGCGGCTACGTGGCGGCCTCGTTCGGGTTCAAGAACCACGACAAGCTCGACACCGAGGCCCAGGTCAGCCCGAACAAGGGCCTCTACAAGGGCTACGGCCCGACCGCCGCCCCGGCCGCCGTGCCGCCGAAGGCCACCCCGACGACCGGCGCAACCACGCCGGCCACCCCGGCCACGGGCGCCACCACGCCGGCCGCCCCGGCCACGGGCACGACCGCTCCGGCGGTCCCGGCCGCGCACTGAGCCGCCGCCGCGGCACGCGGCCGCGGCAACGGAACGCCCCCTCCGGAAGGATCCGGAGGGGGCGTTCCCCTTGGCTTCGGCCCGGCCCGCCGCGCGGACCGGCCGGTCTACGGCTCGAACTTGTAGCCGAGACCACGCACCGTGACCAGGTAGCGCGGCGCGCCCGGGTCCGGCTCGATCTTCGCCCGCAGGCGCTTGACGTGGACGTCCAGCGTCTTGGTGTCGCCGACGTAGTCCGCGCCCCAGACCCGGTCGATCAGCTGCATCCGGGTGAGCACCCGGCCGGCGTTGCGCAGCAGCATCTCCAGCAGGTCGAACTCCTTGAGCGGGAGGTCGACCTTGGCGCCGTCCACGGTCACCACGTGCCGGTCGACGTCCATCCGGACCGGGCCCGCCTCCAGGGCGCCGGGGCCGCCGCCGTCGCCGGGGCCCTCGTTCTCGCCGCGGCGGCGCAGCACCGCGCGGATCCGGGCGACCAGCTCACGGGTGGAGTAGGGCTTGGTGACGTAGTCGTCCGCGCCTATCTCCAGACCGACCACCTTGTCGATCTCGCTGTCCTTGGCGGTGACCATGATCACCGGCACGTTGGAGCGGACCCGCAGCTGGCGGCAGACCTCGGTGCCGGGCAGCCCCGGCAGCATCAGGTCGAGCAGGACGAGGTCGGCGCCGTTGCGCTCGAACTGCTCCAGCGCGTCGGGGCCGGTCGCGGCGATGGCGACCTCGAAGCCTTCCTTGCGGAGCATGTACGACAGGGCGTCGCTGAACGACTCCTCGTCCTCGACCACCAGTACTCGGGTCACGATCAGGCCTCCGGGGCAAGCAGTGGGGTTGTTTCTGACAAGGAGTGCGAGGACCCGGCCACCAGGGGCCGGTCCACGGGGGCCTGCCCGGCGGGCAGGCGGAGGGTGAAGGTGGAGCCCTGGCCCTCGACGCTCCACACCGAGACGGTGCCGCCGTGGGAGGCGGCCACGTGCTTGACGATGGAGAGACCGAGGCCGGTGCCACCGGTCTGCCGGGAGCGTGCCGGGTCCACCCGGTAGAACCGTTCGAAGACCCGCTCGCGGTCCTTCTCCGAGATGCCGATGCCCTGGTCGGTCACGGAGATCTCGATGAGTTCGCCGTCCGCCTCGCCCAGGGCGGCGGCGCTGGAGATCCGGCGGGTGGCGATCGCGACCCTGGTCCGGGGCGGGCTGTAGTTGACCGCGTTCTCGACCAGGTTACCGAGCGCGGCGGCCAGCTGACCCCGGTTGCCGTGCAGGTAGAGGCCGGCGATGCCGCCGGCCGCGATCAGGATCTGCTTGGCGGCGGCCTGCTGGCGGCAGCGGTCGATCGCCTCGGCGATCAGCTCGTCCACCGCGACCGGTTCCGGGTCGACCATCAGCCGGTCGTCCTGGACCCGGGAGAGGTCGATGATCTCCTGGACCAGGCTGGCCAGCCTGGTCGCCTCGATCTGCATCCGGCCGGCGAAGCGCTGCACCGCCTCCGGGTCGTCGGCCGCGTCGGCGACCGCCTCGGAGAGCAGCGAGAGCGCGCCGACCGGGGTCTTGAGCTCATGGCTGACATTGGCCACGAAGTCCCGGCGGACGGCCTCCACCCGGCGGCGCTCGGTCTGGTCCTCGACCAGGACCAGGACCAGCCGGGAACCCAGCGGGGCGACCCGGACCGAGACCGCCAGCGGTTCGGCGGCCCGTGCCGCGCCCGGGCGGGGCAGTTCCAGCTCGATCTGCCGGATCTCCCCGTCCCTGCGGGTCCCCCTGGCCAGCGCGAGCAGCTGGTCCAGGGCGACCGCGCCGCCGCGGACCAGGCCCATCGCGTACGCCGCCGAGCTGGCCTTGACCACCTCGTCGCCCTCTCCGAGCACGATCGCGCAGGAGCGCAGCACGGAGAGGACCGTGTCGACGCCCGGCGGGAGCGGGGGTTCCTGCGCTGGGCCGAGGCCCTGATTCCGGTTGGTGCCGCTGTGCCTGCCCTTCGCCTGCTCGCGCTCGCTCCAACGGAAGGCGATCGAGGCCGTGAGGCCGACGCCGAGCCCGGCTATGGCGCAGGCAGCGGCGGCGGCCACGTTCACGTCCATGTCGCCAGCCTAAGCGCACGATGCGGCCGCTCCCCCAGGGTCAGGTCAAGGGATCGACCACGCGTTGCCGAGAATTCACCTTCAGGAAGCCACTGATTCACCGGACGGGTCGTGCGCGGTCGCCCGGACGGCCCAGAGTGGGCGCCGGAGCCCGTGTGGGACGGGTGGCCCGGCCGAACAGCCGTCCGCCACCCCGGGTGCGCGCGTACGATGCGCGCCACCAGCAGCGGTCATTCGTGCGCCGTTCGGACGGTCGTACCGGATGACCGGTCGGCACCGCCACCGACACAGCTACTGAGGAGAGAACAATGCGCGACGCGTACCACGAGGAACTCGACTCGATCGGCGACAGCCTGGTCGAGATGGCCCGGCTGGTCGGCTCCGCCCTCGGGCGCGCGACCACCGCGCTCCTCGACGCGGACCTGGCACTGGCGGAGAGCGTGATCGCCGCCGACGGCAAGGTCAACGACCTGCACCACGAGCTGGAGAACCGGGCGATCGACCTGCTCGCCCGGCAGCAGCCGGTCGCCACCGACCTCCGCATCGTCGTCACCTCGCTGCGGATGAGCGCCGACCTGGAGCGCTGCGGCGACCTCGCCCGCCACGTCGCCAAGGTCGCGCGGCTGCGCTACCCCGAGTGCGCCGTCCCGACCGACCTGCACGCGACCGTCCTGGAGCTGGGCCAGCTCGCCCAGCGACTGGTGGCCAAGGCCGGCCTGGTGATCGCCACCAAGGACGTCGACAAGGCGCTGGAGCTGGAGCAGGACGACGACGCGATCGACGCGCTGCACCGCGAGCTGTTCGCGCACCTCATCGACGAGCGCTGGCACCACGGCATCGAGACCGCTGTGGACGTCACCCTGGTCGGCCGCTACTACGAGCGCTTCGCCGACCACGCGGTGTCGGTGGCCAAGCGCGTGGTGTACCTGGTGACCGGCGAGCACGTGAACGAGTTCGTCGCCGCCTCCGAGGCCGCCGCCCAGCTCGACTGACCTCCCGGCCGGGAGCCGTCGGAGACGGCGCCCGGCCCCCGGGACGGGTAAACCCCGGCCGAGGGTGGTGGGGAAGCACGCGAGCGTCGACTCCCCACCACCGCGCGCCCGTTGACGCTTCCTCCGGTCGGCGGTTTCACTCGATCCCGAGGGCACCGAAGCGTGCCCGTCAGAAGGAGGGGTCCGCGCGATGAAGGCACACCCGACCGGCCCGGCATCGGCTCCCGACACCGTAGAACCGCCCACCCCCGGGCTGCTTCCCGTCCTCGCCGCCGGTTGCGGCTGCGGGCCCGGCTGCGGCTGCGGCTGCCAGTCCGGCGCGCCCTGCCAGTGCGGCGGGGCCGACGGCGGCTGCTGCGGCCACTGAGAGGCGCTCGGCCCGTCCGCTCCGCCGGACCCGTCCCGGTGCCGCCGCGGAGCTCCGGGGCGCGCGGCCGCCGTGGGAGACGGCCGCGCGCCCCGGACTCCTCACCGCCGGGACGCCGACGGGGTCCACCGGAGCGACCGGAACGACCGGCGTCAGAACCTGACGTCGGTGCAGGAGTAGAAGGCGTTGCCGGTGTCCGCGATCTCCCAGACCGCGACCACCACCTGGTGCCCGGTCCGGCCGCTCGGCAGGGTCGCGGTGTGGCTGAGGGTGCTGGGCACCTGCGTGCCGTTGTAGGGGACGTTCAGGAACGGGGTCGACTCCAGGTTCGCCCGGGTGACCTTCTGGGTGGCGTCGTAGCCCGCCTTGGTCAGGTAGTACTTGAAGCCGGTGGTGGCGTGCCGGGCGGTGAACTTCCAGGTGAAGGTGAGCCGTTGGCCCGCCGAGACGGCGGTGGTCGGCCAGGCGCCGCCGCGCGGGTCGTCCAGTTCGGCGAACCGGCTGTTGCCGCCGGCGCAGATCGCGCCGTCGGCCGGACCTCTGCTCGGGAAGCCCTTCGGCCCCTCGACGCTCTGCGGCTCCCACTGGATCGCGCCGCAGTCCTTCACGGTGCCCGCCGCGCACAGCGCGGCCCGGCTGGGCGGGGTGCTGATGTAGCCGTGCGACTGGGCCGGCAGGGCGACCGCGACCGGCACCGACAGGGCGGCGATCACGGCTCCGACGACATGACGTGTGCGCATGGTGCTCCTCCGTGGGGGTGGATGGAGAGTCCGCCGAGCGCGGACACGCGCGCGTGGGGGCTTGGCATGCCTGCGCCGGGTCGGTGCTCACACGGTAGGAGCCGCCACCGGGGCCGTCAATGGTCTGAACCACTTTTGCGGCACGCCGAACTCCTCCCCACCACAGGGGAGTTGGGCCCAGTCGGCCTACAGCTGACAGAACGCCGCCGCGGCGTCGTCGCTCGCCTTGAAGCGGGGCCACCGCAGCCCCTCGGGGTCCGTCGCCTCGACCGTCCGGACCGCCGCGATCAGTCCGTCCGCACCGCCTTCCCGGAGGGTCGCGAAGACCTCCGTCCACGACGCGGCGCGGTACTCGGTGACGAGCCTGGACACGCCGTCCGACATGACCGCCGCCGCGGTGATCCCGGCGAGCGGCACCGTGCCCGTCAGCGCGTGGTGCGCCGCCCCGCCGTCGGAGCCGGCCACCCAGTAGCCGCCCGCGGTGTTCCGGGTGAGCCGTTGGGCCGCGACCATCCGGCGGACGGCCTCCGTGTGCGCGGGCGTCCCGGTGGGGAACCGCTCGGCCTCGGCGCGGAGTTCGGGCACCGTGGCGTCCACCCGCAGATCGGTGACCAGCTGGTGGCCGTCGGCGCGCTCGAAGACGATCGGCGAGTCCGCCAGGACGAGGTAGTCGAACCCGTCGGCCCCGGCCCGCAGGACCGAGACCGTCGCCGAGGGCGTCCCCGGGTTGCCGAGGTCGCAGCCGGGATGGAGTGCGGCGACCTGGTCGAGAGCCCGGGCCAGCCCGTCCGCCGGCGTCCGGCCCGGCTCGGCCAGCGCGGCCATCAGATGGCCGCCCAACTGGGCGACGTACCAGGGGACGCCGTGCCGGCAACCGGTGTCGAGCCCGGCCGTGCTCAGGCCGTCCAGGACCACGGCGAGCGTCGGCGTGGCCGCCACCCAGTCCTCGTTGGGGTTCGGGCCGCCGGGGGCGGTGGCGATGGAGACGCGCATCTCGGACCTCGTGTCGATGGATCGGAGTGGTTCCGCGGCCCGCCGGGGCCGACGGCCCGCGGACGGCCCGGCGACATTCCCGGGACCCCGGGAATGCCAACGGCCCCGCACCGGCGCCGAACGCGCGGGTGGGGGGCCGTAGCGGCAAGCGGCTTACTTCTTGCCCTGGTTCTTGACCGCCTCGATCGCGGCCGCGGCGGCGTCCGGGTCGAGGTAGCGGCCGCCGGGGACGGTCGGCTTGAAGTCGGCGTCCAGCTCGTAGACCAGCGGGATGCCGGTCGGGATGTTCAGGCCCGCGATGTCGGCGTCCGAGATGCCGTCGAGGTGCTTGACCAGCGCGCGCAGGCTGTTGCCGTGGGCGGTGACCAGCACCGTCCGGCCCGCGGCGAGGTCCGGGACGATCGCGTCGTACCAGTACGGCAGCATCCGCTCGACGACGTCCTGGAGGCACTCGGTGCGCGGACGCAGCTCGCTCGGGATCCCGGCGTAACGGGCGTCGCCGGCCTGCGAGAACTCGGAGTCGTCGGCCAGCACCGGCGGCGGGGTGTCGTACGAACGGCGCCAGAGCTGGAACTGCTCCTCGCCGAACTCCGCCAGGGTCTGGGCCTTGTCCTTGCCCTGGAGCGCGCCGTAGTGCCGCTCGTTCAGGCGCCAGCTGCGGCTGACCGGGATCCAGTGGCGGTCGGCCTTGTCCAGGGCGATCTGCGAGGTGCGGATCGCGCGGCGCAGCAGCGAGGTGTGCAGGACGTCCGGGAGGTAGCCCTCGGCGGCGAGCATCTCGCCGCCGCGCGCGGCCTCCTTCTCGCCCTTCTCGTTGAGGTCGACGTCGACCCAACCGGTGAACAGGTTCTTCTGGTTCCACTCGCTCTCGCCGTGGCGGAGCAGGATGAGTCGGTACGTCGTGTCAGCCATGGCGCCCAGCTTAGTGGAGCCCGATAAAACCCCTGGTGGGCGGACCCCCTGACAGGTAAGGTGTGCATCGCATCAGTGACACTTACCTTCCCGCCGAGCGGTCCTGCCCGCGTGCTCGGCGGTCGGCCGCCTGCCCGGGAGCCCCCACATGCCCGTTTCCGTCCCAGCTCGTGCGGTCGGAGCCGTCGTCGAAGCCATGAGCGGACTGCCCCGGCAGTTCTGGTGGCTCTGGACCAGCACCCTGATCAACAAGCTGGGCGCGTTCGTGGTCACGTTCCTGGCACTCTACTTGACCACCGAGCGGGGCTACTCGGCCTCCTACGCGGGGCTGGTCGCCTCGCTGTTCGGCCTGGGCTCGGCGATCGCCTCGCTCGTCGCCGGGGTGCTGAGCGACCGGATCGGACGGCGGCCGACGCTGGTCGCCGCGCAGCTCGGTACCGCGCTGTTCACCGCGGTGCTCGGCTTCACCGACGGCCAGGTGGCGATCGCCGTGGTGGCCTTCCTGGTCGGCTTCTGCAACAACGCGACCCGGCCCGCCACCTCGGCGATCATCGCGGACATCGTGCCCGCCGAGGACCGGGTCCGCGCCTTCGCCCTCAACTACTGGGCGATCAACATCGGCTTCGGCCTCTCCGCGGCGGCGGCGGGCCTGATCGCCACCCACGGCTACCTCACGCTCTTCCTGCTGGACGCGCTCTCCACGGTGATCTGCGCGGTGGTCATCTTCGTCCGCGTCCCCGAGACCAGGCCCGCCGCACCCGCCCCGACCGCGGACGGCCCGAAGGCGCCGCCGGCGATCGGCCTCGTCACGGTCTTCCGGGACGCCCGCTTCATGGCGGTGGTGGTGCTCAACCTGCTGCTCGCCCTGGTCGCCCAGCAGGGGTCCACCACGCTGGCGGTGGACATGGGCCGGTCCGGCATCACCTCCACCCAGTACGGCCTGGTGATCGGCCTCAACGGCCTGCTCATCGTGGTGCTCCAGATCCCGCTCACCCGGTGGATGGAGAGCCGGGACCGGACGGCGCTGCTCGTCGCCAGCGCGCTGTTCATCGGCTGGGGCTTCGGGCTGACCGCGCTGGCCGGCACCTCGGCGTGGTTCTACGCCCTCACCGTCGCGGTCTGGACGCTCGGCGAGATCCTGAACGCGCCGACCATGATGGGCCTGGTCGCCGAGCTGTCGCCGGCCGAGGCGCGGGGGCGCTACCAGGGCGTGTACTCGCTCTCCTGGTCGCTCGCCTCGTTCCTCGGGCCGGCCGCGGGCGGGGTGCTGCTGGAGCGGGCCGGCAGCGAGGTGATGTGGGGGGCGTGCGCGGTGCTCGGCACGGTCGCCGCGGGCGGGTACGTCCTGCTCGGCCGACGGCCGGGGGCCGCGCTGGCGAAGTCGGACGTGGTGGGCGCGGGCGCCAGGGCCGGGGCCGAACCCGAGCGGGCCGCGGCGGGCTGAGCTACTCCGGGGCGGACGCCGCGTCCGGCACGGACGCCGGTTCCGGCACGGGACCGGCGAGGTGGGCGAAGGCCGCCAGGTTGCGGGTCGACTCGCCCCGCTTGGTGCGCCACTCCCACTCCCGCCGGATCGCGGTGGCGAAGCCCAGCTCCAGCAGGGTGTTGAACGGCTCGTCGGCGTTCTCCAGCACCGTGCCCAGCAGCCGGTCCACGGTGTCCGGGGTCAGCGCCTCCAGTGGCAGCCGACCCGCCAGGTAGACGTCCCCGAGCCGGTCGACCGCGTACGCCACGCCGTAGAGGCGGGTGTTGCGCTCCAGCAGCCAGCGGTAGACGGCCTCGTGGTTCTCGTCCGGTCGCCGGACCACGAAGGCGTTGACCGAGAGCGTGTGGTCACCGATCCGCAGGGCACACGTGGTGCTCAGCTTCCGGGTGCCCGGGAGCGCCGCCACCAGGGTGTACGGGTCGGCGGGGGCCGGTTCCCAGGGCACCCCGGCCTCGTCCAGGGCGGTGCGCAGGAGGGTCAGGGCCTCGTCCTTGGTGCGGAATGCCATGGGGCTGACGTTACTCGGGGGTACGGCCGCGCGCAGCAGCGCCCGCCGGGACCGGCGTCCCAACCGCGCGCGAGCCGCCCCGGCCGCTCAGGCGAGCAGCCTGCGGGCCCCGGTCAGCCGACCGGCCGGCCGGGCCAGGGTGCCGGCGTACACCTCGGCGGTGGTCGCGGCCGCGGTGTCCCAGCCGAACCCGGCCGCGTGCCGCGCCGCCGCGCCGCCGCGCCGGACCACCAGCTCCGGATCGACGACGTACGGCTCCAGCGCCCGCGACCAGTCCGCGGGGTCGTGGCCCTGCACCAGGGTGCCCGTGACACCGTCCCGGACGGCGACCGGCAGGCCGCCCACCGCGGCCGCGACCACCGGTGTGCCGCACGCCTGCGCCTCCAGCGCGACCAGCCCGAAGGACTCGCTGTACGAGGGCATCACCAGCGCGGTCGCGGCCCGGTACCACTCGGCGAGCATCGCCTGGCCGACCGGCGGGTGGAAGCGCACAACGTCGCCGATGCCCAGCTGGGCGGCCAGCTTGTGCAGGCTCTCCGGACGGGCCAGGCCGGTGCCGGACGGCCCGCCGACCACCGGCACCACCAGCCGCTCGCGCAGCTCCGGACGCCGCTCCAGCAGCACCGCGACCGCGCGCAGCAGCACGTCCGGGGCCTTCAGCGGCTGGATCCGCCCGGCGAAGAGCAGCACCGCCGCCCCGGCGGGCAGTCCCAGCCGGGCCCGGGCGGCACGGCGGGCCTCCGCCGTGCCCGGGGCGCCCGCCCCGCCGGGGCGGAAGACGTCCAGGTTGACACCGGGGTGGACCACGGCCAGCTGCTCGGGGCGGGCCGCGTAGAAGCGAGCGAGCTCGGCGGCCTCCTCGGTGGTGTTGGCGATCAGCCGGTCCGCCGCCTCCACCACCTGGCTCTCGCCGATCACCCGGGCCGCCGGCTCCGGGGTGTCGCCCTCGGCCAGCGCCGCGTTCTTCACCTTCGCCATGGTGTGCATGGTGTGCACCAGCGGGACGCCCCAGCGCTGCGCGGCCAGCCAGCCGACCTGGCCGGAGAGCCAGTAGTGCGAGTGGACCAGGTCGTAGTGGCCGGGCCGGTGACCGGCCTCGGTGCGCAGCACCCCGTGGGTGAAGGCGCACAGCTGGGCCGGCAGGTCCTCCTTCACCAGGCCCTCGTAGGGGCCGGCCGTGACGTGCCGCACCAGTACGCCCGGGGCCAGCTCCACGGTGGGCTCGTCGTCCGAGCAGATCGACCGGGTGAAGACCTCGACCTCGATGTTGAGCGCGGCCAGGCGCTTGGCCAGCTCCACGATGTAGACGTTCATGCCGCCCGCGTCGCCCGTGCCCGGCTGGTGCAGCGGGGAGGTGTGGACGCTGAGCATGGCTATCCGGCGCGGGCGGCGCCGGCCGGCCTGGACGAGCGACTGGAGCCGCCCGCGCGCGGGCGTGACCGGCTGGGCACGGCGTACCGAACGGACGGGGTGCTGGATCACCTGGCTGAAGCCTCCTCGTGTGCTGCCCGCCTCGCAGCCCTTGCCTGCTGCCTACTGCCTACTGCCTGCTGTCCGGTGTGCGCGCCGCCGCCCGGGCCGCCCGGCCGGAACGCCCGCCCCGGGCGCGCGCCGGCCTGCCGCCCGTCCGGGCGCACATCACCACCAGTCTGCCAACCACGCGATCGGTGACCGGCATTCCCGGGTCGCCGGACGAGATGGCTCGCGGGGGCCGGAGCCAGTCCCCGCCGGCCCGCTCCGGCTCCGCTCCCGGCCCGTTCCGGGCCCCGTCACGGGGCGCCCGCCGTCCGGTCGCGGTCCGGCCCGTACCCTGAGGGACATGGCCGCCTCCTCCTTCGATTCCGCGACCGCGCCCGCCCGCGGAGCGGCCCGGCGGCCGGTGGGCACCGTGACCCGGGGCACCACCAACACCAACCGGCTGCGGCGGATGGACCGCTGGATCGCCCACACGCTCGGACCCGCGCTGCGGGCCGCCGACCTCCCCCCGACCGCCGTCGACCTCGGGTACGGCGCCGCCCCGTGGACGGCGGTCGAGCTGTCCGGGCGGCTGCGGACGGTGCGGCCGGACGTCCGGGTGGTCGGGATCGAGATCGATCCGGCCCGGGTCGCCGCGGCGCTGCCGTACGCGGTGCCGCCGCTGCTGACCTTCCGGCGCGGCGGCTTCGAGGTCCCGCTGGACGGCGGCGCGTCCGCCCGGCTGATCCGGGCCGCCAATGTGCTGCGCCAGTACGACGAGGCCCAGGTGGCCTCGGTCTGGGAGCGGCTGTGCGCCCGGCTGTCCCCGGACGGGCTGCTGGTCGAGGGCACCTGCGACGAGATCGGCCGCCGCCACGTCTGGGTGGCGCTCGGCCCGGAAGGGCCCAGGACGGTCACCTTCGCGGCCCGGCTGGGTGGCCTCGAACGGCCGTCCGACCTGGCCGAACGGCTGCCGAAGGCGCTGATCCACCACAACGTGCCGGGCCGGCCGGTGCACGCGTTCCTCCGTGACTTCGACCGCGCCTGGGCCGCGGCCGCGCCCTACGGGGCGTTCGGCGCCCGGCAGCGCTGGGTGGCCGCCTGCACCGCGCTGGCCGGGGCCTGGCCGCTGGTGGACGCGCGCGGCCGGTGGCGGCAGGGCGAGGTCACCCTGCCCTGGACGGCCCTGGCGCCCTAGGCGGCGCGACCGGGGCCGCGAGCGAGTCCACGGATTCACTCGAACGAGTTATCGAATATCTCTGGCGTGTTGACGCCCCGTCACGCCACCATGGGAGCACCGGTCAGCACTTCACTCCTGCCCCACCAGCCCCAGCTCCCGTCCGACGGCGGCGAAGACCTCGTACATCTCCGCCCCGAACAGCACGAAGCGCACCTCCTCGGGCCCGTCCTCGCGCTCCGCCAGCACCGCCGCGACGGTCCCGAGCGCGATCCTGGCCGCGTCCGGCGGCGGCCACCCGAAGATCCCGGCCGACACGGCCGGGAAGGCCACCGTCCGCGCGCCCAGCTCCGCCGCCACCCGGAGCGACTCGCGGTAGCAGGAGGCCAGCAGTTCCGCCCGCTCCTCGTACTCGTCCGCCAGATGGACCGGCCCCACGGTGTGCACCACCCAGCGGGCCGGGAGGTCACCGGCCGTGGTCGCCACCGCGCGCCCGGTGGCCAGCCCCCGCCCGTACCGTGAGGCCCGCAGCTCGCGGCACTCCGCCAGAATCCGCGCTCCGCCCCGGCGGTGGATCGCGCCGTCCACCCCACCGCCGCCCAACAGTGAGGAATTGGCGGCGTTCACCACCACGTCCACCTGCTGCGCCGTGATGTCACCCTCGACCAGGGTGATCCGCGTCACCATCCCACAACCCCTCTTCCGACCCGGTCCGGCGCCCGCCCCACGGGCCACCGCTCGCTTCCCCGCCCCGTCCGTCACACTGCCACCGGCATGGCACGAGCCACAACGGCGCCGGTCGGCCGAAGAAATCCCCGGAGATCACGTTATGGTCGCGAGAAGTTCCCCGACGCAGGGTGCCGAGCGGGCACTGCGGACGGACCTCGGCCGTTACGCACTCGGGGAGAGGGAGGATCAGCCGATGCCCGCAACGGGAGACGGGCGGGCACCTGGTGCCACCGACTCGCCGGGCGCTCAGGGCGGCGCCCGTCCCGGGCACGCCCAGAACCGGCCCGCCCCCGACGCCCCCGCCCGCGGATCCGCCGCCGATCGCGCCGCCCATCGTGCCCCCGAACGGGCCCCGACACCGGAACAGCACCCGGCCCGACCGCCGGAACGCCGGGCGGACCGACGGTCGGCCCGCCCCGCCAACGCCTCCGCGCCGATACCCCACCCCCGGTCGAAGGCCACCGGCGGCCCGGCGGCGGCGCCGTCCACCGGACCGGCCGTTCCCCCCGCCACCGCCCCGCTCAAACTGCTCGTCATCGAGGACGACGCCACCGACGCCCAGCTGCTCAAGGCCGCCGTGGCCGACAGCGGCGCCCCGATCGAGATCCACTGGACCCGCGGCCTCGACCAGGCGTTCGGGCTGCTCGCCCCCACCCCCTCCGGCTCCCGGCGCACCCGGTCGCGCGGCGGCGACCCCGGCCGCAACAGCGACTTCAGCTGCGTCCTGCTCGACCTCGCCGCACCCGCCGACCTGCCGCACCCCTCGGACCCGTCCGACGGCCTGGAGGGCCTGCACGAGTTGCTCCGCCGGGCCCCGCACACCGCCGTCGTGGTGCTCACCGACGCCGCCGGCGCCGAACTCGGAGCGGCCGCCGTGGCCGCCGGCGCCCAGGACTTCCTGATCAAGAACGAGACCGACGGCCCGCTGCTGGCCCGCGCGCTGCGGTACGCCGTCGAACGCAAGCGCGCCGACGAGTCCCAGCGCCGGCTCGTCGAGGCCGAGCTGCGCGGCCAGGAGAACGCCCGCCTCCAGCGCCATCTGCTGCCCACACCACTGCTCGACGGCGCCAACCTCTCCTTCACCCGCCGCTACCGGCCCGGCCGCCGCCGCGCCCTGCTCGGCGGCGACTTCTACGACGCGGTCCGCACCGACGACGGCACCGTCCACGTGGTGATCGGCGACGTCTGCGGTCACGGCCCCGACGAGGCCGCGCTCGGGGTGGCCCTCCGGATAGCGTGGCGCACCCTGGTCTTCGCCGGCCTCACCGGCGAGACCCTGCTGACCACCCTCCAGCACGTCCTGGAGCACGAGCGGCGCAGCGACGAGATCTTCGCGACGCTCTGCATGCTGATCATCGAGCCGGCCGACGACGGCACCCCCGGTGCGGTCGAACGGGCCCGGCTCTACCTCGCCGGCCATCCCCCGCCGCTGCTGCTCGGCGACGGCCACACCCCGATCGGGCTCCCCGCCGAGCACGCCGGCCCCGCCCTCGGACTGCTCCCCTGCGACGACGGCCAGGCCGTCTGGCCGGCGCACACCTTCGAGCTGAACCGCGGCTGGCGGCTGCTGCTCTACACCGACGGGCTGATCGAGGGCCGGATCGGCGCCGGTTCGCGCCGGCTCGGCCAGGACGGCCTGGCCGAGCTGATCGGCGACCACCAGTCCGCCGGGCTCACCCGGGGCCGGCTGGTGGACAGCGCGATCGCCGAGGTCGAGGAGCTGAACGGCGGCGCCCTGACGGACGATGTCGCGGTGCTGCTGCTGGAGCGCAACCCGGTGCAGCTGATCCTGGGCTGACACCCGGCCCCGGCCGCGGGCAGCACGGAGCCCCGGCGCCCGGACGGTGGACCCGCCGGACGCCGGGGCTCGGCGCAGTCCCTGCGAACAGTGCCCGTCAGCGGGCCGTCAGCAGACCGTCACCAGGGTCCGTACGGCCCCATGTTGCGCTGGTCGCCCCGGCCGCCGCCCCGGTTGGTGAGCGCGCGGATCGCCGGGCGGACGTCGACCACGTAGACGATCGCGGCGACCAGGCCCCCCAGGGTGAGGAAGCTGGTCATGAAGTTGGCGCCGAAGAGCAGGTCCAGACCGAACGCGACACCGAGGATCGCCAGCCAGAAACCCTTGGTCTTCTTGTCGGCCGCCCGGTACCCGTCCTCCGGGCGGGTCGCGGCGTCGACCAGCGCGAACAGCTTGTAGCCCAGGATGGCGACGGCCAGCCACCAGAACGGGTTCAAGTAGTCCAGGATCAGAATCTGGGCCACTCCGCCCATCACGGCCTCCTCTGCGTCTCGCTGCGGCACACCTGCCCGTCCATCCTGGCACGGCGCACGGTCCACCACGGGGTCAAACGGCCCGGCGGCACCCGACGTGCCCCGGGGTGCCGGAACCCCGGCCCGGTCCGGCCGGGGTTACTCCGCGCTCTTGCGGGCCCGGCCGCGCTTCGGGGCCACCGGCGCCTCGTCCTCGACCAGCTCGCCCTCGACCAGCTCGCCGGCCTCGGCCGACTCCGCGTCCACCCGCTCCGCGACCGCCTCGCCCGCGTCGGCGTCGGTGCCACGGCCCCGGTCCACCGCGACCTTGCCGCGCTCGGCCAGCTCGTCGTAGGTCTCCTTGGCCTTGACCGCCAGCTCGACGGCGCGGCCGACCTGCTGGAGGGCGAAGGTCTGCGCCTTCTCCTGCAGCGCCTTGAGGTCGGTCGGCAGCGCGGTCACCGTGCCGCTGACCTTGGCCTGCGCGTCGACCAACCGGGCCTGGGCCTCGGCCAGCGCGGCGGTGGCCTTCTCCTGGGTGCCCTTGCGGTCGGCCGCGAGCGCCTCGACCCGGCCCGGTACCTCGCGCAGCTTCTCGTAGGCGAGTTCCCCGGCGCCGGCGAGGGCGTAGAGCGGGGTCGGGTCGGTCAGGGTCTTCTTGATGTCGTCCGTGATCGGCATGGCCGGTCCTCCCGTGGTGTTTAGGGTGCCTCGCCCCGGTGCTCGTCCGTGCTCCCGGCCGGGTCCGCCGCCGGATCCGTCACCGGGTCCGCGCCGGACGGCCGCCCGGCGGCGTTCTCCTTGAGGAAGGCGTCGTAGACCGCGAGCAACGCCTGCTTCTGCTGCTCGTTGATCAGCGGATCGGCCAGGATCGAGGCCCGAAGCTCCAGGCCCTCCCCCCGCCGTTCCTCCAGGATCCCGGCCTGGACGTAGAGCGTCTCCGCCGAGATCCGCAGCGCCTTCGCGATCTGCTGCAGGATCTCCGCGCTCGGCTTGCGCAACCCGCGCTCGATCTGGCTGAGGTACGGGTTGGACACACCGGCGGCCTCCGCCAGCTGCCGCAGCGAGTACTGCGCATTGCGCCGCTGCTCGCGGATGTACGCGCCCAGCGGGCCGACGTTCAGTGAGGCCATGCGAACACCCTGCCCCACCGCGCTTGCAATTGCAAGCACCGTGCTAGCACCAGCAAACACCCGGACCGAACAGGAGGCGGACGAGGTCAGGCGGGAAGGCGGACCGGCATCAGGACGGAGAAGGTGCCGGGGCGGTCGGCGGCGCGGACGGCGAGGGGGGTGATCGGGCCGCCGAGTTCGAGGAGCAGTTGCCCCGGGGCGTCGACCGGGAGGGCCTCCAGGAGGAAGTCCCGGTTGACCGCCACCCGGAGGGCATCGTCCGCCCCGTCGGTCCCGGTCCCCGGGGCGGCGACGGCGAACCGGCCCTCGCCGTCGACGGTCAGCAGGGTGACCTCGCAGGCCGCGCCGTGCGGTCCGGACGGCAGGCTGCTGGTCGCGGCGGACACAAGCGCCGCGCGCAGCTCGGCGGCAGGCAGCCCGATCCGGTGGACCGGCTCCAGCCGGACGAGGGGCCGGTAGTCGGGGTAGTCGTGGTCGAGCGCGGCACCCTCGATCCGGTGGCCGCCGACCGTGACACGCACCGCTCCGGCGCCGAGCACCAGTTCCACCGCCCCTGCCGCGGAGCCGAGCAGCGCGCGGACGGCGTCGGCCAGCGCGACCGGCACGACGGCCGACGCGGCAGCGGGCTCGACGGACACCTCGGACTCCACGGGCACCTCGGCCAGGGCGATCCGGTAGCGGTCGGTGGCGACCAGGCGCAGCAGACCACCGTCGAGGTCGAACAGCACACCGGACAGCACCGGCAGCTCGGGGTCGCCGCCGACGGCGAAGCGGACCGCGTCCAGGGCTTCGGCCAGCTCGCCGGCGGGGACGGTGAAGCGGTACTCGGCGGGGGTCGTGGTCATGGGGCTCTCCCTCTGGTCGATCAACCGGCGGATCAGGGAGAGTTCGCGGCGCGCGTCGGCGAGGCCGTCCTCCAGTCGACGCAGGTGCTCGTCCACCACCCGCCGGGCGGCGCCGCTGCCGGGGGCCGCGCCGAGCACGGCCCGGATGTCGGCCAGCGGCAGGCCCACCCGGCGCAGCCGGGCGAGCAGCCGGGCGTCGGCCAGCTGTCCGGGGGCGTACCAGCGGTAACCGGTGCGCGGGTCGACCCGGGCCGGGGCGAGTACCCCGGCGCCGTCGTAGAACCGCAGGGCACTGACGCTCAGACCGCTGTCGCGGGCCAGTTCGCCGATGCTGCGCAGGTCGCTCTCCATGCCGGAGACTCTGCGGCCTCGACCGGGTCGAGGGTCAAGCGGACCCGGCGGAGACTCACCCGCGATCAGTGGTTGAACTTTGAACGAGTCGGGTCTACAGTGGAGACATCAAGTTGAAGCCTAAACAAATGGCTTCGAACCCGAGGAGGAGCCATGGGCCTGTTCAACCGCACCAAGACCACCGACACCGCGACCACCGCCGTCGCCGTCGCCGAGAACCCGGCCGGCCAGGACCTCGGGCTCGGACACCTGACCGGCGACTGGGCCATCGACACCACCCACAGCGAGATCGGCTTCGCCGTCCGCCACGCGATGGTCACCAACGTCAAGGGCCGCTTCACCGAGTACGAGGGCAAGCTGCACCTGGACGGCACCACCCCGACCAACTCGCGCGCCGACCTGGTGATCAAGGTCGCGAGCATCGACACCAACCAGGCCCAGCGCGACGAGCACCTGCGCACCAGCGACTTCTTCGCCGCCGAGAGCTTCCCGGAGATGCGCTTCCGCAGCACCGCCGCCGAGCGCGTGGGCGACGAGTCCTACCGGATGAGCGGCGAGCTGACCATCAAGGACGTCACCCGCCCGATCACCCTGGACCTCGACTTCACCGGCCACGCCGTCGACGCCTACGGTGCCGACCGGGTCGGCTTCGAGGGCAAGGCCGTCCTGGACCGCACCGACTGGGGCCTGACCTACAACGCGGCGCTGGAGACCGGCGGCGTGCTGATCGGCGAGAAGGTCAAGCTCACCTTCGACATCTCCGCCGTGAAGGCGGCCTGACCCGGCCGACCTCGGCCGCGGGCCCTGCGGCCCCCGACAGCGGCGGGCGCGCGTGTCGACCCCCGGGCCGACCGCCCGCCCGCGCCCGACTCCGCCCCTGCCGACCCCCGAGCGGCAGGGGCGGAGTCCTGTCCCGCCACAACAACCCGCCGCGGCACGGTGATTCCTGATCCGGCGGTTCCGCCCGGCCGCCCCGTCAGCGGGCAGGAGAAGACCTAGGGCGCCAGCAGCGCGGCGTCCGGCGCCGGCAGCCAGCTGCCCACCGGGCGGCGCAACCAGCCCTCGGCCGAGCCGAGTTCGGCCGCGGCTGTCAGCAGTGCGGTCAGTCCGGGATGCCGCAGCTCCGGGCGGTGCACCAGACTCACCAGACTGAGCGGCACCGGCTCGACCAGCGGCACGTTCACGGCGCCCGGCAGCACCGGACCGCCGACGGTGGTCAGCATCGGATCACCGTGCCGGGCCAGGTAGCGGGCCGTCTCGTCCACCCCCACCGGCGGGACCCTTGGCGGCGCCGCGGCCAGGCCGTGCTCCTCCAGCAGCCGCCGGCCGAGGTCGGCCCACTCGGTGGTCGCCGGATTGCCCGCGCAGATGTCGACCGGATGCCCGGCGAGTTCCGCGAGCCGCAGCGCCGGCCGTCCGGCCAGCGGGTGACCCGAGGACATCATCACCGAGACCGCCTCCAGCCTGACCGGGCGCTGGGCGAGTCGGGCCCGGGCCCGGGCGGGCAGTCCGGCGTAGCGGCCGAACGACACGTCCAGCCGATGGGCGAGCAGTTCGGTGGCCGCGGCCGCCAGGCCGCCGTGGAAGCGGGCCAGCAGTTCGCCCTCCGGCCAGGCGGCGCGCGCCCGTTGGAGCAGCCGGTCGCTGGTGAGGTCCGGGCCGGTGACATCGCTGTTGAGGTCGAGCAGCAGCGGCCGCTGCGCCACGCCGGTCAGGATCTCGTCGTGCAGGGCCAGCAGCCGGCGGGCCTTGGGCAGCAACCCGTGCCCGGCCGTGGTGAGTTCGACGCTGCGCGTGGTGCGGACGAACAGCGTGTCGCCGAGCAGCCGTTCCAGCGTCCGGACATCCCGGCTGAGCGCCTGCTGCGCCACGTGCAACCGCTCCGCGGCGCGGCCGAAGTGCAGCGTCTCGGCGGTCGCTACGAAGCCGCGCAGCAGGCGGGGGTGCAGGTCGTGGGGCATGGCGGCAGGCTAGCAACGCGCGGACGGCCGGGCGGGCGGAGGCGGTCGGAGGCCGCGCCCGGCCCTGACCAACAGCACTTTGTTGTGAATGCGGCGGAACAGGTGTTGGACCGCGCGCGGGCGGCGGCCCGAGGCTGGAGCCCTCCCTCTCTCCTCCTTCCCCCGGAGCCCCATGCTCGCCCCGTACCGACGCCTGTTCACCCGGCCCGGCACCGTCGCCTTCACCCTGACCGGGCTGCTCGCCCGGCTCTCGATGTCGATGACCGGTGTCTCCCTGGTGGTGCTGATCGCCGAACGGCGCGGCTCCTACACGCTCGCGGGCACCGTCGCCGCGGCCGGACTGGGCGCCGTGGCGGTCGGCATGCCGCTGATCGGCCGGCTCGTCGACCGGTTCGGGCAGTCCCGGGTCACCGTCCCGGCGGTGCTGTACAACCTGGTGCCGCTGTCCGGGCTACTGCTCTGCGTCCGCCTCGGCGCGCCCGACTGGACGCTGTACCTCTGCTGGGCGGCCGGGGCCGCGATGCCGAACCTCGGCGGCATGGCACGGGCCCGTTGGGCGCACCTGCTCCGCGACGCGCCGGACGACCGGCACCTCGCCAACTCCCTCGAACAGGCCCTGGACGAGCTCTGCTTCATGGCCGGACCGGTGCTCGGCATGGTCCTGTGCACCACGGTCGCCCCGGAGGCCGGGATGCTCGCCGCCGGCGGGGCCGGCGCGGTCGGGGCACTGCTCTTCGCGGCCCAGCGGCGGACCGAACCGCCGACGGCGGACCGGCCCGAGTCCGCCGTAGCCGCCAAAGCCAAAGCCGACGCCGACGCCGACGCCGACGCCGACGAACCACGCTCGCCGCTGCGGGTCCCCGCGCTCCGGGTGCTCGCGCTGACCTTCCTCAGCACCGGCATGGTCTTCGGCGCGCTCGACCTGACCACCGTCGCGTACGCGGACGCGCTCGGGAACCGGCCGGTCGCGGGCGGACTGCTGGCCCTGGTGGCTGCCGGTTCCTGCGTGGCGGGGCTGGCGTTCGGCACCCTGCGGCCGACCGGCCCCGCGGGTACCCGTTTCCTGCGGGGCGTGGCGGCGATGGCGGGGCTGCTGCTCCTGCCGCTCGCCGCCGGGCTGGGCGGCGCGGGGCTCGCACTGCTCGGGGCGACCCTGTTCGCGGCCGGCACGGGCACCGCGCCGACCATGGTCACCGGCATGACGCTGATCCAGGAACTCCTGCCCCGGCGGCAGTTGAACGAGGCGATGGCGATCGCGGTGTCCGGAATCATGATCGGGATATCGACCGGCTCGGCGCTGGCCGGCGCGCTCGCGGAACACGCAGGCCCCGGCGCGGGGTACTGGATCCCGGCGGGGGCGGCGGCGCTCGCCCTGCTGATCGCTCTCGCGGGCCGCCGCCACCTGAGGACCGCGTCCCGCGTCCCGGACCTGTCGGCTCCCGAATCCACTGTCAGTGCCACGCGCTAGCTTTCGGGACATGACGACGGCGAGGACCATCGACTACGTCCGGGGCGATGCCACGGCGCCCCTGGGCAAGGGGGTGAAGGTGATCGCGCACGTCTGCAACGCTCCGCCCCGAGCCGAAGGGGCGCGCCGGTGCCGAAAGGGAGGCGCGACGGAGCGACGGTGGGGGCACCTCCCGGCCGAAGGCTTGGGGCGAGCGAGGGAGCAACGACCGTCGGCACCGGATCAGAGCGCCCCGGAGGCGAGCGGGCGAACAACTGCGGGTGGGGGAAGGGCTTCGTGCTGGCCGTCTCGCGGCGCTGGGCCGGGCCGGAGGCGGCGTACCGGCGGTGGCACCGGGAGCGCGCGGGGAACGACTTCGGGCTGGGCGCCGTGCAACTGGTCCGGGTGGCGGAGCACCTCTGGGTGGCCAACCTGGTCGGCCAGCGCGGCATCCGGACGGGCCGCTCGTCCGGGCCGCCGGTGCGGTACGAGGCGATCGACACCGCGTTGGCGACCCTCGGCGGGCACGCGTTGGACCTGGGCGCCTCGGTGCACATGCCGAGGATCGGCTGCGGACTGGCGGGCGGGCGCTGGGAGTCGGTGGAGCCCCTGGTGCGGGCCCGGCTGACGGACCGGGGGGTGCCGGTGACGGTCTACGACCGCGACCGACCGGCCGGCGCGACGGCCGACCAGGTGTACTCGTACTCGGGCAGTGTGTGACCACCGGGGAAGACGCCCTGCCCGGCCGCGGTGCGGCGGCCGCCGGCCCGCTCGTAGAAGGCGATCGCGCGGGTGTTGGCCCGCAGTACCTCCAGGTAGAGGTCGGCCCCGGGGTGCTGTCGGGCGACATGGGCGCGGGCCGCGTCCAGCAGGTCCCCGCCGATCCCGGCGCCGGTCAGCCCGGGGCGGACGTGCAGGTTGTCGAGCAGCACCCGGCCGTCCGGCATCGGGACCAGGTAGGCGAATCCCACGGTGTCGCCCGCCCGTTCGGCGATCAGCAGTTCGGGGGTCGCCTCGGGGGCGCCGTAGTCGACGGTCAGCCGCAGTTCCCAGATCTCACGCCGCTCGCCCGCCAGCCCGTCGCCGAGGGCACTGTCGGGAACGATGCCGGTGTACGCGCTGCGCCAGCTGGCGGCGTGCAGCGTGGCGACGGCCTCGGCGTCCCGGGCGCTCCCCCGGCGGATGGTGGTGATCACGGAACGAGCCTCTCATTCGGCCTGAACGCGTTCAAGCCCGGTCCGAAGTCATGGCATGCTTTTGAACGCGTTCGAAGAGATTCGAAGAGAGTTCACGGAGAACGGCGCCGTGTCGGCACCGGATGCGGAGGGGGCATCCGGTGCCGTCCGGGCCGACACCACCGGAGGCTGGGCCGATCGGGCTAGGCTCGGGGCGTGGACGACCTGGCAGCGACGAACGGCCCGAGCGCGACGAACGACGGCGGCGGCACCGACAGCGGCGGCGCCGACGGCGCCCCCTCGGCGCCCGCCGAGACCCGCGGCAGCCGCGCCCGGCCGAAGACGGACAAGAGCGAGCAGACCCGGGCCCTGATCCTGGAGACCGCGATGCGGCTCTTCCAGGAGCGCGGCTACGAGAAGACCACCATGCGCGCCATCGCCGCCGAGGCGGGTGTTTCGGTCGGAAACGCCTATTACTACTTCTCGGCGAAGGAATTCCTGATCCAGGGGTTCTACGACCGGATGACGTACGACCACGCGGCGGACGCCAGGAATCGCATGGCCCACACCCGGGACTTCGCCGAGCGCCTGGAGATCGCGCTGGTCTCCTGGCTGGACACGGCGGCCCCGTACCACGAGTTCGCCGCCCAGTTCTTCCGCACGGCCGCCGACCCCACCAGCGCGCTGAGCCCTTTCTCCAACGAGTCGCACCCGGCCCGGGCCACCGCGGTCGCGCTGTTCCGCGAGGTGCTGGAGGGCTCGGACCTGGCACCGAAGCTGGACGCCGAACTGGTCGAGCTGCTGCCCGACGTGCTCTGGCTGCACCTCATGGTCGTCGTCCTCTACTGGGTCTTCGACCGGACCGAGGACACCGGGCGGACCCGGGAATTCGTCCACCGGTCCACCCCCATGGCGGCCCGGGTGATCAACCTCTCGCGCTACCGGGTGTTCCGGCCGATCGTCCGCGACGCCAAGGGGCTCATCCAGGACTTCATCCTTCCCACCATCGGGAAGACCGCCGTCAAATAGCGGGAGGACAGAGGGAAAGGCCGACCCGCCGAAAACGGGCCGGCCTTCCCCGGTCGTGCGGCCCGATCAGAATCCGTCGATGTTCCAGGGCGCCAGCGGCGTGCGGAACAACAGGTCCGCGGCCGCCGCCGCACCGGGGCGCAGCTCCGTGACCCGCCCGGCCACGGCGAGCCGCGGCAGCGTCTCGCCGCCCAGGTAGAGCGCGCCCAGCGCCGAGGCGTCCAGCGCCAGATCGGGTTCGTCGGCCGTCCGGACGCAGCGGCCGGTGCCGTCGGCGGCGACCTCGAACGCCCAGCGGCCCGCGACGTAGCCCGCCGGGTCGTCGACCTCCAGCACCGCGCGGCCGGCCGCGCCGTACGTCCGCGCGTTGAACGCGGCCTCGATGTCGAGGATCCGCAGCCACATGTAGTCGGCGTTGTCGGCGTGCGGCGTCGCGGCCCGCGGGTCGTTCAGCAGCATCGGCAGCGGGTCGTCCTGGCCGACGTTCTCGGCCACGACCGTGCGGACCCAGTCGATCGAGCAGACGAACCGCCACAGCTCGGTGGCCGCGGCCCGGTCGAGGGCGAACAGGTCCGAGAGGGTGAGCGTGCAGTTGGGGTACGAGCCGTCCCAGTTGTCGTCGATCCGGTAGACGGCCAGACCGGTCGGGGTGCCGTCGGCATCCCGGTGGACGGCCGCGAACGGCTCCTTCCAGTCGAAGCCGGGCACCTCGACCTCGCCGGTGATGCGCTGCCAGGTCAGCTCGTCGCGGGCGATCGCACCGGCCTGGGTGACCCGCCAGCGGTCGAACAGCTCGGGGCCGAGCTTGCGCAGCTCCGCCATCTCCACCAGGTCGATCCGCCCGCCGGGCACGGTGGGCAGACCGTCCCGCAGACCTCCGGCCCGGAGCAGGTCGATGTTCCAGCCGTGGCCCCGGGTCGCGGGGCCGAAGCCGTAGCGGCCGTAGATGTTGTACTCGGCGGCGATCAGGATCGCGACCGCGGTGCCGCGCTCCCGGGCGGCCGCGAGGTCCGCGGTCATCATCCGGCGGAGCAGCCCGCGCCGGCGGTGGGTGGCGGTCACGGTGACGGCGGTGATCGCGTCGGCCGTGACGACCGCGCCGCCGGGGACGGTCAGCTCGGTGTCGAAGCTGCGGAAGGTGGCCACGAACCGGCCGTCGACCGCGGCCCCGACCATCCGGTCCGGCTCCCACTGCCGGCGGCGGAACTCCGCCGCCGAGCCCACGTGCGCGCGCAGGAAGCCCTTGGCGAGCGCCCGGTCCCACGCCTCGACCTCGCCCTCGCCGATCGCGCGGATCTCGATCCCGTCACCCGCGTCGGCCCGCTCCCCCGGTCGGCCGCTGCCCGGCTCCCTGGTCCCGCCGTACGTCTCGTTGCCCATCCGCCCACCGTACGGCGGGGTTTCGGCGACGGCATCCGATTTATTCCGGCCCTGGACCCCGCCCCTGACGGGTCGCCCGGCACCCCGGCTCCCACCGCGGCCCGCCAGCGAAATCCCGGTGCGGAACGCCCCGGGCCCGCGGAACACCGGCCCGGGTGATCGTGACGCAGCCCGTGCTGGACCACTGGGACTCCGACGGCCTCGACCTCTGGCCGGTCGCCGAGGCCGACCCGCACCTGACGCCGCACAGCCGGGCGGCGGCCGGTCAGGGGCGGGCGTAGAAGTCGGGGGTGCCCATGATCCAGAGGCTGGCCTTCTTGATCGGCATGCCGACGCGTGGTGCCTCGATCATCTGGTCGTCGCCGATGTAGAGGCCGACGTGGTGGATGTCCGCGGCGCGCCCGGTGGCGGTCCAGAAGACCAGGTCACCGGGGCGCAGCTGGCGGTAGGTGACCGGGGTGGACTGCGCGTACTGGTCGGCGGCGAAGTGGTTGAGCCGTTTGCCGCCCTCGCGCCAGGCCATCATGGTCAGCCCGGAGCAGTCGTAGCCGGCCGGGCCCTCGCCGCCCCAGATGTAGGGCAGGCCGATCCTGGCGCGGGCGTAGGCCACGGCGGAGGCCGCGCCCTCGGCGGACCAGGGCTGTCCGGCCGGGGGTGCGGCGGCGGCCGGGCCGGTCTTCGCCGGGGTGGCGGCGGCCGCGGAAGCGGAAGCCTTCTCCGCCTTCTCCGCCTCCGCCTTCTCCGCCGCGGCCAGCTCGGCGGCGGCCCGTTCCGCCGCCTCGCGTTCGGCGGCGGCCTTCTCGGCGGCCGCGCGCGCCGCCGCTTCGGCCTCGCGGGCCGCGATCGCCTCCAGCGCCTCGCGCCGCTGCCGCTCCAGTTCGACCGTGGTGTGGCGGGCGGCCGCCAGTTCGGTGAGCAGCCGTTCGCGCCTCAGGGCGGTCGCCGCGACCTGGTTCTGCTGGTCGGTCAGCCGGGCCTCGGCCTGTTCCCGGGCGGTGGTGACCGCCGTGGCGGCGCGTTCGGCGGCCTCGGTCGCGGTACGGGCGGCGGCGGCGGCCCGGCCGGCCTCGGCGGCCGTGGAGACGGCGGCGTCGAGGATCTGCCGGGAGCGGTCGCTGGCGATCCCGACCACGGCGGCCCGGTCGCCGGCCTCGCGCGGGCCGTGTGCGCCGAGCAGGGCGTTGATCGCGGAGAGTTCGGCGCTGGTGCCCTGCCGGTACGTTTCGGCGGCCAGGGCCGCGGCGTCCTCGGAGGCGGTGGAGCGTTCGACCTCGGCGGCCGCCGACCGGGCGGCGGCGGCGGATTCCTCTGCGCGGGCGCGGGTGAGGGCCAGTTGGGCGCCGTTGTACGCCTCGACGGCCTGTTCGGCGGTCCGGGCGGCGGTGTCCAGCTCGGTCCTGGCGGCGGTGAGGCCGGCCTCGATCGCGGCGACCGAGCCGGCCGTGGCGTCGGCCTCGGCCCGGGACCGGTCGATCTCCTCGACGGAGGGGTAGGTCTCCGCCCCCGGAGCACCCGGAGCACCCGGAGCACCCAGGGTCCCCAGGGCCCCCGGCGCCCCGGCGGAACCCGCGGAACCGGGCCCGGACGGTTCCGCGGCGACGCTGGGCTCGCCCGGCTCCTTCGGGGCGGCGGCCGCGACGGGGAGCAGCCCGAGCAGGACGGTGAGGGACAACAGGAGGGTCGGCAGGAATCTGCGCGCCACGATTCATCCCTTCGAACGGTCACGAGGGAGCGGCCGCGCGCCCGCGCCGCGGTGGGGCCCGGGCGGGTGACGGGGCCGGGGCGGCGGGCGCCGGCAGATGCGGCAAAGGCTCCCATTCCGTGACAAGACGGTCACTACCCGCCATGTTCTCAAGCGGGGCGGGTTTCACACCTCAAGCCCGCACCGCCGGCCGGGTGACCATCCGATGATCCGACCGTGAAGCGCTCCCAACCGGGCGGCCAGGGTATGCGAACTAACGGCTCATCCGACGCGTATGCGTCCGCAACCAGCGGTGTCGCCCCGGACGGAGGGGCTGCCCGGTCGGCCGGACGGCGTACGTCCGGCCCCGGCCGGCCCGAACGGTTCGGCGGCGGCGCTGGGACCCGCCCCGCGGCCCCGCCTGATCGGCCGCACCGTCGTAGCCGCCCTGCCCGCCGTACGCCGCCCCGCCGTACGCCGCACCGTTCCCGGCGGCGCCCCCGTTGCCGTTCGCCCCCGCGGTCCGGTGGCTGCCCGACGGGTGCTCCCCGCCCGCCGCCGAGCGCCGGTCGGCCAGCCGCGCGGAGCGCCGGGACAGCGCCCGGGCGGCGTGCGCGTCCAGGTGGGCACTGGCCCGGGCGGCCATCCGCTCGGCCACCCGGTGGGCGGCCGGGTGGTTGGCCGACACCTTGTCCGGCGCCCCGGCGATCAGATCGAAAAGCCAGGTGCGGGCGATGTCCGCGCGCCGGTGCAGACGACGCTCGCGCCGGAGTGCCCGGGCCCGGCGGCGCGGGCGCCCCGCGTACCGCCAGCGCGCCCAGGGGCTGCTCGGCCGGGCCAGCCGGATCGCGCCCACCCAGGAGAGGCCGGGCACCATGATCCCGAGCAGACCGGTCCACATCTTGCCCTTGAGCAGGGTGACCACCATCGCCAGCGCGTTCACCGAGATCACCGTGACCAGGCCCCATCGGGTCTCCCCGGTGGGCTCGGCGCCCAGCGGCACGTAGCCGACCAGCAGCAGACCGGTGAAGAGGATGCCGAAGATCACCGCGTCCACCGACTTGCGGCCCTGCTCGCTCCAGTAGACGTCGTCCAGGTGCAGGATCAGCGCGAACTCGTCCAGCACCAGACCGCAGCCGATGCCGAAGAGCAGGCCGAAGAGGTCGATCCACGGGTGGCCGCCGTAGGTGGCGAACACCCCGATGCCGCCGACCAGCAGGAAGCCCAGGCCGAAGACCATGTGGTGGATGTGCAGCCCGCCGGGCGTCACGTTGCCGGGCCACCAGCGGACCTGGGCCCTGATCATCCGCACGCTGAACCGGATGAAGACGAACGAGGTGATGAACCCGACCAGCAGCAGGAACAGCGGTTGCTTGTGCGCGCCGACGATGTGCTCGCGGTAGCCGTCCAGCAGTGTGGTCATGCGTCTTACCTTCGTTCCTGGTGCTGCGTGCGGTCTGCCACGACATGGCCCGGAGGCCAACGATCGGCGTCAGAACCCGCGCGTGCGCTTGGCCGCCCGGCGCGGGATCACCGGTGCGAGCGACGGCCGCTCGACCCCGACCGGGAGCTTCATGAAGAGCCGGGCGATCTCCCCGCCCAGGTTCACCCCGATGGCGAGCGCCAGGGCGATCGCCGCGGCCCTGGTGATCTGGACCAGGCCGCCGCTGGGGTGTCCCTGGGCGAACGACAGCATGCCGAGGTAGAGCGCCGAACCGGGCATCAGCGGCCCGATCGCGGCGGTGACGTACGGCAGCGCGGAGCCGTTGCGGTAGCGCGCCATCAGCTGGCCGAAGAGGCCGACCAGGCCGGCCGCGACACCGGTCGCGACGATCGGCGAGAGCTGGGCGTTGTAGGCCAGCACCCCGTAGCTGGCCCAGCCGATGCCGCTGTTCAGGGTGACCAGGGCCAGCGAGCGCCGGTCGGTCTGCAGCAGCATCGCGAAGGCGCAGGTCAGCACCAGCGCCGCGACCATCTGGACCGGCGGGTAGCTGTTCCCGACCAGGGACTCGTCCGGTTTCAGCTTCGCCTGGAAGCCGACCCCCAGGTAGAGGATCAGCATCACGCCGATGACGATGCCCGCCACCAGGTAGATGACTTCCAGCAGCCGGGCCGCGGCGGTGATGTAGAAGCCGGTCAGACCGTCCTGGACGGCGGCGACCAGGGCGCGTCCGGGCAGCAGCGCGAACAGTCCGCCGGTGATCACCACCGAGCCGCGCAGGCCCAGGTCGTTGAAGGAGAGCACGATGCCGGAGGCCGCGGCCGGCATCGCGGCCAGCACGAACTGGTAGAACTCCGGCAGTCCCCGACGGGCGATCAGCGAGGCCATCCGGTCGCCGAGCACGGCGGCGACGAAGGCGCTGAGGAAGACCAGCCACGCCTTGTCGTCGATCCGCCCACCGACCAGGAAGGTCGCCGCGCCGGCCAGCAGACCGGTGTTCAGGGCGAGCATCCAGGCCGGGTACGGGTGGCGGTTGCGGCGGATCAGCGCGAGCCGGCGGTAGGCGTCGTTGACGCTCACCCGCTCGGCGGTGATGTCCGCGACCAGCTCGTACACCGCGTTCAGCCGGGTGTAGTCGGAGGTGCGGCGGCGCACCACCCGGTCGGCGGTGATCGGCGGCTCGACCAGCGAGGGCTGGTGCGAGATCCCGATCAGGGTGAAGGTGACCTGCGGCTCGCAGCGGTCCAGCCGGTAGGCGTGCGCGATGCCGAGCATGGCCGCCTCGACGTCCTCGGCGGCCTCGCCGCTGGCCAGCAGCAGTTCCCCGATGCGCAGGGTCAGGTCGAGGACACGCGGGACGTTGCGGCCGGCGGCGACCGAGGGGTGCAGCTCGCGGGCGGTCCGTTCGAAGGCCGGGCGCTCGGACATCGGGGTGCGCAGCAGGGTGCGCATCCGGTCCGGCCACGGCGCCTCTCCGGGCGCGCCGGGCTTGAGGGCGCCGACCGGGATGCCGAGCGGCGGGGTGTAGCCGGCGGCCCGCCACTCCTCGGGGGTGAGGGTGTCCTCGGCCACCGAACGGCGGCGGCGCCCCTGCTCGGCCGACCCGGCATCGACCGGTGTCCCGGCCGCGGGCGACCCGCCGGACGGCACCGCGTCCGTCGGCGGGGCGTGGGGCTCCGGCTCGGGCTCCGACTCGGGGGCCAGCAGGCCCCTGGTCTCGGGCACGGGCAGGACGAGCGGGATCTCCACGGTCGGTTCGACGACCGGGGCGGGGCGCCCGAGCAGGCCCTCGGTGGGCGGCGCGTCGGACGGGTGGACCGGACGCGGCCCGGCGGCGGGCCGGGACTGCGGTCCGGGCGACCGGCCGCCCCGACCGCCCCTGGCCTTCTTGCCGCCGCCCGGCCGGCCCCGCTTCGGCACTTCCGCTCCTTGCCGCCCCTGGCGGTGCCGGTCCCCCGGGCCGCCGTTCGATCTCCGGATACACCATGCCCGATCGAACTGCCGGACGCACATGTACGGGGCGGCGGGCCCGGGCGGTCCCGGACGCCTACCCGGCGCGGTGGCGGCCGCCGGCCCCGGCGGCCGGCGCCGCGGGACGGTCGGGGCGCTCGGCGTCGACGACGGGGGCGGCCCGGCCGGAGCGCCGGGCGCGGAGCAGCTCGACGGCCACCGGGACCACCGAGACCAGCACGATGCCGACCAGGATCGCCTCGATGTTCTCCCGGACGAACGGGATCTGTCCGAGGAAGTAGCCGAGCACCGTGACGCCCGCGCCCCAGAGCACGCCGCCGATGAGGTTGAAGAGGACGAAGACGCGGTAGTTCATCGCGCCCACCCCGGCGACGATCGGGGTGAAGGTGCGCACGATCGGCACGAACCGGGCCAGCACGATCGCCTTCGGGCCGTGCCGGTCGAAGAAGGCGGCCGCCTTCTCCACGTTCTCCTGCTTGAACAGCCGGGAATCCGGGCGGCGGAACAGCCCCGGTCCGACCTTCCGTCCGAACAGGTAGCCGACCTGGTCGCCGGCCACCGCCGCCACCACGATCAGCGCGCAGACCAGCCAGAGCGGCTGGTCCAGATAGGTGCCGCCGGCCACCAGCAGGCCGGTGGTGAAGAGCAGCGAGTCGCCGGGGAGGAAGAAGCCGATCAGCAGGCCGGACTCGGCGAAGACGATCGCCAGGATGCCGATCAGCCCGAAGGTGGAGATCAGGTAGGTCGGATCGAGCCAGGACGGGCCGAGGGCGAGGCTGGTCACGGGGCGGACTCCTGAGGGCCTGAAGGGTCGACTCTTGGCAATGAAACAGTAAAGCATTCACCAAGAAACCTTCGAACACCCCTGGTCCGGGCAGCAGTCGGACAATCATCCGGGTACCACCATCGGGCGAATCCTCGGCCATTCGGTGGAGTTCTTGCCCGGCCCCGGTGAATCCTGGTCGTGCGACGTCAGGCAACGGCGCTGCGGAGCGGCCACTCCGGAACGCGCCACCATTCGCACCCCACCCTCAGGGAGACCATCGTGTCCCGTATCCGCGCAGCCGCCGCCGTCACCGCCCTCGGGGCCTTCCTCCTCGCCGGCATCGGCACCGCCCACGCCGACAACGGCGCCGGCGCGGACCACCACTCCAACAGCAGCGTGGTGAGCAACACCGGCTCCGGCAACATCATCGGCAACGTCCACGGCAACGTGGTCAGCAACCAGCAGACCGCCACCGGCTCCGGCGCCAGCAACCAGAGCAACACCCTCGCGGCGACCGGGAACGCCGGCAACATCGGCGCCCTCCAGGGCAACGGCAACCTCGCCGCCCTGTTCGCCCCGCACATCGGTGGCTGAGTGACGCTCCGCCCCTGAGCACGTCCGCCGATCGCGGCCGGGTGGGCGCCCCACGCCGGCGGGGCCCCACCCGGCCGCGTCGCTCCGGCCTCCCGGACCCGACGGGTCCGGGAGGTCCGTCGCCTCCGGAGGTCCGGCGGGCCCGGGTGACCCGACGGGCCTGGGAGGTCCTACAGGTCCTACAGGTCCTACAGGTCCGGGAGGTCCGGGAGGCCGAGGACCGCCCGGCCGAGCCGCAGCAGGCAGTCGTCCAGGTCCGGCCGGACACTGTGCGGCCGGTTCCGCACCCCGTCGTTCACCAGCGAGAACAGCGCGTGCACCCGGATCCGGGCGGCCGCCGCGCCCTCCTCCGGGCGGACCCGGACCAGCAGCTCCACCCAGCCGCGCAGGAAGTCCCGCCGGAAGTCCACCGCGGCCCGGCGGTCCGGCGGCGCCAGCCGTTCGGTCTCGCTCAGCATCACGCCCAGGTAGTCCCCGTTGCGCCGGGCGAAGTCCACGTACGCGGCCAGACCCGCCGCCAGCGCCCGTTCCGGACCGCCCGGGGTGCCGGTGATCGCGCCGCCGACCTCGTGCCGGAGCCGCTCCCGGCCCCGGACCAGGGCGGCGGCAAGCAGCTGCGCCTTGCTGTCGTAGTGCCGGTAGACGCTCGGCCCCGAGATTCCCACCTCCGCACCCAGCCGACCGGTGCTGACGTTGTCGAAGCCCCGCCGGTGGAACAGCCGCACGGCGGCCGTCAGCAGTTCCTCCCGGCGCGACTGCGACCCCGGCGCGGGAGCGGGACGGGGCTCCACCGGGACGGCGACCGCGGCCGCGGCGGCGGGCCCCGCGGCGTCGAGGCGGACCGCGAGCACCGCCCCGAGCACCTCCCGGAGCAGCCGTTCGGCCCGTCGCGGCTGCGGGGCGGTCGACTGGTAGGAGAGCCCGGCCCCCGCCGACAGCGCCGACCAGCAGAGCAGTTCGGCGTCCGCGGCGGCGAGTCCGGGGCGTTCGGCCCGCAGCACGGCGGCCATCAGGCCGATGTCGGCGCGCAGTTCGCGCCGGAACGCCGCCCGCCGGTCCGGCGGCAGCAGCCGGGCCTCCCGCTGCACCAGGGTGCCCAGCGGGCGATGGGCGACGGCCACGGCGGCCAGCGCGGCGGCCAGGTCCGCCGTCGAACCGGCCGTCCGCACCGCGTCGGCCAGCGCCTCCAGGCCCACCCCGACGGCGCGGTCCAGCAGTTCGGGCTTGCCCCGGAAGTGCCGGTAGAGCGCGGGCGCGGTGATGCCGACCCCGGCCGCGACGTCCGCCATCGACACCCGGTGGTAGCCCTCGCGATGGAAGCGCTCGGCGGCCACCGCCAGGATCTGCGCCCGCCGGGCCCGCGCGGGCGGCCGCCGCACCACCATGACGCCCACCCCTCCGGACACCCGTTCGGCGCCCGCTCCGACGCCCGTCCGGCAGGCTAGCAGCCGTTCACCCAAGGCCCCGCCGGACCGTTCCCCCACCCATCGGCAACAGCGCGAACACCCCTCCTCCGACCCTGGACAGCCGAAGCTACTCCCGATTAACTTGTGGGGCCATCGGCGGGCCGCCCGGCCGCGCCGCGTCGGGCACGTCGAAGGGAGCGCCGCCGTGCGCCGCACCGTGTTCACCGAGGACCACGAGACCTTCCGCGAGACCATCCGCGACTTCATCGCCAACGAGGTCGTCCCCGTGTACGAGGACTGGGAGGCCGCGGGACACCCGCCGCGGGACTTCTACCGCACCCTCGGCGCGCTCGGTGTCTACGGGATCGAGGTGCCCGAGGAGTACGGCGGCGCGGGCGAGAGCGGCTTCAAGTACCAGGCGGTGGTGGCCGAGGAGACCGCGCGGGCCGGCGTCGGCTTCGGATCCTCCGGCGTGCACACCGGCCTGGTGCTGCCCTATCTGCTGGAGTACGCCGACGAGGAGCAGAAGGCGCGCTGGCTGCCGGGCTTCGTCTCCGGCGACATCATGACCGCGATCGCGATGACCGAGCCGGGCGCGGGTTCCGACCTCGCCGGCATCTCCACCACCGCCCGGCTCTCCGAGGACGGCACCCACTACGTCCTCAACGGCGCCAAGACCTTCATCACCGGCGGCGTCCTCGCCGACCTCGTCCTGGTGGTCTGCCGCACCTCGCCGTACGACCCGGACAACCGTCGGGCCGGGCTCTCCATCCTCTGCGTGGACACCACCTCGCCCGGCTACACGGTCGGCCGCAAGCTCCAGAAGATCGGGCTGCGCAGCTCGGACACCGCCGAGCTGGCCTTCGCGGACGTCAAGGTGCCGGTGGAGAACCTGCTCGGCGACGAGGGCAGGGCGTTCACCTATCTGACCCACAACCTGGTGCAGGAGCGGCTGGCGATCGCGGTCGGCGCGTACGCGGCCGCCGCGGCGGCGGTGCGGTTCGCGGTGCAGTACGTCAAGGACCGCAAGGTGTTCGGCAGGACCGTCGCCGAGTTCCAGAACACCAAGTTCACCCTGGCCGACTGCGAGTCGCAGGTGATGGCGCAGCAGTCGATGGTGGACCGCGCGCTGGAGCTGTACCAGAACGGCGAGCTGACGGTCGCGGACGCCGCGGCGGCGAAGCTGTTCTGCACCGAGTCGGCGTCCGGCGTGATCGACAAGTGCCTTCAGCTGCACGGTGGTTACGGCTACATCCTGGAGTACCCGATCGCCCGGCTCTACACCGACAACCGGGTCTTCCGGATCTACGGCGGCACCAGCGAGGTCATGCGCAGCATCGTCGCCAAGTCGCTCGGACTGTAGCCGGACCGACGGCCGGCCCGGATCGCCCCGAACCGGTCCGGCCCGGACCCGGTCAGCCCGTCCGCGCGGAGTCGAACGCGCGGACGGGCGAACGGGTGCCGCCCCGGTCTCAGTTGGGCGAGTGGTGCTCGGTGCGCCATGCCTCCCAGCCCGCCGAGGACGCCACCTTGGCCTCGTGCAGGGCCCGCTGGGCCAGGGCCTGCGGCGGCGTGTCCAGCCGCCGCACCCAGTCGCGGCCGGCCGTGGCCAGCGCCGCGCACACCATCACCGCGCCCGCCGTCCCGAACAGCGCGCCGATGCCCGTGAGCAGCGCGCCGCCGGCCAGCAGCGAGCGGTTGACCTGGAACCCGCTGAAAGAACGCTCGTTGGTCGCCATGCCCTCCACGATGGGCGCTGTCCGCCGCGCCCGCACGTCGAGCGCGTCCACCCGCGTCCGCACGCGTGGGCGCCCGGACACGGCTCCGGCCACTGCCCGGGTGCCGCTCGGACGCCGCCCGGGGTGCCGCTCGGAGTGCGGGCGCCGGGCACGTCCGGGACGCTGGGCCGCGAGGGGGTTCCGGCACGGCGGAGCGGCGGCAGGACTCAGGAGGACACGCGATGGTCGATCTCGAACAGCTCGTCGCGGAACACGCGGCCCGGGCCGCCGAGAGCCCGCACGGCCGCAGCGCCCATCTGGTGCTGCACGACGGGGTCCTCCGGCAGACCGTGATCGCCCTGACCGCGGGCACCTCGCTCGACGAGCACAACGCCCCGGCCGCCGCCAGCCTCCAGGTGCTGCGCGGACGGGTCTCCCTCACCGTCGCGGGCCGGCGCGAGGAACTCTCCGCCGGCCAGTTGCAGACCGTCCCGCAGGAGCGGCACGGCCTGCTCGCGCACGTCGACTCGGTGGTGCTGCTGACGGCCGTCACCGCCTGAGGTTCAGCCGGTCGGCCCGTGCCACCCCGGACCGTCCGCCGGGGCACCGTTCGGCCGCAGCACCGAACCGCCGACGAGTTCCAGCCCGCGCAGGAAGTCCTTCCCGCGCGGCGCCAGTTCGGGGGTGGCCAGCCACTGGCCGGCCAGACCGACCAGCAGCGCCTGGTAGAAGATGCCGCGGGACAGCTCCTCGTCGGTGTCCGGCACCTCGGGCAGGCCCTGGAACAGCGCCGACAGTCCGAGCCGCCCCTGCTTCTGGATCCCGGCGAGCGCCTCCCGCAGCTCGGGCACCCGGTCCGCCTGCAGCATCACCTCGAACTGCGAGGCCCAGAGGCCGCGGTGCTCGGCGATGGTCCCGAGCACGCCGTCCCACACCGCGACGAAGCGCTCCGCCGGGTCGTCGGACGCCTCGCTCGCCCGCGCCACCACGGTCGCCAGCACCGTGCCCCACTCCGCCGTCGCCTCGATCAGCGCCGCGTTGAGCAGGGACTCCTTGGACCCGAAGTGGTAGCCGATGGCCGCCAGGCTGACGCCCGACGCGGTGGCGATGTCCCGGGCGGTGGTGCGCCCGTAGCCCTTGTCGAAGAGGCATTGCTTGGCGCCGGCCATGAGGTCCTCACGATTTCCCATACCCGCATGCTACGTCCGATCAAGACGCTTGTCTTGCACGCATGTCTCGTACATACGTCTGGCACGCAAGTCTCGCACGAGTGATTCAGACGCTCGTACTAGACAAATGTCTGACACGTCCGTACCGTCTTCCTCATGACCGCCACCACCGGCCGCGCAGGCCGTCGCGAATGGATCGGCCTCGCCGTCCTCCTGCTCCCGACCCTCGTCCTGACCATGGACATGGGCGTCCTCTTCTTCGCCGTCCCCTACATCTCCACCACGCTGGCGCCGAGCGGCACCGAGCAGCTGTGGATCATGGACATGTACTCGTTCCTGCTGGCCGGGCTGCTGGTCACGATGGGCGCGCTGGGCGACCGGATCGGCCGCCGCCGGCTGCTGATGATCGGCGCGACCGGATTCATCGGTGCCTCGCTGCTCGCCGCCTACGCGGACAGCGCCCCCCAGCTGATCGCCGCCCGCGCCCTGCTGGGCGTCGCCGGGGCCACCGTGATGCCCTCGACCCTCGCGCTGATCCGCAACATGTTCCACGACCCCAAGCAGCGTCAGATCGCGCTCGGCGCCTGGGGCGGCATCCTCACCACCGGCGCCACCCTCGGCCCGGTCGCCGGCGGTCTGCTGCTCGACCACTTCTGGTGGGGCTCGGTCTTCCTGCTCGCCCTCCCGGTGATGGCCCTGGTCCTGCTCGCCGCCCCCGCCCTGCTCCCCGAGTACCGCTCCCCCCGGTGCGGCGGCGGCTTCGACCTGCTCGGCGCCGTCCTCTCGCTGGGCGCCGTCCTGCCGCTGGTCTACGGCGTCAAGACCCTCGCCGTCGACGGCTGGGACCCGGTCGCCGCGGCCGCCGTCCCGGCCGGCCTGCTCCTCGGCGTCGCGTTCTTCCGGCGCCAGCGCACCGCCGCCGCCCCGCTGCTCGACCTCTCCCTGTTCCGGATCCGCGCCTTCAGCGGGGCGATCACCGTCAACACCATGGCGATGTTCGCGATGATGGGCTTCACCCTCTTCACCTCGCAGTACCTGCAGCTGGTCAAGGGCATGAGCCCGCTCACCGCCTCACTCTGGTCGCTCGTCCCCAGCGTGGGTGTCGGCGCGGCCGTCGGACTCAGCTCGGCGCTCGCCGGGAAGGTCCGTCCGGCGGCGATGATGGCCGGCGGCTTCCTGATCGGCGCGGCCGGCTTCGCGATGATGACCCTGGTCGGCCCGGACTCGCCGCTGGCGCTCATCCTCACCGCGGCGGGCGTGCTGGCCGCCGGCACCGTCGGCACCATGACGCTCACCGCCGAGATGGTCGTCTCCGCCGCCCCGGTCGAGCGGGCCGGCGTCGCCTCCGCCACCTCCGAGACCGCCGTCGAGCTCGGCAGCTCCCTCGGGATCGCCCTGCTGGGGGCGGCCGGCGCCGCGGTCTACCGCTCCCGGCTGGACGGCGCCCTCCCGGCCGGCCTGGACGGCGAGGCCGCCCGCACCGCGCAGGACACCCTCGGCGGCGCCGTCACCGTCGCCGCCCACCTGCCCGGCCGGATCGGCACCGACCTGCTCGCCACCGCCCGGTCCGCCTTCACCGACGGCCTGCACGTCGCCGCCGTGGTCGGCCTCGTCCTCGCGGTCGGCGCCTCCTTCCTCGCCCACCGCCTGATGCGCCACCTCCCCGCCGCCGCCCCGGCCACCACGACCCCCGAGCCCGTCACCGCCTGACCCGCCCGCTCCACCCGATCCCCCGCACGCGCGTCATCGCGGCCCCCGCCCACCCCGGGCGGGGGCCGCCGCGTTCGGTCCGGGCGCCGGTCCGCCGTTCGGTCCGGCCGGTCCGGGCATTCGGCTGTACGGGGGCGGCACCGGATGCCAGGCTGCCCGGATGGCGGACGGCGGCGGACACGGGCGGGTACGGGCGAGCTACGACGCGGTGGCGGAGGAGTACCGGCGGCGGATCGGGGACGAGCTGGCGTTCAAGGCGATGGACCGGGCGCTGCTCGGCGTGGTGCTGGAGCACGCCGCCGGAGGGACGGTCGCGGACCTGGGATGCGGGCCGGGCCACATCACCGGCTGGCTGGGCGGACGGGGAGCGACGGCGGTCGGGGTGGACCTGTCGCCCGCGATGGTGGCGGTCGCCCGGCGGGAGCACCCGGGGACGGAGTTCCGGGTCGGCGACCTGCTGGCGCTGCCCGCCGCCGACGGGGAGTTCGCCGCCGCGGTGTCGCTCTACTCGGTGATCCACCTCGAACCGGGTGAACTGCGACCGGCCTTCGCGGAGATGCGGCGGGTGCTGCGGCCGTCCGGGGTGCTCCTGGTCTCGTTCCACCTGGGCACCGGGGTGAGGACACTGGACGAGTGGTGGGGCCACCGGGTGGACGTGGACTTCCGCTCCCTGGAGCCCGACACCGTCTCCGGCCTGCTCGCCGAGGCCGGCTTCACCGTCACCGCCCGGCTGGAGCGCGACCCGTACCCCGAGGAGGCGTCCACCCGCCGCGGCTACCTGCTGGCCCGTCGGACCTGACCGGGCAGGCACCCGGCGGGCGGACCGCGACCCCCGGCCGTCCGTCCGCGCAGCACCTGGTTTTTGACCAGCGTTTCCCGGCCGGTGTATACGTTCGCCGCCGGGGACAGGCATACTGGCCAGGACGGGCGCTTTGCCCAACTGTGACGTACGACTCTAGACGAGAAGGGACCGGTGGCCAGGGATGCTGCGTAACGGTCTTGAGCCCTGGCACGTGCTTGTGGTGCTGGCTGTCGTGATCCTGCTGTTCGGGTCGAAGAAGCTGCCGGAGATGGCCCGCGGCCTCGGCAAGTCGATGCGGATCCTGAAGGCGGAGACGAAGGCGATGCGCGAGGACGACACCCCCGCCGCCGCCGACGCCGCGCCGGGTACCGCCCAGAGCACCGCCGCCCCGGCCCAGCCGGCCGCCACCCCGGCGCAGCCGGCCGCCGTCAACCCGACCAATGTGACCAAGGCGACCGAGACGCCCCGGTCCACCACCGCCTGATCCTCGGCGGCACGCAGTCGGCCGAAGCCCCCGCCCGAACCGGCGGGGGCTTCGTCGCGTCCGGCGCCGCCGGCCCCCGGCCCGGACGGAGCAGCCCCGGCGGCGGGACCGGCCGCACCGGGGCAGGCTGGCCACGATGTCCGCGAACGAGCAGCCGCCGCCGGCCCCCCTCCTGGGGCATCCCGACCTGCGGGCCTGGGGTCTGCTGCTGAGCTCGTTCGCCCTGCTGATGCTCGGCTACTTCACGCTGCCGCTGCGCCGGCTGGGAGACGACCGGCCGCTGCTGAGCTGGGCACTCTTCGGCGCGGTGCTGACCCTGCTGACCGGGCTGCTGCTGGCCCGGATCGTCGACAGCATCCGCGGCACCGGCCGCCATCCCGGCGTCTGGCTGGCCTTCCTGATCTGCTTCTCGCTGACCGTCTTCGCCGCCACCTACTACGTCCTGGCCGACCGTCCGGGCGAGTTCGCCGGGCTGGAGACCCGCCTGGACGCGCTCTACTTCACGGTCGTCACGATGGCGACCATCGGCTACGGCGACATCACCGCGGCGGGGCAGGGGCCACGTCTGGTGGTGCTCCTGCAGATCGCGTACAACTTCGTCTTCCTGGCCGCGGCGGCCGGCGCCCTGAGCCGGACCGTGCGCTCCGGCATGGAGGTCCGCGCCCAACGGCTGGCGGAGGAACCCGAACACGGCCGCCACCACACCCACGGTGTCGGCCCCGGCCACACCCCCGGTCGCGGCTCCGGTCACGGCCCGCGCCGCCGCGACCGGGCCCGCGGCCGACGCCGGGGCCGCGGCGGTGGCGGCGACCGGGACCCCGGCGGCGACTAGCGGTCGCGAAGGGTCAGGCCGGGACGAGGCCCGGCTCGCCGGCCACCACCGCCCAGGAGGCGGAGGTCCGCACCGGCGACTCCCGGACGGCGATGCTGTCGACCGTCCGGGCGTCCGTCAACCAGCGCTCGCGGTCCACGTCCAGGCGCAGGTAGCCGTGACGCAGGCCGTCGAAGTACCGGACGTGCGGGTTGAGGGTGGGGTTGAGCGCCTTGAGCGGCCCGTCGAACGCGACCGGGAAGTCCGAACTGACGCTGGTCGCCGTGAACTCGACGGCGACCGGCGCGGCCGCGAGGTCGTCGCGGTCGATCCGCAGGTCACTGAACCAGGAGGAGTGGATGTCCCCGGCCAGCACCACGGGGTTGGCCACCGCCGCGTCCCGCAGGAAGCGCAGCAGCCGGGTACGGGCCGGGTCGTAGCCGTCCCACTGGTCGAGGTTGGCGAGCGGCGGCAGCGGGTGGGCCGGGTCCAGGAAGTTGGGGAAGCGGATCTGGCTCATCATCACCTGCTGGGCGATGACGTTCCAGCGCGCCCGGGAACCGGACAGGCCGCGACGCAGCCACTCCTCCTGCTCGGCCCCGGTCAGGGTGCCCGCGGTGTTGCCCAGGCCGTCCGCGACCGGCCCGAAGTCCTGCGAGTGACCGCCCGGTTGGTCGGTGCGGTACTGGCGGGTGTCGAGCACGTTGAGGCGCAGCAGGTCGCCGAAGTCGAAGCGGCGGTACATGCGGTAGTCCGGCGAGCCGGTCCGGTACGGGTTCCGCAGCGGCATGTGCTCGTAGTACGCCTGGTAGGCGGCGGCGCGCTCGCGGGCGAAGGCGGCGGGGTCCTGGTGACCGGCGCCGGTGTCGTCGACCTCGTCGACCAGGCCGGCGTAGTTGTTCTCGACCTCGTGGTCGTCCCAGGTGACGATCCAGGGGAAGGCCGCGTGCGCGCCCTGCAGGGCCGGGTCGGTCTTGTACAGCGCGTGCCTGGCCCGGTAGTCGGCCAGGGTGAGGAGCTGGTTGGTCCCGGGGGTCGCGGGGGTGGTGTGCAGGCGGTCCGGGTACTGGCTGTTCGGGTCGGTCTCGTAGATGTAGTCGCCGAGGTGCACGACGGCGTCGAGGTCCTCGGCGGCCAGGGCGGTGTACGCGGGCCAGTATCCGTGCTGCCAGTCCTGGCAGTTGACCACGCCGAGGCGGAGCCGGCCGGGGCGGGCGCCGGCCGCCGGGGCGGTGCGGGTGCGGCCGGACGGGCTCAGGTGGCGGCCGGCGCGGAAGCGGTACCAGTAGTCGCGGCCGGGCAGGAGCCCGCGCACGTCGACATGGACGCTGTGCGCGCGTCCGGCCTCGGCGACGGCGGTGCCGCGCCGGACGACCCGGCGGAAGCCCGGGTCCGCCGCGACCTCCCAGGACACCGGCACGGAGCGGGGGCCCATGGCGGCGGCGTCGAACGGGTCGGCGACCAGCCTGGTCCACAGGACCACGGCGTCCGGCAACGGGTCGCCGCTGGCCACGCCGAGCGGGAACGGATCCCGGCGGACCGGTTCGGCGCGCGCCGTACGGATGTTGAGCGCCTGGGCGCCCACGGCGACGGCCGCGCCGACCAGCAGGCCGCGGCGGCCGATCGCGGCGGTCCGGGGCCGCCCGGGAGCGGACGGCGAGGGCACCGGCGGCACCTGGGAGAGCGGGGATGTCCGGGACGGCGGGGACGACGGGGACGACGGCACGCGAGACCTCCTGCAGCTGCTGCGCACGGGTGACACCACGGCCGGCAATTCCATCAGACGGGAGTGGAGAGCCCCGTGAACAGCAGGCGACGTCTTGGCCCTTTCCAGCCCCGGCCAACGGAGTTGACGCCACGACAGCGGTCGGTCGACCGCCGCCGACCCGGCAGCTACCGACCGGCGCCCGCCGCTCCACCGCCCTTGCGGCGCAGGGACATCAGCAGCAGGAAGACGGCCGACAGCACCGCCGCCACCCGCAGCACTCCCGGCGCGGCCTCCCACATCGCGTGCGAGCCCTGCTCGCCCGGCTGCGGGGCCACGCCCCAACGGCCCTGCGCCTGCCCCCAGTAGAAGAGCGAGCTGCCACTGATCACCATCAGCGGAATCCCGAAAACCGCCAACTTCCGCGTGAAGTCCGACAGTTGGCGGGACAGGTAGCCGAGCGCCCAGCCGATCAGCATGGCGATCAGCTGACCGGTGACGGCCCCGCCGACCAGCACCGCGGCGGAGAGCAGCAGCAGGAACGAGGGCCGCCGCCCGCCCGGCGCCTTGGCACCGCCCTTCGCGGCGGGGGCGCCCTCGGCGGGGTCCGCTCCGGCGGGGCCGTTCTTCCCCCGGGCCCGCGCCTTCCTCCCGGATCTCCCCTTCCCCGCCGGTGCCTTCTTCCCGCCCTTGGTCCCACCCTTCCCGTTGCCCTTCCCCGCCGACGCGCCCCCCGCCCCGGCGGCCGCGTCCGGTGCCGCCGGGTCGCCCTGGTCGGCGGCGTCCCCGCCCGCTCCGGGCGCCGGACCGGCGTCGGCGGCGGTCCGCTGCTCCGGGATCGGGTGGTTGGAGGCGATCGGGCCGTCCCCGAAGTCGATGGTCACGTAGTTCCAGTCGCCCGTGCTCACGGCGCGGTAGGCCGGGGGCAGCGCCTCCGGGTCCGCGGGGGCGTCCTCGACCTGCTTCGCCAGCCACGGCGAGCCACCGTCCCCATCCGCGCCCCGGTCCCGGTCCCGGCCGGAACGCGTGGGAGGCGGCAGGAACGCGGCGGGGGAGCCGGACGGCGGCCCGGACGGCGCCCCGGCGGGACGCGGAGGTTCCCGGGGGCGCGGCGGGACGGCGGGCGTCGGCTCCCCGGCGTAGACGCTGTCCCCGTCCCCACCCCCGTCACCGGTCCCGCCGGAGGGCCCGCCGGAGTCCCCGGCACCCCCCGGCGGCCCGCTCCAGGGCCCCTGCTTGCGCCACCACTCGCCGTCCGACATCCCCACGCACCCCGCCTCGCCCGTACCGATGGCCCGTACCGATGCCCGCCCCCGCCCGGACCCGCCACACGTCCGGACGCGGCGTCATCCCCGCCGACCGTGACGGTACCCACCCGCCACCCCGCCACGCGAGCCGGAACGCCGCCCGGCCGCACCCGTGTTCGCCCCGGCGGCACCCGACCGGGGGCCGGGGTCGACGGAACCGCCCCCGCCCGGACCGCCTCCGCCCCCACCGGCCCCCTCCCCCGACGCCCCACCCCCGCGCAGCTCCCGTCAACCCCCGAGCACCGGCCGCCCCCGCGGATCCCGCCGACGCCCCGGCATCCACCGGCGCCGGGGCCCTCCCACCCCGCCGCCGCCCGACTAACCTAGGTCGAATGACCACACAGCAGGGCCCACAGCGCCAGGCCAAGTCCCTCGCCGGCCCCCGCACCCTCGCCGAGGAGCTCCGGGCCCGGCCCGACGACGACCTCGCCGCCCTGCTCCGGTCCCGCCCCGACCTGCTCAACCCCGTGCCCGGCGACCTCACCCAGCTCACCGCCCGGCTCTCGTCCCGCGCCTCCGCCCTGCGTGCGCTGGAGCGACTGGACCGCTTCACCCTGCAGACCGCCGAGGCCCTCGCCGCGCTCCCCGACGCCTCCTCACCGGCCGCCGTGCGCACGCTGCTGGCCGGCCCGGCCAAGGTGAAGCCGCACCCCGGGGCCACCCCGCTGAGCTCCGCCGACCGCGCCGCCGTCGCCGCCGCGCTGCCCCGCGCCCTGGCCACCCTGCGCGACCGGGCCCTGCTCTGGGGGCCCGACAACGGGCTGCGCCTGGTCATCGCGGCCCGCGAGGCACTCGCGCCGACCGCCGCCAACCCCGGCCGCACCGGCCTCGGCCCGACCTTCGCCGAGGCGAGCACCGGCATGTCCCCGGCCCGGCTCCAGCAGTTGCTCGCCTCCGCCGGGCAGCCGGCGACGCCCGACCCGGTCACCGCCGTCGGCGCGTTCACCGCCCTGCTCGGCGACCGCGCCCGCTGCGAGGCCCTGCTCGCCACCGCCCCCGAGGCCGCGCTGCGGCTGCTCGACCGTCTGGTCTGGGGACCACCCACCGGCACCGTCCCGGACGCCACCCGCCCGGTCACCGCGCAGGACGCCCGGAGTCCGGTCGAATGGCTGCTGGCCCGGGGTCTGCTGCTGCCCACCAGCCCGGGCAGCGTCGTCCTGCCCCGTGAACTCGCCCTGCACCTGCGCGGCGGACGCTCGCACCGCACCGTCGAGCCGGTCCAGCCCGAACCCGCGCCCACCGCCGCGCCGCGCGACCCCGGGACGGTGGACGGCGCGGCCGCCGGGCAGGCGCACACCGCCGTCCGGACCGTCGAGGAGCTGCTGGAGCTCTGGGGTCTCACCCCGCCGACCACCCTGCGCGCCGGCGGCCTCGGGGTGCGCGATCTCAAGCGCACCGCCCTGGCCCTGGAGGGCACCGAGCAGACCGCCGCATTCTGGCTCGAACTCGCCTACACCGCAGGTCTGTTGGCCTCGGACGGCGAGGTCGACGAGCACTGGGCGCCGACGCCCGGGTACGACGAGTGGCTGCGTCTGGACACCGCCGGACGCTGGACCGTGCTCGCCCGCGCCTGGCTCGCCGCGACCCGCGTCCCGGCCCTGGCCGGCACCGCCGACGGCAAGGGCAAGCAGCGCGCCGCGCTCGGCCCCGAACTGGACCGCACCCTCGCCCCGTCCGTGCGCCGCGCCGCCCTCGCCCTGCTCGCCGAACTCCCGCCGGGCACCGCGGCCACCCCCGCCGATCTCCTGCCCACCCTGCGCTGGCAGCGCCCGCTGCGCGGCGGGCCGACCGACCCCGACGGCCGCGACCTGCGCGAACACCTGGTCGGCTGGACCCTGGCCGAGGCCGAACTGCTCGGCGTCACCGGCCGCGGCGCCCTCGCCGCCCCCGCCCGCGCGCTGCTCACCGCCGAGGCGGACCCCGCCACCGTGCTCGCCCCGCTGCTGCCGCGGCCGCTCGACCACGTGATCCTCCAGCCGGACCTCACCGCGATCGCGCCCGGCCCGCTGCTCACCCCGCTCGCCCAGGCGCTCGCGCTCTGCGCCGACATCGAGTCCAAGGGCGGCGCGACCGTCTACCGCTTCACCCCGGAGTCGGTCCGGCGCGCCCTCGACGCCGGACGCGGCGCGGCCGACCTGCGGGCCTTCCTGGCCCAGCACTCCCGCACCCCGGTCCCGCAGCCGCTCGCCTACCTGATCGACGACGTCGCCCGCCGGCACGGCCTGCTGCGGGTCGGCGCCGCCTCGTCCTACCTGCGCTGCGACGACCCGTCGCTGCTGAACGAGATCCTCGCCGACCGCCGCTCCGCCGACCTGCGGCTGCGGCTGCTCGCACCGACCGTGCTGGCCGCCCAGGCCCCGCCGGACGTCCTGCTCGCCACCCTGCGCGCGATGGGCTACGCGCCGGCCGCCGAGTCCGCCGACGGCGATGTGCTGATCACCCGCCCGGACAGCCACCGCACCCCGCCCCGGGCGGCGCCGGTGCCCGTCCCGGACGGCCCGCCGGCACCCGACGACACCCTGCTCGCCGCCGCCGTCAAGGCGATCCGGGCCGGCGACCGGGCCGCCACCGCCGTCCGCCGCGAGCCCGCCGCCGCGTCCGGGCGCCAGCTGCCGCGCACCGCCGCCGCCGAGACCCTGGCGGCCCTCCAGACGGCCGTCCTGCTCGGCGAGCGGATGTGGATCGGCTACCTCAACGCCGAGGGCCTGGCCAGCCAGCGGATCATCGACCCGGTGAAGGTCGAGGGCGGCTACGTGACCGCCTTCGACCACCACGACGGCGAGCTGCGCACCTTCGCGCTGCACCGGATCACCGGGGTCGCCGAGCTCGACGAGTGACCCCGGGCTCAGTGGCCCTGCTGCTGGGCCTCCTGCTCGGCCTGCTTCTGCTTCATCGCCTTGTCCGCCATGGCCGCGAGGTCGCCCTGCCCGACCGGCATCACGGCGTTCGCCCCGGCCAGGTCGGCGAGCAGGAACCCGGGCGCCGCCAGCAGCCCGCCGGGCCCCTCGCCGACACCCGCGACCGCGTGCGCGGAACCGGCCGAGGAGGCGGTCGCGGCGAAGGCCGTACCGGCCAGGGCGAGAGCGGTGAGAACACGCTTCGACTTGTTCATGCAGGGATCAACGAGCCACTCCCGCCACGGTCACCCCCCGCGTCGCCGGCCGCACGGCCCGTACCCCCGGTTGACGGGCCGCCCCGACCGGCGTAGTCCGGAATGACGGGGGTGACGAAAGGAGTCATCATGCTCGGCGATCTCATTGGCGAGACCCGGAACAAGGACACCGGCCGCCGCGTCCTCGACGCCGGCGACGGCCACGTCGTGGTGGAGGTCTCGTTCGAGAGCAAGGGCAACTACTACGGCACCCCGGTCACCGGCTTCGGCACCTACGAGTCCGAACTCCGCCCCGACGGCACCCTGCACGGCGAGGGCCAGGGCGTCGACATGACGGCCGACGGCCAGACCGTCACCTGGCGCGGCATCGCGGTCGGCCACTTCACCGAGGGCGGCGGCACCAGCTGGCGCGGATCGCTCTTCTTCTCCACCGCCTCGCCGCAGCTCGACCGCCTCACCCACCTCGTCGGCCTCTTCGAGTACGAGGTGGCACCCGACGGCACCTCGGCCGGCAAGTACTACGAGTGGAAGTAGCCGCTCGCCGGGGGCGGTCCCGTCCACCCGCCCGGATGCGCGACACTGGAGGGTCGGCGTGCCGCAGGACCCGCGGCCCCGACCGACCTGTCAGCCAGTGGAGGGCTTCCCCGCGTGAACGACGGACCGCTCATCGTCCAGAGCGACAAAACTCTCCTCCTGGAGATCGACCACCCCAGGGCCGCCGAATGCCGGCGGGCCATCGCGCCGTTCGCCGAGCTGGAGCGGGCGCCGGAGCACGTGCACACCTACCGGGTGACACCGCTCGGGCTGTGGAACGCGCGGGCCGCGGGCCATGACGCCGAACAGGTGGTCGACGCCCTGGTGAACTACTCCCGCTACCCGGTGCCGCACGCGCTGCTGGTCGACGTGGCCGACACGATGGCCAGGTACGGGCGGCTGCGGCTGACCAAGCACCCCACCCACGGCCTGGTGCTGAGCACCACCGACCGCCCGGTGCTGGAGGAGGTGCTGCGTTCCAAGAAGGTCGCCCCGCTGGTGGGCGACCGGGTCGACCCGGACACCGTGGTCGTGCACCCCTCCGAACGCGGCCAGATCAAGCAGGTGCTGCTCAAGCTCGGCTGGCCCGCCGAGGACTTCGCCGGCTACGTGGACGGCGAGGCGCACCCGATCGAGCTGGCCGAGGACGGCTGGAGCCTGCGCCCCTACCAGGCGCAGGCGGTCGAGGGGTTCTGGCACGGCGGCTCGGGCGTGGTCGTGCTGCCCTGCGGCGCCGGCAAGACCCTGGTCGGCGCGGCGGCCATGGCGCACGCCAAGTCGACCACGCTGATCCTGGTCACCAACACCGTCTCGGCCCGCCAGTGGAAGCACGAGCTGGTCAAGCGGACCTCGCTGACCGAGGACGAGATCGGCGAGTACAGCGGCACCAGGAAGGAGATCCGTCCGGTCACCATCGCGACCTACCAGGTGATGACCACCAAGCGGAAGGGCGTCTACGCCCACCTGGAGCTGTTCGACGCGCGCAACTGGGGCCTGGTCGTCTACGACGAGGTCCACCTGCTGCCGGCCCCGGTGTTCAAGTTCACCGCCGACCTCCAGGCCCGCCGCCGGCTCGGCCTGACCGCCACCCTGGTGCGCGAGGACGGCCGCGAGGGCGACGTGTTCAGCCTCATCGGCCCGAAGCGCTTCGACGCGCCGTGGAAGGAGATCGAGGCCCAGGGCTACATCGCGCCCGCCGACTGCTGCGAGGTCCGGGTCACCCTGACCGACTCCGAGCGGCTCGCCTACGCCACCGCCGAGCCGGAGGAGCGGTACCGGTTCTGCGCCACCACGGCGACCAAGCGCCGGGTGGTGGAGGCCCTGGTCAAGAAGCACGAGAAGGACCAGACGCTGATCATCGGCCAGTACATCGACCAGTTGGACGAACTCGGCGAGGTCCTGGACGCCCCGGTGATCAAGGGCGAGACCAGCAACGCCCAGCGGGAGAAGCTCTTCGACGCCTTCCGCAACAAGGAGATCGGCGTCCTCGTCGTCTCCAAGGTGGCCAACTTCTCGATCGACCTGCCGGAGGCGACCGTCGCCATCCAGGTCTCCGGGACCTTCGGCTCCCGCCAGGAGGAGGCCCAGCGCCTCGGCCGGGTCCTGCGCCCCAAGGCGGACGGCCACTCCGCCCACTTCTACTCCGTGGTCGCCCGGGACACCGTCGACCAGGACTTCGCGGCCCACCGCCAGCGCTTCCTCGCCGAACAGGGCTACGCCTACCGCATCATCGACGCGGACGACGTGCTGTAGCGGGAGTCAGGGACGGTAGTCCAGGGCGTCCAGCAAACTCCCCATCGAGGTACAGGGATTGCTGACGCACCAGCACTCGATCTGCTCACTCTGCTGCTCGTGCCGGGCGTGCAGGTCGAGTGCTGCCCTCCGGGCCTTCTCCGTGTGTTCGCGGACGTCGTCGAAATCGAACGCCTTGCCCTTGTGGCCGTAGCCCTTGAGGACCTTCTCCAAGTCCTTCGCCGCTTGGTGGCTCGCCAGGTACGCCCGCGCTTGGTCGAAGTGCAGCAGGAGCCACACCTCGAAGCAGGGCGAGGAGAGCGCGCAGTTCACACCGTTCTGCTTGGCCGTACGAAGGGCCCGGTCCAGCGAGGGGTGCTGGCGCGGTGCCTCGACGTCCAGGACGCACCACACCTCGTCGAAGGGGTCGTCGACCTTCTTGGCATGCCCGATCGCCGCGGTCACCAGCTTGACCGGCTCACCGTGGGTATTGCCGATCTTCAGCGAGATCGGGCGACCCCTGAGATCCCGTGCCAGACCGTTCAGGTAGATCTTCTCGGTGACTTCCCCCTCGCAGTAGATCAAGAAGCTCCGCTCGGGCTCACGTGTGTGTGCCTTCTGCCTCTTCGTCCCAAGCGGCTTGCCCCGCCTCATCGACCCCACGCTTCGCCCCGATCCCCACCAGAAGCTCTTCGTCGAAGAACGGTAGCGCACCGTAACGACCGGCGAGGTAGCGCTTCTCAAGATTCTCCACGCCGTCCCTGACCTTGAAGTCGACGAGAGCGGTGAGCTCGGTGGCGCCTGTGCGGACCCCCTTGGTCGCCAAGTAGATCTGATCGCGGTGCAGGTTCGCCTCGCTGTGCGGAGCCAGGAGCGTGGCGTCGTGGCTGTTGAAGAGGAGTTGCGCGCCGTTGACGTTGCGCACCGGGTCCTGGAACAACGCGACGAGCCTGGCAGCCAGGTGCGGGTGGAGGTGCGCATCGAGTTCGTCGACGACCAGCAGCGATCCGTTCCTCAACGTGGTCATCACTGGACCCAGTAGCCCCGCCCACGTCCGGGTCCCGCTCGACTCGTCCCGGAGGGCAAGCCTGACGGCCCCCTCCTCAGAGGCGTGGACGAACTGGACCTGCGGCGGCAGCTTGTACTGCGCTATGAATTCGGGGGCGAGGACTCCGGCCGTCGACTTCACGAACTTGGCCTTCTCCTCCTCGTCCGCCTCCGTGAACATGAGGTCCGCGATTCCCAGGTCCGCGAACCGAAGCAACCGTCGCACCTCTTCCTGCGACGATGCTCCGCCCTCCCAGAGCAGGCGGGTCTCCGCCAGCCGGGCCTCGAAGTTGCCGTCCACCGCGACCCGCAGCCCCCGGTGGAACCAGTGCTGGATCCGTCGTAGAACCTCGTGATTGTTCCCGGCCCCTGCTGACAGGTAGAGACTGTTCGGACGAACCACGTCCTCGATGAGCTTCTTGCGCCCCTTGAAACTGGGCCCGTATTCGTAGTGCGACGTCCCGTCCTCGGCGACCGACCGCTCGAACAGCCGACGCGGGCGCCCCTCGGGGTAGCTCCTGAGCCACTCTTCGTGCACTCGGTCGCCGTCGATCTCGAACCCGTACTCGAAGGAAACTCCGTCCAGCACCACGTCTACGGCGAAGGCCGATGGCATTTCGCGGCCCTCGGCGCCGAGCAGGAACGGTGTGCGTCCCGTCCCGCCGTCCGGCAGCCAGCGGGCATGCGATTCGAGGACGGCGCGCTGCATGTAGGCCAGTGACTTCAGCGCGTTGGATTTTCCGGAGGCGTTGGCTCCGAAGACCGCCAGCACCGGCAGGACATCGACGCCCACCGAGGCAACGGCAGTCACTGCGATGTCGTCGTGCTCGTCGGTCGCGACCAGACTCAGCTCCTGCTCCTCCAGGAGCGAAGCGTGGTTGGCCACCCGGAAACGCATCAGCATCGCTGGCCCTCCTCATCTGCCGATGGGAAGACTACCCAAATCAGATCGCAGAAATACGCAGAGTTTCACAAATTCTGCGTTCTGATTGCATGCTGCTCAGTAGCGGACGCCGTCGCGGCCGAGGAGGATCACGCGCGCGGCGGTGTCCAGGGCGATGCCGACGTTGCGGACGGTGGTGGTGAGGGGGTTGCGGCGGCGGCCGGCGGTGGCGGTGGCGCCGGACGGGGCGGTACGGGTGCGGTGCTGCGATGCGCTCATGTGTTCCACGGTAGGCACCCGAACGGCCGCAGCCATCACCCCGAAGGCCGTACCCGACGGGACGAAGGTCGTCCTCCGGGAGTACGGAGGCCCCGAGTCCGTCAGGGCTGGATCCCCGAGGCCGGCACGGCTAGGATCGTCCGTCTGCCCCCTCCCGAACCGTGGTGCCCGCTGAAGTCGCGCGGGCAGCCGGGGGAGGTGCCGACCGCACGGCAACCGGTCGGCTGTATCCACCGTGAGCTCCTACGATCCGCTGCGCCCGGCCTTCCGGGGGCAGCCGGGAAGGTTCGCTGTGCCCGCCACCCCCACCACCGACCCCCTGCAGCGCGAGCGCGACCACCTCGCCTCGTCCCGGGCCGCCCTGCGCGCGATGCGCGAGGACGTCGAGTCCCTGGACATCCGCGACGTGACCGGCACCTGGGTCACCGCCATCGTGCTGCACAAGCAGATCGAGGCCAGGATCGCCGCCCTGGCCGACCTCTCGCACACCCCGCTGTTCTTCGGCCGGCTCGACTACCTGCACGCCATCGGCGAGGACTTGAGCGAGGGCTCCGGCGGCGACAGCTTCTACATCGGGCGCCGGCACGTGCACGACGCCGAGGGCGACCCGATGGTGATCGACTGGCGCGCGCCGGTCTCCCAGCCGTTCTACCGGGCCAGCCGCACCGCCCCGATGGACGTCGAGCGCCGCCGCCGCTTCGGCTACACCGGCGGTGAACTGACCGCGTACGAGGACGAGCACCTCACCGATCCCGCCGAGGACGACACCGCCTCCGCCCTGCTGGCCGCCGAGATCGAGAAGCCGCGCGTCGGCCCGATGCGCGACATCGTGGCCACCATCCAGCCGGAGCAGGACGAGATCGTCCGCGCCGACATCTCCGGCACCCTCTGCGTGCAGGGGGCGCCCGGCACCGGGAAGACCGCCGTCGGCCTGCACCGGGTGGCCTACCTGCTGTACGCGCACCGGGAGCGGCTGGCCCGCACCGGCACCCTGGTGATCGGCCCGAACAACGCCTTCCTCTCCTACATCGAGCAGGTGCTGCCCGCGCTGGGCGAGCTGGACGTCGCCCAGGCGACCGTGCAGCAGCTGGTCGCGCACGTCGAGGTCCGCGGCGAGGACTCGCCCGAGGCGGCCCGGCTGAAGGGCGACGCCCGGATGGCCGAGGTGCTGCGGCGGGCGGTGCGCTCCGGCATCGCGCTGCCCACCGAGCCCTGTGTGGTGGTCCGCGGCTCCCGCCGCTGGCGCGTCCCGGTCCACGAACTGACCGGGATCATCGAGGAACTGAAGGCCCGGGAGACCCGCTACGGCGCGGCCGCGGAGGCGCTGCCGCAGCGGATCGCGCACGCCGTGCTGCTGAAGATGGAGCAGTCCGGCGAGGCCCCGGACGACCGGGTGCAGGACGCGGTGGCCCGCAACGCCGCCGTGAAGGCGACGGTCAAGCAGTGCTGGCCGACGGTGGACCCGGCCAAGCTGGTGCTGCGGCTGCTGTCCGACCCGGAGTTCCTGGCCGGGTGCGCGGAGGGCGTGCTGACCGCCGAGGAGCAGGCCGCCGTGCTGTGGCCCCGGCCGGGCCGCTCGGTGAGGACCGCCCGCTGGACCACCGCCGACGCCGTGCTGGTCGACGAGGCGACGGACCTGGTGCGTCGCACCCCCTCGCTCGGGCACGTGGTGCTGGACGAGGCGCAGGACCTCTCCCCGATGCAGTACCGAGCGGTCGGCCGCCGCTGCAGCACCGGTTCGGCGACCGTGCTCGGCGACCTCGCCCAGGGCACCACCCCGTGGGCGACGGCGAGTTGGCCGGAGGCGCTGCACCACCTGGGCAAGCCGGCCGCGCACATCGAGGAGCTGACCAAGGGTTTCCGGGTGCCGGAGGAGGTCATCGCGTACGCCTCCCGGCTGCTGCCGTCGATCGCCCCGGGTCTGGCGCCGGCCGGTTCGGTCCGTGAGGCCCCGGGCTCGCTGACGGTCCGCCGGGTCGATCCGGAGGAGCGGGCCGGGGCCGTGGTCGCGGCCTGTCGACGGGCGCTCGGCAAGGAGGGCTCGACCGGTCTGATCGCCGCCGACGCGCGGGTGCCGCTGCTGGCCGAGGCGCTGACGGCGGCCGGACTGCCGCACCTCGCCCCGGGCGCCGAGACCAGTGCGGAGGCCCGGCTGACCCTGGTCCCGGCCTCGCTGGCGAAGGGTCTGGAGTACGACTACGTGGTGCTGGACGAGCCGGCCGCGGTGGTCGCGGGCGAGCCGGACGAGCGGACCGGTCTGCGGCGGCTGTACGTGGCGCTGACCCGTGCGGTCTCCGGCCTGGAGGTGCTGCACGCCGAGCCGCTGCCGGCGCAGCTGGACTGACGCCGGCCTGCGACGGGCGGGCGCCGGCACCGGTTCGGGTGCCACCGCCCGCCCGTCGTACGGCCGTTGTTCAGCCGTCGATCAGCGTCCGCCACTCGGCGACCTTGGCGGCGTCCACCGGCGACTGCCAGCCGTCGACCCGCACCGCGCCGCCGACGTGGAAGGCGTCGAAGCCGGCCCCGCGCAGCCCCGGCAGGTGCTCGGCCCGAAGGCCGCCGCCGATGAGGATCCGCTGGGTGTAGCCGGGCTCGCCGGCCCGGGCGAGCTCGGCCAGCAGGACGTCCAGTCCGGCGTCCACGCCGCCGGCCGAGCCGGAGGTGAGGAAGGTGTCCAGACCGGGCAGCGCGCCGACGGCGGCGCGGACGGCGGCCCGGTCGGCGCTGTGGTCGATCGCCCGGTGGAAGGTCCAGCGGCAGCCGGCGATCGCCTCGGCGACCGCCTCGGTGGCGGCCAGGTCGACCGCGCCCTCGGCGTCGAGGAAGCCGAGGACGAACTCGTCGGCGCCCTCGGCCCGGAGCGCGGCGGCGCGGTCGCGCAGCGCGTCCAGGTCGCCGGGGGCGAAGCCGTCCCGGATCCGGAGCATGACCCGCAGCGGGAGCTCGACGGCGGCCCGGATCTTGGCGAAGTCCTCGACCCCGGGGGTGAGGCCGTCCGCGGCCATGTCGGTGACCAGTTCGAGCCGGTCGGCGCCGCCCGACTCGGCGGCCTGGGCATCCTGGGGCGTCAGCGCGATGACTTCGAAAATTGGTCTAGACATATTAGACAGAGTGCCACATCGCCCCGGCCCCGGCGAGCCCCGTGCGGCCACTTGGCCGGAGAACGCGCACCCCGGAAAGCACCGGACGACACACCCCGGAAAACACGGAACGGCCGGACGCTCCGGGCCCGTGACCCGGTCGTCCGGCCGTTCGGAGCGGCGAGGCCCCGGCCGTCCCCGCTCAGGCGAGGCTCCGGTGACCTCCCGCCCCGGTCCCGCGGTGCAGCAGCCCACCGGCCACCATCGTGGCGACCAGCGCCAGGCCCACCACCGGCAGCAGTCGCCAGACCCCGCCGATCGACTGCCAGATCCGGAACAGGCTGAACATCAGCGTCAGCGGCAGCACCGCCAGCCCCATCGCGGCCGGGACCAGCCGGTCGCGCGCCGCGAAGAGCACCGCCAGCAGCGGGACCAGCACCAGCGCCGCGCCCGCCGTTCCGTCCATCAGCACCCAGGAGCTGTAGAAGTCCTCCGCCACCAGGACCAGCCCGCCGCCCACCGCCGCGGTCAGCACCAGCGCCCGGTCGCCCCGGGTCGGCCGCCGCAGCAGTTCCTGAGGCGCGAGCGCGAACAGCAGCCCGGCGAACAGCTGCGGGGTCGCCTCGCAGGACTTGTTGAACACCAGCCAGACGTTGGGCATGGTCAGGACCGCCAGCGCCACGCCCAGCGCGCCCACCGCCGCCAGGGCGACGGCCGCCGTCCGGGCGAGCCGCCACCGGCCGGCCAGCACCGCGCCGACCAGCAGCAGCGGCACCAGCAGGGCGCCGTAGTACCAGGCGAAGGCGGGGAACTGCACCGCCCGGTCCGGCAGGTCCCACATCCAGTCCGGAGCCCGGCCGGTCGCGTCGTGCAGCACCTGGGTCAGCCCCAGCCCCGCGACCGCTCCGGCGATCAGCGGCGCCGCCAGCGCGAGCAGCCGCCCGGCGGTGGACGAGGAGGTCAGGCCGGTGCGCATCCGCAGTCCGTACGCCCCGAGGTCGAGCGCCTCGCGCGCGGCGGTGAGCCTTCCGCCCTCGGCCGTGGAGTCGGCGAAGACGGCGGACAGCTCGTCGCCGCGCTCACGGCGGTAGCGGGCCGGGTAGAGCCGCAGCGCGGCCCGGAACACCACCGGCTCCCCCGCTCCGGGGAAGAACTGGATCGTCATGCGAGTGCCCCCTTCGCCTTGAAGAACGCGAGCTTGCCGCCCCCGGCCACGGGGCGGACCGCGGCCGGTCGGGCGGCTGACGCGCGGACGGCGGCGAGCCGCCGCTGGGCCTCCCCGGCGACGGCGGCCAGCCGCTCCGCCTCGGTGCCCAGCGCGCCCCGCCCGCCCTCGGTGAGCGCGTAGGTGCGCCGGGCGCGGCCGTCGACGATCTCCTCGGCCGCGACCTCGATCAGCCCCTGCTGGAGCAGTCGGTCCAGCGCGCCGTACAGGGTGCCGGTCCGCATCTTCACCCGGCCGTCCGAGATCGCGGAGATCTCCTGGATGAGCGCGTAGCCGTGCCGCGGGGCGTCGGCCAGCGCGGTGAGCAGGAGCAGCGTCGGCTCTTGCATCGCCCGTTCAGTCATGGAGCTACATATACCTTTCGTCGACATATCATGTCCAGCGGAATCTTTGGCGGCGCGGTCCGGGCCAGCAGAATGGCGCCATGCCGGAAGCCGACGCCCCCGCCACCGCCACCGCCACCGCCACCGCGCCAGCCGCCACAGCCGCCGAGGACCTGCTCACCGCCTGGACCGCCCTGCTGCACCGCTGCGGCACGGCCACCGACCCCGAACCGGCCGGGCGGGAACTGCTGCGCCGCTGGTCCGAGCCGCAGCGCCGGTACCACACCGTCGAGCACCTGCGCGCGGTGCTGGGCCACGTCGACACCCTCGCCGATCACGCCGACGACCCGGACGCCGTCCGGCTGGCCGCCTGGTTCCACGACGCCGTCTACCGGCCGGACCGCTCCGAGAACGAGGAGCGCAGCGCCGCCCTGGCCGTCCGGGCGCTGGGCGGGAGCGGGCTCCCGGCGGCCCGGGTCGCCGAGGTCGCCCGGCTGGTCCGGCTCACCGTCACCCACCGCCCCGAGCCCGGCGACCGCGACGGCGAGGTGCTGTGCGACGCCGATCTCGCGGTGCTCGGCGGCGGGCCGGCGGCCTACGCGGCGTACGCGGCGGCCGTCCGGGAGGAGTACGCGTTCGTGCCCGAGCCGGACTTCCGGGCCGGGCGCGCGGCCGTGCTGCGCCAGTTGCTCGCGCTGCCCGCGCTGTTCCGCACGACGACCGCCCACCGGCGCTTCGACGCCGCCGCCCGGGCCAACCTCGCCGCCGAGCTCGCCGGTCTGGAGGCACCGGGCGGGGACGGCCGGGAGTGACGGCGGGTCGACAACGGCACGAGGTGTCCGCCGTCGACCCGCCCACCGTCGACCCGCCCACCGTCGACCCGGACGTGGTCAGCCCGCCCGCCGCGCCAGCGGCAGCCGGCCCCGGCTGAAGGCCGCCGCCCCCAGCCCCGCCACCACCGGAAGCACCACCGTGATCAGCACCAGGAGCCCCCAGGGCGCGGCGAACGGCACCGCCGGCGCGCCGAGCTGCCCGGCCGTGTGCGACCGCAGCAGCCCCAGCGCGGGCACGAACCCGCTCACCGTGCCCAGCACCGCGCCGATGCCCGCGATCAGCGTGCACTGCAGCCCGGCCTGGATCCGGTTCATCCGCGGCGGAGCGCCGACGGCGGCCAGCGTGGCCCGGTCGTTGCGCGAGTCGGCCGCGGCCAGCCCGGTGGCCACGGCGGCGGCGCCGAGCACCACCACCACGGCGAACCCGCCGAGCGCCAGGGTGTTCGTGTCCCCCTTCGGCTGGTAGCCGCGCTCCACCGCCAGCTGGGCGTGCGGCACGAGCTGGGCGACGGCCGCCTCGGCGCGCTGCTGCGCCTTGCGGTCGGGCGCGACCCCGGGGCGCCAGACCGACCCGTTGGGCCTGGGCGTGAGCCCGGCCCTGCGCACCGCCTCCGGGCCCATCAGCACCGCCCCGTACCGGGCCGCGTCGGGGTTCTGCGCCAGGACGGCCTCGACGGGGACCTCGATCCGCTCCGTCCCCGGCACCTGCCCGGGCTGGACCGGTCCGCCGGCGGCGCCCTGCATCGTCAGCGTCACCCGCCCGCTGTTCAGGAACGCGGGGTCGAAGACCACGGCCCGGCCCGCGGCGAGGGCCTCCTCGGCCGCCCGGTCGTGCACGCCGAACAGGCTGTGCAGGACCGTCGTGTCGCCGGACAGCACCCGGTTCAGGACGCCGCCGGACTCCGAGCGCGCACCGCTCCCCTTGGCCTGCACCGTGCTGGAGCAGTTGTCGCAGAACACGTAGGTCACCTCCTGGACGTCGGCGGGGGCGCCCAGGTTCGGCAGGGCCTGCTCGACGGCGCGGCGCAGCCGGGCCGGTTCCTGGCTGCCCGGGTCCGCGGGGGCGTCGAGCACGACGGCGCCCAGCGGGGCCGCCGGCCGGTAGGAGGCCCGTTCCTGGGCCTCGGTCCCGGTGCTGTAGACACCGACGGCGACGGCTCCGGCGACGGCGGCCATCACGGCGGCCACCGCCGGCGCGGTCCGGCCGCGGTGGCGGGCCGAGTCGCGCAGGGCCAGCCGGGGTCCGAGCGGCAGCCGGCCGGCGAGCCGGCCGAAGAGGGCGATCAGCATCGGGGTGAAGAACAGGATGCCGACCTCGGCGGTGGCCGCGCCGGCGAGCACCGAGAGCGCCCGCTTGTTGAGCCCGCCGAGCACCGGCATGGTGCCGCTCTGGTAGGTCCCCGCGCCGTACAGCGCCACCGCCGCACCGGCGCCGACCAGCAGCAGGCCGACGACCGGCAGCAGGCGGCTGGGCGTGGCGACGGTGTCGCGGCCGGTGAGACCGGCCACCACGTCCCGTCGGGCCGCCTGCACCGCGGGCAGCACCGCGGCGGCGAGCGCGGTCAGCACTCCGACGGCGGCGATCGCCAGCAGGTCGAGCGGCGCGATCGCGAAGTGTCCGAAGCGGCTGCCGCCGGCCCCTTCCAGCCAGGGCCGCAGCGCGGCGACCAGGCCGGTGCCGAGTGCCACTCCGAGGGCGGCTCCGGCCAGTCCGAGCACCAGTCCGCCGCCGAGCACGATGGCCCGGATGTGGCCCCGGTGGCCGCCGGCGGCGCCGACGAGCGCCAGCTGCCGCCGGGAGCGCCGGGCGCCGACCGCGAAGGCCGGGCCGGCCAGCAGGGTGACCTCCAGCAGCGCCATGCCGATCACGGTGACCAGGATGACGGTCCGGTTGTCGCTCTCGGGGGAGACCCACTTGTCGACGTCGTAGGGGACGGCGGAGGTCGGGGGCGGGTCGAGGGCGACCGCCCGGGAGGTCACGGTGAAGCCGTACCGGTTGAGCTTCTGGACGGCGGCCCAGTCGAGTCCGGTACCCGCGGGCAGCCGGACCAGCCAGCTCTCGGTGCGGACGGCCTCGTCCGGGCCCGCGGCGATCGGTCCGCCCGGGGCGTCCGGCGCGGCGGCGGCCGCCGCGGCCAGCGGGGAGATCACCTGGCCGGGCCGGGCGACCAGTTCCACCTTCTTCAGCTCACCGGGGTGCTCGACCACGCCGGTGAGCAGGAACGGGGTCTGCTCCAGTCCCTTGACCGTGGTGGAGTCGCCGAGCCGCAGCCCGGCCTCGTCGAGGAAGGCCCGGGTGACGGCGGCCTCGTTGCGCGCGGCCGGTGCCCGGCCCTCGACCAGGTCGAGCCGTCCCGACCAGACCGGGTCCGTCAGATCGGCCTCGGCGGTGGAGGTGGTGAACAGGCCCTCCCGGGTCGAGGCGCTGACCGCGGGTCCGGAGGTGGCCGGCAGCAGCACCGAGGCGGACGGCAGCAGCCCGCCCAGCAGCGCGGCCGAACTCGCCGCCCCGGCGGCCGCCGGGGCCGAAGCGGGGTCGGTCCGGGCCTCCGGCAGCACCCGCACGCCGTCCTCGGCGAAGGGCGCCTGCTCGACGGAGCGGCCCGGGCGTTCGGCGGAGACCAGGGCGTCCGCCCCGCCCATCAGCCGCCCGACCCGCTCGGCGGGGGTGAGCCGACCGCTCTGGTGGACGATGTCGGCGCCGGTGACGCCGAGCACCGGGAGCGCGACCATGGCGATCACCAGGGCGCTGCGGCCCTTGGCCTTGAGCGCGTCGCGGCGGGCGATGCGCAGCGCGACGCGCAGGGCGGAGAGCTTCATCGCCGTCCCCCGTTCCCGCCGGCGAGCAGCGGGTGCGCGGCCTGCCCGACGCCCCCGTCGACGACGGCGCCGTCGTTGAGGACGACCACGCGGTCGGCCCAGACGGCGTGACGCGGGTCGTGGGTGACCATCATGGCCGCGGCGCCGGCGTCGCAGCGGGCCCGCAGCACGGCCAGCACCGCCTCGCCGGTGGCGGAGTCGAGCGCGCCGGTCGGCTCGTCGGCCAGGACCAGCCGGCGGTCACCGACCAGGGCGCGGGCGATCGCGACGCGCTGCTGCTGGCCGCCGGAGAGCTGTTCGGGGAAGCGGTCGGCCAGCTCCGGGATGCCCATCTCGCGCAGGGCGGTCAGGGCCTCCCGGCGGGCGGTCCGGCCGGACACCCCGTCGAGTTCGCGGGGCAGGGCGACGTTCTCGGCCGCGCTCAGCGCGGGGACGAGGTTGTAGTCCTGGAAGACGTAGCCGACCGAGCGGCGGCGCACGGCGGCGAGCCGGGTGCGGTTCAGCCCGCTCAGCTCGACGCCCTCGACCAGCACCTGTCCGCCACTGGGCCGGTCGAGGCCGCCGGCCAGCGTCAGCAGGGTGGACTTGCCGGAGCCGGAGGGCCCCATCACGGCGACGAACTCGCCGGCGCGCACGGCCAGGTCCACGCCGCGCAGGGCGTGCACCTCGGCTTCGCCGCGCCCGTGCGTCCGGGTGACGGCACGCAGTTCGAGGACGGGACGAACCGGATCTGGCTTGGACATGGGTCTCCCCCACTGGGTTCCGAAAGAAGGACTCGGACGGACTATATATGTCGTTGGACTGCATATGCAGTCCGGCGGTTCCACCGGTACGAAAAAACCGCCGCCGCACCCGGAGGTGCGACGGCGGTACGGAGGAGGGAGGGACCGGCACAAGGACCGGCGCAAGGGCCGGTGAAGAACCGGCGCAAGGACCGGTGAAGGGGGCCGGAGGCTACAGCTCGCCCACCGCCGCCACCACGGCGCCGCGCTTGCCGCACACCCAGTGCGGCTCCGGCCCCAGCTCCGGCTCCACGCCCAGCGCGTGCGGGTCGCCGTCGGCCGCGCAGTCCTCGCACAGCGGCCAGCGGCCGTGGCTCTCCAGCAGCGCGTCCTGGACGTCCTGGGCGACCAGGCCCAGCACGTACCCGGCGCCGTCCGGCCACTGCTCCAGCCACCAGCGCCGGTGCGTCACGGCCTGCTCCACCAGGGACACCACCACGGCGTCGGCGGCGTCCCGCGCGGTCAGGTCGGCCAGGATCAGCGCCCGCGCGGTGTGCAGCGCCGTCTCGATGTCGTCTGTCGTAGCCATCCGTCCAGTCTCCCAAGAACGCCCGCCGACCCGGGAATCCACCGGGCCCGACCCGGGCGGGCGCCGGCCCGGCCCGGGAACGCCGCGAGGGCGGCTCCCCGTCGGGGAACCGCCCTCGCGGACGAAAGACCTGCCGATCCGATCGAAGCGATCAGGATCAGAAGTCCATGTCACCGCCCGGCATGCCGCCGCCGGCGGCAGCGCCGGCCTTCTCCGGCTTGTCCGCGATGACAGCCTCGGTGGTGAGGAACAGCGCCGCGATGGAGGCGGCGTTCTGCAGCGCGGAGCGGGTGACCTTGGCCGGGTCGATGATGCCTGCGGCGACCAGGTCGACGTACTCGTTGGTGGCGGCGTTCAGGCCGTGACCGGCGGGGAGGTTGCGAACCTTCTCCACCACGACGCCACCCTCCAGGCCGGCGTTGGTCGCGATCTGCTTGATCGGGGCCTCCAGCGCGACCTTGACGATGTTCGCACCGGTGGCCTCGTCGCCCTCCAGCTCCAGCTTGTCGAAGGCGACCGAAGCCTGCAGCAGCGCGACGCCACCACCGGCGACGATGCCCTCCTCGACGGCGGCCTTCGCGTTGCGGACGGCGTCCTCGATGCGGTGCTTGCGCTCCTTGAGCTCCACCTCGGTGGCCGCGCCGGCCTTGATGACGGCCACGCCGCCGGCCAGCTTGGCGAGGCGCTCCTGGAGCTTCTCGCGGTCGTAGTCCGAGTCGCTGTTCTCGATCTCGGCGCGGATCTGGTTCACGCGGCCCGCGACCTGCTCGCTGTCGCCGCCACCGTCGACGATGGTCGTCTCGTCCTTGGTGATGACCACCTTGCGGGCGCTGCCCAGCAGGTCGACGCCGGCGTTCTCCAGCTTCAGGCCGACCTCCTCGGAGATCACGGTGCCACCGGTGAGGATGGCGATGTCCTGGAGCATGGCCTTGCGGCGGTCGCCGAAGCCCGGGGCCTTGACGGCGACGGACTTGAAGGTGCCGCGGATCTTGTTCACGACCAGGGTCGACAGGGCCTCGCCCTCGACGTCCTCGGCGATGATGACGAGCGGCTTGCCGCTCTGCATGACCTTCTCCAGCAGCGGCAGCAGGTCCTTGACCGAGCCGATCTTGGAGTTGGCGATCAGGATGTAGGGGTCCTCGAACGAGGTCTCCATACGCTCCAGGTCGGTGGCGAAGTAGGCCGAGATGTAGCCCTTGTCGAAGCGCATGCCCTCGGTGAGCTCGAGCTCCAGACCGAAGGTGTTGCTCTCCTCGACGGTGATGACGCCTTCCTTGCCGACCTTGTCCATGGCCTCGGCGATGAGCTCGCCGATCTGGGTGTCGGCGGCCGAGATGGAGGCGGTGGAGGCGATCTGCTCCTTGGTCTCCACGTCCTTGGCCTGGGCCAGCAGCTGGTCCGAGACGGCGGCGACGGCCTTCTCGATACCGCGCTTCAGGGCCATCGGGTTGGCGCCGGCGGCGACGTTGCGCAGACCCTCGCGGACGAGCGCCTGGGCGAGCACGGTGGCGGTGGTGGTGCCGTCACCCGCGACGTCGTCGGTCTTCTTGGCGACCTCCTTGACGAGCTCCGCGCCGATCTTCTCGTACGGGTCCTCGAGCTCGATCTCCTTGGCGATGGAGACACCGTCGTTGGTGATCGTGGGGGCGCCCCACTTCTTCTCCAGAACGACGTTGCGGCCCTTGGGGCCGAGCGTGACCTTCACTGCGTCGGCAAGCTGGTTCATGCCGCGCTCAAGGCCGCGGCGAGCTTCCTCATCAAAGGCGATGATCTTGGCCATCAGAAGTGGTCCTCCGGGACACGGTCGACTGCTCGGACCAAGGGGTGCCCGCGACGGACGGCCCTGGTGTGCGGGGGTCCATTCCCCTACCGCTCCCTGGGGCCTCACCGACCCGGTCCGCTGTCACTCTCAAGCTGTGAGTGCTAACGCCAATGATTAGCACTCCGGGTGGGTGAGTGCAAGCCCAATCGGGCAATCCGCGAGCCGCGCCACCCACCCCGCGCGGCCGCCCCCGACCACCCCGGCCCCCGGGGCCGGGCATGGCGGCGGGCCCGTACGACCGAGGTCGTACGGGCCCGCCGTGAGAATCAAGAGGTGCGCCAGCCGATGGGCCGAGCAGAGCTCCCGGGTGTCGGAAAGGTCAGACCGCCGCGCGGACCATGTCCGCCTGCGGACCCTTCTGCCCCTGAGAGATCTCGAACTCGACCCGCTGGCCCTCCTCAAGGGTGCGGTAGCCGTCCATCTGGATCGCGCTGTAGTGGACGAAGACGTCCGCACCACCGTCGACCGCGATGAAGCCGTAACCCTTCTCCGCGTTGAACCACTTGACGGTGCCCTGAGCCATTCCGAACTCCCCTAGTGCTGTGCTGGCCCTTCACGCGCCCGCAGGTCTGCGGGCCCGGGTCTGGTTGGAGGCCGGCCCGGGGAACCCCCCCTGGGCACAGCCGCGCACGCCGCAATCCTCCCGGTGCCGCCGAACGGCATCCGGCGAACGGGTGATTGCGTCGACCGCGGCTGAATGTATCCGGATCGACGCCCTCTGCAACAGAGCCAATGGCGGGGAATTCACCCGCGGCACCACTGGACAGGACGGGCGCAATCGGGATAAAGTCCCGCATTCCCCGCCGGACATAGCGGACCTATTACGTGAAATGTCCGCCAGAATTCTGACACCGGCCTGACATGTATCCCGGTCCCGGACCCGCCCCGACTCCGGTGGGGCGGGGCGTCGGCGGTGGTGGCGGTGCGGTGGATTCGTTCCCGGACAAGGGCGGCGGGCGCGCGCTGTTCCCGGTCCAGCGACACTTTACTCCGCCCGGGACCGAATATATTCCCGCCAAAATAAGCGCGGCCGTCCGCGGCACGGAATTCCGTGCCGCGGACGGCCGTCGACGACGCGTCCGCCCCGGAGCGAACGGACCGCCGGAGGATCACCCGCCGGCGACCGCCGGGATGATCGAAATGCTCGCGCCGTCCTTGATCTCCGTCTCCAGGCCCTCGGCGAACCGCACGTCGTCGTCGTTCACGTAGACATTGACGAAACGGCGCAGCTTGCCGGTGTCGTCGAGGATCCGCGCGGCGATCCCGGCGTGGTTGCGCTCCAGGTCGGCGATGACCTCGCCCAGCGTGGCGCCCTCGGCGGGCACCTCGCTCACGCCACCGGTGTAGGTGCGCAGGATGGTCGGGATGCGGACGTTGGCGCTCATGGGGGTCTCCTAGCTACGACGGGCGCTGGGCGGGGCGGTCGGGGACGACGGGGTCAGTCGGAGGCGAGGCCGGCGCCCCGGAAGGCGTCCAGGGTCGGCCGGATGACGGCGGTCATGCCGGCCTCGGAGACGGCGTCGAGGGTCTTCAGCCCGTCCCCGGTGTTGATGGCGACGGTCTCCTTCGACGGGTCCAGCCGCCCGGTCTCGACCAGCTTCCTGAGCACGCCGACGGTCACGCCGCCCGCGGTCTCCGCGAAGATGCCCTCGGTCCGGGCCAGCAGCCGGATCGCCGCCACGACCTCCTCGTCCGTGACGTCCTCCACCGCGCCACCGGTGCGCCGGGCGATGTCGAGCACGTACGGGCCGTCGGCCGGGTTGCCGATCGCCAGCGACTTGGCGATGGTGTCCGGCTTGACCGGCCGGATCACGTCGTGACCGGCCTTGAAGGCCGCCGAGACCGGCGAGCAGCCCTCGGCCTGGGCGCCGAAGATCCGGTACGGCCGGTCCTCGACCAGGCCCAGCTTGATCAGCTCCTGCAGCCCCTTGTCGATCTTGGTGAGCTGGGAGCCCGAGGCGACCGGGATCACGATCTGCTCCGGCAGCCGCCAGCCGAGCTGCTCGCAGATCTCGTAGGCCAGCGTCTTGGAGCCTTCGCCGTAGTACGGCCGCAGATTGACGTTGACGAAGCCCCAGCCCTCGCCGGCCGGATCGCCGATCAGCTCCGAGCAGAAGCGGTTCACGTCGTCGTAGTTGCCCTCGATGCCGACCAGCTCACCGCCGTAGACCCCGGCCATCACGACCTTGCCCTGCTCCAGGTCGTGCGGGATGAACACGCAGGACCGGAAGCCCGCCCGGGCCGCCGCCGCGCCGACCGCGCCGGCCAGGTTGCCGGTCGAGGAGCAGGACAGCGTGGTGTAGCCGAACACCCGGGCCGCCTCGATGGCGCAGGCCACCACGCGGTCCTTGAAGGAGTGGGTCGGGTTCCCGGAGTCGTCCTTGATGTGCAGCTGGCCGGTGAAGCCGAGCTCGCGGCCCAGGTTGTCCGCCTTCACCAGCGGAGTCCACCCCGGGTTGAGGTTCGGCTTGGTCGCCACGTCGGCCGGGACGGGCAGCAGCGGCGCGTAGCGCCAGATCGACGCCGGACCGGCCTCGATCCGCTTGCGCAGCTCCTCGGCGCCCTCGCTGCCGAACTCGTAGGCGATCTCCAGCGGACCGAAGCACTCGAGACAGGCGAAGCTGGGACCGAGCGGGAACCGGGTGCCGCACTCGCGACAGGACAGCGCGGTGGCGGGGCCGAGGTCGACGGCGACGGGTGCGGCGGTGTCGATAGCCATGATGGTACGGAGACCTCTCTCCTCATCTTCCCCAGGACGCGGTCGCGCCCGGGCCGGAATTGGCACCTGTCCCGCCGGGGCCGTGGGCCGACCGTGCGAGAAGGTTGCCGGGACGTCAACGGGCCGTTCCCTCAGTCCCTCTGGATGAGCTCTGTGAAGTTGTGGTTCTGCGCAGTGGCGACCCCGGCGTGCGAAGGTCCGACCGCTGTACGAAGACTGTATCCGAAGGCCCCGGCCCCGAACGGGACCGTCCGCCACGCGAGATGACCCGTCCCACTCTCTCCCGGCCGAGGGCCGGGGGAGCCCCATCCGTCGAGGAGAGCACCGTGCCCGCCGAACCGACCCCCGCGCCCCTCCCCGAGACCGCGTCCTGGCTGCGGCGGCGCTCGTGGACCGCGGCCGACCGGCCGGTTCACACGCTCGTGGCCGCCAAGCGCGCCCTCGGTCCGGCCGGCACCGTCAGCGTCGTGCTGCCCGCCCTGGACGAGGAGGCCACCGTCGGCGGGATCGTCCGGGTGATCCGGCGGGAACTGATGGAGCGGCTGCCGCTGGTGGACGAGCTGGTGGTGGTCGACTCCGGCTCCGCCGACGCCACCGCCGAGGTCGCCGCCGCGGCCGGTGCCACCGTCGTCCACCGGGACGCCATTCTGCCCCGGCTGCCCGCCGCCCCCGGCAAGGGCGAGGTGCTGTGGCGGTCGCTGCTGGTCACCCGCGGCGAGATCGTCTGCTTCGTGGACGCCGACCTGCGCGAGTTCCACCCCACCCTGGTCTCCGGCATCCTCGGCCCGCTGCTGACCGAGCCGGACATCCAGCTGGTCAAGGCGATGTACGACCGGCCGCTGGAGGCCGACGGCGCGGTGGTACCGGCCGGCGGCGGCCGGGTCACCGAACTGGTCGCCCGGCCGCTGCTCAATCTGCACTGGCCGGAACTCGCCGGTTTCGTCCAGCCGCTCGGCGGCGAGTACGCGGCCCGCCGCTCCCTGCTCGAACGGCTGCCCTTCCCCACCGGCTACGGCGTCGAGCTCGGCCTGCTCGTCGACGCCCTGGAGACGGCCGGACTGGACGCGCTCGCGCAGGTGGACGTCGGCATCCGCCACCACCGGCACCAGGACGCCCAGGCACTCGGCCGGATGGCGGCCACCATCTACCGCACCGCGTTGGAGCGGCTGGACCGCACCCACCGGCTGAAGGCGTCCGCCGACCTGGTTCGCCCCCAGCTCACCCAGTTCACCCGCGACCCGCTGACCCGCGCCTTCACCGCCCACACCCACCCGGTCAGCGCGACCGAGCGGCCGCCGATGCACACCCTTCCCGAGTACGCCACCCGACACCGATGACGCGTCCCGCGGGTTTGCCGCCCCGGAGCCACGGCAACGAACCAACCATGGGCGATCTCACGACCGAACGTTCGAATCCGACCGGCGCCGCCCCCGTGCTGGTGGCGTCCAACCGGGGGCCGGTGTCGTTCGGCACCGCCGAGGACGGCAGCCTCACCCTCCGCAGAGGCGGCGGCGGGCTGGTCTCCGGGCTGTCCGCGATCGACGACCCGGACGCCGTCTGGGTCTGCGCCGCCCTCTCCGACGCCGACCGCAGGGCCGCCCGCGAGGCCCCGGACGGCAGGCTCGACCGGGCCGGCCACGACGTCGGCGGCCAGGCCGTCCGGATGCTCGGCATCGATCCCGAGACCTTCGCCCGCGCGTACAACGGCATCGCCAACTCGACCCTCTGGTTCGTCCACCACCTGCTCTGGAACACCCCGACCGAACCCGTCTTCGACGCCGGCTTCCGCACCGAGTGGGCGGCCTACACCGCGTACAACACGGCCTTCGCCGAGGCCCTCGCCGCCGAGGCCGCCCCCGGGGCCGCCGTCCTGGTGCAGGACTACCACCTCTCACTGGTCCCGGCGCTGCTCCGCGCCGCCCGCCCCGACCTGCGGATCGGCCACTTCTCGCACACCCCCTGGGCGCCGCCCGAGTACCTGCGGCTGCTGCCCGACGACATCGCCGGGACCGTCCTCACCGGCATCCTCGGCGCCGACCGGGCGGGCTTCCTGACCCGCCGCTGGGCCCTCGCCTTCGCCGACTGCTGCGAGCGGTACCTCGGCGCGGACGTCGACCGCGAGGCGCTCACCGTGACGTTCGGGGGCCGCACCACCGCCCTCGGCGTCCACGGCCTCGGCGCCGACGCCGACTTCCTGCGCGAGCGGGCCCACCGGCCGGACGTCGACGAGCGGCTCGCCACCCTGCGCGCGACCGTCGGCGACCGCCGCACGATCGTCCGGGTCGACCGCACCGAGCTGAGCAAGAACATCGTCCGCGGCTTCCTGGCCTACCGGCACCTGCTGCGCACCCGCCCCGAGTGGCGGGACCGGGTCGTCCACATCGCCTTCGCCTACCCGTCCCGCACCGACCTCGCCGAGTACCGGGCCTACACCGACCGGGTGCGGGCGCTCGCCGCGGAGATCGAGGAGGAGTTCGGCACCCCGGACTGGCGGCCGCTGGTGCTCCACGTCGACGACGACTTCCCGCGCTCGCTGGCCGCCTACCGGCTGGCCGACGTGGCCCTGGTCAACCCGATCCGGGACGGCATGAACCTCGTCGCCAAGGAGGTCCCGGTGGTCTCCGACCAGGGGTGCGCGCTCGTGCTCTCCCGGGAGGCCGGCGCGCACGCCGAACTCGGCCAGGACGCGCTGAGCGTCAACCCGTACGACGTCGTGGCCACCGCCGAGGCGCTGCACGCCGGGCTCACCATGCCGGCCGACGAGCGGACCGACCGCACCAAGCGGCTGGCCGCCGCGGCGACGGCGCTGCCGCCGCAGCAGTGGTTCCTGGACCAGCTCAACGCCCTGCGGCCGGGCGGCTGAGCTCCTCCCCCAGCGCGACCAGCAGCTCCACCACGCCGGCCGGGCCCGGGACCACCAGGTCCGCCCGGTCGGCGAGCTCGCGCACCGGCGCGTCCCCCACCGCGCCGCTGCACACCAGCAGACCGGCCAGACCCTCCGGGCGCAGCTTCTCCACCGCCGCGAAGGCCGGAACGTCCCCCAGGTCGTCCCCCGCGTAGAGCACCGAACGGGCCCCGCGCTCGCGCAGCAGCCCGGTCAGCGCCGCCCCCTTGTCCACCCCCGGCGGCCGCAGCTCCAGCACCAGCCGGCCCGGCTCCACCACCAGCCCGTGCTCGGCCGCCAGCCGCTCCATCGGCGCCCGCAGCAGCGCGAACGCCGCCTCCGGTCCGGCCGTCCGGCGGGTGTGCACGGCCACCGAGCGGCCCTTGTCCTCCACCCAGGTGCCCTCGGGCGCGCCGAGCGCCGCCAGCCGCTCGGGCAGCTCCGCCCGCACCGCGGCCACGCCCGGGTGCGGCGGCGGCGCCGTCAGCCGGCCGTCCTCCCAGCGCTCCGCGCCGTAGTGGCCGAGCACCACCACCCCGTCGATCCCGGCCAGCCCGCCGTACTCCACCGCCAGGGCGGCCGGGCGGCCGGTCACCACCGCGACCGCGCCGACCCGCGGTGCCAGCGCGCGCAGCGCGGGTGCCGCACCCGGGTCCGCCCGGGCCGTGTCCGGGTCGGGGACGATCGGGGCGAGCGTCCCGTCGAAGTCGAGGGCGATCACGGCGTCGCGGGGCGCGGCGAGCAGCGCCGCCAGCCCCATGCGTCCGGTGTCCGTCAGTGTTCGCGCGATGTCGGAAAGGCCCATGTCCGGGACCGTACCCAGCCCGGGCGGGGGTCACCCGTCAGGGCCGCGCCGCCGCCTCAGCGGGCCGCCCGGCGGGCCTCGCGGACCCGGCGCAGCCGGTTGACCAGCACCGGGGCGTGCGCCAGTGCCTCCGGCCGGTCCAGCAGTCCGTTCAGCAGCTGGTAGTACCGAGCGCTGGAGAGCCCCAGCTCCTCCCGGACGGCCCGCTCCTTGGCACCGGCCGTCCGCCAGCTCCGGCCCTCCAGCGCCAGCACCGCCCGGTCCCTGGCGTCCAGCCCGGCCCGCGCCGGGGGCACGTCCGACCCGCCCGACCCGTCCTCCGGTTCCGGCCGTGCCGCTTCCTCGTCCGCGCCCATCCGGGCCCACCTCCGCCCATCACTACGGAGTGTCATTCTGCCCCGCGGACCCGACACACCCTGCGCGCTGCGCCGCCCCGGTCCGCCGACTAGCGTCGCCCCCATGACCAGCATCCCGGCCGCCGCCTTCGCCCTGCACGTCCCGACCGCCGAGCTCGAACCCGACCCGCTGGACCCGGCGCAGATCGTCTCCGGCACCCCCGAGGTGTCCGGCCTGGTGCTCTCCGAGTCCGCCTCCGGCGAGTCGGGCATCTGGCAGATCACCCCGGGCGTGGTCACCGACACCGAGGCGGCGGAGGTCTTCGTGGTGCTGAGCGGCCGGGCCACCGTCGTGGTCGACGGCGGCCCGGTGCTGGAGCTGGGCCCGGGTGTCGCCGGGGTGTTCCAGGAGGGCGACCGCACCACCTGGACCGTCCTGGAGACGCTCCGCAAGGTCTACGCGATCACCTACTGACCCCCGCCGGGCGGGCCCGGGTCACTTGCGGATCCGGGCCGCCTCCTTCATCGCCGCCTGCTGGAGGTCCTCCAGCACCGGCTTGGGCTCGGCGGTGGCCGCCGCCCCGATGCCGGCCTTGATCCGGTTGGAGACCTCGGCCCAGGCCGGGTCCCCGAACGGGTAGAAGCTCGCGTTGCCGAGCCCGGCCGCGAACTGCTTCAGGTCAGCGTGCTTGGGGTCCGCCGTCATCGCGTCGAACGCGTCCTGGGTGACCGGCAGCAGGTTGTAGGTCTCGTCGAACTTGAGCTGGTTCTCCTTGGTGTAGACGAAGGAGAGGAAGCGGCGGATCTCGTTCTTGTGGCCGCCGGCCTTGAACGCCATCATCCAGTCGGCCACCCCGAGGCTGCCGGTCTTCGCCAGGCCGTCCTTCTTCGGGATCGGGGCCGTGCCGAAATCGATCTTGCCGTTGGTGGCCATCCGCAGCAGCGTCGGGTGGCCGTTCAGCATCGCCACCTTGCCAGCCGCGAAGTCGCTGTAGACCGGGGTCCGGTTCATCTTCCCGGGCTCGGGGTACGTCAGGCCGGGGGCGACCAGATTGGTCCGCAGCCAACTGAAGGTGGCCTGGTTCTTGTCGCTGTCGATGGTGTAGTTGCCCACGTCGTCGGAGAGGCTTCCGCCGCCGCTCAGCGTCCAGAGCATCGACTCGGCCGGCGCCTCCTCGGGCCCCAGCGGCAGCCCGTACGGGGTGACGCCCGGGACCTTCGCCTTGATCTTCTCGGCGGCCGCCTTGAGCTCGTTCCAGGTGGCCGGCGGCTGGGTGATGCCCGCCTTCTGGAAGATCGCCTTGTTGTAGAAGAGCACCCGGGAGGTGGAGACGAACGGGATGCCGTACTGCGTGCCGAGCACCTGCCCGGCGTGCGAGAACGACTCCATGATGTTGGCCTGGGTCTCCAGCGAGAGCACGTCCGAGACGTTGTACAGCCGGTCCGCGGCGGCCTGGTCGGCGAAGCCGCCGGTCTGCAGCAGGTCGGGGGACTTGCCGCTGCGGACGAGCTCGTCGACCCGCTTGCCGATGTCGGTCCAGCTCGCGACCTCGACGTCCACCTTGATGCCGGGGTTGGCGGACTCGAAGCGGCGGGCGACGTCGTCCCAGTACAGCTTGGAGCTGGTGTCCGCGCTCTCGCCGTAGTCGGCCGCCACCAGCCGGAGGGTGACCGGACCGTTGTCCTGGCCGCCGCAGCCGGTGAGCACGAGGGCTCCGGCCAGGGCACCGGCCATCGTGACGCCGAACAACCGGGTGGGGGCCTGGGCGCGCCTGTCCAACGCGGGTACCGCCTTCGGGGGGATCCTGCTGAGGGGGAACGGACCGGATCGGGGGGAGATCCGGCCGGGGGGAGGCCGCAAGGGTGCCAAACCGGGCACGCGGTGGTCCAGACCTCCGGCCCCCGAAGGCCCGGTAGTTATCGAAGTGCGGGATTTGTTGCACACCGCGCAACAAAATCCACGAATCCGACCTCCCGGACGTCCGGTTCCGCCCTCCGGCCGAACCGGCCGGCCGCCCGCGCAAAGTGCCGCACACCGCACACTTCTGCGACAAAGCTCACCCCTTTGGACCAGACCAATGCGACAACTGGACTAGACCTCTTAGACCGGACCGGGGGAAACTGTCCCCCGTGAAGCACGTCATCGCACTCGATGTTGGCGGCACCGGCATGAAAGCCGCGTTGCTCGCCCAGGACGGCTCCGTGCTGTTCGAAGCACGACGCCCGACCGGGCGGGAACACGGCACGGACGCCGTGGTCGCCGCCATCCTCGACTTCGCCGCCGATCTGGCGGACGAAGGCCGCGCCCGCTTCGGCGTCGCGCCCCTGGCGGCAGGTGTAGCCGTCCCGGGCACGATCGACGAACAGCGGGGGATCGCGGTCTTCTCCGCCAACCTCGGCTGGCGCGATCTGCCCCTGCGCACTCTGCTGGGCGCACGCCTGGCCGGCCCGGACGGCGCGATGCCGGTCGCCCTCGGCCACGACGTGCGCTCCGGCGGTCTCGCCGAGGGCCGGCTCGGGGCCGGCCGGGGGGTCGAGCGCTTCCTCTTCGTCGCCCTCGGCACCGGCATCGCCGGCGCCATCGGCATCGACGGCCGGATCGAGGCCGGCGCCCACGGCTACGGCGGCGAGATCGGCCACGTGGTGGTCCGCCCCGGCGGACCCGCCTGCGGCTGCGGCGCCCGGGGCTGCCTGGAGACCCTCGCCTCCGCCTCCGCCGTCTCCCGCGCCTGGGCCGAGGCCGTGGGCGACCCCGACGCCGACGCGGCATCCTGCGCCGTCGCGGTGGACGCCGGGGACCCGCGCGCGCTCGCGGTCTGGCAGCGCGCGGTGGACGCCCTGGCCGACGGCATCGTGCTCGCCCAGAGCCTGCTCGACCCCTCCCGGGTGATCGTCGGCGGCGGGCTGGCCGAGGCCGGGGACACCCTCTTCACCCCCCTGCGGGCGGCGGTCACCGAGCGGCTGACCTTCCAGATGCCCCCCGAGGTCGTACCCGCCATGCTCAAAGACACCGCCGCGTCGCTGGGCGCCGGCCTGCTCGCCTGGGATCTGCTCTCCATGGAGGTGACCGCGTGACCGCGGACCGACTCGCACTGTCCGGCGCCCGGCTGGTCCTGCCCGGCGGCGTCGTCGAGGGCGACCGTCTCGCCGTCGAGGGCGAGCGGATCGCCGGCCTCGGCGGTACCGCCACGCCCGGCGACCTCGACCTGACCGGGTACACCGTCGTGCCCGGCTTCGTCGACCTGCACGTGCACGGCGGCGGCGGCGCCTCCTACGCCTCCGGCA
>NZ_JBIWIF010000007.1:0-458031 GCF_044764505.1 Kitasatospora sp. NPDC094019
CACCGTTCGACTTGCATGTGTTAAGCACGCCGCCAGCGTTCGTCCTGAGCCAGGATCAAACTCTCCGTGAATGTCTGCCCGTAATCGGGCCGCACTCGCGTCGAGCGGCACGGCAACCACCGGAATAGGGCGGCCCCGCGCACTGCGTCCTCGCTAGTGTTTACTTCAAAAGGAATCTCCAACCCCAGGAAACCCTGAGGCCGGGGATGTCAACATATCTGGCGTTGACTTTTGGCACGCTGTTGAGTTCTCAAGGAACGGACGCTTCCTTCAGGCGGCTTTCACACCGGCCCTCCGGGCGCTTCGTTCTTTCGTGTTCCCAGCTTATCAGATGTTTTCCGCTCCGTTTTCCGGAGTTTCATTCAGTCGACTTCGCTTTCCACTTGCCCCCGCTCTCTCGCGGCGACTCCGGAACTCTAGGGGAATCGGTGCGCCACATGCAAATCGTCCCGCCCCGCGGCGGCGGGACGGGACGATCGGCGGTCGGAGCGCAGGTCAGGCGCGACCCATCTCCTCGGCGATGGCCGCCGCGAAGGCGTCGATGTCGGCCTCCGTGGTGTCGAACGAACACATCCAGCGGACCTCGCCGGTGTGCTCGTTCCAGAAGTAGAAGCGGTAGCGCTTCTGCAGCCGCTCGCTCACCTCGCGCGGAAGGATCGCGAACACCGCGTTCGCCTGGACCGGGCGGACGACCGTCACGCCGTCGATCCCGCGGACCGCGGTCTCCAGTCGGCTCGCCATGGCGTTGGCGTGGCCGGCGTTGCGGAGGTAGAGGTCGCCCGAGAGCAGCGCCTCGAACTGGACCGAGACAAAACGCATCTTCGACGCGAGCTGCATCGAGGTCTTGCGCAGGAACTTGATGTTCCGGACCTTCTCGGGGTTGAGCACGACCACGCACTCGCCGAGCAGCAGGCCGTTCTTCGTACCGCCGAAGGACAGTACGTCGACGCCCACGTCCGTGGTGAAGGCGCGCAGCGGGACGCCGAGCGAGGCGGCGGCGTTGGAGAGGCGTGCGCCGTCGACGTGGACCAGCATGCCGAGCTGGTGCGCGTGGTCGACGATCGCCCGGATCTCCTCCACCGTGTAGAGGGTGCCGAGCTCGGTGCTCTGGGTGATCGAGACCGCGAGCGGCTGCGCGCGGTGCTCGTCGCCGAAGCCCCACGCCTGCTGGTCGATGAGCTCGGGGGTGAGCTTGCCGTCCGGGGTGGGGACGGTGAGCAGCTTGATGCCGCCCATCTTCTCCGGCGCGCCGCCCTCGTCCACGTTGATGTGGGCGCTCTCGGCGGCGATCACCGCGCCCCAGCGCGGCAGCAGGGCCTGGAGGGCGACGACGTTGGCGCCGGTCCCGTTGAAGACGGGGTACGCCTCGGCCTGCTCGCCGAAGTGGCGGCGGAAGACGTCCTGGAGGTGGGTGGTGTACTCGTCCTCACCGTAGGAGACCTGGTGGCCGCCGTTGGCGAGGGCGATGGCGGCGAGCACCTCGGGGTGGACGCCGGCGTAGTTGTCGCTGGCGAAGCCGCGGACGGCGGTGTCGTGCCGCCGCTCCGCGTCCGTGCGGCCGGGGTTCTCGGAAAGGTCGGTCATCGGGCTGTCAGCCACAGGTGCTGTCCGTTCAGTTCTTCTGCGGGGCGGTCCCAGAGGCCCGCCAGGTGTTCGGCGAGGTCGGCGGTGTCGGTGAAGCCGGCGAACTTCGCCTCCGGCTTCTCGGCCCGCATCTCGGGACTGACCAGCGCCTTGATCACCAGGATCGCAGCCGCGGCGGTGGGCTTGCCGTCCTCGGCGGTGGTCTCCTTGCGGAAGGAGTCCGCCATGGCGAGCGTCCACGCTTCGGTGGCGGCCTTGGCGGCGGCGTAGGCGGCGCCGCCCGCGGTGGGCTTGTGCGCGGCGGCGGCGGAGATCATCGCGTAGCGGCCGGACTCGCTGCGGACCAGGGCGGGCTGGAACGCCAGCGAGGTGTGCTGGAGGGTGCGCACGACGGTGTCGTGCAGGAAGTCCCAGTCGTCGATCCGGCTGTCGAAGAAGGTCTTGCTGCCGCGCCAGCCGCCCACCAGGTGGAACACGCCGTCGACGTGGCCGTGCTCGGCCTCCAGGTGGTCGGCCCAGTCGTGGACCTCCTGCGGGTCGAGGAGGTCGATGACCTGGCCGCTGACGCGCGCGCCGCGCACGGCGACGCGGACGGAGTCGAGTGCGGACTCCAGGCGCTGGGCGTCGATGTCGGCGCCGATGACGGTGGCGCCGTCGGCGGCGAGGCGGCGCAGCACGGCCTGGCCGGCCGGGCCGCTGGCTCCGGCGACGGCGATGACCTTGCCGGTCAGCGGTCCGTTGGGTGCGGTGGTCACGCGGCGACTCCCTGCAGGCCGGCGCCGGTGATACCGGCGGTCGAGGCGATGACGCCGCCGAGCTTCTTCGAGAGGGCCTCGTAGAACATGCTCAGCGGGAACTCGTCGGGGAGCACAGCGTCGCACAGCGCCTTGTTGAGTGCCTTGCCCTCGGTACTGCCGAACGGCAGCGCCTCGGTGCCCTTGGCCCAGGTCGAGGCCGGGTGCGGGGTGAGGTAGCGGGAGACCAGCTCGTAGGCGGCGATCCAGTGGGCCGGCTTCGGGCGGTCGATGCCGTCGCGGTAGAGGGTCTCGATCTCGGCGCAGAGGTCGTTGGTGACCTTCGGGGCCCGCTCCCAGTCGATGCTGAGGCGGTTGTCGCGCCAGCGCAGCGCGTCGTGCTTGTGCAGGTAGGCGAAGAGCAGCTGGCCGCCCATGCCGTCGTAGTTGCGGACGCGGTCGCCGCTGACCGGGAAGCGGAAGAGGCGGTCGAAGAGGATCGCGTACTGGACGTCGCGGGCGTGCTCGTTGCCCTCGGTCTCCAGCTTCACCGCCTCCTTGAAGGTGGTGAGGTCGCAGCGCAGCTCCTCCAGGCCGTACATCCAGAACGGGCTGCGCTGCTTGATCATGAAGGGATCGAACGGCAGGTCGCCGTGGCTGTGGGTCCGGTCGTGGATGAGGTCCCAGAGCACGAAGGTCTGCTGCGAGCGCTCCTGGTCCTGGAGCAGGCTCTCGGCGTCGGCGGGGATCTCCAGGCCGAGCAGCTCGACGGCGTTGGTGGAGACGACGCGGAAGCGGGCGGCCTCGCGGTCGCAGAAGATGCCGCCCCAGGTGAATCGTTCCGGCGCCTTGCGCACGGCCACGGTCTCGGGGAAGAGGACGGCGGAGTTGGTGTCGTAGCCGGCCGTGAAGTCGGTGAAGGTGATCGGCACGAACATCGGGTTGTCGAAGCGGGTCCGCTCCAGTTCGGCGAGCCACTCGGGCCACACGACGCTCAGCAGGACGGCTTCGAGGTTGCGGTCCGGGTTGCCGTTCTGGGTGTACATCGGGAAGACGACCAGGTGCTGCAGGCCGTCCTCGCGCTGGCCCGCGGGCTGGAAGGCGAGCAGCGAGTCCAGGAAGTCGGGCTCCCGGTAGCCGGTGTCGGCCCACTTCGCCAGGTCCGTGTCGACGGCGGCCAGGTAGACGGCGTCGTGCGGGAAGAGCGGGGCCAGCTCGGCGACGGCGGTGCGCACGGTCGCGACCAGGGGGTCGACGGTGTGGCGCTGCACGGCGGCCAGGTCGATCGAGCCGTCCTTGGACTGCAGGGGGCGCAGGGCCTCGACGGCGTCCTTCAGTCGCAGCCAGGCCGGGTGCGCGGCGAGGCTCTGGGCCGGGGCGTCGGCCGCCACAGCGGCCCTTGGCGAAAGATTCTGCATCGGGGACTCACTTCAACAGGAGGGTTTTCAACGAGACCACCATATGTACGAAAGGTTCTTCTGTTCAAGGGAGGGTTCGGCGACGGATCTTTCGTGACCCGCGGTGGAGCGCGCGTGACAGCCGCGTGAACAGGCGTGGGGATCTTCCGGGCGGTACGGGACGAAGCCTCCCAAGGTGACCATGCCGCGCGTGTCCCGAGGCCGCCACCGGGGGAGGTCACCACCCGACCGGTCCGCCCTCGCGCCCAGGAGCACCGCCATGCCCCTCCCCCGCACGTCCGCCGTCGCCGCTCTGCTCGCCGGTGCCCTGCTGGCCGCGGTCACCGGCTGCGCCGCCCAGGATCCGGCCTCCGGCACCGGCACTTCGGCCTCGGGCGGCGCCGCCGACTGCTCGCCCGGCGGGCTGCCGACCCGGACCGCGGGGACGCTCGCCGTCGGTACCGACAAGCCCGCGTACGAGCCGTGGTTCTCGGAGGACCGGCCGGAGAACGGCAAGGGCTTCGAGTCGGCGGTGGCGTACGCGGTCGCGGCGAAGCTGGGGTACCCGAAGGAGAAGGTGTCCTGGGTGGTCGCACCGTTCGGGCGGGCGACGGCGCCCGGTCCCAAGGACTTCGACTTCGACGTCAACCAGGTGTCGATCAGCGACGAGCGGCGACAGGCGGTGGACTTCTCCTCCGGTTACTACGACGTGCGGCAGGCCGTGATCGCGCTGAAGGACTCGAAGGCCGCCTCGGCCCGGAGTCTGGCCGACCTGAAGGGGGTCAGGCTGGGCGCCCAGGTGGGGACCACCAGCCTGGAGGCGATCACCGGTACCGTGCGACCGTCCGCGCCACCGGCCGTCTTCGACTCCAACGACCTGGCGAAGGCCGCGCTGCGGAACGGTCAGGTCGAGGCGCTGGTGGTGGACCTGCCGACGGCCTTCTACATCACCGGGGCCGAGGTGACCGAGGCCGTGGTGGTCGGTCAGCTCGCGGGCGCCGGCGGCGGGGGCGAGCAGTTCGGGCTGGTGCTGGACAAGGGCTCCCGGCTGACCGGCTGCGTCTCGGCGGCGGTGGACGCGCTGCGGACCGACGGGACGCTCGCGCGGTTGGAGCAGGAGTGGCTGTCCGACGCCGTGTCCGCTCCCGTACTGCGGTGAGCGCGGAGGACATCAGCGCCGGAGGCATGAGCGCGGAGGACCTGAGCGCCGGAGGCACGAGCACCGGAGGCGCGGGCGTGGCACGCACGGGCGCGGACGGCCCGGCCGCCTACCGGCCCTCGGCCCGGCGCCTCGCCCGCGAGGCGTTCCGCCGCCGCCGGGCCCGCCGCTCGGCCCTCGTCGCCGCCGCCTCCACCCTGCTGACGACGGTCGCGCTGATCGCCCTGGTCGTCGGCTCACCGGGCTGGCCGGCGGTGCGGCGCTCGTTCTTCAGCGCCGAGTACGCCCGGCAGGCGCTGCCCGAGGTGCTCAAGGGGCTGCGGATCAATCTGGAGCTGATGGCCGTCTGCGGGGTGCTGATCCTCGTGCTCGGCCTGCTGCTCGCGGTGCTGCGGACGCTGCGCGGGCCGGTCTTCCTGCCGGTGCGGCTGCTGGCCACGGTGTACGTGGACTTCTTCCTCGGCCTGCCGATGATCATCTGCCTGCTGGTGATGATCACCGGCGTCCCTGCGCTGCGGCTGACCGGGGTCACCACCGACCCGCTGTGGCTGGGCGGCGCGGCGCTGGTGCTGACCTACGCGGCGTACGTGTCCGAGGTGTTCCGGGCCGGGATCGAGTCGGTGCACCCGAGCCAGCTGGCCGCCGCACGCTCGCTGGGCCTGTCGCACGCGCAGGCGATGCGGTTCGTGGTGCTGCCCCAGGCGGTGCGCCGGGTGGTGCCGCCGCTGCTGAACAACCTGGTCAGCCTGCAGAAGGACACCGGACTGGTGTCGATCGGCGGGGTGATCGACGCGGTCTACGCGGCGAAGATCATCAACGGCCGGTCGTTCAACTCCACCCCGTACCTGGTGGCGGCACTCGTCTTCGTGGCACTGACCGTCCCGCTGACCCGGTTCACCGGCTGGCTGACCGCCCGGGCCGACCGTCGGCGCTACGAAGGGGGCCTGTCATGACGGAGCGGACGGCCGGCGGCGAACCCGCCGACGGCGGGACGGCGATCGGCGGCGGGACCGCCACCGACGGCGAACCGGTGCTGCGGCTGGAGGCCGTGCGCAAGACCTTCGGTGACGGCCGGGTGGTGCTCGCGGACGTGCACCTGAGCGTGCCCGAGCACTCGGTGACCGCGCTGATCGGCGCGTCCGGCTCCGGCAAGTCGACGCTGCTGCGGTGCGTCAACCTGCTGGAGCGGATCGACGACGGCGCGGTCTTCCTGGACGGCGCCGAGATCACCGACCCGCGCGTGGACGAGGACGCCGTCCGGCGGCGGATCGGCGTGGTGTTCCAGTCCTACAACCTCTTCCCGCACCTGACCGTGCTGGAGAACGTGACCCTCGCCCCGCGCCGGGTGCACGGGGTGCCGCGCGCCGAGGCGGAGGCGCGGGCGATGGAGCTGCTGGAGCGGCTCGGCCTGGCGGACCGGGCCGCCGCGTACCCGGACCGGCTCTCGGGCGGGCAGCAGCAGCGGGTGGCGATCGTCCGGGCCCTGGCCACCGGACCGCGCCTGCTGCTGCTCGACGAGATCACCGCGGCGCTCGACCCGGAGCTGGTCGGCGAGGTGCTGTCGGTGGTGCGGGACCTCAAGGAGCGGGGCATGACGATGCTGCTCGCCACCCACGAGATGGGCTTCGCGCGTGAGGTAGCCGACCGGGTCTGCTTCCTGGACGGCGGGGCGGTGCTCGAACAGGGACCGCCGGAGCGGGTGTTCGGGGCACCGACGGAGGAGCGGACCCGGCGCTTCCTGAGCCGGGTGATCGCCTCGGGCCGACTCGCGGGCTGACCGGGGCGCCGGCACCCGGGCGTCCGGACCGGGCAGCGGGGCACCCGTGCAGCGCCCGACGGCCGGGCGCACCACGGGAAGCACAACCGTGCGCCCCCGCGCGCGCCCTGCTGTGCTCGACGGCGAGCGGTGATCGTGGACGGTACGCCCGTCCGCGCCGCCCGGGAGGCCGCCGTTGCACGGTCCAGACCTGGTCAACTGGCTGCTGGCCGTCCTCACCGCAGCCTCCGGCGGCTACTGCCTCTCCCGGCTGCGCCGCAACCCGTGCACGCCCGTACCGAGCCTGCCGAACCTGCCGGTGCCGGCCGTCCCCGGCACCGCCCCCGCCCTCGGCCTCCGCCTCCGCCTCCGCCTCCGCCTCCGCCTCCGCCCCAGCGTCGCCCCCGGCCGGTTGCACGCCCACGAGGCGGACCTCGCCGAGGGGCTGATGGGCCTCGGCATGGCCGCCATGGCGGTCGTCGGCCCGGCCGTGCCGGGCGAGGTGTGGGCCGGGGTCTACGGCCCGCCCGCCGCGGTCCTGCTGCTCGCGGCCGTCCGCCGGCCGGACCGGCGGGCGCACCGGCTGCACCACGCGGTCGGGGCCCTGGCGATGACCTACATGGCGCTGGCGATGACCGCCGCCCCCGGGCACGCCGGGCACCACCCGGCAACCGGCTCGCCCGCGTTGACCGGCGTCCTGCTCGCCTACTTCGGCGGGTACGCGCTGTGGTCCGGCAGCCGACTGCTGACCGGCTCCGGCGGCCCGGCCGCGCCGGCCGCGGCCGGACTGCCCCGGGCCTGCCGACTCTCCATGGGCATCGGGATGTTCGCCATGCTCCTGATCATGTGACGACCGCCGGACGTTCCCGCGACGGCGGGGGAGGACACCCCGGCGGCGCCGGTGCTCCCCCGGTGACCCCGCACCGTCCGCCGGGTGTCGTGGCGTTGGTCACTGGGCGACCGAAAGCCGTTCCACCCGGCCCCGGCAGCGCATAGGTTGACCGGAAGCGCACTGTCGCGCTCCGTGCGTCCCCGGGGAGCCCATGCCATGACGGCCCTGCTCGGCCTGTTGCTGCTCGGACTGCTGCTCGCCACCCTGGCCCCCCGACTGCTGGTCCGGGCGCGCTGGGTGGAGCGGGAACCGGTCCTGGCGCTGCTGGTCTGGCAGTGCCTGGTGGTGGCCGTGCTGCTGTGCTGCGCGCTGGGTCTGGTGCTCGCCGCGATGGCCGCCCTCCCCGATCTGCGCACGGTGCTCTTCGCCTGCGCGCCGACCGGCGTCGAGGCCGCGTACGGGCTGCACAACGCCGAGGGCTGGGGCCGGCTCTGCGCGGCGGTGCTGGCGGCGGGCGGACTGCAGACGGTGGTCGCGCTGACCCGGGAGATCCGTACCGCGAAGGCGCTGCGGGCCCGTCGTCATGCCCAACTTGCCGAGCTCTCACCGGCGTTGCCGGAGTCGATCGAGCCGGCCTCGGGCGCGGGCGCCCGGCCTCGACGGGAGCGGCTGGTGGTCCTGGAGAACGTCCGCCCGGAGGCGTGGTCGCTGCCCGGGCAGGACTCCCGGCTGGTGGTCACCACCGGGGCCCTCCGACGGCTGACCGCCCGCGAGCTGGCGGCGGTTCTCAGCCACGAGCGCGGACACGTGCGGGCCCGGCACCACTGGCTGGCCCAGGGCGCGCAGGCGCTCGCCTCCGGATTCCCCGGGGTCGGAGTGTTCCGCGCCTTCCGGGACCAGGTGGGCGAGTTGGTGGAGCTGGCGGCGGACGACCGGGCGGCGCGGCACCACGGGCGCCACACCACGGCGCTGGCCCTGGCGGGGATCAATCTGGAGCGCGGGGTGTTCGGCGCCTGCCCGCCCGGGCGGGCGCAGTCCCCGAAGCGGGTGGACCGGCTGCTGGCGGGACGGCCGAGGCTGTCCGTGCCGCACCGGCTGCGACTGACCCTGGCCGCCCTGGCGGTGCCCGCCGCGGTGGTCCTGCTGGCCGTCGCCCCGGGGCTGCTCGCACTGCGCTGACCCGGCCCGGGCTCCGCCGCCAACACCTCGGCGCCGCACGGCGGTCGACGGCACCTCGGGCCGTGGCGGAAGCGCCTACGACTCCTCGGCCAGGGTGAGCGACAGCACCTCGCGATGGAGCTCGCGGGCCTCGGCGTAGCGCAGGCGGCCCTCCTCGGTGAGCGCGACCTGGATGCCGCGCCGGTCGGAGGCGCACATCGCCCGGGTGACCAGCCCGGCCTTCTCCAGTCGGCCGATCAGCCGGGAGAGGGCGCTCTGACTGAGGTGCACGGTGGGGGCGAGCTCCTGCACCCGCAGGCTCCTGTCGCCGCTCTCGCAGCCCTCGACGAGGCGCTCCAGCACCTCGAACTCGCTCATGCCCAGGCCGTGTTTCTCTCCGAGCTCACGGTCGAGCAGACAGGCGGTCCGGGCATGCCGGGCGAGCAGGTCGCGCCACTGGGCGACCAGACCTGCCTCCTCCGGGGAGTCGAGTTCAGCCACCCCGCCACGGTATCACAGCGTCAACAATTTATGCGTTAACATTCTATTCACTTGCATTGAATGCATGTGCATGTAGTGTCTTGCGCCATGACCACAGCGACCGCCACGACCACCGACGATCCGTCATATGCCGGGGCCCACTGGACTCCCCGGCTCTGGGGCACCCTGATCGTGCTCTGCGCCGCGCTCTTCCTGGACGCCCTGGACATCTCGATGGTCGGCATCGCCCTGCCGTCCATCGGCTCCGAACTTCACCTGTCCACCTCCACCCTCCAGTGGGTGGTCTCCGGTTACGTACTCGGCTACGGCGGCCTGCTGCTGCTCGGCGGCCGCACCGCCGACCTGCTCGGCCGCCGCCGGGTCTTCCTCACCGCGCTCGGCGTCTTCGCCGCCGCCTCGCTGCTCGGCGGCCTGGTCGACGACGGCGGCCTGCTGATCGCCGCCCGCTTCCTCAAGGGCGTCGCGGCCGCGTTCACCGCGCCGGCCGGCCTGTCGATCATCACCACGACCTTCCCCGAGGGCCCGGCCCGCAACCGGGCCCTGTCGATCTACACCACCTGCGGCGCCAGCGGCTTCTCGCTCGGCCTGGTGCTCAGCGGCCTGCTGACCGCGGTCGGCTGGCGCTGGACCTTCCTGATGCCCGTGCCGATCGCGCTGATCGCCCTGGTCTTCGCCGTCCGGCTGCTCCCCCGTCCGGTCGAGGAGAAGGCCACCGGCCGCTACGACGTGCTCGGCGCGATCACCGGCACCACCGCCGTGCTGCTGCTGGTGTTCACCGTCACCGAGGCGCAGGGGGCGGGCTGGCTGAGCTTGCGCACCCTGGGCTCGCTGGCCGTCGTGGCACTACTGACGGCAGCGTTCCTGGTGGTCGAGAGCAGGACCGCGCACCCGCTGGTGCGGCTCGGCATCTTCCGCAACGGCTCGGTCGCCCGCGCCAATGTGATCGCCTTCGCGATGACCGGCGCGTACGGCGGCTTCCAGTTCGTGGTCACCCTCTACCTGCAGGACCTGCTCGGCTGGTCGGCCCTGACGATGGCGCTCGCACTGCTCCCGGCCGGCGCGATGATCGCGCTCTCGGCACCGTTCATGGGCCCGGTGGTCGACCGCTTCGGCACCGGCCGACTGCTGCCGATCGGCCTGCTGGCCCTGGTCGGCGCGTTCGCCCTGTTCCTGCGGCTGGACGCACACAGCTCGTACCCGGTGCTGGTACTGCCCTCGATCGTCCTGCTCGGCGTCGGCTTCGCGCTCGCCTTCCCCTCGGTGAACATCGCCGCCACCGACGGGGTGGCCGACGAGGAGCAGGGCCTCGCCTCGGGCCTGGTGAACACCGCGATCCAGGTGGGCACCGCAGTCGTCCTGGCCGGCGCCACCGCGATCATCACCGCCGGCAGCAACGGCGGCACCGGTGCCGAGGCGCAGCTGAACGGCTACCGGCCGGCCCTGCTCTTCGTCACCGGGGTCGCGCTGGTCGGCCTGGTGATCGCCGTGGCGGGCGCCGTGCTCGACCGGCGGAAGACGGCGATTCCGCTGTCGGTGCCGGACTATGATTATCCGTCAGTAGACCGGAAGGACCCGGCCGAGCGGCGTGACGAGATCCTCAGCAAGAGCTGAGCGGCGGCAGAGGTCCCTCATCACCCGGATCCACCCTCCGCCGTCGGGCTGGGCGCCGGCTCTACCAAACCCCCGTGTTGGTAGGGCCGGCGCCTCCGTACGGGCCGAACCGGACCGCCCGGCCGAAAGCCGGTCGCCGGGGTTCGGTCGCCGGCCCGGCCAGTATATTGGCCGCCAGCCAACGAACGTACGGAGCAGACACGATGGCACCTCGCGGGGATTCGGTCAATGAGGAGATGCGGCAGCGCTCCCGGCGCCGCATCATGCGGGCCACCGTCGAGCTGGTCGACCAGCGCGGATACGCCGGCACCACCCTCACGGACATAGCCGAGCGCGCCGGGCTCGCGCGCGGACTGCTGTCCTACTACTTCGACGGCAAACGGCTGCTGATGCAGTCCGCCACCCACCGGATGATGCACCAGGCGCTCTCCCGCGCCCTCGACGAGCTGGAGTCCGGTGCCGGCCCCGAGGACCGGCTGGCCCGGGCCATCGACGCGGTGCTGAGCCTGGCCATGGAGCACCCGCGGGTGATGCGCTCGCACCTCGCGCTGATCCTCGACCCGGACACCGGCGCCTTCGTCCAGGACCCGGAGCAGCAGCGGCTCGGCGCGATCCTCCAGGGCCTGCTGCGCGACTGGGGCGCGCCCGACCCGGTGGCCGAGCACGCGGTGCTGCGCAGCGCGCTGATGGGCGGCTGCATCGGCGTGCTGCTCCCCGGGGCGGAACTCCCGCTGGCCCCGATCCGGGCCGACCTGTTCCGCCGCTACGACCTGCCCTGGCAGCTGGGACGTCCGCCGCAGCCGCTCCCGCCGGAACGGGACCGGCCGCCGGCCCGCGGCTGAACCGCGGCGGCCGGCGGCCGCTGTGTGTGTCCCGGATCCGGGACGGCGCCCCCGGGCCGGGGGCCGTCCGCGGGTCCGCGCCGGGCCGGGCGGGCTGGATGCCCGCCGGGGCTCAGCGCTCCTTCAGGATCGAGGCCAGCAGGTCGATGGTGCGCTCGGGCGTGAGACTGTCCACGCAGAGCCGCTCCATGACCTGGATGTAGGCGTCGACGTCGTCGCGCTTGTCCAGGTACAACGCGCTGGTCAGCTGCTCCAGGTACACCACGTCCGCGAGGTCCTGCTCGGGGAAGCGCAGGATGGTGAACGCACCGGACTCACCGGCGTGCGCACCGAAGCGGAACGGCATGACCTGGATGACCACGTTGGCCTGCTCGGCGGCGTCGATCAGGTACTGGACCTGGCCCCGCATCACCTTGGGGCCGCCGACCGGACGGCGCAGCGCGGCCTCGTCGATGACCGCCCAGAGCCGCGGGCTGCCGCCCTCGGTCAGGAGCTTCTGACGGCGCATGCGCAGACTGACCCGGCGTTCGACCTCCTCCTCGCTGATCACCGGCCGACTCTGGCCGAAAACCGCCCGCGCGTACTCCTCGGACTGCAACAGGCCGGGGACGAACTGGACTTCGTACGTGCGGATCAGGGCGGCGGCCTCCTCCAGGCCGACATACGTCTGGAACCAACCCGGCAGGACGTCGTTGAAGCTGTGCCACCAGCCCGACTTGTTGGCCTCACGGACCAGGCCGAGCAACGCCTCGCGTTCGAGGCCGTCGTCCACGCCGTAGAGGCTGAGCAGGTCGGCGACGTCACGTTCCTTGAAGCTGACCCGGCCGAGTTCCATGCGGCTGATCTTGGACTCGGAAGCCCGGATCGCGTAGCCCGCGTCCTCGCGGGTGATGCCGCGCGTCTCTCGGAGCCGGCGCAGCTGGGAGCCGAGGAGGATCCGGCGGACCATCGAGCCGCCGCCCGGCTGAACTGTGGTCATGCGGTCCTAACCTCCACCTAGGGCAAACAGCGCACAGTCTGCCATCAGTTGAGCGCTCACGGTGCCGATACTGACGGATGTTCCTATCAGTTCTGCACTCCGCACACCAGGATGCACGTGCATCCGGCGCTTGCATATGCCATTTGAACGACTGCACGTGAATCGGCTCTTGCATCTGTAGTGAGCGCAGAGCACGATGGTGCACGTGCACCTGCACATCCCTGGCAATCCCGCGGGCTCCGCGTCGACCCCACGCGCGATTCCGTGCACCGGCCCGGCAGCGCCCCCGCGCCTCCGGGCCCTCGTGCGCGCGCGCCTGGTCGAGAGGCGGCCGCGCGGCCGAGCGAGTCGGAGGTGACCGGCATGACCCCGGCGGGTCCAGCCGTGTCCGCCCCCTTATGGGAGGAGCTCTTCATGAGCACCGGAACGGCTTTGGCAGTCGACCCCCATGTGGTCACGTGTACGCTCGCTCCCCGCTACGAAGCCGTCAGAACCGCGCGCGACTTCGCCAGGAGCGCCCTGCAGCGCTGGGGCCTGGGCGAGCTCTTCGACGACGTCGCGCTGGTGGCCTCGGAGCTGGTGACCAACGCGTTGCGGCACGCGATCGGCGCGTGCCCGACCACGGTGGACGACCACGACTTTCCCATGCAGCCGACGCCCGAGGGCAGGCTGCCGATCCGAATAAGCCTCGTGCACCGCGCGCCCCAGGTGGTCTGCGCGGTGAGCGATCCCAGCAGCCTGGGCCCGGTGGCCCGGGAGGCGGACTTCGTGGCCGAGTCCGGCCGCGGACTGCACCTGGTCGACTCCTTCAGCCGCTCCTGGGGTTGGCACCCGCTGGGCGGCGGCAAGGTCGTCTGGGCGCTGTTCGAGGCGGAGGAGAGCCTGCGACCGGCCCCCGCGGCCGAGTTCGGCGGGCGGCACCGGCGCTCGGCCTGACTCCGCGTCCGCCGACGGCCGCCCGGGAAACACCACGACCGGCGGCCTCCCCTCGGCGACCACCCACCCCGGCAACGGCGACCGGCGACCCTCGGGCAGCGGGTCCGGCAGCCTCCCGGCGGTGGCGTCCCTCCGATCCACGTCCCTCCGATCCGCGTGCGGCGGCTCGGCAGCGCGACGACGGCCGGTCGGGGAGATTCGGGCGACGGGAACCGGTCGGCACGGGTCGGGCGGCGCGAGCGGGCGCGGCGGGAGTCACCGGCGGCGAAGGCCGGACGCCGGGAGCACACAGCGGGAACGGAAGGGCAGAGCGCCGGAGACCGGACGGGCAGAGCGCCACGACGAGGGCGACGACGGGGGCCACGAAGGCCCGGATCCCGGCGGATCCGCGACCCGGCAACTCCGCGGCCCGCGGGCCCGGGGCCGGAAAAGACTAAAGGCCGTCGTGGTGTCAGCACCCACGACGGCCCCCCGATGGTGAAGCCGACGGCCGGTCAGACCGCCAGGTGGTCGAACTCCCCGTCCTTGGCCCCCAGCAGCAGTGCGGCGATCTCGGCCCGGGTGTAGATCAGCGCCGGACCGTCCGGGAAGCGCGAGTTGCGCATCGCCACCTCGCCCCCCGGAAGGGCGGCGAATTCGACGCAGTTCCCCTGAGAGTTGCTGTGCAGGCTCTTCTGCCAGACCACGCCTTCGAGGTCCGCAGCGGCCATCCCGTTGTACGGGTCGTACGTGTCGTGCGAGTCGTGCATAGAAATCTCCCGAAGAGCTCCGGAGTGGGTCGTCCAGCTCAGCGCCCCGGCCCCGGCCGAACGACCGGGCCGGCCCCGTACCAGCCCGGCACAACGCCTCACTTGACGCGATGATAGCTCCAGTGCACGTGCATCAGCACGGGACATTGCAGGTGCACGGCCTTTTCGACACCGAACCGGAACTCTTCACAAAGAGCCCCCCCGGGGGTACGTAAGCGGACATAGCCGACTGAATCGGCAAGTCGCCGCTAACCGCCCGTAGGCGACCCCCCGCTGAATGTTGATCTTCCGACGCCGGGAGTCGCCCTCCAGTGACGCTCCGTCAGGCCGGTCGTATGCTGTGAGACATCTCACGCGCCACCCCTGCAACGAAAGGCCCGTTCCGCCGCATCTACCCGGGTACCGGGGCAACTGCCGCCCGGAGGCCGGTTATGTCCGATTTTCGCAGTGGTGGTCCCGCCCGGAGCGGCAGCCGACTGCGGGACGGGCGGGCCGATGTCCTACGATCTCCGCCATGAGCACCGCAGCCATCCCGGGCGCGCCACTGCCCGTCCGCACTCCAGGCTCCCGTGCGCGGGGGCGCCACCGCCGTCCCGAGCGCCCCGAGATCCCGGCCGGTTCCCCGGCCCTGCTGCTGGCCGTGCCCGCGGCGGCCGGCCCGGAATCCCGGTCCGTGGTCGAGGAACTGCTTTCGATCGTCCGCAGCGAGCAGAACGGTGTGCTGACCGCCGCCGGTTACCTGCCGGCCGGCCGGACCGACGGCGAGCACAGCGGCGGGACCGGGGCCGAGCGCACCGTCACCGAACTCCTGGCCGAGGCGGCCGAGGCCGGCCTGCCGACACCCGTCGTGGTACCGCTGGTGCCCGGCCCGCACGGCTTCCTCCCCGACCTGCACGCCCTCGCCGCCGAGTACGGCGCCCAGGTTACCGACACCCTGGGCCCGCACCCGCTGCTCGCCGAGGCCGTCCACGTCCGCCTCTCCGAGGCCGGTCTGGCCCGCGCCGACCGTGCCCGGCTGTTCGCCATCGCCACCGCCGCCGACGGCGTGGTGCTCACCACCGTCGGCGGGCAGGCCGCCGCCGACGCGGCCGGGATCACCGGCATGCTGCTGGCCGCCCGGCTCGCCGTCCCGGTCGTCGCCGCCGCGCTGGACATCCCCGGCTCGGTGGCCGAGGCCGTCGCCCACCTCAAGGAGATGGGCGCCCAGAACCCGGCCCTGGCCCCGCTGGTGATCGGCCCCGAGGCGGACGCCGAGCTGCTCGCCGCGGCCGCCGAGGAGTCCGGCTGCCCGTCGGCCGCCCCGCTGGGCGCCTACCAGGCGGTGGGTCAGCTGGTCGCCTCCACCTACCTGGCCGCGCTGCCCGCCGTCGCGCCCGAGTTCGGGACCGACGAGGCCGAGGACGCCGACGGGAACGGCCTCCGGGGCGCCGGACGGCACGCCGCCCAGTAGCGGACACCGCGCGAGCGGGCCCGGAACGGCAGCTCCGTTCCGGACCCGTCGCGTTGCCGCCGGCACCGGGCGGCGGCACGGCACCGTCACCGTCCCACCCGGGTGGTGGGCGCGGCCGCGTCCTTCAGCCTGAGCCCCGGCACCTGCACCGGCCGGGACTGGCCGGCCAGCGTGGGCACCGACGCGGCGACCGCGTTCCACTGCGGCTGCGCGGTGCCCTCCTCCCCCGCCCGGCGGACCTGGACCACCTCGGTCGAACCGGCCCGGCGCAGCAGGATGTTCTTGGGCGCCCCGGCCTCCGGGTCGAGCCAGAGCTCGTTGCCGCCGAACTCGCAGTCCAGCACGAGCACGTCGTCCGGTTTGCCGTCGGCCCCGGCCCGGAAGGCGATCCCGGCCCTGCGGTAGCCGGTGAACCGGCTGCGGCTGAAGGTGACCGACTCCCCGGCGAGTTCGTGCCGGGCGGTGGAGACCGCGAAGTCGCTGCGCCCGGCGGCGTCGATCAGCAGCCCGTCGAAGTTGCTGCCCCGGTCCCGGCCGAGCGCGTGCAGCGCCACTCCCCCGCCCGCGTTGCCGTACAGCACGCTCGCGGTGTAGTCGAAGTCGTTGAGGTAGGCGCCGTGCTCGATGCCCCAGCCACCGTTGTGGTAGGCGGCGAACTCGGTGACCACGTGGTGCCGCTGGGCGTTGAGCCAGACGAAGATGCCGTCCTGGAGGTTGTTGTGGGCCAGGCAGCGCTGGAAGTCCCAGACGCCCTCGCTGTTCTCCGGCCACTCGAAGCCGGAGGCGCCGGTGGCACCCTGCACCCCGACGGCGACGCAGTCCAGGGCCTTGCCGCCGGTGCCCGCGCCGAGGTTGAAGCCGGTCAGCCGGTAGGCCCGGGGGTTGGGTTCGAGCAGGGTGCGGGAGGCGACGCAGGACTCGTAGACGATGTCGTCGGAGGGCTGCTGGGGAGTGCGGGTGTCCAGCGGACCGTCCCACCAGTAGGCGTCCTCCCAGGTCTCGTGACTGACGCAGCTGCGGAAGGTGATGCCGTGGCTGGCGTGCGGCACGAACGCGTGGCTGCCCGCGTCGCGGACGACCACGCCCTCGACCACGGTGCCCCGGGAGGCGTCGCCGAGCCGGTGGAAGTGCAGGCCGTACCGGCCGAGCACGGGCGCGGTGACGGGCGCCGTGCCCTCCGGGCCCCGCCAGGTCTCCTTGGTGTCGGCGCGCGGCCCGACCCAGCGCAGCGCGGCGTGCCGGACGTCGGCCCGGCGGGTGCTGGTGAGGTGGACGTGGGCGCGGCCCTTGGCGCTGCCCTCGACCCGGACGCTGCGGGTGAGGTTGAGCAGTTCGGCGCCGACGGTGACGCCCCCTCCGGCCGCGACCCTGGGATGCGGGTACCTGAGCGGGGTCTCCAGGGTGACGGTGGTTCCGCTGACGGACCGCACGGTGACGAGGTCGTAGGCGGCGGCGAAGCCGTCCTGATCGGGCGGGCCGGTCGGGGTGACGGCCAGTTCGTCGCCGGGGAGCCAGCCGGCGGGCGGGGCCGCGAGGTCGACGACGGTGTCGCCGGCCCTGAGCTCGCGCTCGGCGCGGACCCAGGCGGTCTTGGCCGCGCCGTCCAGCCGCAGGTAGCCGGCGCCGGTGACCCAGAGGCCGACGTCGGTGTCGACCACGGTCATGCCGTCACCCCGGAAGCGCTTCTCGTCGACGGCGGGGAAGCGGAGGGTGTGGACCCGGTCGCCGTCGGGGGCGAGGGCGAGGGAACCGCGGATCTCGACGTTGCCGGCGGCGGCGAGGGTGAGGGTGCGGTCGGTGGCGAAGGTGAGGCTGCCGCCCGGCTCGACCAGCAGCGAGCCGACCTCGGCGTCGGTGTCGAGCAGGACCTTGTCGGTGATCCGGACGGCGGCGCGCGGTCCGGGCGGACTGCCGCCCCAGCCGGTCCGGTCGGACCAGCGGCGGCCGCCCTGGTCGACGGTGGGCGCGGGGGCGGGCTGCTCGGGGGGTCCGGTGCCGGAGGCGGCGGAGTCCGGCGGGGCGGCGCCGTGGCCGCCGTCCCGGCCCATCGGGGCGGCCGCCCCGGACGGGGTGGGGCCGACGACGGCGGCCGGGGTGACCAGCCGGGTCTCACCGGTCAGCGAGCGGCGCAGGACCTCCTCCCCGCTGACCGCCGCGAAGGCGGTACCGACGGCCAGCCAGCGCAGTAGTACGCGACGGCTTACGGGAGTTCGGGGTGGTTCGGGCGTGATGTCCGCTCTGCGGTGCTTTGCCCTGCGGTGTGCTCCGCGTGGCCTGACGTCCGGACGGGCGGCGTCCGGCTCCTCGTCGATGCCCATCGGTGCGTAGCCCTCCCCCCGGGCGGCTGCGTCGGCGTCGGTGGGGTGCCGACGCTCTGAAGCATAGGCAGTTGCGTTGGCCATGACGGGCGTTGCCGGAAATCGGTCATTTCTGATCATGAAGGACAGCCGTTCAGCACGTCTTTCGTAAACTGTGACGGTCATCACACATGTTTGCGGTTTGAAGCCGGCTCTGCTTAACGTGCTCCCCGTTCGTGGCCACACGGACCCAGCCCGTCCGCGACGCCGAGTCCTGCCGTCGGGCGTGCTGGCAGTGCAATGCATCACGGCAGGAGCGGGGGAACCACAGGTAGTTCGCCCAGGACCGGTCCTCGGACCGGGCCCGGGCTAGGGGTGAAGCCGCGTCCACAGCGCGGCCGGGCTACTCCGGCCCGAATCCGACAGCTCACCTCGCAGGCGTGGGAGAGGACCCAGTCTTCATGCTGCCCACCAACGGCACCCGTCTGTCCGGCCGTACCCGCCGCGCGATCGCCGCCCTCGGCGTCGCGGGCATCGGCCTCACCGTCCCCTGCCTCACCGCCGGGACCGCCTCGGCCGCCTCCGTCGCCACCTGGGACAAGGTCGCCCAGTGCGAGAGCACCGGCAACTGGAGCATCAACACCGGCAACGGCTTCTACGGCGGACTCCAGTTCACCAACTCCACCTGGGCCGAGTTCGGCGGCACCTCCTTCGCCGCCCGCGCCGACCTCGCCAGCAAGGACCAGCAGATCGCGATCGCCGAGAAGGTGCTCGCCGTCCAGGGCCCCGGCGCCTGGCCGGTCTGCTCGGTCCAGGCCGGTCTGACCAAGGGCGGCGCCGCCCCCGCCGTGGACACCTCGGCCACCGCCGCGCCGACCGCCAAGACCCCCGCCCCGGCCGCCAAGCCGGCCGAGAAGCCCGCCGACCGCCAGCAGGCCGCCAAGCCCGCGAACCCGGCCCCGGCCGCCTCCGACGCCGCCCAGCGGCCCACCGGCGGCCAGGACTGGCAGAAGTGGCACCGCCAGGCGGGCCAGGACGCCTCCGCCGACTACACCGTGGTCGCCGGCGACTGGCTCTCCACCATCGCCGACAAGAACCACGTCCAGGGCGGCTGGGAGCGGCTGTACGAGCTCAACCGCGCCACCCTGGCCGAGGGCCCGCACAGCATCTACCCGGGCCAGCACCTGACCCTCGGCGACCGCGCCGAGGCGAAGGCCCCGGCCGCGGACAAGGCCGGCCAGGGCTTCGACTGGTTCAACCGCGGCAAGGGCCAGCAGAACGGCTCCGGCACCGCCGCCGAGCCCGCCGCCCAGCCCGCGGCGAAGGCCGAGACCCCGGCCCCCGCCCCGGCCGCCACCGGCAGCATGGCCGCCGCCGTCTCCTTCGCCCAGTCGAAGGTCGGTCAGGCGTACGTCTACGGCGGCACCGGCAACGGCGGCTGGGACTGCTCCGGCCTGACCCAGGCCGCGCTGCGCGCCGCGGGCGTCTCCGTCCCGCGCGTCGCCGCCGACCAGGCCGCCGCGTCCACCCACGTGTCGCTGGACTCGCTCAAGGCGGGCGACCTGCTGTTCTGGTCCAACAACGGCCAGGACTCCGGCGTCTACCACGTCGCGCTCTACGTCGGTGACGGCAAGTACGTCGAGGCCGCCAACCCGAGCTCGGGCGTGCGGGTCCAGACCGTCGCCAACTGGGCGCCGGACTTCGCCGGCCGGGTCTGATCCGATCGCACCGAGGCCCCCGGGGAGAGCCGTCGCTCCTCTCCCCGGGGGCCGAGGCATGCCCGCACGGCCGCTCTCCGGAGCCGGCCCACTCACGGGTCCGGACCCGGATCCGGACCGCCATGGTCAGAACGCGCCTCCGGCGGGCATGCTGCTGCCCTGCACCCGAGGAGGAGTCACCATGGCCCAGGTCACCGTCTCGCTCGACGCCAATCTCGCGATCGACGTGATGATGCTGTCCGGCACCAAGAACCCGCAGGACGCCGTCGAACTGATCCTCCGCGACTTCCTGGAGCGGGGCCGACGCACCGGGGCCCGTACCGGTGACGCCGCCGACGGTCACCGGACCGCCCAGGACCGGCCCACCGTCCAGGAAGGCTGAGCGGCAGGCACCGACCCGGCATCCGGGGGCGGGCCAGGACCGGCCCGCCGTCCGGGAGGGCCGGGCGCGAACACCGAGGGGCCCGGGAGCGGATCGTCGCTCCCGGGCCCCTCGTCCTGTCCTCAGCGCGCGCGTGCCCCGGTGGAACCGCGCATCACCAGCTCCGGCTGGAACGTGAACTCCCCGCGCTGGACGGCGTTCCCGCCGACCTCCTCCAGCAGGGCGTCCACGGCCGCGGTGGCCATCGCCTCCACCGGCTGGCGCACGGTGGTCAGCGGCGGCTCGGTGAAAGCTATCAGCGGCGAGTCGTCGAAACCGACCACCGAGACGTCCTGCGGCACCGCCAGGCCCCGCTGACGGACCGCCCGGATCGCGCCGAGCGCCATCATGTCGCTGCCGCAGACGATCGCCGTGCAGCCCTTGTCCAGCAGCGCCCCGGCCGCCGCGTGCCCGCCCTCCACGCTGAACAGCGTGTGCCGGACCGACTCCTCGGCCTCCTCCCGGGTGTACCCGAGCACCTCCCGCAGGGCCGCCGTGAAGCCCTCGATCTTGCGCAGCACCGGCACGTACCGCCGCTGCCCGACCGCCAGGCCGATCCGCTCGTGGCCGAGTTCGGCCAGGTGCTGGACGGCCATCCACATCGCGGCCCGGTCGTCCGGCGAGATGAACGGCGCGTCGATCTTCTCGCTGTAACCGTTGATCAGCACGAACGGCACCCCGCGCCCGGCCAGCCGGGCGTAGCGGTCGTGGTCGGCGGTGCTGTCCGCGTGCAGGCCCGAGACGAAGACGATGCCCGCCACGCCCCGGTCGACCAGCATCTCGACCAGCTCGTCCTCGGTGGAGCCGCCCGGGGTCTGGGTGCAGAGCACCGGCGTGTAGCCGTGCCGGCTGAGCACCTGCTCGATCACCTGGGCCAGCGCCGGGAAGATCGGGTTGCTCAGTTCCGGGGTGATCAGTCCGATCAGCCCGGCACTGCGCTGGCGCAGCCGGGTCGGCCGCTCGTAGCCGAGCACGTCGAGCGCCGCCAGCACGGTCTGCCGGGTGGCGGCCGAGACGTTCGCCTTGCCGTTGAGCACGCGGGAGACGGTGGCCTCGCTGACCCCCGCCTGCGCCGCGATGTCTGAGAGTCGCGCCGTAGTCACGGTCCCAGAGCCTATTGCAACCACGTCAGACCGCCCACCAGTCGGTACTGTCCGCGGCCAGCACCGCCTCGCCGTCGACGACCCGGGGGTCGGCGCCGGCGGAGGTCAGCAGCAGCCGGCCGGGCGCCGGTATCGCGACCGGTGCGCCGGTGGTGTTGACGGTGCAGACGAACGAGCCGCGGCGGAACGCCAGGGTGCCCTCGGGGCCCTCCAGCCACTCGACCTCCCCGCCGGCGCCGAGATCGGCGGTGGCGCGGCGCAGGGCCAATGCGGAGCGGTACAGCTCCAGGGTGGAGGTCGGGTCGCCGGTCTGCGCCTCGACGCTGAGCGCGGCCCACTCGGCGGGCTGCGGCAGCCAGGACGGGCCGCCGGTGGTGGGGCCGAAGCCGTACGGGGCCTCGGTGCCGGACCACGGGATCGGGACCCGGCAACCGTCGCGGTAGCCGTCCTGACCGGCCTGACGGAAGAACGACGGGTCCTGACGGACCTCGTCGGGCAGGTCGGTGACGTCGGGCAGGCCGAGCTCCTCGCCCTGGTAGACGTAGGCGGAGCCGGGCAGGGCGAGCATCAGCAGGGTCGCGGCGCGGGCGCGGCGCAGACCGAGCGCGCGGTCGCCGGGGGTGCGGATCTGGGTGCCGAGGCCGGGCGGGTTGGCGAACCGGGTGGCGTGCCGGGTGACGTCGTGGTTGGAGAGCACCCAGGTGGTGGGGGCGTCGACCGGGCGCATCGAGTCGAGCGAGAGGTCGATCACCGCGCGCAGTTCGGCGGCGTCCCAGGAGGTGCCCAGGTACTGGAAGTTGAACGCCTGGTGCAGCTCGTCGGGGCGGACGTAGTTGGCGGTGCGCTCGACGGTCGGGGTCCACGCCTCGGCGACGCCGATCCGCTGCCCCGGGTACTCGTCGAGGATCTTGCGCCAGCTGCGGTAGATCTCGTGCACGCCGTCCTGGTCGAAGAACGGCATGACGTCGTTGCCGAGCAGCTTGAGCTGGTCGCCGCCGCCGAGGTCGGGCAGGCCGGGGGCCTTGACCAGGCCGTGGGCGACATCGATCCGGAAGCCGTCGACGCCCATGTCCAGCCAGAACCGCAGGATGGAGCGGAACTCGTCGGCGACGGCGGGGCTGTCCCAGTTGAAGTCGGGCTGCTCGGGGGCGAACAGGTGCAGGTACCAGTCGCCGGGGGTGCCGTCCGGGTCCTCGGAGCGGGTCCAGGCCGGGCCGCCGAAGATGGACTCCCAGTCGTTGGGCGGCAGTTCACCGTTCTCGCCCTGGCCGGGGCGGAAGTGGTAGCGCTCGCGCAGCGGGGAGGCGGGACCCTCGCGCAGGGCCCGCTGGAACCACTCGTGCTGGTCGGAGGAGTGGTTGGGGACGAGGTCCACGATGATCCGCAGGCCCAGCGCGTGGGCGTCGCGGATCAGCGCGTCCGCGTCCAGCAGGGTGCCGAACATCGGGTCCACCGCCCGGTAGTCGGCGACGTCGTAGCCGGCGTCGGCCTGCGGGGAGGCGTAGAACGGCGACAGCCAGACGGCGTCCACCCCGAGGTCGCGCAGATAGGGCAGGCGGCCGCGGATGCCGGGCAGGTCGCCCATGCCGTCGCCGTTGGCGTCGGCGAAACTGCGCGGGTACACCTGGTAGATGACCGCGTCCCGCCACCAGCCTCTGTCCGCGCCGGCCCCGGCCTCGTGAGCGGTGGCGTCGGCGGCGGGCCGGGAGGTGTCGGCCAGGTTCTGGGTCATGGACGGTATCCCTTGGGACTAGGAGGCGGAGCGGTCGGTACGTGGGGGCGTCGGCCCGTCAGGACTTCGAGGCCCCGGCGGTCAGCCCGGTCACCAGGTGGCGCTGCACCAGGTAGAAGAGGACCGAGGAGGGAATCGCGATCAGCACCGCGGTAGCGGCCATCAGGTTCCACTGGGCGTCGTGCTCGCTGACGAAGGTCTGCAGGCCGACGGCCAGCGTGTACTTGTCGGAACTGAGCATGAAGGTGGAGGCGAAGGCGACCTCGGCCCAGGCGGTGAGGAAGGAGTAGAAGGCGGCGACCGCCAGGCCCGGGCGGGCGAGCGGCAGCACCAGCCGCCAGAAGGTGCCGAACGGGGAGAGCCCGTCGACCCGGCCGGCCTCGTCGATCTCCACCGGGATGGTGTCGAAGTAGCCCTTCAGCAGCCAGCCGCAGTAGGGCACGGTGGTGGTCGAGTAGACCAGGATCAGGCCGAGGTAGCTGTCCAGCAGGCCCAGCCGGGAGAGGATCGTGTACATCGGCACGATCAGCACCGCGATCGGGAACATCTGGGTGACCAGCAGCGACCACATCAGCGGCCGGTGGCCGGGGAAGCGCATCCGGGAGACGGCGTAGCCGGTGGAGGCGGCGATCATCACGCCGAACACGGTGGTGACGCCGGAGACCAGGAAGGCGTTGCCGAACCAGGTCATGAAGTCGGTGTCGAACAGCACCGTGCGGTAGTTCGAGAAGGTGATCTTGTCGAGGATCGCGCCGGGGTGCAGGTAGTCGGTCTTGTCCGGGCCCAGCGAGACGTAGAGGATCCACGCCACCGGGAACAGGGCGACCAGGCTGGCCAGGATCAGCGCGCCGTGCATCAGGGACTTGGCGAGCGGGCCGCTCTCGCCCCGGCCGCGGACCTTGGCGGGCCGGCCGGCGGGGGCCGCGGTGCGGGCCGCGGCGAGGGGGGTGGGTCGGTCGGTGGTGGTGCTCATCGAGGTGCCTCCTTCGTGGTCGTGCGGTTCGCCGGGTCAGCCGTTCGCGCGCTCGTTGCGGGCGAGCCAGCGACGGTAGAAGCCGGTGAAGACGATCAGGATGGAGAGCAGGATCACGCCGTAGGCGGCGGACTGCGCGTAGTCCCGGGGCTGTTGGCCGAAGCCGAGCCGGTAGGCCCAGGTGACCAGCAGTTGGGCGTCCGGCGCGCCGTTGGCGCCGAACAGCAGGAAGATGACGGCGAACTGGTTGAAGGTCCAGATCACGCCGAGCAGCACCACGGTCGAGGAGACGGTGCGCAGACCGGGCAGGGTGACGTGGCGGAACCGCTGCCAGGCGGAGGCGCCGTCCATCTCGGCGGCCTCGTACAGCTCCGCCGGGATCGACTGGAGGCCGCCGAGCAGCGAGATCATCATGAACGGCACGCCGACCCAGGTGTTGACCAGGACGGCGGCGGCCTTCTGGGCGAGCGGGTCGTCCAGCCAGCCGGGCTCGGGCAGGTGCAGTGCGGAGAGCAGGCCGTTGACGGCGCCGCCGTCGGCGAGCATCAGCCGCCAGGAGAAGACGGTGACGAAGGTCGGCACGGCCCAGGGCAGGATCAGCAGCATCCGGTAGACGGCGCGGCCGCGGAGCTTCTGGTTGAGCAGCAGGGCGAGGCCGAGGCCGATGGTGTAGTGCAGGCCGACGCAGAGCGCGGTCCAGGCGATGGTCCAGACGAAGTGCGACCAGAAGCGGTCGTAGGACCCGGGGCCCCAGAGGATGTCGGCGTAGTTGTCGAGGCCGACGAACCGGTAGCTCGCCGGGATCTCGTTGACGCCGATCTTCCGTGCCGCGTTGAGGCTGTTGGCGTCGGTGAGGGTGAGCCAGAGCCCCTCGACGAGGGGGTACAGCACCAGGACGCCGAGGACGAGCACCACCGGTGCGATCATCGCATAGGCGTACCAGTGCTTGGCGTACGAGCGCTTGAGGCGCTCCATCAGGCCCGGACGCGGATCGCGCTGCCGGCTGCCCTGGCCGGTCGCGCCCTGCACGGCGACTGACATGTTCGACACCTTCTCGGGGAGGTCCGCCGCCTCGCTTCGGCGACTGCTGCTACGGGTCCGGCCGCCCGGCCCGCCGGGGGTCGGCGGGCCGAACGGCCAGGGCTCGCCCGTCGGGACAAGCCTTGAGGGAGGGACTACTTGGCGAAGCCCGGGAGCAGCTTGGCGTAGTCGGTGGCGACGGTGTTCAGACCGTCCTGGGTCGAGGTGCCCTGGACGACCTTGCCGAGGTTGGTGCCCAGCGAGGCGAACAGCGAGCTGTACTCGGGCAGTTCGGGGCGCGGCTTGGCGCTCGACAGCACCGACTGGAAGCCGGCGATACCGGGGTCGGCCTTGACCTCGGGAGTGAAGGCGTCGTCGCGGGTCGGCAGGGTGGAGTTCTTCTGCGCGATGAACGCCTGGCTCTCGGCCGAGGTCATGAAGGCGGCGAACTTCTCGGCGGCGGCCTTGTGGGCCTGGTCGGCACCGGCGTAGACGGAGATGTTGTGGCCGCCGGTCGGCGCGCCGCCCTTGCCGGCGGAGCCGCCGGGGACGGGGGCGATGCCGAGGTTGGCCTTGTCCGCGAAGGCCGTGCCCTTGTAGATGTTGGTGATCTCCCAGGGGCCCTGGACGATCGCCGCGACCTTGCCGCTGTTGAAGGCGTCCATCATGTGCGCGTAGGCGTCGGTGGTGACGTCGGCCTTGGCGGTGCCGGGCGCGGTGAACAGCGACTTGTAGGTCTCGATCGCCTTGACGGCCTCGGGGCCGGCGACGGTGATCTTCTTGCCCTTGGCGTCGACGGTGTCGGTGCCCTCGCCGAACAGGAACGGCATCGCGTAGTAGCCGTCGGCGGCCTTCAGCCAGAAGCCGTCCACGCCGGCCTTGTCCTTGACCGTGGCGGCGACGGTCTTCAGCTCGTCCCAGGTGGTGGGGGCGGCGGTGATGCCGGCCTTGGCGAAGATCTCCTTGTTGTACAGGAGGCCGAGGGTGTCGGTGACCAGCGGGACGCCGTAGAGCTTGCCCTGGTAGCTCGCCTGCTGGATCAGGCTGGGCTGGAACTTGGCGGAGTCGGCGGCGGCCGGGGTGCCGTCCAGCGGCTCCAGGTAGCCGCCCTTGGCGAAGGCGGCGGTCCAGCCGACCTCGGAACGGAACACGTCCGGCGCGCCCTTGGCCCCCATGGCGGTCTGGAGCTTGTTCTGCGCCTGGTCGAACGGCACGTTGACGAAGTCGACCTTGACGTTCGGGTTGGCCGCCTCGAACTTCTTGACGAGCTCCTGGTAGTTCGGCGCCTCGTTGGTGGCGTTCGAGGTGTCCCAGTAGGTGAGGGTGACCGGCCCGTCGGCCTTGCCGTCCGAGCTGGAGCCGCTGCTGCCACAGGCAGCCATCGAGACCGCGAGGGCCACAACGAGGGCAGAGGCCGCGATGCCACGCCGCATGAGAACTCCTTGGAGGGTGGGGGTGCCCGAAATAGTGGGAGACAGGCGCATAATGGCTGCCTTGCCTCGCGCCGACCGCACCGTTGCTGCCGCCGGGCTCGGAAGGAAGTTAACAGCGGGGCAACAGTCGCGGAAACCCCTTGCAGAAAGTTTCTGCAAGAAGCGGCGATCGTTACACCCACGTGTCCTTCACGTTGCCGCACGGTAGTTGACAGGCGGGAAAGTTGTGGCGCTTTGTCCGGTTCGCCCCGGCGACAGCTGCCGCCGGGGCCACCCTCCGTGGTGAAAAGTCCTTGCAGAGCCCCCGTCAGCCGGTGCGGCCGAGCCGGAACACCGTGGTCGAACGGAACTCCTCCCCCGGCCGCAGGACGGTGCTGGGGAAGTCCGGGTGGTGCGGGGAGTCCGGGAAGTGCTGGGTCTCCAGCGCCACCCCGGAGAACGGCCCGTACGGCACCCCGCTCGCACCGCTGACCGCGCCGCGGAAGCCGTTCGCCGTGTAGACCTGGATCCCCGGCTCGGTGGTCAGCACCTCCAGGGTCCGCCCGCTGACCGGGTCCTCCAGCCGCGCGGCCCGGGCCGGGGCGCCGTCCGCCGGGCGGGGGCGCAGCACCCAGTTGTGGTCGTAGCCGCCGGGGCCGGTCAGCTGCGGGTGCTCGTCGTGCACGGACTTGCCGATCGGCCGGGCGGAGGTGAAGTCGAACGGCGTGCCGGCCACCGGCTCGATCCGCCCGTCCGGGATCTGCCGCTCGTCGGTGGGGGTCCAGCTGTCGGCGTCCAGGGTGAGCAGATGGCCGAGGACGTCGCCGGAGCCCTCGCCGGCCAGGTTGAAGTAGGCGTGGTTGGTGAGGTTGACCACGGTCGGCGCGCCAGTGACCGCGCGGTAGTGGATCGCCAGCTCGCCGGAGGCGTCGAGGGTGTAGTCGACGGTGACGTCCAGCGCGCCCGGGAAGCCCTGGTCGCCGTCGGGGCTGTGCAGCCGCAGCCGGACGCCGTCGGGCAGTTCCTCGGCCGCCCACATCCGGTCGGCGAAGCCGTCCGGGCCGCCGTGCAGGGTCACCCCGCCGCCGGTCGGGGCGAGTCGGTGCTCCTCGCCGTCGAGGGTGATCCGGCTGTCCGCGATCCGGTTGGCGTACCGGCCGACCACGGTGCCGTAGTGCCGGGCCGGGCCGAGGACGTCGGCGAGCCGGTCGCTGGAGAGCAGCACCTGGGCCGGGCGGCCGTCCCGGTCGGGGCCGACCAGGGTGTGCAGAGTGGCGCCGAGGGTGAGCACACTCGCCTCGTACGGGCCTGCCCGCAGCGTCCACCGCTCGATCGCGGAGCCCGCGCCCGAGGGGTCCAGGGGCTCGCGCCGCACGCTGGTGGTCCGCGACCCGTTCGCCGGGGGCGTCGCCATGACCTGCTCCTCACCGGCGGGCCGCGGGGTGCGTGCCCGCCCTTGACCGGGGTACCGCCCGGGGCCCGTCCGGGCCCGGGTCGGCGCAAGCCTAGCCAGGTACGGGGACGGCGGGGCGCTCATCGGGTCCGCGCGCGCCGCCCGGGCCGCGCCGGACGCCCCGGAGCCGCCTGATCCGGTCCCCGCCGCGGTCGGGCCCGGGCCCGGACGGCCCCGACCGGCCTCGACCGGGAACCGTCAGAAGCGCTCGGGCCGCTCCGGCAGCTCCGGATGCGCGCGCAGTTCCGGACGCACCGCCGGCTCCGAGCCGTCGCGCTGCTCCGGGGCCCACAACTCGACCGGCCGCTGGTCCGGCGCCAGCCCGAGGGCGGCGGCCAGACCGTCGGGCCCGCTGCCCGCCTTCCGGTAGACCGCCGCCAGCCGCCGGTTCACCAGGCTCAGCGGCAGCGCCAGCCGGTCGGCGATCCGCTGCGGCGGCACGCCCCGGACGGCCAGCTCGGCGACGTCCCACTCGGGCTGGCTGAGCGTCTCCCGCACGTCGCCCAGCCGGTTCGGCCGCAGACCGTAGTTGGCCAGCTCCCGCCGGGCCCGCTCGACCAGCCCGTCCGCGGCGCAGTGCTGGGCCAGCTCGATGCCCTGGTACAGGTACTCCTGGGCGTCCTCCAGCCGGCCGACCCGGCGCAGCGCGGCCCCGAGGTCGACCAGCGCCACGGCGTGCTCGTAGCCGGCCGGCGACTGGCCGAGGTGGGCCACCGCCCGCTCCAGCAGCTCGACCGCCTGCTGGCCGTCCTCGATCTGGGCGTACAGCCGCAGCGCCGTCCCGATCGCCGAGGCGGTGCCGAACCGCTCCGCGTCGGCGACCGAACGGCGGGCGTAGTCGCGGGCGCGCTCCGGCTCGTCCTCGGCGAGCGCGATGGCCAGGTGCGCGGCCCAGGGCGCCCAGACGGTGTTGTGCCAGCCCCGGATGTCCAGCTGCGCGCCCGCCTCGGTGAGCGCGGCGGCCGCGCCGGCGGGACGGCCGACGGCGAGCAGCAGCTTGCCGTACAGCGACGCGGCGTCCGGCAGCACCATCGCGGTGGCGTGGTACGGCGGGTGGAAGCCGAAGTCGAGCGCGAGGTCCCAGGCTTCCGCACTGCGGCCGCGGGCGATCAGGGTGTCGATCAGGACGCCGACCGCGTCCCAGGCCAGCGGCAGCTTGGAGCCGATCCGCTCGGAGAGCCGCAGCGCGCGGCGCAGGAAGTCCTCCGCCTCGGCGAGCAGACCGCGCCGGAACCTCGCCAGGCCCATCAGGAAGTAGGCGAAGCCCCGGTGGGCGCCGGACCAGCCCGCCACCTCGAACTGGACGATCGCGTCCGAGAACAGCCGCTCGGCCTGGGCGATCCGGTCGTTGTAGGTGTAGGAGAGGCCGAGGGTGGCGGGCAGCTCGAAGCCCCAGATGTTGTCGGTCCAGCCGAGGCCCTTGGGCAGCCGCCCGTTGTCCAGCACGTCGTCCGCGTGCCGCAGCACCTCGGCCGAGGGCGCCCCGCGCAGGGTGAGGTCCCACGCCCGCAGCGCCAGCACCGCCCGGTCGGCGGCCTCGCGCCCGGTGAGGCTCTCGCAGAGCGCGCCCAGCCGGGCGGAACGGGCCGGGCCGTCCTCCTCGGACTTGCGGAAGGCGTGCCACATGAACGAGGCCGCCTCCAGCCGGAGCCGGCCCGCCTGGTCCCCGAAGGTGTGCTCGGCCTCCTGCTGGCAGACCAGGGCGGCCTGGCGCAGTTCGCCGCTGTGCGCCAGCACCTCGGAGAGCCGGAAGGTGGCGTCCACCCGCAGCGAGGGGCGCAGCGGTCCCTCCTCCGGGTCGAGCGCGAGCTTCAGTTGGTTGACGGTGGCGACCGGGTCGGTGAGCAGCGCCGAGCAGCCCAGCTCGTAGAGCACCTCGGCGCGGTCCTGGTCGTCCGGCGGTTCGGCGAGCGCGCGGTGCAGACAGCGCTGGGCGGCCTCGGGCGCGCCGATCAGCAGGTGTTCGGAGGCGGCGCGGCGGAGTTTGCGCACGGTTCGGTCGTCGCCCTCGCCCGCGAAGGTCTCCACCAGGTGGCGGGAGGCGGCGAGCAGGCCGAGCCCGGCGTTCTCGATCTCGGCAGCGGCCACGCCGTGCATGCCGGTCCGGGTGGCCTCGGGCATGGTGTTGTAGATCGAGCTGGCGATCAGCGGGTGGACGAATTCGAGGTTGCCGTTCGGCGTGGCGGTCAGGACGCGCTGCTTGCGCAGTTCCTTGACGGACTCGCGGGCGCCCTCGGTGGACTGGGCGGAGATCCGGGTGGCGAGGTCGGGCCGGATGTCGGTGCCGAGCATGGCGGCGGCCCAGGCGAACCGCAGGGTGGCGGCGCCGAGCCGGTCCAGCCAGGACTTGAGGGTCATCCCGGTGGCGTCGACGGCGAGTTCGCGGAGCTGGAGCGAGTTCTCCTCGACCGGGGCCAGCTCCTGGTCGCGGACCTGGTCGAGCAGGGCGACGGCCTCGAACGGGTTGCCGTTGACGACGTTCCAGAACTCGTAGCAGAAGGCGTCCTCGGCGCGGTCGCCCAGCTCGGCGCGGATGATGTCGGTGACGGCGACCAGCGAGAGCCGGCTCAGCGCGTGCCGCCGGGTCGCCAGCGAGGCGACGGCACGGTGGTGGTCCTGGGACTCCTGCTGCCAGTCGGCGGTGTCGTCGCGGTAGGCGAACACCAGCAGTACCGGCAGTTCGCGCGCCCGGACGGCGAACTGCGCCAGCCAGCCGAGGGATTCGAGGTCGGCCCAGTGCAGGTCGTCGACGAGCATCACCAGCGGGGCGCGGCGCGGGGCGAGCTGGGTGAGGACGAAGTCCAGGCCGTCCCGGACGCCCTGCGGGTCGAGGCGGCGGGCGCCCTTCCGGGGCTGCTTGAGGCCCATGGCCGGTCCGACGACCTCCTCCCAGGTGCCCATCACCTGGCGGAACTCGCCGGGGCCGAGGCTGCCGAGCACCGGCTGGAGCAGTTGGCGCAGCACGTGGTACGGCTCGTTGAACTGCCGCTCGCCGCCGCGGGCGAACAGGACGGTGGTGTTGGGGCGCATCTTGGCGATCCGGCGGACCTCGTGCAGCAGGCTGGTCTTGCCGATTCCGGGCCGGCCGGAGAAGGTGAGGAGTTCGCCGATCTCGGTGCCGCCGGCCGCGAAATCACGGCAGAGCTTGTCCACCGCCGCCTCGGCGGAGCGGAGTTCGGCGTCACGGTCGCGCAACCTGACCCGGCCGGGGGCGCCTTCCGCCTCGCGCGCGCCGGTTGTCGCCTCCGCTCGGAATTCGTTCTCCCGCTCGGTCACCGTAGTGCCTCCGCCTCGCCGTTCCCTGCTCGTGGAGCCGAGGGTAGCGCCGCCGGGGGTGCGGTGGAGCGCATTCACGCAGGCGGGGGCCGAGATCGAGGGTTCGGCGGCCTTGCCGAGGGCAATTGCCCTATATCCCTAACGTCGGATCATTGCATCGGATACTCTACGCCCCGCGCGGCGAGGTGATCATGCCGTGCCTCTCTGTCACCGACCGGCCGCGCAGTCCCAACTCCCCCACCTACAGCAGCATTACCTTAAGCGCCCCCACCCTCCGCAGCTCCGGGAGTCCGATGTCTGACGACACCTCACTTCAGATTCCGTTCCCGTACCGTCGCAGTGCCCACGGGCCGTACGCCACCGAACTGCACCGCGCCTGGCTCACCCGCCACCCGCTGCTGGCCGACCCGACCCACCCGTCCTACGCCCACTGGGAGGTCGTCGACCTCGCCGCGCTCGGCTACCCCGACGCCGGGCCGGACGAACTCGCCCTGGCCGCCGACCTGATGGGCTTCTACTTCCTGTTCGACGACCAGTTCGACGGACCGCTCGGCCGCCGCCCCGCCGAGGTCGCCCCCATCTGCGACCGACTGGTGGCCGTCCTGCACGGCGCCCGGCCGGACCGGAACTCCCCGGTGGAGACCGCGTTCGCCGACCTCTGGGAGCGCAGCGTCCAGGGCATGCCGGCCCGCTGGCAGGCGCGCGCCGCGTACAACTGGGAGTACTACCTGGCCAGTCACCCCGCCGAGGCGGCCGGCCGGATAAGCCCACGACCGCCCGACCGGGCCGGCTACCAGGTGCTGCGGCGCGGCACCGCCGCGATGGAGACCATCTTCGACATGGTCGAGCGGCTCGGCCACTTCGAGGTCCCGCCGGCCGTCCTGCACCATCCGGTGCTGCGTCAGATCCGCCAGCTCGCCGCCGACATCCCCTCGCTGACCAACGACGTCCGGTCGTTCCCGCTGGAGGCGCCGCGCGGCGACGTCAACAACCTGGTGATGATCGTCCAGCGGGAGCGGGACTGCTCGGCCGAGTCGGCCTGCGCGGTGGTGATGGCCGAGGCCCAGCTGATGGCCGAGCGCTGCCGGGAGCTGTACGAGCGGCTCCCCGACGTGTACCGGGAGCTGGGGCTGGCGCGGGTCGAGCGGATCGTCGCCCAGCGCTACGCCGACGGCCTGGTCACCTGGCTGGCCGGCTACCTGAGTTGGGAACGCCGCACGGGCCGCTACCAGGAGGCGTGACGGCGACCCGCCCGCTCGCCTCCGGGCCGAGGGGGACGGAGCGGGGTCCGCCCGCCGCCCGCCGCCGGCCGTCGAGGAGCGAGGGCCGGCGGTGGAAGCACGACGGCCGGAATGCGCCACCCTCCGTGGACGGGCGCCGTACGGACCGTAGCCGAACCGGCCGCCCGCCGGTTAGGGTGCTGCTCGGCGGGCGCCCCCGGGAGCGGGGCACGCCCGACCCGCGTGTGTGTCCGTACCCTCCGCCGGGCCGCCCTGCACGGCCCGGCGCACCGCCCGGCCCACGCGCCGGTGCGGCGCCCCGACAGCGCGAGGAGGCACCAGAGCATGCCGGTCTACCAGCCCCCCGGACAACCCGGATCCATCGTCGAGTACCGCCCCCGCTACGAGCACTGGATCGGCGGCCGGTGGACACCGCCGGTCCTCGGCCAGTACTTCGAGAACCCCAGCCCGGTCACCGGCGAGGTCTTCACCGAGGTCGCCCGCGGCACCGCCGAGGACATCGAGGCCGCCCTCGACGCCGCCCACGCCGCCGCCCCGGCCTGGGGCCGCACCCCGCCCGCCGAACGCGCCCAGGTCCTGCTGCGGATCGCCGACCGGATCGAGCGGAACCTCGAACGGCTCGCCGTCGCCGAGAGCTGGGAGAACGGCAAGCCGGTCCGCGAGACCCTGGGCGCCGACCTGCCGCTCGCGGTCGACCACCTGCGCTACTTCGCCGGCGCGCTGCGCGCCCAGGAGGGCGGCCTCTCCCAGCTGGACGAGGACACGGTGGCGTACCACTTCCACGAGCCGCTGGGCGTGGTCGGCCAGATCATCCCCTGGAACTTCCCGATCCTGATGGCGGTCTGGAAGCTCGCCCCGGCCCTCGCGGCGGGCAACGCGGTCGTGCTGAAGCCCGCCGAGCAGACCCCCGCCTCCGTCCTGCTGCTGGTCGAACTCACCGCCGACCTGCTGCCGCCGGGCGTGCTCAACGTGGTCAACGGCTACGGCCTGGAGGCCGGACGGCCGCTGGCCTCCAGCGACCGGATCCGGAAGGTCGCCTTCACCGGCGAGACCACCACCGGCCGGCTGATCGCGCAGTACGCGAGCGGCAACCTGATCCCGGTCTCGCTGGAGCTCGGCGGCAAGAGCCCCAATCTGTTCTTCGCCGACGTCGCCGACGAGCGCGACGACTTCTACGACAAGACGGTCGAGGGCTTCGCGATGTTCGCCCTCAACCAGGGCGAGGTCTGCACCTGCCCGAGCCGGGCGCTGATCGAGTCCTCGATCTACGACCGGCTGCTGGCGGACGGCCTGGAGCGGGTCCGCTCGATGCGGCAGGGCAATCCGCTGGACACCGCGACCCAGGTCGGGGCGCAGGCCAGCGACGAGCAGCTGCGCAAGATCCTCTCCTACATCGAGATCGGCCAGGCCGAGGGCGCCAAGGTGCTGGCCGGCGGCGAGCGGGCCGACCTCGGGGGCGCGCTGGCCGGTGGCTACTACGTGACGCCGACCGTCTTCGAGGGCGTCAACGGGATGCGGATCTTCCAGGAGGAGATCTTCGGCCCCGTCGTCGCGGTCACCCGCTTCGAGGACTTCGACGACGCGATAGCGCTCGCCAACGACACCCTGTACGGCCTCGGTGCCGGCGTCTGGACCCGCAACGGCACCACCGCCTACCGGGCGGGCCGCGCCATCCAGGCGGGTCGGGTCTGGACCAACTGCTTCCACGCCTATCCGGCCCACGCGGCTTTCGGCGGCTACAAGAACTCGGGCATCGGCCGGGAGGGCCACAAGGCCGTCCTGGAGCACTACCAGCAGACCAAGAACCTCCTGGTCAGCTACTCCCCGAAGGCCCTGGGCCTGTTCTGACCGACCGGTCCCCGCGCCGTCGACGGGACCGGAACGCGGAGTGGGAAGCCGGTCCGGCCGACTTCCCACTCCGTACGCCACTCCCCGTGGCCCGGTCTCGGGGACCCCTGAGGGCAAATCACCCGTATCGGGATGTAAGCACATGAATCACCGGAAATGTCCGACGCGCCGTCGACATGCGCGGCGTGTCCCGTCCGACGCCCTAAACAGGAGTCCCCACCGCTTCGACTCCTGGGAGACCGGATGGCCATCGCCCCCGCCAAACTGACCGACCCGACCGTGCGCGCCGCCGTCACCGCGATCAACGCGGGTGACCGGCAGGCGTTCCTCGACCTGCTGGCCCCCGGCGCCACGATGTCCGACGACGGCTCCGACCGTGACCTCCAGGACTGGATCGACCGCGAGATCTTCACCGTGCGCGGCCACATGGAGGTCCGCTCCGAGTCCGACGGCGGCCGGGCGCTGGTCGCCGACTTCCGCAACGAGACCTGGGGCGAGATGCGCACCAGCTGGCGGTTCACCGTCGAGAACGGCCGGATCGACCGCTTCGAGACCGGTCAGGCGTGACACCGGGCCCGGCGTGACATCCGCTCGGGCGTGACACCGGGCCCGGCGGTCAGGACACCCCGAGCGACTCCCGCACCGCCCGGATCAGCGCGCGGGAGCGGACGTCCCCGGTGACGCCGGGCTGCATGCCGTTGGTGACGTAGCCGAAGCCGATCCCGAGCCCGGGGTCGGCGAAACCCAGCGAACCGCCCCGGCCGGGGTGGCCGAAGCTGGCCGGCGAGGCCATCAGCGCGGTCGGACTGTGCCGGAAGAAGCCCAGCCCGAACGTCGAGTTGACGATCAGCACCCGGTCCGGGCCGCTCACCACCGGCCCGACCGCGCGCGCCAGCACCTCCGGGCCGAGCAGCGGCGGCAGCGTCCCGCCGCCGCTGCCGTACCGGTCCGCCTCCCCGATCAGCGCCGCGTAGAACCGCGCCACCGAGCGCGCGGTGCCGATCCCGCCCGCGCCGGGGATCTCGGCGGCCTGCACCGCCGGGTCGTTGAGGTCCACCCCGGGGCGCACCGAGGCGAAGGCCCGCGCGGTCAGCGAGGACGGGTCCTGGTAGGCGTCCCGGACCGACTGCTTGGGCCGCAGCCGCAGGCCGCTCGGCCCGGTCCTGGCCGAGGGCGGCGCGGGCAGGTCGACCAGCCGGCCGACCCGGGGCGCGGCACCGGACGGCAGCCCGATCCACAGGTCCAGGCCCAGCGGCCGGGCGATCTCCTCGGCGAAGTACTGGCCGACGGTCCGGCCGGCGACCCGGCGCACCACCTCGCCGACCAGCCAGCCGAAGGTGTACGGGTGGTAGCCGTGCGCCGTCCCCGGCTCCCAGGCGGGCCGCTGGGCGGCCACCGCGGCCGCCGCCCGCTCCCAGGTGAGCACGTCCTCCAGCCGCAGCGGCACGTCCAGCGCGGGCACGCCCGCCTGGTGCGACAGCAGCCAGCGCACCGGCACCCCGCCCTTGCCGGCCGCCGCGAACTCCGGCCAGTAGGAAGCGACCGGGGCGTCCAGGTCGAGTTGCCCGCGCTCGGCGAGCAGCAGCGCGGTGGTCGCCGTCAGGCCCTTGGTGACCGAGCGCAGCACCTGCGCGGTGTCGGCCGTCCACGGCACCGCCGGCGCGGGCCGGCCGCCGACCTCCGGCCGGGCGTCGCCGCCCCACAGGTCGACCACCTTCCGGCCCCGCACGTACAGCGCGAACGCGGCGCCGAGCTCGCCGTGGTCCCGGAAGTTGCGGGCGAACGCCTCCCGCACCGGCTCGAAGCCCCCGGCCGTCTCGCCCCAGATCTCCACCACCGCGTGCCCCTCCGGTCCCTCGTGCCTCGTTCGTGTGTCCGTGAATCGCCCGGAAACCCTAACCTGTCGGTCATGACCAACCCTGCCGATGAGCTGCTGGACGTCGTCGACGAGCACGACCGGGTGATCGGGACCGCCCCGCGCGGGGAGGTGTACCGGCGGGGGCTGCTGCACCGGTGCGTCTTCGTCCTGGTCCGCGACCCGGCCGGGCGGATCTTCGTGCACCGGCGGACCGACACCAAGCTGTTCGCCCCGGGCGCCCACGACATGTTCGTCGGCGGCGTGGTCGGCGCCGGCGAGACCTACGGGGAGGCGGCCGTCCGGGAGGCCGAGGAGGAGCTGGGCGTGACCGGGATCGTCCCGCGCCCGCTGTTCCGCTTCGTCTTCCGGGGCGACGGCCTCTCCTGGTGGTCCGACGTGCACGAGGCCGAGTGGGACGGCCCGGTGGCCCCGCAGGAGTCGGAGGTGGCCTGGCACACCTGGCTGACCCCGGCCGAACTGGCCGAACGCCTGGACCGGGACGAGTTCGTCCCCGACGGCCGCGAGGCGTACCGCCGCTACCTGGAGCACCACCGCTCCTGACCGGGCCCGACCGGGGCCGATAGGGTGGCGCGCATGGCATCCCGCACTCCGTCGGCCCCCTCCTCCGCGCCCGCGCGCGGCGACCGTCCGGAGCGCACCGGGCGGGCCGCGCGGACCGGGTCGCCGGAACCGGCCGAGGAGGCGGGCAGGGCGGGGGCGGGAGCGGGCGACGGGGCCGGAACCCAGGGTGGGGCGGCAGCGGCGCGAGCCACCGGACGGCCCGCGCCCACCGCGCGGCCGCGTCGACGGCTGAGCGTCGACGAGCGGCGCGAGCAGCTGATCGCCGTCGCACTGGAGCTGTTCAGCCACCGCCCGCCGGAGGAGGTGTCGATCGACGACATCGCCGCGGCCGCGGGCGCCTCGCGGCCGCTGGTCTACCACTACTTCCCGGGCAAGCAGGCGATCTACGAGGAGTCGCTGCGGCGGGCCGGCCAGGAGCTGTCCGCCCGGTTCGAGGAGCCGGCCGACGGCCCCCTCTCCGAGCGGCTGTACCGGGTGATGGGCCGCTACCTGGACTTCGTGCAGAGCCACGGCCCCGGCTTCGCCGCGCTGTTGCGCGGCGGCTCGGTGACCGCCAGCACCAACACCTCGGCGGTGATCGACGAGGTCCGGCGGGCCGCGCACGAGCAGATCATCGGCCATCTGGCGCTCCCCTCGCCCAGCCCGGGACTGCGGCTGACCGTCCGGGCCTGGATCGCCAACGCCGAGATCACCTCGCTGGAGTGGCTGGCCGACCGCTCGGTGCCACTGGAGGAACTGCGACTCCACCTGGTCCAGGAGTTCGTCGCCTCGCTCACCCTGACCGCCGCCCGGGAGCCCGCGCTGGCCGCCGAACTGGCCGGCTTCTTCGCCGGGGAGCGGCCGGACGGCCCGACCGGGAAGCTGGTCCGCGACCTCGCGGGCCTGCTGGCCGTCCCCGGCCTGGCCGACACCCTCGCCGTCCTGGCCGTCCCGCCCGCCCCGGACGAACCGCGGGAACCGCGGGAACCGCAGGACCCGCAGGACCCGCAGGACCCGCCGGAGCGGCTCTGAGCGCGGTCGGCGCCGCGGACGGCCGGTTCTTCCGCGTCGGCGGCCTCTGATAGGAATGTGCACGGATCCGACGGCCCGCCGGGCACCCTCGGACCGGGATCCGGACCAGCGAACGCACAGCGAGCAGAGCGGGGGGCTCAACAGTTGACCCAGGACGGCCAGTTCAGCACGGAGGCCACTCCCTTCGCGGCCGCGGAGCGGGTCTCCGCGACGCTCGGCAGCCTCACCGACGCCCTCTTCGACGCCCGCGCCTCGCGCCACCCCGCGGCCGTGCTGACGGCGCTGCGGTCCACCGCGCACCCGGCCGCCGAAGCCCTGTTCCAGCTGCCGCTGGCGCCGAACGGGCCGGTCCACACCGCCGTCGGCCGGCTCGGCACCGTGGTCACCGCCGGCACCGCCCGCCCCGGCAGCGGCGCCCCGCTCGCCCCGCTGGCGATCGGCGGGCTGCTGGCCCGCTACGGCGCGGCCGGCCCGGTCCGGGGCGCGGCCGGCGGCTCCCCGGAGGCCCTCAGCGCCGGGCAGTTCGACCTCCCGGTGACCGGCGAGCCCGCCGACCCCAAGCTCCGCCCCGCGTTCGCCGCGCCGCTGGCCGCGCTCGCGGCCGGACAGCAGACCCGGCATCCGGTCGAGCTGCCGACCGGCGCGGGCGCCGAGGTCCGGCTGGTCGTCCCGCCCGGGTTCCACGCCCTCACCGCCCCCGGCGGCCCGCCCGGGGTCTCCGCCCGCACGGTGTCCAACGGCCCCGTGGACGGCATCCCGGCCGGCCGCGGGATCGCCCCGGCCACCGGCGCGGCCGCCGCCGAACTGACGCTCCACCTGGCCGAGACCGCCGAGGAGCTGTTCGCCGGCACCGGCCCGGCCGACCGCCGCGAGTTCGCGCTGATCGCCGCCGCCCTGGCCGACGCGATCACCGGATCCGGCGCCGTCTACGCGGGCGTCGCGGCGGTCCAGGTGGACGGCAGGGCGGCCGACGCGACGCTGGTCGTCTCGCTGGCCCGGCATCCGCTGCCGATCACCGGTCTGGCCACCGAGCTCGCCACCGTACGGCGGCACGCCGAGGTGTGGACGGTGCTGCTGCCCGCCGGGCCGGCCGCCGTCCTGGTCGAGGCCCGCAGTGTGCCCGTCCCCGGCCCGCTGGCCGCCGACGGAGTGCGCCGCTGGGCGGTCACCTCGGTGGTCGAGGCGTTCGTCCCGCTGCCGGACGGCGCCTCGGTGCTCTGCGTCCAGCTGACCACCAGCCAGCCGCAGGACTGGGAGCTCTACACGGACGTGTTCGCCGAGCTGCTGAAGTCCGTTCAGTTCGGCTGGGACGGCGTCCCCGCCGCTCCCGCCGCCCCGCTGTCCGCCACCACCGTCCTCCTCGTCCCGGCCACCGAACCGGCGCCCGTCGCGTACCCGGCGCCCCTCCCGGTGTCCGTCACGGCGCCGTCGCCGCCGCCCTCGACCCCGGCCGCGCCCGCCGTCACCGATCCGCCCCGGGCCGCCGACAGCCCCGGGTCCGCCACCGAGGACGAGGCCGCCGAGCTCCCGGTGCACCTGCGCGGCACCCCGGTCCGCGTCCCCCCGGCCGACTTCAACCCGTTCGCCCCGGTCGCCGACCCGACCCCGGCACAGCCGATCCTGATCCCCGAGGACGTGCCCGCCGCGCCGTCCGCGCCCAACGGCACGCCCGTGACGGTGCCGCCGCCGGACTTCGACCCCTTCGGCATCCTCGGCACCCCCGGCACCGGGACGCCCACCGAGGCACCGGAGCCCCTCAAGGGCACACCGGTGACGGTGCCGCCGCCGGACTTCGACCCCTTCGGCATCCTCGGCACCCCCGCCGCCGCACCCGCGGACGACCCGGAGCCCCTCAAGGGCACACCGGTGACGGTGCCGCCGCCGGACTTCGACCCCTTCGGCATCCTCGGCACCCCCGCCGCCGCACCCGCCGTCACCGCGCCGCCCGCCACCGCGCCCCGACCGGACGCCGCCCCCGACCCCTTCGGTACGGTGACCGCCGCCGAGCGGGCCGCCGACCCGTTCGGCACCACCGTCCCCGGCCCGCCGTCCGTCCCGCCGCCGCCGTCCGCCCCGCCGAGCGTCCCCGCGCCGGAGCGCGACCCCTTCGGCTGAGCCGCACCGCACACACACCGCGCCAGCACCCGCGCCCGCACAGCACCGCACCCGCGCGGAAAACACAGCACCCCGCACGCGCCGCACCGCGGCCGTCGTCACCCCGGCCCGACCCGCGGCCCGCCGGCCCGCCCCGCACCGGCGGGCCGGGCCGGCCCCCGCGCCGTCCGTCATGCCCACGACCACCAACTGGTACAGACCTATTGCCAGTTGCCGGCCGGCTCCCTACCCTCGGCAAAGGATCCTCCGCGGCACCCCGACGGCCCGAGGACCGGTTCCGCGCCACCCCCATGGCCCGGACCACGCTGCTCCACGCACCTGACACCTCCCCACGGGTAACGGGGCGTCCGGGCCTGCCCCGGGACCCCAGGACAGGAGCCACATCCATGCGCAGACGTCGGATCAGCCTGCCGCTACTGGCAGCCGGGACCCTGCTCGTCCCGGTCCTCGCCGCCGCCCTCCCCGCCACCATGGCCAGCGCCGCGGCCGAGCGTGCCGCGGCCTCGGCCTCGGCCGCCGAGGCTTCCGCCGGGTCCGTCACCGCGGTGTTCGCCAAGGGCAGCGACTGGAGCACCGGCTACGAGGGCAGTTACACCGTCACCAACGGCTCCACCGCCCCGGTCAACGGCTGGACCCTGGAGTTCGACCTCCCCACCGGCAACACCGTGGCCGGCCTCTGGAACGCGACCTACACCACCTCGGCCTCCCACGTCACGGTGAAGAACCCCGGCTGGGCCGCGACCCTGCCGGCCGGCGGCACTTACAACGTCGGCTTCAACATCGCCTACTCCGGCAGCTACCAGGCGCTGAAGAACTGCAAGATCAACGGCCAGCCCTGCGACGGCAGCGGCGGTGACCAGACCGCGCCGACCGTCCCCGGCAACCTCCGGACCGGGACCGTCACCCAGACCTCGGTGGACCTCGCCTGGACCGCCAGCACCGACAACGTGGCCGTCACCGGCTACGACGTGTTCCAGGGCGGGACCAAGGTGGCCACCGCCGACGGCGCCACCACGGCCGTCACCGTGCAGGGCCTGACCGCCGGCACCGCCTACCAGTTCACCGTCCAGGCGTTCGACGCGGCGGGCAACCGATCCGCGGCGGCCGGCCCGGTGAGCGCCACCACCAGCCCCGCGGTCGACGACCGCGAGGCGCCCAGCACTCCGGGCACGCCCGCCGTGACCGGCTCGGACTCCAACTCCGTCTCGCTGAGCTGGGCCCCGAGCACCGACAACGTGGGCGTCACCGCGTACGACGTGTACAGCGGGACGGCGCTGGCCGCGACCGTGACCACCCCCGCCGCGACCGTCGGCGGACTGGCCCCGGACACCTCCTACACCTTCACCGTCAAGGCCCGCGACGCGGCCGGCAACGTCTCGCCCGCCTCCGGCCCGGTGACCGGCAAGACAAAGCCGGGCGGCAGCAACCCGGCGGCGATGAAGATCGGCTACTTCACCCAGTGGAGCATCTACGCCCGCGGCTACAGCGTGAAGCAGCTCGACACCTCGGGCTCGGCCGGCCGGCTCACCACGCTGAACTACGCCTTCGCCAACATCCACCCGAGCACCAAGCAGTGCTTCATCACCAACAAGGCGGCCGGCCCGGACAACGACCCGAACGCGGGCGACGGCGCCGGTGACGCCTGGGCCGACTTCGGCAAGGGCTGGGACGCGGGCAACTCGGTGGCCGGGACCACCGACACCTGGGACCAGAAGCTGGCCGGCAACTTCAACCAGCTGAAGCAGCTCAAGGCCAAGTACCCCAACCTCAAGATGCAGATCTCGCTCGGTGGTTGGTCCTACAGCAAGTGGTTCTCCGACGCGGCCGCCACCGACGCCTCCCGCAAGGCGCTGGTCAGCTCCTGCATCGACATGTACATCAAGGGCAACCTGCCGACGATCGACGGCCGGGGCGGCGCGGGCAGCGCGGCCGGCATCTTCGACGGCATCGACCTCGACTGGGAGTGGCCGAACTCCGACGGACACACCGGGAACATCTTCCGGCCCGCCGACAAGGCCAACTACACCCTGCTGGCGCAGGAGTTCCGCCGCCAGCTGGACGCCCTCGGCGCCACCACCGGCAAGCACTACACGCTGAGCGCGTTCCTCCCGGCCGACCCGGCGAAGGTCGCCGCCGGCATCGACATCCCCGGTCTGTTCGGTGCCTTCGACTTCGCCACCATCCAGGGCTACGACTACCACGGCGGCTGGGAGATGGTCACCAACCAGCAGTCCGCGATCAAGGTCGCCGCGGGCGACCCGAACCCGCCGGCCCGCCAGTTCAGCTCCGAGATCGCGATCGGCGCGTACGTCACCGGCGGCGCCCCGAAGAGCAAGCTCACGCTGGGCATCCCGTTCTACGGCCGAGGCTGGACGGGTGTCCCCCGCGGCACCACCAACGGTCTCTTCCAGACCGCGACGGGCCCCGGCCCGGGCACCTACGAGGCCGGCTTCGAGGACTACAAGAAGCTCAAGCAGATGGCCACCGGCGGTGGTTACACCATCTACCGGGACCCGGTCGCCGGGTACGCCTACATCTACAACGGCTCGGTGTTCTACTCCTACGACGACCCGACCGAGATCGCCCGCAAGACCGCCTGGATCAAGTCCCAGGGGCTGGCCGGCGCGATGATCTGGGCCTTCGACGGTGACACGCCGAACGGCGAGCTGATGGCCGCGGTGGACAACGGCCTCAAGTAGCCCCGTCCGCCGCACCTTCCGCGACACTCCTGCGTGACACCCTGGCCCGCCCCGCGCTCACCGCGCGCGGCGGGCCAGGTGCACGGCGTCGGGCACGCCCCGGGCGACCTCGATCTCGTGGGTGACCACGTCGGCGAAGCCGGCCGCCCGCAGCTCCTGCTCGAAGGCCGCCGACGGCCGGGCGCTCCAGACCGCCAGCACCCCGCCCGGCTCCAGCCGGTGGCGCAGCACCGCCAGCCCGTCCGCGCCGTACAGTCCGGCGTTGCCGTCGGTGACGGTCCAGTCCGGTCCGTTGTCGATGTCCAGGCACAGCGCGTCGTAGCGGGCCCCGTCGGCCCCGGCCAGGTACTCCAGCAGGTCGGTGTGCAGCACCTCGACCCGCTCGTCCGCCAGCCCCCCGGCCGAGAACGCGGCCAGCGGTCCGCCGCGGTGCCAGTCGATGATCGCGCTCTCGCGCTCGACCACCGCGATCCGGCCCCAGCGCGGCTCGGCCGCCGCGTGCGCCAGCGAGAACCCCGCCCCGAGCCCGCCGATCAGCAACGACGGCCGCGCCACCGACCCGGTCCGGTCCAGCTCCGTCAGCGCCACCTCGATCAGCAGCCGCTCGGAGCGCCCGTCGGCGGTGTCCATCAGGAAGCAGCCGTTGGCGATGATCTCGTAGTCCCGCCCCCGCCGGCGCAGCGCCACTTCCCCGAACGGACCCTCGCGCCGGTCCAGTGTGACGACGGCTGCGGAGCCGTCCCGTTCGGGAAGGGCGCTGTACATACGGCGGGTTCCTCCGCGGAGTCGGGGTCACGGACACGCGGGACGACCGTCGGGGCCGGACCACGCGCCCGACGATAACCCAGTCGGCCCCGGTCGGTGCCCGATTTATGTGGTGATCAGCACTCCGGCGTACGACACCCCGGCCACCACCAGCCAGGACCCGAGCCCGAGCAGGGCGATCCGGCCGCCGGTGCGCACCATGGTCGGCAGGTGGACGGCGCTGCCGAGCCCGAACAGGGCGGCGGCGAGCAGCAGTTCCTGGGTGTCCCCGGCGAGCGCCAGGGCCCGCTCGGGCAGTACCCCGGTGGTGCGCAGCACGATCATGGCGAGGAACCCGGCGACGAACAGCGGCAGCAGCGGCGGTCGCTTGCCGGTGGCCGGCTCGGTCCCGGCCCGCCGGTGCGAGCGCCGGGCGGCCACCGCGACCCCGGCGACCAGCGGTGCCAGTAGGACCACCCGCATCAGTTTGACCAGCACCGCCTCGCGCAGCGCGCCCGCGCCGCCGGTCTGCGCGGTGGCGACCACCTGCCCGACGTCGTGGACGCTGGCGCCGACCCAGCGCCCGAAGCCGCCGGGGTCGAGGCCGAGCGGGTGCTGGAGCAGCGGCAGGACGGCGATGGCCAGCGTTCCGCAGAGGGTGACCAGGGCGACGGAGGCGGCGACGTCCTCCTCCTCGCTGCCGGCGGCCTGGCTGACGGCGCCGATCGCCGAGGCGCCGCAGATCGAGTAGCCGGTGGCGACCAGCAGCGGCTGGTCGCCGGGCAGGCCGAGCCGCCGTCCGAGCCAGAGCGTACCGGCGAAGGTGGCCCCGACCACGGTGAGCACCATGGCGACGGTGGCCCAGCCGAGGCCGAGCACGTCGTCGAGGCTGAGCTTGAGGCCGAGCAGCACGATGCCGATCCGCATCAGCCGCTTGCCGGCCGTGGAGAGGCCGGGCCTGGCGACGCCGCGGACGACGGGTCGCAGGCCGGGCAGGTGGGCGGCGGCGATGCCGAGCGCGACGGCGGCGGTGAGCTTGGGAACGGCGGGGACGGCCTGGTGGACGGCGATCGCGGCGGCCACGCCGAGCACCGCGAGCAGCAGGCCGGGGGCGTCGCCGCCGAGCGGCGGCAGGACGCGGGTGCGGACCGGCCGGACCCGGCGGTCGCGGAGGATCAGGGCCATACGGGGTTCACCGCTGTTCCCCGGCGGGCAGCCGGTAGACGCGCCGGATGCTGGTGCCGAGCTTGGCCACGTCGGCGCCGTACACGTGGACCGAGATGGCGGTGGAGCCGCAGGCGTTGCGGACCAGGTGGATGTCGCCGGGCGGGGCGAACGCGGCGACGGTGCCGGCCGGGCCGACGACGTGCTCGGTCTCCACCAGGTGGGCGGTGCGGCCGTCGGAGACCAGCCGGTAGCGGGTCTCGCTCTCCTGGCCCTGGTGGACACCGGCCACGCACCAGGAGACGTGGTCGTGGATCGGAGTCCGCTGGCCGGGCAGCCAGACCAGCGCGACGACCGAGAAGGCGCCGTCCTCCTCGGCGTGGAGGACGTGCTGGCGGTAGCGGTCCGGGTCGCCCTCGCGCTGTTCGGCGGTGAGCAGCTCGCCGTCGCCGAGGTGCGGGGCGAGGCGTTCGCCGACCAGGTAGGCGGTGAGTTCGGGCGGCAGTCCGCGGTCCACCACGGCACGGATCTCGCCGACGAGGGCGGTCATGCGCTCGGTGAGGCGGCCGCTGCCGACCGTGGCTGACGTTGTCATGACGGTAGCGTCGCCCCGGGCGACCCATCACGTCCAAGGAGGGTTTTTTCGCTCTCCCCCAAACACTGCTTATCGATCGGGCCGGTTCCGGCGTCCGGTCGGCCGGATCAGCACCCGACCCGGGCGGCCGCGGCCTGCCGCAGCTGGTCGAGCACCAGGGCGGTGGCGGGGATCCGCCGGTGCTCGCGGAGCACGTACGCGCTGACCTGGCGCCGCAGGTGCGGCTCCACGGCGCGGCCGGTGACCTTGCGGTGGCACATGAAGGAGAGCACCAGCGCGGGCATCAGGGCGATCCCGACCCCGGCGGCGACCAGGCTCTGCACCGCGAGGTTGTCGTCGGTGGAGAACACGATGTCGGGCGCGAAGCCCTCCTCCGCGCAGACGTGCAGCAGGTTGGCCCGGCAGCGGGGACAGCCGGCGATCCACCGCTCGCCGTCGAGGTCGGCGAGTCGGACGGCGTGGCGGCGGCCGAGCGGGTGGCCGACCGGCAGCAGCACCGTGAGCAGGTCCTCCATCAGCGGGATCTCGTCCAGCTCCGGCGGCACCTCGGCGGGCGCGCCGGGATAGCGGAAGGCCAGCGCGATGTCGCACTCGCCGCGCAGCAGCCGCTGCACGGAGTCGGGCGGCTCGGCCTCCAGCAGCTCGACCCGGACGCCCGGGTGCTCGGCGAGCAGCCGGGCCATGGTCTCGGGTATCAGGGTGGCGTTGGCGCTCGGGAAGGCGCAGACCCGGACGCGTCCGGCGCGCAGCCGGGCCAGTGCGGCGAGCTGCTGCTGGGCGGCGGAGAGGCTGCCGAGGATCTGCTCGGCGTGCCGGGAGAGCGCCTCGCCGGCCTCGGTGAGCCGCAGCCCGCGCCCGGCCCGGGTGAACAGCGGCAGGCCGACGCTGCGTTCCAGGGCCTTCATCTGCTGGGTGATGGCGGGCTGGGTGTAGCCGAGCTCGCGGGCCGCCGCCGAGTAGGAGCCGGCCCGGACGACCTCGTGGAAGGTCCGGATGTGCCGCGAGTCGAATACCGGCTCCACTGTGCCTCCGCCCGGCCGCCTGCCACTGCCGGGCAATCATAAGCAGAGTTTGGAGGTATCGAGTCGACCCTCGTTGGTACCTATGGTTCACCCGGGGAACGGGTGCCCCTGGCGTCCCCGCCGGGCGGGCCGCCGGATCACGGCGGACCGGTCGGCGGCAGCCCCATCGACACCTCGGCACTGGCCACCGGGGCCCCGCCCTTCATGCTCGGCCGGCGCCGGCCGCGCCGCTCGACCCAGTGCGCGAACCAGGAGAGCAGCAGGCACATGCCGATGTAGATCGGCGCGATCACCATCACCACCGGGATGAACGGCAGGTCGTAGTCCAGGTTGGTGGCGATCAGCTTGCCCGCGTGCAGGAACTCCTCGTAGGTGATCAGGAAGCCCAGCGAGGTGTCCTTGAGCGCCACCACCAGCTGGCTGATGATGGCCGGCAGCATCGCCCGGTTCGCCTGCGGCACCAGCACGTACGCCATGACCTGGGTCTTGCGCATGCCGAGCGCGAAGGCCGCCTCCTTCTGTCCCCTGGGCACCGCGAGCACTCCGGCCCGGAACACCTCGGCCAGCACCGAGCCGTTGTAGAGCACCAGGCCCGCCACCAGCGCCCAGAGCGGGGCGACCTTGAGCGCGACGAAGATGAAGAAGATCATCACCAGCAGCGGCATGGCCCGGAAGAACTCCACCACCAGCGTGGACAGCATCCGCACCGGCCGGTGGTCGGACAGCCGGCCGGCGGCGAACAGCGCGCCGAACGGCAGCGCGAACAGCACCGTCCAGCCGAACGCCTTGAGGGTGTTGCCGAGCCCGCGCAGCAGCAGTTCCTGGACGCCCTTGTACTCGAAGGCCATCCACTTGGACTCGGTGAACTGCTGGGTGTGGAAGAGCATGTAGACGATCCAGCCGAGCAGGGCGGCGATCGCCAGCAGCGCGAGTCCGCCGTACAGCCGGTGCCGGGCGAGCGCCTTCGGGCCGGGGATGTCGTAGAGCGCCGAGGATTCCACCGTCATCGCGACACCGCCAGTCGTCGTTCCAGCAGGTTGAACACGGCGCTGACGGCCAGGGTGATGATCAGGTAGCCGACGGCGATCCAGACGAAGGTCCAGACGATGCTGTAGCCCAGCTCGTTGATGGTCCGGTAGGTGCCGAGCAGCTCGGTGACGCTGAACGAGCCCGCGATCGCGGTGTTCTTCGCCAGCGCGATCATCACACTGCCGATCGGGGCCACCACCGACCGGTACGCCTGCGGCAGCACCACCAGCCCCATCGTCTGCCCGAAGGTCATGCCCAGGCTGCGCGCCGCCTCGCCCTGGCCGACCGGCACGGTGTTCACGCCCGCCCGCATCGCCTCGCAGACGAAGGCCGAGGTGTAGCAGCCGAGCGCGAGCACCGCGAAGGTGAAGAACGGCAGGGTGATGTCGAAGCGCGGCAGGCCCAGCACCACGATGAAGAACAGCAGCGTGAGCGGGGTGTTGCGCAGCAGCGTCACCCAGGCGGTGCCGAACACCCGCAGCGGCTTCACCGGCGAGACCCGGAAGCTCGCCATCAGCACCCCGAGCACCAGGGCCAGCACCGCGCTCACCACGAACAGCGAGAGGGTGCCGAGGAAGCCGTCCCAGTAGGTCGACCAGTTGTCGGTCAGTGTTTTCACAGCGCGGCCCTCCCTCAGTACCGGTCGATCGGCGGCGGGGCGGGCGCGGGGATCCCGGACAGGCCGAGGGTCGCGTCGTACGCCTTCTTCCAGTCGCCGTTCTCCTCGTGGCGCGCCAGCGCGTCGTTCAGCGCGCCGCGCAGCACGGTGTCGTTCCTGGGCGTGCCGATCCCGTACGGCTCCTCGGAGAACAGCGGGCCGACCACCTTGAGCTCGTCCGGCACCTTGGCCGCGTAACCCATGAGGATGGTGTTGTCCGTGGTGACGGCGTCCACCTGGGAGGTGATCAGGTTGTCCACGCAGGCCGAGTAGGTGTCGTAGCCGATCAGGTGCGCCTTCGGGTACTGCTTCTGGATCCGCTGGTACGGGGTGGAGCCGGCCGCCGAGCAGACCTTCTTTCCGTCCAGGTCCTGCGGTCCGTTGATGTCCTTGTTGTTCTTGCGGACCAGCAGCGACTGCCCGGCCAGGTAGTACGGCCCGGCGAAGCCGACCAGCTTCTTGCGGTTGTCGTTGATGGTGTAGGTGCCGACGTAGTAGTCGACCTGGCCGTTCTGCAGCGCGGTCTCGCGGTTGGCCGAGGCGATGGTGCGGAAGTCGATCCGGTCCGGGCCGAAGCCCAGGTCGGCGGCGACCATCTTGGCGATCTCGATGTCGAAGCCGGAGTACTCGCCGGTGGCCGGGTTCTTCTGGCCGAGGTAGGGCTGGTCCTCCTTGGCGCCGACCACCAGGTGCCCCCGGGAGCGGGCCGCGTCCAGGGTCGGGGAGCCGGTCACCGGGCTCCCGGTCATCACCTGGTAGCTGGGCAGCGCGCTGGGCTGCGGCCCCTTGGGCGGCGGGGTGCCCGGTTTGCCGCAGCCGGCCAGCAACAGGGCCGCGGCCAGCAGGATGACGGTCTTCTTCACGGCCGGGCCTCAGTGCTTCAGGATCTTGGAGAGGAAGTCCCGGGCCCGCTCGCTCTCCGGGGAGTCGAAGAACTCCTCCGGCGCGCGGTCCTCGACGATCCGGCCGTCCGCCATGAAGACCACCCGGTTCGCGGCGGAGCGGGCGAAGCCCATCTCGTGGGTCACCACGACCATGGTCATGCCCTCGTGCGCGAGCCGGCGCATCACGTCCAGCACCTCGTTGATCATCTCGGGGTCCAGCGCCGAGGTCGGCTCGTCGAAGAGCAGCGCCTTCGGGTCCATCGCCAGCGCCCGGGCGATCGCCACCCGCTGCTGCTGGCCCCCGGACAGCTGGGCGGGGTACTTGTCCGCCTGCTCCGCCAGCCCGACCCGCTCCAGCAGCGCCCGGGACTTGGCGTCCGCCTCGGCCCTGCCCCGCCCGCGCACCTTGATCTGCGCCAGCGAGACGTTCTGCAGCACGGTCCGGTGCGCGAACAGGTTGAAGGACTGGAACACCATCCCGACCTCGGCCCGCAGCCGGGCCAGACCCTTGCCCTCCTCGGGCAGCGGCCGGCCGTCGATCAGGATGGTGCCGGACTCGATCGGCTCCAGCCGGTTGACGGCCCGGCAGAGCGTGGACTTGCCGGAACCGGACGGCCCGATCACCACCACGACCTCGCCGCGGCCGATCGTCAGCTCGATGTCCTGGAGCACGTGCAGCGCCCCGAAGTGCTTGTTGACCCCCCGCAGTTCGATCAGCGGGGTGAAGCCGCCGGGCCCGGGGCCCGGATCCGGTCCGGGCGGCGGCTCGGCGGTGCTCACCGTCCGCGCCGCCCCTTCAGCAGCCAGCCGAGGGCCGCGCCGGCGATCAGGGTGCCCAGCAGGGCGATCCAGAGCGGGGCGCTCACGGTGAACACCCAGAACTGGATCTGCACCTTGTCGAGGTTGGCGAACAGGAACCACACCGCGAGGACGACGATGACGCCGATCCCGATGTACCGGGTGGGGATCCCGCCGATCTCGCTGCGCTTGGTACCGGAGGAGCCGTCCGAAATCTTGGTCACCCGTGCAGTCTGCGGTCGATCGGGAGGGTTTGCCCGGATACGCGCCCGGGAGTAACCCGCACGGGGCAACCCTCCCCGCGCGGGCTCACCCCCCGTCACCCTCCGTCATGCCCGGTCAGCGGCCCGGGGGCTCACCCCTCGTCCCGCCAGGAGCGCCACAGCGCCGCGTACGGACCACCGGCCGCCACCAGCTCCGGGTGGCTGCCGTACTCGCTGATCCGCCCGTCCTCGACCACCGCGATCACGTCCGCGTCGTGCGCGGTGTGCAGCCGGTGCGCGATGGCGATCACCGTACGGCCCTCCAGCACCCGGGAGAGCGAACGCTCCAGGTGCCGGGCGGCCCGCGGGTCCAGCAGCGAGGTCGCCTCGTCCAGCACCAGGGTGTGCGGGTCCGCCAGCACCAGCCGGGCCAGCGCCAGCTGCTGGGCCTGCGGCGGCGTCAGCGCGGCGCCGCCGGAGCCGACCTCGGTGTCCAGACCGGCCGACAGCGCGTCCACCCACTCCCCGGCGTCCACCGCGTCCAGCGCTCCGCGCAGCTCGGCGTCGTCCGCCCCGGGCGCGGCCAGCCGCAGGTTGTCCCGCAGCGTCCCGACGAACACGTGGTGCTCCTGGTTGACCAGCGCCACCTCGGAGCGCACCCGCTCGGCCGGCATCCGGGACAGCGCCGCCCCGCCGAGGGTCACGCTGCCCCGGCCCGGGGCGTAGATCCCGGCCAGCAGCCGGCCCAGGGTGGACTTTCCGGCCCCGGAGGGCCCGACCAGGGCCACCCGGCTGCCCGGGGCGACGTCCAGGCTGATGCCGTGCAGCACGTCGGCGCCCTCGCGGTAGCCGAAGCGCACGTCCCGCGCCTCGACCCGCCGCCCGCTCGGCCGGGCCTCGTCGTCGTTCTCCGCCGCGGGCACCTCGTGCACACCGACCAGCCGGGCCAGCGAAGCCTGTCCGATCTGCAGCTCGTCGTACCACCGCAGGATCAGGTCGACCGGGGCCACCAGCGCCTGCGCGTACAGCACCCCGGTGGTCAACTGGCCCACCGAGATCCAGCCCCGCAGCGCGAACAGCCCGCCGAGCACCAGCGGACCGAGCACGGCCAGGGTGTACACCGCGTCGATGGTCGGGAACCACGCCGAGCGCAACCAGAGGGTGTACCGCTCCCAGGCGATCCACTCCGCCAGCTTGCGGTCGGTCAGCCGGACCCGCTGCTCGCCGAGCCGCAGCGCCTCCACCGTCCGGCCCGCGTCCACCGTCTCGGCCAGTACGGAGTTCACCGCCGCGTACCCGGCGGACTCGTTCCGGTAGGACTGCGGGGCGCGCCGGAAGTACCAGCGGGAGGAGGCCAGCAGCAGCGGCAGCCCGAGCAACGAGGTGAGCGCGAGCAGCGGCGAGGTGACCACCAGGGCGCCGAGGACCAGCAGCAGCGAGACGATCGCCACCGCCAGCTCCGGCACCGCCTCGCGCACCGACTTGTCCAGCCGGTCGATGTCGGTGGTGCCGCGGGAGACCAGGTCGCCCGTCCCGGCCCGCTCCAGCACACCGGTCGGCAGCGCCACCGAGCGGACCAGGAAGTCCTCCCGGAGGTCGGCCAGCACCCGCTCGCCCAGCACGGCGCCGCGCAGCCGCGACCACCAGGTGAACGCGGACTGCACCGCCAGGGCGAGCAGGTACCAGGCCACGGCCACCGTGATGGTGGACCCGGCGGTGCCGGTGGCCAGCGACTCGACCAGGGTGCCGAGCACCCACGGTCCGACCAGCCCGGCCACGGTGGCCACCGTGTGCAGCCCGACCACCGCCGAGAACGGCCCGCGGTGGCGCCGGGCCAGCACCCGGAGGTAGCCGCGCACGGCGGCCGGGGAGCCGACCGGCAGCGTGGTGGCCGGCCCCTGCTCCTGCTGGACGGGGGGCTTCATGTCCCACTCCTCGACTCGGTCCGGATCGGACGGTTGCGCCACCGCGCGGCGACGGCCCCGGCCGCGCCCGGGCCGGACCTACGGAGGCCGGACGGGCACGGGCCGGACGTGCGGGGGCGCCTCATGACCGCTCCCCCACCGACGCCGGCGCGTCCACCGCCGTCGGCCCCTGCGCGGTCGGCCCCTGCGCGGTCGGCCCGAACACCGCCGGCCCGACCGGCGCCGGCGCCTCCTCACGGGTCACCACCGCCCGGTAGGCCGGCTCGCCGCGCATCAGCTCGCGGTGCGAGCCGCTCGCGGCCGCCCGGCCGTCCCGGACCAGCACCACCCGGTCCGCCCGGTCGAGCAGCAACGGGCTGGTCGCGAGGACCACCGTGGTGCGCCCCTCCCGGTTCGCCCGCAGCCCGGCCGCGATCCGGGACTCGGTGTGCGCGTCGACCGCGCTGGTCGGCTCGTCCAGCACCAGGACCGGCGGGTCGGCCAGCAGCGCACGGGCCAGCGCCAGCCGCTGGCGCTGCCCGCCCGACAGCGAGCGCCCCCGCTCGGTGATCTCCGCCCGCATCGCCTCCGCGCGGCCCGCCAGGCCGGGCGAACCGTCCACCAGGGCGTCGAGCACGTCCTCGGCCCGGGCGGCGGCGAGCGCCTCCTCGGGGCCGACCCGGCCGGAGGCGGGGATGTCGAACAGCGCCGCCAGGGTGCCGGAGAGCAGGACCGGCTCCTTGTCGTGCACCAGCACGGCGGCCCGGGCCTCGGCCAGCGGGACGGTGTCCAGTTCGACGCCGCCGAGCCGGACCGAGGGTTCCGGCCGCCCGCCCTCGGCCACCGGGACGTGCCCGCCGAGCCGCTCGGCCAGCGCGCCGGCGAAGTCCGGGTCGCCGCAGACCACCGCGGTCAGCTCGCCGGCCCGGGCGGTCAGCCCGGTGACCGGGTCGTACAGGTCGGAGCGCGCCGGATCGGCGATCCCGCCGGTCCCCTCGTCGTCGGTCCGGGTCAGCGAGAGCACCCGGACGGCCCGACCGGCCGAGACCCTGGCGACACTCCAGGCGTGCGCCGCCTCGCCGAGGATCCGCAGCGGCGCGGCCAGGAACGCCGTCGCGCCGTAGACCGCGACCAGGGTGCCGATCGAGATCCGCCCCTCGGCCGCCTGCCGGGCGCCGTACCAGGTGATCCCGACCACGAACAGCCCGGGCAGCAGCACCTGCTGGGCCTGCATCAGGGACCAGATCCGGGCCGAGCGGACGGCGGCCGCGCGGACCTTCTGGGAGGCTGCCCGGTAGCGGTCGAGGAACAGCTCCTCGCCGCCGATGCCGCGCAGCACCCGGAGCCCGGCCACCGTGTCGGCGGCCAGCTCGGTCGCCTTGCCGCCGAGGGCGCGCTGCTCGGTGTAGCGGCGCTCGAACGGCCCCAGCAGCGGCCAGACCGACGCGGCGAGCACCGGCACGCCGAGCAGCACGGCCAGCCCCAGCACCGGTTCGGTCGCCAGCACCGCCGCGCTCACCCCCAGCCAGACGACGACCGCCCCGCGCAGCCGGGCGACGAGCTCGACGTACCAGCCGATCTTCTCGACGTCCCCGCTGCCGACCGCGACGATCTCGCCGGTGGCGATCCGCCGGGACAGCCCGGAGCCGAGGCGGGACGCCTGGCGGGCCACCAGCTGCCGTACCTGACAGGCGGCGTGGATCCAGTTCCAGACCGCCTGCCGGTGCAGCAGGACGGTGCCGACCGCGGAGACCGCCGCCAGCGCCAGGGCGAGCGCGCCGGCCCGCCACAGGGCGCCGGAGTCCCCGTCCACCACGGCCTGGACGCCGAGGCCGACCGGCAGCGGCAGGGCCGCCTGGCAGCCCATCTCCAGCAGCGACCAGCAGGTGGCGAGCACCTGCCCGCGCCGCTGGCCGCGCTGGAGCCAGCGCAGGAACCCGAGCGGGGAGGAGAGTTCCGGACGGCCGGGATCGGCCAGCGGGAGGGTTTTGAGCAGCATGACGCTCCGTTGGAGGCGGCGCGGGCGGAGGACACGGGGGAGGCCGGTAGGGTCACGGCCGTGAGTCGGTCAGGAGGTCATGGCAGCGAGACTGCCAACCCGGATGTGACCTGCGCAACAGGTTTTCCGCTCACCGGGCCCACCCCGTAGGCTGCTGCAGGCGCCGATAACGCGCGTCGGAAAATTTCTCCCGGACCCGGGAACAAAGCCGGCCGCCCCGCCGGTTCCCCCTGTGGACCGTGGACGACCAGGAGAGGGCACTCCTTCCGTGAGCAACATCCCGAGCATCGAGCTCAACGACGGCAACCTCATCCCCCAGCTCGGCTTCGGGGTCTGGCAGGTGCCGGACGCGGAGGCCACCGACGCCGTGCGCGCCGCGATCGGGGCGGGCTACCGCTCCATCGACACCGCCGCGATCTACGAGAACGAGACCGGCACCGGCAAGGCCGTCGCCGAGGCGCTGGCCGGCGGCATCGCCCGCGAGGACCTCTACATCACCACCAAGCTGTGGAACTCCGGCACCCGCGACTGGTCCGGCCAGCAGGGCCGGGACGCGGTGCTGCGCGAGTTCGACGCCGCCCTGGAGCGGCTCGGCCTGGAGTACCTCGACCTCTACCTGATCCACTGGCCGCGCCCGATGCACGGCACCTACGCCAATGTGTGGAAGGCCCTGGAGCAGCTGCGCGCCGACGGCCGGGTCAGGTCGGTCGGCGTCTCCAACTTCGGCACCGAGCAGCTCACCCGGCTGGCCGAGGAGTCCTCGCTCGTGCCGGCGCTGAACCAGGTCGAGCTGCACCCGTACTTCCCGCAGGAGGAGCTGCGCGCCTTCCACGCCGAGCACGGCATCGCCACCGAGGCGTGGAGCCCGCTCGGCCAGGGCAAGGACCTGCTCGGCGAGCCGGCCCTGGTCCGGATCGCCGAGAAGCACGGCCGCACCGTCGCCCAGGTGGTGCTCCGCTGGCACCTCCAGAGCGGCATCATCGCGATCCCGAAGTCGGTCACCCCCTCGCGGATCAAGGAGAACCTCGACGTCGCCGGCTTCGAGCTGGACGCCGAGGACCTCGCCGCGATCGCCGGTGTCGCCACCGGCACCCGGATCGGCCCGGACCCGCAGGGCTTCGACTGGAACTGACCGGACCGGCGGCACCGCCCGCCCGGCACCGCGTCAACGGCGAAGGCCGCCCTCCCCGATCCGGGAGGGCGGCCTTCGCCGTATTGACCTGCATTGCCCTGCGTCGCCCCGCACCGACTGCTCTGACTGCCTCGACCGCAGTGGCTGCCCCGACCCGCGAACCGTCACCGGTCCGGGGCCGACAGCCCGCGGTCGAGTACGGCCGGCCGCCGGGTGAGCGACGGACGACCGCGGAGCGACCGACTGGCGAATCGTTTTGCCGGACGGCCGAGGCATTCGCCTACAGCCGTGCCGCCTTCGCGATCAGCGCGAGCGCCGCCTCGTGCTCGTGCTCCTCCAGCGGAGCCAGCAGCAACCGCTGGACCTGCGCCACGCCCGCGGACGAGCGGTGCAGCAGATCCTGACCCGCCGGCGAGAGCGACAGCAGGTTGCGCCGCCCGTCCGAGGGGTCGCGGCGACGCTGGACCAGGCCGCGCCGGACCAGCCGGCTGACCATCTCCGCCATCGTGGCCTTGTCCAGCGAGGCGAGCTCGCCCACCGTGCGCTGGTCGGCGCCCGGCTCCAGTTCGAGCGCGTCGAGCACCGCGTACTGCGGCGCCGTCAGCTCCGAACCGACGTGCTCCGACCAGAGCTTGGTGTGCACCTGCTGGCTCACCCGGATCAGGTAGCCGATCGCCCTCTGGGCGTCCAGCATCGGTCGCGCGTCCGTCAGGACGGCGACCTGGGCCGGCTCCAGTCTGGCTATCTTGGCCATCACACGGACGATCTCCAGCTGCTCCTCCGAACTGAGCGGCTCGAAGAGCGTGCGCTGCACGCGGACCACTCCGCCGGTGGCCTCGCGAACAGCCTGGGCGCCGCTCTGCGAGAGAGCGAGCAGCTTGCGCCGGCCGTCGGCCGGGTCTCGGCGCCGCAGCACCAGGCCGCGCCGGACCAGCCGGGCGACCATCTCGGCCATTGTGGCCTTGTCGAGCGAGGCACGCTCGCCTACGGTCCGCTGGTCGGCGCCCGGTTCGAGGGCGAGAACCAACAGGACCGCGAACTGCGGGGCCGTGAGATCGGCCCCGACATGTTCGGACCACAGTCGAGTGTGGACCTGCTGTGCAACGCGGATGAGGTGTCCGGGCGACTGCTGCAGTCGCGCGGACACGCGGGTCGTCGGGATCTCCCCCAGCACCATGTATCCGTCCCGATGTCACACCCGGTGTGTGTGGGACACCCGGGTGGGGCAGTAACGGCGAGTGGGCGTCCCGCTGTGAGGGAGGGCGCTCCAGCCGTGCAGCCGGTGGCTGCTGGCGGACACTATACAAACGGCAGGCCCTCGCTGGCAGGCAGGGGCGGATAGTAGACGCAGGTTCGGCAACATTGGCATATTTACTCGCCGCGCCGACCCGCCGGTAACCCGTTCGCAGGAGAAAGCCGACCGGTCGGTCCTTACCCTCGGTCACCTGCGCCTTCGCCCTGGCCGCCCTCCCTACCCGCCGGTAGGGTATGGCCACCCGGGCGGATCCGCGCTCCGGAACGGCCCGGTGGAACCCGAGAGCCCGCCGTGCGGTTCCTGGGAGTTCCCTGGGTACCGCGTTCCGGAACGGAACCGCGTCCGGCCGGTCACCGGGGTGACCCCCGAGCGACACCCGAGCGACATCCGCGGACCCGCTCCGACGTCCGCGGACCTCCGAGAGAGACGAGACCGAGCATGACCGAGCAGACCACCTCCCCGCGGGTCGCCGTCGTCACCGGCGCCGCCCGCGGCCTGGGCGCCGCCACCGCCGTCCGCCTGGCCGCCGACGGTTACGCCGTCGCCGTGCTCGACCTGGAGGAGTCGGCCGGCCGGGAGACCGTCGAGCGGATCACCGCCGCGGGCGGCCGGGCCCTCGCGGTCGGCGCCGACGTCTCCGACGCCGCCCAGGTGGAGGCCGCCGTGGACCGGATCGTCGCCGAGCTCGGCGCGCCGGTCGTCCTCGTGAACAACGCGGGCGTGCTCCGCGACAACCTGATCTTCAAGATGACCGAAACCGACTGGGACACGGTCATGAACGTGCATCTCCGCGGCGCCTTCCTGATGACCCGGGCGGTCCAGAAGTACATGGTCGACGCCGGTTTCGGACGGATCGTCAACCTCTCCTCCTCCTCCGCCCAGGGCAACCGGGGCCAGGCCAACTACTCGGCCGCCAAGGCCGGCCTGCAGGGCTTCACCAAGACCCTGGCCATCGAGCTCGGCAAGTTCGGCATCACCGCCAACGCGGTCGCCCCCGGCTTCATCGCCACCGACATGACGGCCGCCACCGCGGCCCGGGTGGGCATGGACTTCGAGGACTTCAAGGCCGCCGCCGCGACCCAGATCCCGGTGCGGCGCGTGGGCGAGCCGGAGGACGTGGCGAACACCATCTCCTTCTTCGCCGGCGAGGGCGCGGGCTTCGTCTCCGGTCAGGTGGTCTACGTGGCCGGCGGCCCCCTCGACTGACCCCGCGAACCTACGCAGGGTTACCACGGGGTGGGAACCGGACCCGCCGGTCTCCCACCCCGTATTTTTTTGCCTGAATTTGGCAAAAGGCACACGAACACCATACGGACATTCGATCCGAAAACGTCTTCGGAGCGTCCTGAAACGGCCTCGTCGCGATCAGGTAACACCTTTGCCGGGAATTCCGATTCGGCATCGGAAATACCCCTGGAACACCCGGCCGTCACCCCCGACCGACAGGGCCTAACCCTCCCAGCTACGGACCACCAGCCCGTCGCGCACCGCGAGGTTCAGTCGCCCCTCGCGGTGGTCCATCGTCATCGCCGCCCCCGGCGGCAGCACCCGCACCGAGGCCCATCCGTGCCGACGGGCCAACTCCTCGGCCCGCTCGACCCGCAGCCCCGCGTACCCCTCGGCATCCGTGTCCGTCATCGCCCCTCCCCGGCTCGCCCAACAGACGTACGCTGGAATCGTAGACCGGCCGTGCGGACCGGCCGCGGGCGGCGCACGGCCCGGCGGCGGGCCCGGGCCCGACCGGGACGGGACCGGAGAGGTTCCGGGCCGGACAGGGCCGGACAGGGCTGGAGACCGGGGCGGCAAGGACCGGGAGGTGACAGCCGATGCCCCCGACGACCCCGCGACGGTGGCACAGCGGCACCGAACCCGCCACCGCCCGCAGCGACCTCAAACTGCGCTACCTGCTCTCGCTGACCTTCACCCCGCTGTTCGCGCTGGCCACCGCGGGTTTCGCGGTCTGGGCCGCGCACGCCCCCGAATTCGGCGCGCCGGGCCGGGGCACCCTCACCGGCTTCGCCGTGGCCTGCGGCATCCTCACCCTCTTCGCCGCGGTCGATCTTGTCGTCGTGGTCCGGCGCCGCCGGACCGAACTCTGAGCCGCCGCCTCCCACCGGGCGGAAACCACGGGCGGAAAGCACCGGTGGAAAGCCGCGGGGCGGGAACCGGTGCCCCGGCCCCCACCCCGTCACCCGGACTCAGCGGTTGCCGACCGCCTGCTTCACCAGCGTCCGCCCGAAGTCCCACATCAGGCCGCTCCCCCGGTGCGCGTCCTCCATCACCTCGGTGAACGCCTCGATGAACCGGTCCACGTCCCGCTCGGTGATGATCAGCGGCGGAATCAGCTTGATCACCTCCAGATGGTCACCGGACACCTGGGTGAGGATCCGGTGCCGCTGCAGCAGTGGCACCACCACCATCTGGGCGAACAGCCCCTTCCGGGCCGCCTGCAGGGCCGTCCAGCCGGTCCGCAGCTTCAGCGACCTCGGCCGCCCGAACTCGATCCCGATCATCAGCCCGCGCCCCCGCACCTCGGCGAGCAGCTCGTACCGGTCGACCAGCGCGGTCAGCCGCTCCCGGAAGTGGTCGCCGACCTTGCGGGCGTTCTCCACCACCTGCTCGTCCCGGATCACCTCCAGGGTCGCCAGACCGGCCGCCATCGCCTGCGCGTTGGAGCCGAAGCTGGCCGAGTGCACCAGCACCCGGTCCATCGAGGAGTACACCTTCTCGAAGATCCAGCCCTTGCCGAGGGTCGCCCCCACCGGCACATAGCCGCCCGAGAGCGCCTTGGCCGCGCACACCAGGTCCGGCAGCACCCCGTCCTCGTGCTGGTAGGCGAAGAACTCGCCGGTGCGCCCGATCCCGGTCTGCACCTCGTCGCAGATCAGCAGCGCCTTGTGCTCGTGCAGCAGGTCCTGGGCGGCCCGCAGCCAGCCCGGCGGCGGCGCCTGCACGCCCTTGCCCTGGATCGGCTCGACGATCAGCGCCGCGACGTCGCCGCGCCTCAGCTCCTTGGCCAGCGCCCCGAGGTCGCCGAGCGGGATCGCGGTGTCCGGCAGCAGCGGGTCGAAGCCCTTGCGGAACCCGTTCTCGCCGTTCACCGACAGGGAGCCGGTGGTCAACCCGTGGAAGGCGTGGTCCGCGTACAGGATCCGGCGGCGGCCGGTGGCGTACCGGGCGAACTTCAGCGCCGTCTCGACCGCCTCGGTGCCGCTGTTGCCGAAGAACACCCGGTCCAGCCCAGGCGTGTACGACAACAGCCGCTCGGCGAGCAGGCCCGGCAACGGCGAGCAGTCGAAGCGGACCAGGTCCGGCAGATCGAGGTCCATCACCTGCTGGACGGCCGAGCGGACCACCGGGTGGTGCCGGCCCAGCGCGAAGATGCCGAAGCCGGCCAGCATGTCGAGGTACTCGTTGCCCTCGGCGTCGTAGAAGTACTGGCCCCGGGCCCGCTCGTAGTACTTGTCGAAGCCGATGGTGTGCAGCATCCGGGCCAGCTGCGGATTCAGGTACCGGCTCTGCAGCTCGTACCGCTCCCTGCCCCGCTCGGCGAGCAGGGCGGCCAGGTCGAAGCCCGGTGCGGGGCGGTCGGGGCGGTCGGGGCGGTCGGGGCGCGGTCCGGTGCGGTCGTCGGGGTCAGCCGGCATGGCGCTGGTTCGCTCCTCGGTTCGGAAGGTCCGGGTCCGTCAGCCCTCGGTCCGGCAGTCGCAGGTCCGGGAGCAGGTGCTTGGCGAAGGCGGCGGTCTGGGCGGCGACCCCGGTGCCGGTCAGCCCGGTCTCCTCCAGGATCTCGCCGCGCGCGGCGTGCCCGAGGAATTCCTGCGGCAGGCCCAGCACCCGCACCGGGACGTCCACGTCGGCGTCCCGCAGCGCCTGGGCGACGGCCGAGCCGACACCTCCGGCCCGGCCGTTGTCCTCGACCGTGACCACCATCCGGTGCCGGGCGGCGAGCTCCGGCAGGGCCGGGTCGACCGGCTTGACCCAGCGCGGGTCGACCACGGTCGCGGTGAACCCCTCGGCGAGCAGCAGCCGGGCCGCGTCCAGCCCGGCGGCGGCCGTGGTGCCGACGGTGACCAGCAGGATCTCCGGCAGCTCCCCCGTCCGCAGCAGCACGTCCACGCCGCCGACCCGCTCGATCGCGGGGACGGCCGGGCCGATGGTCGCCTTGGGGAAGCGCACCACGGTCGGGGCGTCGGCGACGTCCACCGCCTCGCGCAGCTGGGCCCGCAGTTCGTCGGCGTCGCGCGGGGCCGCGAGCCGCAGCCCGGGGACGACCTGGAGGATCGACATGTCCCACATGCCGTTGTGCGAGGCGCCGTCCGGGCCGGTCACGCCGGAGCGGTCCAGTACGAAGGTGACGCCGAGCCGGTGCAGGGCGACGTCCATCAGCACCTGGTCGAAGGCCCGGTTGAGGAAGGTCGCGTAGACCGCCACCACCGGGTGCAGCCCACCGGTGGCCAGGCCGGCCGCGCTGGTGACGGCGTGCTGCTCGGCGATTCCGACGTCGAAGGTGCGTTCGGGGTACGCCTTGGCGAACTTGGCCAGGCCCACCGGCTGGAGCATGGCGGCGGTGATCGCCACCACGTCCGGCCGCTCGGCGCCGACGGCCAGCAGCTCGTCACCGAACACCGAGGTCCAGGACACACCGTTGCTGGGCGAGATCGGCAGACAGGTGTAGGGGTCGATCGGGTTGACGGCGTGGAAGCGGTCCGCCTCGTCCTGCTCGGCCGGCCGGTAGCCGCGGCCCTTGACGGTGAGGCAGTGCACGATCACCGGGCCGCCGAAGCCGCGCGCCTTGCCGAGCGCGGACTCCAGCGCGGCGAGGTCGTGGCCGTCGATCGGGCCGAGGTACTTGAGCCCGAGATCCTCGAACATGCCCTGCGGCGCGAAGGCGTCCTTGAAGCCCTTCTTGGCACCGTGCAGCGCCTCGAAGATCGGCTGGCCGACCACCGGGGTGCGCTGCAGGGTGCCCTTGCCCCAGGAGAGGAAGCGCTCGTAGCCCTGGGTGGTGCGCAGGGTGGCGAGATGGTTGGCGAGGCCGCCGATGGTGCGGGCGTAGGAGCGCTCGTTGTCGTTGACGACGATGACCAGGGGCCGGTCCTTGGCGGCCGCGATGTTGTTGAGCGCCTCCCAGGCGAGGCCGCCGGTGAGCGCGCCGTCGCCGATCACCGCGACGGTGTGCCGGTCGTGCTGGCCGAGCAGCTGGGCCGCCTTGGCCAGGCCGTCGGCGTAGGAGAGCGCGGTCGAGGCGTGCGAGTTCTCGACCAGGTCGTGCTCGGACTCGGCACGCGAGGGGTAGCCGGACAGGCCGCCCCTGGTCCGCAGCCCCGAGAAGTCCTGGCGGCCGGTGAGCAGCTTGTGGACGTAGCTCTGGTGGCCGGTGTCCCAGACGATCCGGTCGCGCGGGGAGTCGAACACCCGGTGCAGGGCGATGGTCAGCTCGACCACGCCGAGGTTGGGGCCGAGATGGCCGCCGGTCCGGGTGACGGCGTCGATCAGGAACTCCCGGATCTCGTCGGCGAGCCGGGGCAGCTCGGCGGCCGGGAGGGCTCTCAGGTCCGCCGGGGATGTGACGCTGGAGAGCAGTGACATGGCTTTCACCTCACGACTCGGAGCGGTGCGGTGGTGCCCCCGCGGTCGGGCCGCGGCCTCGCGGGGTGGGGGGTCCGGCCCGGGCGCGGACCCGGGCCGGACGGGGCGGACGGCCGGTGGGCCGTCCGCCGACGGGTGCGGTCAGCGGCCCCGGTTGGAGCCGACGGTCTCGGTGAGCGCCCGCAGGGACTCCTTGAGGGAGCCCATGGTGGCCAGGACGGCGGTCGGCTCGTAGCCGCAGTGCGCCATGCAGTTGGAGCAGCGGGCGTCCTTGCCGCGCCCGTACTTGTCCCAGTCGGTCTTCTCGATCAGCTCGCGGTAGGTCGGCACGTAGCCGTCGGCCATCAGGTAGCAGGGCCGCTGCCAGCCGAAGAGCGAGTAGTTGGGGATGCCCCAGGCGGTGCACTCGAAGTCGACCTTGCCCTCCAGGAAGTCCAGGAAGAGCGGGCTGTGGTTGAGGCGCCAGCGCCGCCGGTTGCCGCCGGCGAAGGTCTTGCGGAACAGCTCGCGGGTCTGCTCGACGCCGAGGAAGTGCTCCTGGTCGGGCGCCTTCTCGTAGGCGAAGGCCGGGGAGATCATCATCTCGTCGACCTGGAGGTCGTCGTTGAGGTAGTCGAGCACGTCGATGATGGTCTGCGGGGTGTCGGTGTTGAAGAAGGTGGAGTTGGTGGTCACCCGGAAGCCGCGCCGCTTGGCCTCCTTGATCGCCTCCACCGCCTCGTCGAAGGTGCCCTCCTTGGCCACCGAGGCGTCGTGCCGCTCGCGCAGCCCGTCGATGTGCACGGTGAAGGTGAAGTACGGCGAGGGCTTGAACTTGTCCAGCTTCTTGCGCATCAGCAGCGCGTTCGTGCAGAGGAACACGTACTTGCGGCGCTCGACCAGCTGCCGGACGATCTCGTCGATCTGCGGGTGCATCAGCGGCTCGCCGCCCGCGATCGACACCATCGGGGCGCCCGACTCCAGGACCGCGCCGACCGCCTGGGCGACCGGCATCCGCTGCTTCAGCACCCCGGCCGGGTGCTGGATCTTGCCGCACCCCTCGCAGGCCAGGTTGCAGGCGAAGAGCGGTTCCAGTTCGACGATCAGCGGGAACTTGTCGCGTCGCTTGAGCTTCTGCTGCATGAGGTAGGTGCCGACCCGCACGGTCTGGCGCAACGGCATGGCCATGGCTAGCTCGCCTCCTGGGGGAGCGTCGAGGATGTGGGGTGCTCGAGATGGGCGGGCGAGGGCCGGTCCCGGCCCGCCCGGTCGTTCCGCAGGTGCCAGTCGACCAGGGCGGGCACCGTGGCGCGCAGCGTCCGCCAGGCGCGGACGCCGGCCGGCAGGGTCCCCGGGCGCAGCAGTTCGCGCTCGGGGGTGTCGACGACGACCCGCAGTACGGCCGCGGGCAGGCCGGGCCGCAGTTCGCTGAGGGCCGCCAGCACGGCGGCGGCCTCCATGTCGACGGCGAGCGCGCCCTGCAGGTGCAGGGCGCGCCGTTCCAGGCCGCGCACCACGTGGTCGGCGGTGTGGTGCACGCCCGTGTGCGCGGTCAGACCGCGCACGGTCAGGGCCCGGGTGAGGTCCGCTCCCGAGCCGACGGTGAAGTGGTTGCCCTCGGCGTCGCGGACGCCGTCCGCGACGATCACGTCGCCGGGGGTGATGCCGGGCGCGACGGAGGCGCCGAATCCGGCCACCACCAGCGCACCGTAGCCACCGGGGGCGCTGGTCAGCAGCCGTCGGACGGTGAGCGAGGCCCGCCGCCGACCGACGCCGGTCCGTACCAGGACGGGCGGGCCGCCGGCCGCGCCGCGCCAGTCCCCGCCGCGCAGGGCCCACAGCTCGGGGCCGAGCGCGCACAGGACCAGCAGGGGGGCGGCGGTCATCGGACCGCCCCCGTCCGGGCCGGGCCGGTGGCCGGGCGGCCGGCCGCGGGGCCACCGTGCAGATAGCGGCCGAGCGCGGTGACCGGGAAGACCAGCCGGTAGAGGTGGTAGTTGATGGAGAAGTCCCACGGGAAGCCGGTGCCGGTGAACTGGGGCTCGTCCCAGGTGCCCTCGGGCAGCTGGGTGCGCACCAGCCAGTCGACGCCGCGCTCGACCGCGGGGTTGGCCCGGCCGTCCGGCCCCTCCCCGGCCGCGAGCAGCGCCATCAGCGCCCAGGCGGTCTGCGAGGCGGTGGAGTCGCCGCGCCCGGCCCAGCGCGCCGGGTCCTCGTAGGAGCGCATGTCCTCGCCCCAGCCGCCGTCGGTGTTCTGGCGGTCCTCCAGCCAGCGGACGGCGCGGCGGATCGCCGGGTGCTCGGCGGGCACGCCGACGGCGACCAGGGCGGGGAGCACCGAACCGGTGCCGTAGATGTAGTTGGTGCCCCAGCGGCCGAACCACGAACCGTCGGCCTCCTGGTTGCGCAGCAGCCACTCGACGCCGCGCCGGGTGCGTGGATCGCGGGCCATGCCGACCTCGGCCAGCATCTCCACGACGTGGGCGGTGACGTCCGCCGACGGCGGGTCGACGACCTCGCCGAAGTCGCAGAACGGCAGCTTGTTCGGCAGGGTGCTGGTGTTGTCGACGTCGAAGGCGCCCCAGGCGCCGTTCTTGGACTGCATGCCGAGGTTCCAGCGCACGGCCCGGTCGACCGAACCGGCCACCTTGGCCGGGTCCGGGTGGGCGACCCGGGCCAGCGCGAGCACCACCTCGGCGGTGTCGTCGATGTCGGGATAGGTGTCGTTCTCGAACTCGAACGCCCAGCCGCCGGGGGCGAGCGAGGGCCGCTGGACGGACCAGTCGCCGCGCTTGGTGATCTCCTCGGCGAGCATCCAGTCGACGGCGGAGACCAGCGCGGGGTGATCGGCCGGGAGTCCGGCGTCGACCAGGGCTACGGTGGCCAGGCAGGTGTCCCAGACCGGTGACTGGCAGGCTTCCAGCCAGCGACGGCCGTCCGGGGTGTGCACGGTGAAGCGGTCGAAGGAGGCGATCCCGGCCCGCATCACCGGGTGGTCGAGTTCGTAGCCCTCCAGGTGCAGGGCGATCAGCGAGTAGACGGCGGGCGGCTGGATGCCGCCCCAGCAGCCGTCGGCCTCCTGGCGCTCGACGATCCAGCGGCACGCCTGGGAGACGGCGAGCCGGCGCAGCGGGCGCAGGGCGCGGTGGTGGTAGGCGTGCAGGGCCTTGTCCAGGCGTTCGAACAGGCCGTCCCAGCTGGTGGCCGGGGCGAGCGGCCGGACCGGGAAGGGGTCGTCCGGGTCGGTGTGCAGCTCGGTGAGCGCGAAGGGGGCGGGGCGTACCGGCCGGTGCGAGGAGACCACGGTCAGCGGAACGATGGTCTGCCGGGCCCAGCAGCCGAAGGCGTAGATGTTGAGGGGGAGCCACCTCGGCAGGAACATGATCTCGGGCGGCATCTCCGGCAGCCGTTCCCAGGGCCACCAGCCGAACAGCGCGAGCCAGATCCGGGTGAAGACCCGGGCGGCGGCGATCCCGCCGGCCGACCGGATCCAGCGCGCGGCGGCCATCATGTGCGGGTCGCCCGGATCGTCGCCGGCGAGTTTGAGGGCGACGTACGCCTCGACGGTGGTGGAGAGCTCGGCCGGCCCGCCGTGGAAGGTGGACCAGGTGCCGTCCTCGCGCTGATGGGAGCGGATCCACTCGGCGGTGGCCTTGGTCTGCTCCTCGGTCCGGATCCCGAGGAACTGCCGGAGCAGTAAGTCCTCGGCGTCCATGGTGACGTTGGTCTCCAGATCGCCCTTCCACCACCCTTCCGAACTCTGCAGGGAGAGCAGGTGGGTGGTGGCACGGGCCAGTGCCTCCTCGGCCGAGGAGGCACCGTCCTGCGGTTGCTCGGTCCGGTCGGCCGACGCGGCGGCGGCCCCCTCGGGCTGCCACTCCCCGGCGCTCAGCAGCGCCGGGGGGAGGCCGCCCACCGCGACCGGCTCGGGATCGTACTCAGGGTCGAGCCGGCCGTCCGCGGTTGCTGTCAACGTAACGTCACCTCTCTCGTACCACCACGAATTCGGCGAGTGCGACGAAGTGCTCGCGCACCACATCGGGCATGGGCACCTCGTCCAGAGCGGCGAGGGCAGTCGTGTGCTGGCGGCGGGCCTCCTCCCGGGTCCAGGCGCGACCGCCGGCCCGCTCGATCAGCAGGGCCCGGGCGGCCAGCTCGGTCTCGCTCTCCTCGCCGCGCCCCTTGGGGTCGGCGAGCTGTTCGGCCAGTTCACGGGAGGCGGCGCCGCCCTCGGCGAGCGCGGCGGCGACCGGCAGGGACTTCTTGCGCTGGCGCAGGTCGCCCCAGTGCGGCTTGCCGGTGACCTCGGTGGCGCCCCAGATGCCGAGCAGGTCGTCGACGGCCTGGAAGGCCAGGCCCAGGTGGTCGCCGAAGCGCTGGAGCGAGTCCGAGACCCGGTCGTCCGCCCCGGCCAGGACGGCGCCGAGCGCGGCTCCGGCGGAGAGCAGGGCGGCGGTCTTGCCGCCCTCCATCTCCAGGCACTCGGCGACGGTGACGGTGTCCCGCTGCTCGAAGGCGACGTCCATCGCCTGCCCGTCGATCAGTCGGCGGCTGGCGGTGTTGAGCAGCCGGACGGCACGCGCGGCGTCGGTGGGGCTCGCGCCGCCCGCGGTCGCGGCGTCGAGGAGCACCTCCGTACCGAGCGTGGCCAGGGCGTCACCGACCAGGATCGCCTGGGCCGGGCCGAAGACCGTCCAGGCGGTGGCCCGGTGGCGCCGGGTCTCGTCACCGTCCATCAGATCATCATGGAGCAGCGAGAAGTTGTGCACCAGTTCAACAGCCACCCCACCGGGCACCCCGGCCTCCGCCGGGGCACCGGCGGCCTGGGCCGAAAGCAGGGCCAGGGTGGGGCGCACGGCCTTTCCGCCGTCCCCCGCGACCGGCGTGCCGTCCCGGTCGATCCAGCCGAAGTGGTAGGCCGCGACGGTGTCCATCGGTGCCGCCAGCCGGGCGACGGCGGCCCTCAGCGGCGGGGTGCAGAGCGCGCGGGTGCGATTGAGCAGGTCCGGCACCGAGACCGGTCCGGCAGGTGCCGTGCCTCCGCCGACGGTGCCGGTGCGTGACTCCACGTACGTTCCCTCTCCCTGGTGGTGCCTGGCCGCGTGGGACGGCCCGAGGCTGGCGGTGATGGTGCGGCCGGGCCCGGCGCGGCCGGTGACGGCGGTGGCGCCCCCGGGGCCGAACGGGTCGACACCCGCTCTGGCGGGTTCGCCGAGGTCCCCGGCGAACGAGGCGCCGGTCACCTCGGCCACCTCCCGTCGCCGCGGTCGGCCGGGCCGGGCCGTCCGTCGGCGGCCGGCGCCGCGTCGGCGGCGGCGTGACCGCTGCGAACGGCCCCCTCCATGGTCGCGGGCCAGCCGGTGGCCGTCCACGCGCCGGCCAGCAGCAGGCCGGGGACGGCCGTGCGAGGGCCGGGGCGCAGCGCGGCGGTGCCCGGGGCCGGGTCGAAGGTGGCGGTGCGCTCGCGGGTGACGAAGAAGTCCAGGACCTCGGCCCCGCCGGCGGCGGGCAGCAGCCGGGCCAGCTCCGGCAGGTAGCGGCGGCGCAGCTCGGCGACCGGCAGGTCGATCTCGTCCTGCACGGCGGACTGCGAGAGCGCCAGGTACTGGGCGCCGGGGTGGGCCGCGCCGAGCGGGGTGCCGGCCAGCCCGGAGTGCGCGGTGCGGTCGAAGACCCACTGCACGGGCGAGCCGAGCGCGGCGAAGAACGGCCGGCGCAGCACCTTGCGGTCGTAGATCACGTGGACGTTGAGGATCGGCGAGGTGCCGAACCGGGCGAGCCGGTCCTGGCGGTCCACCGCGTCCGGCGGCAGCAGTTCCGCCGCGGCGTCCTGGGCGCCGGCCAGGACCACCGTCTCGGCGGTGAGCGGTTCGGCGCCGCCCTCCAGTCGGACGGTGTGCTGCGGGACGGCCGGCTTGAGCTCGGTGACCCGGGTGCGCAGCAGCACCTTGACCCCGGCGCGCTCCAGCTCGGCGAGCGCCCGGTCGTGGTGGATGGTGCCGAGCGGCACGGCGGCCATGCCGATGTCGGAGGCCCCGGGGTCGGAGAGCAGGCCGGTCTTGAACACCATCGCGGCCAGTGCCAGCGACACCTGGTCGGCCCTGGCGTTCAGGGTGGCCACGCCGACGAGGTCCCACAGCGCGGCGACGGTCCGCTCGTTCTGGCCCTGCCGGCGCAGCCAGTCGCCGAAGGAGACGGCGTCCAGGGCCGGGTCGGCGAGGTCGAGGCGGCGCAGCGCGAGCGCGCCGCGGACCACCCGGGCCCGGTCTGCCGGGCCGAGGTGCGGGTAGCGGGCCAGGCTGCCGGCCAGGTGCAGCGGTACCGGCAGCGCGGCGCGGCCGAGCCGGCCCAGGGTGCGGACCGGCGCGTCGGCGGGCCCGGAGACGCCCAGGACGGGCACGTCCAGCCGTTCCTGGAGGTGGACCAGCCGGTTGGCCCCGAGACGCTCCAGCAGGCCCCGGTAGGCGGTGCAGCAGCGCAGGTAGACGTGCTGGCCGTTGTCGACGGTCAGCTCCCCGCGCCGGAAGGAGAAGGCCAGGCCGCCGAGGCGGGGCCGGCTCTCGGCGAGGGTGACCCGGTGGCCCGCCTCCGCCAGCCGCAGCGCGGCGGTGATGCCCGCCAGACCGCCGCCGACCACGACCGCGGCCGGGCGCGCGGCGTCGGCTCGCCCGGTCATCGGACCTCCCCCTCGCGTCCGGCGCCCGGTCCGGTCGTGACCGGGGCGCCCGTGATCAGTGCCGTCGGGTCCGCGGTCGGTGCGGCCGGGCCCGACCCGACGGTCAACAGGGCTCTACCCATAAGTGATTCCCCGCTGACACAGCGTGACAGAACTGTGGCAAGAATCAAGAACGCCCCCCGGCGAGCCCGGAAAGCGCGACGTACGCCTTCTCCCAGCCCGGCAGCGACACCCGGCCGCGCAGCACCGACTCCGGGTCGGCGGCGATCCGGCCGAGCAGCCGGTGGTAGATGCCCGCCATGGCGGCGGTGCAGGCCCGGCTGCGGCGGTCGAGCATCGGCAGCAGCCGCAGGCCCTCCTCGAACGCCGCCTGGGCGCGGGCCGCCTCGAAGGAGACCAGCCCGACGAAGTCGGCCCCGACCGGGGGCCTGGGCCGGGCGAAGCCCTCCTGGCAGCCGAACCGGACGAGGTCCTCCATCGGCAGGTAGGTGCGGCCGTTGAGGGCGTCCTCGCGCAGGTCGCGCAGGATGTTGGTGAGCTGGAGCGCCAGGCCGAGGGTGTCGGCGTAGCGGGCTCCGCGCTCGGGGTCCTCGCAGCCGTAGACGCCGAGCGACAGCCGGCCGATGGCCCCCGCGACGCACCGGCAGTAGACCTTGAGTTCCTCGTAGGTCTGGTACTCGGCGCCCTTGAGGTCCATCTCGACGCCGTCGATCAGCTCGTCGAAGCCGCCGAGGTCGATCGGGAAGCGCCGGGCGGTGTCCGCGAGCGCGACCTTGATCGGGTCGGTGTCGTCCTCCGCGACGGAGCCGGCCCGGATCTCGTCGAGTATTTCGCGGGTGCGCAGCAGCGCCTCCGCCTTGCGGTCGGCCGGGAGCTCGCCGTCGCCGATGTCGTCCACCCGGCGCGCCAGCGCGTACAGGGCCGACATGGCCAGCCGCTTCGGCTCGGGCAGCAGCCTGATGCCGTAGCTGAAGTTGCGGGCCTGCAGTCCGGTCACTGCCTCGCAGTACCGGTAGGCCGCCATGACCGGAGCCGACGCCAGTGGTGATGCCGCCACGCGGGCGTTCACCTTCCCTTCGCGAAGATGGCCGCCGCCTTCGCTGCGAGGCGGCGCTTGTCCGGCTTCGCCTGCTGGGCGAGCACGTCGTACCCGGCGCCCTCGACGGCCGCCAGGGCCGCGTACCCGCCCGCGGTGAATCCCGCGAGGAGCAGTCGAAGCCTCCCCCGAACCGTACCTACCAACGGCGCACCTCGGTCGAGCAGGGTGCGGGCACGGTCCGCCTCGAACCGGATCAGCTCGCGGACGGGGGCCCCGGCGCTCGGCGCGGCGAGGTCGGCCTCGGTGACGCCGAAGCGTTCGAGGTCCTCGGCGGGCAGGTAGATCCGGCCCCGGGCGAGGTCCTCGGCCACGTCCTGGAGGTGCTCGACGATCTGCAGGGCCCGGCAGATGTCGTCGGACATCGCGATCCGCTCGGGGGTGGAGACGCCGGCGAGGGCCAGGACCAGGCGGCCGACCGGGTCGGCGGAGAGCGTGCAGTAGGCGATCAGCTCGTCGTAGTCCCGGTAGCGGGTGGTGGTCTGGTCGACCCGGTTGGCCTCGATCAGGCGGCGGAACGGCTCCGGGGTGAGTCCGTGCCGGTCGACCAGCGGGACCAGCGGGCGCATCAGCGGGTGCCGGGGGGCGTCACCGCGGGCGGGGTCGAGGGCGGTCTCGAAGACCCGGTCGAGGTCCCGTTCCAGGCCGTCCAGCAGGGCGAGGCGGAACGCGGTGTCGGCCGCGGAGGGCAGGTCCGGGGCGGGTGGGCCGGACTGGGCCGAAGGGGTGAGTCCGGGGTCCGCGGACGGGCTCCCGGACGAGGTTCCGGTCGAGGTTCGGGTCGGGGTCCCGGTCGGTCCCGCGGACGGCTCCGGCGGCGCGGGCACGCCGAGCAGCTCGGCGGTGCCGGCCGGGTCGGGGAGGTCGCCGTCGCCCGCGTCGTCCACCAGCCGGGCGAAGCCGTAGACCGTCATGAGGTCGTCGCGCCACGCGGCGGGCAGGAAGAACGGGGCGACCGGGAAGTTCTCCGCGCTCGCCTTCGCCAGGGTCGCCGCGCCCGCGGCGCCGGTTTCCGGGCGTCCGCCTCCGGGCGGGGACTCACTACTGGGCTGGGCCGAAGCCGACACTGCTGTCACTCCCCCGTTCTACACCGCTCAAGTGATCGGCCCGAGTCGGACACGCGTCCGATCACGGGAGTCCCGTCCGGCACACCACCCCCGCGCCCACAGCCTGACACCGACGCCCGCGCCGGAGAAGAGCGCCTCACCCGGCGCACGGGGCGCTCACCCGGGCGGCGGCGGGCCACCCGGGGCACGACGGGGCCGGGACGGGGGCGCGCGAACGACGGGGCCGGTCCCGGGTCTCGCCCCGGGACCGGCCCCGTCGTCCGGACCGGTGCCGTACTACGGACGCTCGCCGCGCTCGTAGGCGAGCACGACCTCCTCGGTCGGACCGTCCATGATCAGCTCGCCGGCCTCGATCCAGATCGTCCGCTCGCAGGTCTCGCGGATCGACGCGTTGTCGTGGCTGACCAGGAAGACCGTACCGGCCTCCGCCCGCAGCTCCTCGATCCGCTTCTTGCTGCGGGCCTGGAACGCCTGGTCGCCGGTGGCCAGCGCCTCGTCGATGAGCAGCACGTCGTGGGTCTTGGCGGCCGCGATCGCGAAGCGCAGCCGGGCACCCATGCCGGAGGAGTAGGTGCGCATCGGCAACGAGATGAAGTCGCCCTTCTCGTTGATGCCCGAGAACTCGACGATGTCCTGATAGCGGGCGCGCACGTCGGCCGGGGACATGCCCATGGCGAGGCAGCCGAGGACGACGTTGCGCTCACCGGTCAGCTCGTTCATCAGCGCGGCGTTGACGCCGAGCAGCGAGGGCTGGCCGTTGGTGTAGATGCCGCCCTTCTCGGTCGGCAGCAGACCGGCGATGGCCGCCAGCATGGTGGACTTGCCGGAACCGTTGGAGCCGATCAGGCCGATCGCCTCGCCCTTGTACGCGGTGAAGCTGACGCCCTTCACCGCGTGCACCTCGCGGACGCCGGACGACCGCTTGCGGCTGATGATCCGGCTCAGCGCGGAGGTGGCGCTGCCCTTGCCGGAGCCCGCCCCGTGCACCCGGTAGACGATGTGCACGTCGTCGACCACCACGGTGGGGTCGCGAGCCACGTCGGCGTCGAACACCTTGCGGCGGGGGACTGCGTCGTCCAGGTCCTTGCGCAGGTGGGCCCCTCGAACATCGGTGTCAGCCACGGCCGTACTCCTCCTCAGCCTTCCAGAAGAAGACGTATCCGACGACCAGCATGCCCACGCCCCAGGCGATGGCGTACTTCCACTGGTGCGGCGGGAACTCCAGGAACACCTTCTCGTGCTTGTTGTAGATGATCGGCGCCAACGCGTGCCGTACCAGGTCGATGTAGACCGAGGCCGGGTTGAGCTCCATCACCTTCTGCCAGAACGGCGGCCAGTCCTTGATCTTGTCCGAGATGCTGTACATGACGCCGGAGAGGAACAGCCAGGCGCGCATCGCGAACGGGATCAGCTGGGAGATGTCGCTGGTCTTGGCACCGATCCGGGAGAAGATCAGGGCGACACCGGTGTTGAACATCGACTGCAGCAGCAGCGCGGGGATCACCAGGATCCAGGTCCGGCCCGGTTCGATGCCGTTCAGGAGGACGACGGCGAACAGCACGACCATCGAGATCAGCAGCTGCTGGAGCTGGATCACGGTGAACGCGATCGGCAGCGAGGCACGCGGGAAGTGCAGCGCCCGGATCAGCCCGAGGTTGTCCGAGATCGCCCGGGTGCCGGACTGCACCGCGTTCTGGGTGAACTGGAAGATGAAGACGCCGATGCAGAGCCAGGCGACGTAGTACGGGTTGTCGTCCTTGTTCTTCAGGATCTCGCCGAAGACCAGGTAGAACACCGCGCAGTTCAGCAGCGGCGTCACGACCTGCCAGACCTGCCCGAGCTTGGCGTCGGTGTACTGGGCCACCAGGCGCGCGGTGGCGAAGGCCCAGATGAAGTGGCGCCGGGCCCAGAGCTGCTTCGAGTAGGCGAACAGGCCGGGCCTTCTGCCGCTCACCGACAGGCCGTACTTTTCCGCGAGCTGCTTGGGGGTCAGGCCCGCGTCCGCCCCCCTCGGGGCTGAGAGGCTGACGGGTTCACTCACTGTCGACACATTCGTCCTTCGCGCGGGATCGTCGGGGCGGGCCGGTCGACGGGGGTCCGCCGGCCTTGCGCCGATGGGGATCCACTCGGATCTCGGGGGGTGCGGCCGGTGTGTGGTCACCGGCCCGGCGACCGGCCTACCGTCCGGTCACCAGAGGTCACCGGGGGGTGACCGGACAGATCAGATGACCGGCGGTCGGCCCAGCCTGGTCAGTCGCCAAACGGTACGCCATCGCATGGGCCGTCGCGTACCGCAGGGTTCGCGCCAGCCCGCCCGGAACCCGCCCAGCCAGGCCCTGAACGCCTCCGGGGAGGGTCGGCGGGCCAGCGTCAGCAGGAACCAGGTTCCCAGGTACAGAGGCACCAACGGGGCCGGAAGGTTCCGTCTCGCGAGCCAAACCCTGTTCCGGGCCACGTTGTGGAAGTACGAGGCGTGCCGGGCGGGCGAGGTGGTGGGGTGGTGCAGCACCACGTCGGCCCGGTAGTCGATGGCCCAGCCCGCGTCCAGCGCGCGCCAGGCGAGGTCGGTCTCCTCGTGGGCGTAGAAGAACTCCGCGGGCAGCTGACCGGCGTTCTCGAACACCGCGCAGCGCACCGCGCTCGCCCCGCCGAGGAAGGTGGTGACCCGGGAGGAGCGGAGCGGGTCGCTCGCGCGCAGCCGGGGCACGTGCCGGCGCTGGGTGACGCCGGTCTCCGGGTCGGCGATCCGGAAGCTCACGATGCCGAGCTCCGGGTCGGCCGTGAACGCCTCGCGCAGCAGCCGGGCCGCGTCGGTGCCGGGCAGCCGGCCGTCGTCGTCCAGGAACAGCACCGCGTCGACGTCCCGGCCGTCGCGGCCGAACAGCTCGATGCCGACGTTGCGGCCGCCCGGGATGCCGAGGTTCTCCGGCAGCTCGACCGCGCGCACGCCGGACGGGAGCGGCGGCAGCGGGGCGCCGTTGGCGACCACGGCCAGCTCGACGGCCGGGCCCCGCTGGACGCGGACCGACTCGATCAGCGCGGTCAGCTCGTCCGGGCGGTTGCCCATGGTGATGATCACCGCGCCGAGCCGGAAGGTGTCGGCGGCGGTGCTGTCGGCCGCGTCCGCGGTCCGGTGCGCCGCTGTCACGTCGCTCACCGGAGCCTGCTCGACAGGACGATGCTCAGCAGGTGCAGCACGGTCTGCAGCATCGCGATGGCGGCCAGCACGACCACAGCGATCCGGGTGAAGAAAAGACCGCCGTGCACCAGGTCGGCGACGCCGGCCGCGAGCACGAACAACGACGCCTCGACCGCGCCGACCAGCCGGTGGAACTTGAGCAGCGAGGCCGCCCGGCGGGCCCTGGCGACACCGGCCGAGCGCGGCACCGAGGCGCTGTCCTCGACCGCGGTCAGGCCGCTGCGGGCACGGGCCACGTCGACCAGGTCGGTCTCCGACTTGATCAGGATCGCGCCGAGCGCGGCGAGGGTACCGAGGAAGGCCCACTCCCACTGCGCGGCGCTGCCCTCGCGGTGCAGCAGGTCGGTGGCGCGCAGGCCGAGGCCGGTCAGCAGCGCCGCCTCGGACATGTAGTGGCCGACCCGGTCCAGGTAGACACCGGTGAGCGAGGTCTGCCGGCGCCAGCGGGCCACCTCGCCGTCCACGCAGTCCAGCAGCAGGTAGAGCTGGATCAGCAGGGCCGCCAGCACCGCGCCGGCGATCCCGGGGACGATCAGCGCGGCACCGGCCAGGATGCCCGTGAGCATCATCAGGTAGGTCAGACCGTTGGGCGTGATCGCGGTGACCGTGGAGAGCACGCGGGTGATCCGCAGCGAGATCCGCCGCATGTAGAGCCGGCCGGCCCAGTGCTCCGCACTGCGGCGCTGGAGCATGCCCTCCGGATGGATGACCGCGCGCAGTTCCTCGATCGAGGGGCGGCGGGTCAGGTCGACCGGCGGCGTGGACCCGGCGGCGGAACGGTCAGCTGTTGACGGCTTGGACATAGTCGGCGTACGCGTCCCTGATTGCGGAAGGGGAGAGGTCGAGGTGTTCGAGGATGGTGAAACGGCCCGGCCGGGTATTCGGAGCGTAGTGCACCGCCTCGGTGAACTCCGCCTCGGTGAAGCCGATCTGAGCCGCGGTCACCGGCAGCCCGTGGTGCGCCAGGCGCTCCACGATCAGACCGGTCAGCTCGCGCTCGCCCCGCAGGAAGCTGGCGAAGGCGGCGCCGAGGCCGACCTGCTCGCCGTGCTGGGCGGACCGCTTGGGATACAGCACGTCCAGGGCATGCGAGATCTCGTGGCAGGCGCCCGACGAGGGCCGGGTGCTGCCAGCGATGTTCATCGCGATGCCGGACAGTACCAGTGCCTCGGCGAGGGCGGTGAGGAAGCCCTGATCCTGAAGGTTTCCTGGATGCCGGAGCAGGTTCTCGCCCGCCGAGCGGGCCATCGCGACGGCCAGTCCGTCCACCGGTTCGCCGGTCTCGGCGTGCGACAACTCCCAGTCGGCGCAGGCCGAGATGTTGGAGACGATGTCGCCGATGCCGGCCGCGACGAAGCGTGACGGGGCGCCCTGGATCACGTCCAGGTCGATCACGATGCCGATCGGGCTCGGCACCCCGTAGGAGCCGCGCCCGGCGTCGTTGTCGAGGGTGGAGACCGGCGAGCAGATGCCGTCGTGGGCCAGGTTGGTCGGGACCGAGACCAGCGGCAGGCCGAGCCGCGCGGCCGCGTACTTGGCCACGTCGATGATCTTGCCGCCGCCCAGGGCCACGATGGTGTCGTAGTGGCCGCCGCGCACGCCGCCGCGGATCCCGTCGGCCAGCCGCACCGCGCTGTCGAGGCTGCCGTCCGCCACGCTGTACCAGTCGGCGCCGGGCAGGGCCGGCTCCAACCGGGCCCGCAGCACCGAACCCGAGCCGTTGCTGATCGCCACCGCGATCCGGCCCGAGGCGGACAGCCGCTGGTCGGCGAGGATGCCGCCGAGCGCGTCCAGCGCCCCCGGGCGGATCTCCACGAAGAGCGGCGACGGCACCAGTCGGGTCAGTACTGGCACGCGATCTCCCGCGCCTTCGCCAGGTCGTCGTGGTTGTCGACCTCCACCCAGGAGACCTCGCCGATCGGCTGGACGTCGATCCGCAGGCCGCGGTCCACCATCTCCTGGTAGCCGTCCTCGTAGTACAGCTGCGGGTCGCGCTCGTAGGTGGCGCGCAGCGCGTCGGTGAGGTCGGCGGCGGCGGCCGGGTTGATCACGGTGAGACCGATGTACTCGCCGGTGGCATCCGCCGGGTCCATCAGCTTGGTGATGCGGCGCATCCCGGCGGCCGGGTCGACGATCACCTTCATCTCCTCGTCGGCGAGCTTCTTCACCGTGTCGAGGGCGAGCAGGATGCCGGGCGCGCGGCCCTCGGCGGTCAGCCGGGCGTTGCCCTCCAGCATGGTGCGCTGGACCGACGCGGGGTGGACGGTGTCGCCGTTGGCGAGCAGCAGGCCCTCGGTGAAGAGCTCGCGGGCGCACCAGAGCGAGTAGGCGTTGTTCCACTCCTCGGCCTTGTCGTTCTCGACCAGGGTGAGCCTGACACCGTACTTCCGCTCCAGCGCCTCCTTGCGCTCCTCGACGGCCTCCTTGCGGTAGCCGACGACGATCGCCGCCTCGCGCAGGCCGACCTCGGCGAAGTTGCCGAGGGTGAGGTCCAGGACGGTCCGCTCCCCGTCGACCGGCACCAGCGCCTTGGGCAGGGTGTCGGTGTACGGGCGCAGCCGGCGGCCGGCGCCGGCTGCCAGAACGAGGCCGATCATGCGGGTCTCCTGATCCTTCGTGCTGGGCGCGGCGGCGCCCGGCTCCGGGGGGTCTTCGGGTCACCGGCGCGGGCGCGCCGGGGCCGCCGAGATGCGGCCGCGGTGTCCTATGTGATGGTAGGCGACCACGACTACCTGCCAGAACGCGGCCGGGCACTCGAACACACATCGAACACATTCCGAACGGTTCTGCTAATCCGACACCCGTCCCGAGCCCCCGGGCGCCCCCTTCCCGCCGGGTTGTGCGTCGGGCCCCTCCCCCGTGCCACCCGTACGGCAGACTGGGGCGCGACGCCACCGGTGCGTGCCGTGGTTGCCCCCCGTGCTCCCGAAGCTGCCGAAAGAGGCCACATGCCCCAGAGCCTGCCGACCGATCCGACCGCCCCCGCCGGGCTGGACACCGGCCTCGACACCGGCCTGGACACCGGCCTCGACGTCGAGACGGACGTCGCCCCCACCGGGGCCGCCGGCACTCCGGAGGAGATCCTGCTGGAGCTGGTCGACGACGAGGGCGTGACCATCGGCACCGGGGAGAAGCACTGGGCGCACCAGCAGCCCGGACGGCTGCACCGGGCGTTCTCGGTCTTCCTCTTCGACCGGCAGGGCCGGATGCTGCTCCAGCGCCGGGCCCTCGGCAAGTACCACTCCCCCGGGGTCTGGTCGAACACCTGCTGCGGCCACCCGTACCCCGACGAGCCGCCCTTCGTGGCCGCCGCCCGGCGCACCGCGGAGGAGCTGGGCGTCGCCCCGGCACTGCTCTGCGAGGCGGGCACGGTCCGCTACGACCTGCCGGACGAGGCCACGGGTCTGATCGAGCGGGAGTGGAACCACCTGTTCGTGGGTCTGGTCACCGCGCCGGTGCGGCCCAACCCGGACGAGGTGGACGACTACGCCTTCGTGACCGCCGAGGAACTGCGCGAGCTGGAGGCCGAGCGGCCGTTCTCGGTCTGGTTCCGGACCGTCCTCGAAGCCGCCCTGCCGGGGATCCGCGAGATCGCCGGGAAGGACTGGTAGCCGGAGGGCTCCGGCCGACCGCCCCGGGCGGGGCCGCCCCGCGGCGGCCCCGGCCCCCGGCAAGGGCCCAGGCCCTAGCCCGGCCGCCGGCCGGGCTCCTCGCGCGGGAGGGGCAGCGAGGCCCAGATGACCTTGCCGCCCTGCCCCGCCTGTTCCACGTCGCACACACCGCCGGCCTGCAGCGTGACGCTCTTGACCAGCAGCAGCCCGCGGCCGCCGGTACGCCCGGTGTCGGCCGCCAGGGCCTTCGGCCGGTACGGGTCGCCGTCCTCGACCGAGACCCGCACCCAGCCGCCCCGCACCGCCAGCTCGGTGGTCACCTCCGGCGACAGCTCCGCGGCGTGGGTGACCGCGTTGCCGACCAGCTCCGAGACGATCAGCAGCAGGTCGTCCACCAGCTCCTGGTAGCGGATCTCCGCCATGCCCTGGGCCAGCAGCCGGTCCCGCACGGCGTGCCGGGTCCGTGGGACCGAAGCCTGCTCCGCGGGCACGGTGAAGCGCCACACCCCCTCGACCGGACCGCCGCGCGCCACCTCCGACGCGGCGGTCACCCGTTTCTCCGGCGCCGTCGGCGCCGTCTCTTCCTCGCTGATCCGCTCCACGTCCAGCCGCCCTTCGTCCGCGACCCCGGGAATCAGGCGTTCCGCTCATGGCGCCCTCGGTGCACAGAGGCTAGGAGAGCCACCCCCGGGGCCGTGGCACCGTCGACAACTTGCCCGTGTCGGATCAGAGCTGAGCGATACCGATCGTTCATCGAGCACAAGTCGACCGTTAACCGTCCTTGAACCACCGGTTCGCGCACAGCAGCGATCCGTACCGCCGCCCCCCACCATCCCGACCGGGGAAACGCAGGTGAGAAGCACTCCGAAACCCTGGTAATGTTCTCTCTGTCGCCGAGGGGGCGAGCAGAAAGCCCCCGAAGCACACACCCCGTCCGGGTGGCGGAATGGCAGACGCGCTAGCTTGAGGTGCTAGTGCCCTTTATCGGGCGTGGGGGTTCAAGTCCCCCCTCGGACACCATGGATTCCCCGTGGGAACTCGCAAGAGTTTCCCACGGGGAATTTCTTTTTTCCCGGAGCCCTTCGAGGGCGCCTCCCTCGCACGCCCCGCACACTCCCGCCGGTCGTCCCCGCGCGCCCCCGCCGAAGGTCAGAGGTTCGGACACGAGATGGCAACGATCGGGTGTTTTGCGGCGAATCTGAGGTCCCGCTGAGGTTTCGCCCGATTTCGCCGCTTAGGCTCTTCCCGTTTGTCCGGAAAGCCAAGTGACACGATGAGACAGAGGACCGATACGGTGAGTGAACCCGAGTCGACAACGGCATCCCACCAGCACTACCGCCGCTCGCTCGGCACCATCAGCCTCACCGCGGTCGGACTCGGATCGATCATCGGCTCCGGCTGGCTCTTCGGGGCCGAGCGGGCCGCCCGGCTGGCCGGACCGGCCTCGATCGTCGCCTGGGTGATCGGCGCGGCCGTCGCCCTGACCATCGCCCTCACCTACAGCGAACTCGGCTCGATGTTCCCCAAGGCCGGCGGCATGGTCCGGTACGGCCAGTACTCGCACGGCTCGCTGGCCGGGTACCTGGCCGCCTGGGCCAACTGGATCGCGATCGTCTCGGTCATCCCCGGCGAGGCCACCGCCTCGGTGCAGTACATGAGCTCCTGGGACTTCGGCTGGGCCAAGGGCCTCTTCGACGGGCAGGAGCTGTCCGTCAGCGGCGTGGCCGTGGCCAGTGTGCTGCTGCTCGTCTACTTCGGGCTGAACTGGTTCGCGATCACGCTGTTCGCCAAGACCAACACGGCGATCACGGTGTTCAAGGTCGTCGTCCCCACCCTCACCGCGGGCGCCCTGCTGCTGGCGCACTTCGACACCGATCACTTCACCGACCACGGCGGCTTCGCGCCGAACGGCTGGAGCGCGGTGTTCACGGCGGTGGCCGTCTCCGGCATCGTCTGGGCCTTCAACGGCTTCCAGTCGCCGCTGAACCTGGCCGGTGAGGCCCGTGACCCCGGCAAGTCGCTGCCCAAGGCCGTGATCGGCTCGATCCTGATCGCCCTGGTGATCTACGTCGCGCTGCAGATCGCCTTCCTCGGCGCCGTCCCGACCGCCGACCTGGCCAACGGCTGGGGCGGCCTCGGCTACACCTCGCCGCTGGCGGACCTCGCCATCGCCTGGGGCCTGAACTGGCTCGCGCTGCTGCTGTACGCGGACGCCTTCGTCTCCCCCAGCGGCACCGGCATGATCTACGCCGCCACCACCTCCCGGATGATCCACGGCGTCCAGGAGAACGGCCACCTGCCGAAGCTCTTCGGCCGGGTCGACCCGAAGACCGGCATCCCGCGCCCGGCGCTGGTGCTCAACCTGGTCGTCGCCTTCTGCTTCCTCGCGGTCTTCCGCGGCTGGGGCTCGCTCGCCGAGATCGTCTCGGTGGCCACCGTGATCTCCTACGTCACCGGACCGGTCGCCGTGATGGCGCTGCGCCGCCTGGCGCCCGAGCTCCCCCGGCCGGTCCGGCTGCGCGCGATGCCGGTGATCGCCCCGGTCGCCATGATCTTCGGCTCGCTCGTCCTCTACTGGGCCCGCTGGCCGCTCACCGGAAAGGTCATCCTGCTGATGGCCGCCGGCCTGCCGATCTGGGCCTGGTACGAGCTGCGCAAGCCGTTCGCCGAGCTGAAGCCGCACCTCAGGGCCGGCGCCTGGATGGTCGCCTACCTGTTCGTGATGGCCGGGGTCTCCTGGGCCGGCTCCACCGACTTCGGCGGCCGGGGCTACCTCCCCGAAGGCTGGGACCTGCTGGTCGTCGCGCTGATCGCGCTCGCCTTCTACGCCTGGGGCGTCCGCAGCGCCTGGGAGAACCCCAGTCTCGCCGCCGTCAGGCTGGAACTCGCCGGGACCGCCGCGGCGGAGGGCGCCGAGGACGGGGCCGCCGTGACCGCCGCGCAGGAGCCGGCCGGGGCCCCGCGCGGCTGAGGCCGCGACCGCCCGCCGTCCGCCGTCCGTCAGGAGGGGCGCCCCCGGTGAGTCCCGGGCGGCGCCCCTCCGTCGCTGTCGGCGGGGCGCGGAATACTGGGTCCCATGCCGCCCACCGCCTCCTCCCCCTCCGTCGCGGCCCGCATGAGCCGCCAGGCGTCCCGCGACACCGCGCAGGAGCTGGCCGTCCGGCGGCTGCTGTTCCGCTGGGGCCTGCGCTACCGGGTGAACGCCAAGGTCCCGGGGCTGCCCCGACGGACCGTGGACATCCTGTTCCCCGGGCCGAAGGTCGCGGTCTTCCTCGACGGCTGCTTCTGGCACGGCTGTCCCGACCACGCGACCAGCCCGAAGTCCAACGCCGAGTGGTGGCGCGCCAAGCTGGACCGCAACGTCAGCCGCGACCGGGACACCACGCGCCACCTCACCGAGGACGGCTGGACGGTCCTGCGGTTCTGGGAGCACGAACCTCCGGCCACCGTCGCCGGACGCGTCTGGACCCGACTCCGCCCGGACGGACCCGCACCGGAGGCGGCGACACCCGGCGACGCTCCCTGAGCCGCTCCCCGAGCCCTTTCCCGCGGCCCCCGCGGGTCAGCCGCGGCGGGCGCGGCGGATGGCGGAGGTGACGACCGGGGGGAGGAGGTCGCCGACGGCGCGCTTGGCGACGTTGGCGGGGCGGCGGCGTTCGGCGGCGCGGGCGCGACGGTCGGCGAGGTCGCGGTCGGCGTCCTCGCGGTCGCGCTCGGCGGTGCGGAACGCCTCCTCGGCGTCCCGGTGCTCGGCCTCGGCGGCCAGCCTGGCGTGGTGGCGGGACACCCGGAACGGTTCGGCGCCCGCGTCGCTGCCGCTGATCCGGACCAGCCGGTGGCTGTCGAGCGCCTCGCTGACGATGTCGCAGTGCGGCAGCGTGCCCCGGCGGGCCAGCAGGTCGAGCTGGGCCGGATCCGGGTCGCCCCAGGTGCCGTAGAACTTGCTGTCGGTCACCACGATCGGCCGCAGTCCGTGGTTGAACACCGCTTCCCAGGTGGCGGCGGCGACACCCGGGGTGTGGGCGGAGCGGTAGTCGTCCAGGACCACGACGCCTTCGGGGGCGAGCGCCGTGCGGGCCACCTGGATGTCCTCGGCGACGTGCTCGTAGAGGTGCGAGGCGTCGATGTGGATGAAGCGGAAGGCGCCGGGCGCGACCCGGCCGCCGCCCAGGGTCGAGGTCGGGGCCTGGACGATCTCCGGCAGCCGCTCGTTGAAGGCGAGGTAGTTGATCTCGAAGGCGGTGCGGGTCAGCGTCCTGCGGTAGGACATGTCCATCTCGGCCGCGTTCTCGTCGTCCGGGGCGTCGGAGTCGAACAGGTCGCAGACCGTGAAGGACTCCCCCGGCTGGAGGTGCGAGCCGATGACGATCGCGCTGCGACCCAGGTAGGCGCCCATCTCCATGAGGTCACCGGAGCGGCCGGCCTTCTCCTGCCGGCCGAGGAACCAGTCGAAGAGGTGACGGTCCTGGTCCCAGAACCACCCGGGGACGTCGTCGAGCACCGCCGGTTCGGCAGGTCGCTGCTGGTCTGCACTGAGTGCGGCGTCTGTCACGAGGCGGCTCCTAACACGGTACGAACGACCAGTGGGCACGATCTCCGGCCCGGGGCCCGCCTCCGCGGTCCTGCGACGATCCGGGCGGTCCGCGTCCGGGGCCGGAACGCGGTCCGGGCGGACGGGGGCGGCCCGGCCTGGCTCCAACCGTAGTCCGGGGCTCCCGAGTGCGCTGCAATCTACTCGCCGCGGAGCGGAGTTGCGCGGACTCGGAGCAAAGAATTTCGGCCCCGGCCGTTTGTGCGCGGACTTGACCGAGGCCCGTGCGCGCCGTGGGAGCGGGTTCGTCCATAGTGCAGTCCGGCCATCCGATTGTCATCAGCACGGCGCCCGGCGGGGCGGGGCCGCCGCCCCGCCGGGTGGGTGCCGCGGATCAGGCCAGGTCGACGCCCGGGTAGAGCGGGAAGCCGGAGAGCAGGTCGGCGGCGCGCTTCGCGACACCCTCGGCGACCGCCGGGTCCAGCGCGTACTGGGCCCGGGACGGCGCACCGGCGGCGGTGGTGGCCGGGGCGGCGGCGCGCAGCACGGTGTCGATCAGGGCGGCGATCCCGTCCATCTCGGCGGTACCGAGGCCCCGGGTGGTGAGCGCGGGGGTGCCGATCCGCACGCCCGAGGTGTACCAGGCGCCGTTCGGGTCGTTGGGCACGGAGTTGCGGTTGGTGACGATGCCGGAGTCCAGCAGCGCGGCCTCGGCCTGGCGGCCGGTCAGGCCGTGGCCGGAGACGTCGACGAGCACGAGGTGGTTGTCGGTGCCGCCGGTGACCAGGGTGCCGCCGCGGCGCAGCAGCCCCTCGGCGAGCGCCCGCGCGTTGTCGACGACCCGCTGGGCGTAGTCCCGGAACTCGGGGCGCCGGGCCTCGGCGAGGGCGACCGCCTTGGCGGCCATGACGTGCGGGAGCGGGCCGCCGAGCACCAGCGGGCAGCCCCGGTCGACGTGCTCGGCGAGTTCCTCGGCGCAGAGCACCATGCCGCCGCGCGGGCCGCGCAGCGACTTGTGGGTGGTGGTGGTGACGATGTGGGCGTGGGCCACCGGGTCCTCGTCGCCGGTGAACACCTTGCCCGCGACCAGGCCCGCGAAGTGGGCCATGTCGACCATCAGGGTGGCGCCGACCTCGTCGGCGATCTCGCGCATCCGGCGGAAGTCGACCCGGCGCGGGTAGGCGGAGTAGCCGGCCACCAGGATCAGCGGGCGGAACTCCCGGGCGGTGGCGCGCAGCGCGTCGTAGTCGATGAGGCCGGTGGCCGGGTCGGTGCCGTAGCTGCGCTGCTCGAACATCTTGCCGGAGATGTTGGGGCGGAAGCCGTGGGTCAGGTGGCCGCCGGTGTCCAGGGACATGCCGAGCATCCGCTGGTTGCCGAGTTCCCGGCGCAGCTCGGCCCAGTCCGCCTCGGTGAGGTCGTTGACGTTGCGGACCTTGGCGCGCTCCAGGGCGGGGCTCTCGACCCGCTGGGAGAGGACGGCCCAGAAGGCGGTCAGGTTGGCGTCGATGCCGGAGTGCGGCTGGACGTAGGCGTGGTCGGCGCCGAAGAGGGCGCGGGCGTGCTCGGCGGCGACGGTCTCGACGGTGTCGACGTTGCGGCAGCCGGCGTAGAAGCGGCGGCCCGCGGTGCCCTCGGCGTACTTGTCGCTGAGCCAGTTGCCCATGGTGAGCAGGACGGCCGGGGAGGCGTAGTTCTCGCTGGCGATGAGCTTGAGCGAGGCGCGCTGGTCGGCGATCTCCTGGCCGATGGCGGCGGCGATCCGCGGTTCGACCTCGCGGACCACGTCCAGGGCGGAGCGGAAGGCGGTGTTGGCGGCGGGGGTGGCGGCCGTGTGCGGCTGCTGGGCCATGGCGGTCTCCTGGAGGGGAGGTCGGGGGGCCCAGGCGCTCGGCAACTGCGTCGTGATTCGGCACGGGGCCGCTTCCCGATGGTCGATTCCATCCGTGCGCGCCAGTCGCGGCCCGCCGGAATCGTACCAACGCCGGGCGGCCTGTGGCGGAGATCTCAGAATGCGGGACAGCGGCGGACATGACATCCCTTTTGTCCGCTTGAGCCCGTTCTTGTGCTACGGCTGTATTGCGGCGGAATGAAGCCGTCACCATTCCCGAAACAAAGCCCGGAAACACTTCTCCGAAGCCTCCGGAATGATTTGCGGAAAGTCCTCGGTGTCCGATCTGATGGCGCTCGGCGGCGCCCCCGGGAAACCCCCGGGAGGCCGCCCGGAAATGTACGTCGGTGCACCCGTACCCATGGGGCGGCACGGAATTCGGGGAGTACTCCTGTCATGGCAGTGGTCGAACACGTCGCCGCATCGGACGCGCCGCCCCTGCGGCCCGCCCCGCCGGGGCTGCTGCGCCGGATCTGCCGGGACCGCACCGGGGCCGTCGCGCTCGGCGTGGTGGCGCTCTTCCTGCTGCTCGCCCTGGCCGCCCCGCTGATCGCCGCCCTGTACGGGAAGAACCCGGCCGAGCACTACGGCCAGAACACTCCCGGCCTGCTCAGCGACGGCGGCCTGCCGATCGCGCCGAACGGCGGTGTCTCCGCGGAGTTCTGGTTCGGTCTGGAGCCCGGCCTGGGCCGCGACGTGTTCACCCAGCTGCTCTACGGCATCCGCACCTCGCTGCTGATCGCCTTCGCCTCCGCCGCCGTCACCACGGCCCTCGGGGTGCTGGCCGGGGTCGCGGTGGGCTACCTCGGCGGTGTCACCGACCGGGTCTTCGGCTTCTTCTCCAATGTCCTGCTGGCGTTCCCGACCCTGCTCCTGCTGCTCGCGCTCAGCCCGGTGATCCAGTCCCGGCTGGTGGACCCGGGCACCGCGGAACCGGAGTGGATGCAGTTCCTGGTCCTGGTGCTGGTGTTCTCCGCGTTCGGCTGGATTCCGCTCGCGCTTTCCCTGCGCGCCACCGTCCGCTCACTCCGGGAAAGGGATTTCGTGCAGTCCGCCCGGGCGATGGGCGCGGGCGGGTTCCACATCGTGGTCCGGGAACTCCTGCCGAATGTCCGGGCGCAGCTGCTGGTGCACGCCACCATGGCGGTGCCGGCCTTCGTCGCCTCGGAAGCGGTGCTGTCCTTCCTCGGGGTGGGCATCAACGAGCCGGTCCCGGACTGGGGCCGGATGATCTCCCGCGGCTCCGAGGTGTTCCGGGCCGACCCGACGTACATGTTCTTCCCCGGCGTCGCGCTGCTGCTCTTCGTGCTCGCCTTCAACCTGCTCGGCGACGCCGTCCGGGACGCCCTGGACCCGCGGGCCGCCCGCTGAGGCCGTCCCCGGCCCTCCCCTCCCGCGACCCCGGCCCTCCCCGGCCCGGCCGCGCGGTCCGACCGACCGCCCTTCCTTCCGCTGTCCACCCGACAGTTCACCCGACCGCCCCGGAGATCCCGGGGCAAGGAGAGATTCGCCATGCGCTGGATCAGACCGTCCCTCGCCGTCCTCGCGACCGCCCTGCTGGCGACCTCCTGCTCGGCCGGCGCGGGTTCCACCTCCCCGGCCGGCGGCACCGCGGCAGGGGACGCCCCGCCGCTGACCGCCGCGCTCGGCACCGAGCAGGAGAGCGCCGGCCCGGCCCCCGCCGTCCCCGGCGCCCGCCCCGGCGGCACGGTGAACGTCTACAACGCCACCGATTTCCGGCACCTCGACCCGCAGAAGGTGTACGCGGGCGCCGCCTACAACACCTCGCTGCTCTGGGGCCGCCAGCTGACCCAGTACCAGGTGGTCGACGGCAAGGCCAAGCTGGTCGGTGACCTCGCCACCGACACCGGCACCGCCAGCGACGACGGCCGCACCTGGACGTACCGGCTGAAGGAGGGCGTGACCTGGGAGGACGGTCAGCCGATCACCTCCCAGCAGGTCAAGTACGGCATCGAGCGCTCCTTCGGCAAGGGCTACGAGGTCGGCCCGCCGTACTGGCCGCAGTGGCTGACCGGCGAGAGCAGCTACGACGAGGCGCGCAAGAAGTACGCCGGCCCGCAGGACGGCGACCTGGCCGCGATCGGGACCCCGGACGACCGCACCCTGGTGTTCCACTTCCCGCAGCCGCAGGCCGACGTGCCGTACATGGCCGCGCAGTCCTCCTCCTCGCCGGTGCGCAAGGACAAGGACACCGGCACCGACTACGACCGGCAGCCCTTCGCCACCGGGCCGTACCGGATCGTCGAGCACGTCCAGAACACCCGGCTGGTACTGGAGCGCAACCCGCACTGGAAGGCGGAGACCGACCCGGTCCGCAGCCAGTACCCGGAGAAGTTCGTCTTCACCTTCGGGAAGGAGGCGCTCAACATCAACCAGGAGATCCTCTCCGGGCGCGACGGCGGCGCGGACGCCACCACGGTCGCCACCCAGCTCTCCCCCGAGCTCTACCAGACCGTGGACACCGACCCGAAGGCCAAGGACCTGGTCGTCTCCGGCCGGCAGGGCGCCTTCGTCACCTACCTCATGGTGAACAACGAGCGGGTGACCGACCCCGAGGTCCGCAGGGCCCTCAACCTCGCCTACCCGCGCCAGCAGGCCCGGCAGGTCCTCGGTGGCAGCCGGGCGGGCGAGCTCGCCAGCACCCTCAGCTCGCCCGCCCTGGTCGGCTGGGAGAAGTACGACCTGAACCCGGCGCGGCCGGAGGGCGACCCGGACGCCGCGAAGGCCGTGCTCGCCAAGGCCGCGCAGCCGCCCGCCGCGCTGACCTACGCGTACGCCAACACCCCGAACGGCCAGCGGGTCGCGCAGGTGCTCGTCGACGGCTTCGCCAAGGCGGGCATCACCGTCGTGCCCAAGCCGATCGACCCGAAGGCCCTGCTGGACGAGGCGCACCGCGCCGACTCCCCCTACGACCTGTGGGAGGAGACCAGCTCGGTCGACTGGCCGACGCCCTCCACCCTGATCCCGTTCTCCTTCGACGGGCGCGCCAACAGCGACCTCAACTCCGCCCGCTACCGCAACGGCGAGGTGGACAGGGAGATCGACCGGATCAACGGGATCGGCGAGCCGAGGGCCAAGGCCAAGGAGCTGTACGCGCTGGAGCGGACGGTGATGAAGGACCTGCCGGTGCTGCCGTTCGCCTACCCGACCGTCAACCAGCTGCGCGGGGCCAACGTCGGCGGCGCGTTCATCCACCCGATCTACGGGTCCGTCGGCCTCACCTGGCTCTACCTGAAGTCCTGACACCCACACACCCCCGGTGGTCCCGCCGCCCGCCCCGCGCGGCGGGCGGCGGGACCACCGACACCCCCATCGACCGCGACGCCCACCGACCCCGGACCGGCCACCATGCTCTCCTTCGCCCTGCGGCGGATCCTCCAGGCGCTCGCCGTCCTGGCCGCCGTCTCCGCCGCCGCCTTCGCCCTCTTCTACGCCGCCCCCGCCGACCCGGCCCGCGCCGCCTGCGGCCCGCGCTGCGACACCGGTCAGGTCGCGGCGGTCCGCGCGAGCATGGGCCTGGACCAGCCGCTGCTCACCCAGTACACCGACTATCTGACCGGGATCGTGGTCGGCCGCGACGTCCAGGACGTCGACGGCTCCACCCTGCACTGCGACGCGCCGTGCCTCGGCTACTCCTACCGACTGCACCAGCCGGTCACCGAGGCCCTGGTCGACCACCTGCCGGTGACCGTCTCGCTGGCGGCGGGCGCGCTCGCCGTCCTGGTGGTGTTCGGGCTCGGCACCGGCTTCGTCGCCGCGCTGCGGCACGGCACCCGGACCGACCGGCTGCTCTCCGGCTTCACCCTGGTCGGCGCCAGCGTGCAGATCTACTTCCTCGGCTACGTCGCCCAGTGGGGCCTGGTCTACACCACCGGGCTGCTGCCGCTGCCCTCCTACACCCCGCCGGCCACCGACCTCGCGGCCTGGGCGGGCGGCATGCTGCTCCCCTGGATCGTGCTCGGCTTCGTCAACTCGGCCGTTTTCGCCCGGCTCTCGCGCTCCCAGCTGCTGGAGACGATGAACGAGGAGTACGTCCGCACCGCGCGCGGCAAGGGCCTCGGCCGGCTCCGGGCGCACCTCAAGTACACCGCGCGCGGCGCCGCCGGACCGCTGGTGCAGCTGCTCGGCCTGGAGGCGGGGGCGCTGCTCGGCGGCGCGGTGATCACCGAGACGGTGTTCGGGCTGAACGGCGTGGGCCGGTTCGCCACCGAGGCCGTCGAGGGGCAGGACCTGCCGGCCGTGGTCGGGGCCGTGCTGCTCGCCGCCTGCTTCGTCGTGCTGTTCGTCGCGCTGGCCGATCTGGTGATCGCCTGGCTCGATCCGCGCATCCGCCTCGGCTGAACCGCCCGCCGGACCACCGTCCGGACCACCGACCGGCAGAGCCACCGCCCCTCCCCGCCTGGAGCCCTCCCCATGACCACCTCGCCAGCGCCCTCGCCCTCGCCAGCGCCCTCGCCCACGCCCGTGCCCTCGCCCACCGAGCCACCGGTGCTCAGCGTCCGCGACCTCTCCGTCAGCTTCGCCGACCCGCGCGGCGGCGCACCCGTCCACGCCGTGCGGGGCCTGTCCTTCGACCTCGCCCGGGGCGAGGTCCTCGGCCTGGTCGGCGAGTCCGGCTCCGGCAAGTCCGCCACCGGGCTCGCCGTGCTCGGCCTGCACGACCCGCGCACCACCACGGTCACCGGTTCGGTCCGGCTGGACGGGCAGGAGCTGGTCGGGGCCGGGGAGCGGGTGCTGCGACGGGTGCGCGGCGGCCGGGTGGCCCTGGTCTTCCAGGACGCGCTGACCTCGCTCAGCCCCTTCCACAGCGTCGGCGCGCAGCTCGCCGAGATGTACCGGCTGCACCACCCCGGCGCGGGCCGGGCCGAGGCCCGCCGCGGGGCCGCCGAGATGCTCGACCGGGTGGGCATCCCGGCCGCCCGGACCCGGGACCACCCGCACCGGTTCTCCGGCGGCATGCGGCAGCGGGTGATGATCGCGATGGCGCTGCTGAACGACCCCGAGGTGCTGATCGCCGACGAGCCCACCACCGCGCTCGACGCCCGGGTGCAGACCCAGGTGCTCGACCTGCTGGACGAGTTGCGGCGCGAGCACGGCACGGCCGTGCTGCTGGTCAGCCACGACCTCGGGGTGGTCGCGGGCAGCACCGACCGCACCCTCGTCCTGCGTGGCGGCCGGGAGGTGGAGACCGCGCCCACCCCGGCCCTGCTGGCCGCGCCCAGGGAGCCCTACACCAGAGCGCTGGTGGGCGCCGCGCTCACCCTGGACTCGGTACCGGGCACCCCGCTGCCGACGGTCGACGACCCCTCGCCCGCGCCCCGGCCGGCCGCGCGGCCCGGTCCAGCGGTGACGCCCCGCACCGAGCGGGCGGCCGCCGGCTCCACGTCCGCGCCGGCCGCCGGGCGGTGGCTGGTCGAGGTCGAGGATCTCTCCGTGCGCTTCCCCGGCCGGCGCCGCTTCCCCTGGACGCGGTCCGAGCCGGTGCGGGCCGTCGAGGGACTCGGCCTGCGCATCGCCCCCGGCGAGACCCTCGGCCTGGTCGGCGAGTCCGGCTCCGGCAAGTCCACCACCTCGCGGGTGCTGGCCGGCCTCCAGCCCGCCACCGGCGGCACCGTCCGGTACGACGGCCTGGACGCCACCCGGCCCGACCGGGAGCTGCGGCGGCGGCTGGGCAAGGAGGTCCAGCTGGTGTTCCAGGACCCTTACGCCTCGCTGAACCCGCGCCGCACCGTCGCGCAGACCCTGGAGACCCCGCTGCGGCTGCACACCGCGCTCGGCGCGGGCGAGCGGCGGCGGCGGTCCGCCGAACTGCTGGAGCAGGTCGGCCTGCCGGCCGACCGGCTGGACCGTTATCCGCACGAGTTCTCCGGCGGCCAGCGCCAGCGGATCGGGATCGCCCGCGCGCTCGCCGCCGAGCCCCGGCTGATCATCGCCGACGAGCCGGTGTCGGCCCTGGACGTGTCGGTCCAGGCACAGGTCCTCAATCTGCTGATGGAGCTGCGCGAACGGCTCGGCGTCGCCTTCCTGTTCGTCTCGCACGACCTCGCCGTGGTCCGCCACTTCTGCGACCGGGTGGCCGTCATGCACGGCGGCCGGCTGGTCGAATCCACCGACCGGGAACGGCTGTTCGCCGCCCCGCACACCGAGTACACCCGGGAGCTGCTCGCCGCCGCGCGCTGAGCCCGGGACCGTCCCGGGGCCGCCCTCGACGGGGTCGCGCGCGGCCCGACGACAGTTCGAGTCTTCTCCTGCGCGGCCGGTACCCGGCGGGTTAGCGTGCAGCGAATGACCGTTGTGACGGGATATCTGCTCGATCCGGGAGAAACGTGTCCGAGGAAAAGCTGCTCGCGAGGATCAACCACGGCTTCGACCACCTCGACGCCGACGGGGACGGCCGGCTGACCGAGCACGACCATGTGCTGATGGGCCGGGCGGTCGCCCGTTCGCTGGGGCACGCGGAGGGCTCCGGCACCGAGGAGCGCATCGTCGACGCCTACCTCGCCATCTGGCGCGACCTGCACGTCTCCCACCTGCCGGTCGGCACCACCTCGATCGGCCGCGCCCAGTTCGTCGCCTCGACCCGCTCGCTCGCCGACGACCCGGTGGCCGCGCGGACCGTGTTCGGCGCGCTGGCCGAGGCGTTCCTCGCGATCGCCGACGTCGACGGCAGCGGCACGGTGGACGCGGGCGAGTTCTTCGTCTTCCAGCGCGGCCACTTCTCCGCCCTCTCCCGCGACGACGCCGACGAGGCGTTCCGCCGGCTGGACGTGGACGGTGACGGCCTGCTCTCGGTCGAGGAGTTCGTCGGCGGCATCATCGAGTTCTGGACCAGCCGCGAGGCCGACGCCCCCGGCCACTGGTGGGCCGGGCGTCCTCCGTACGCGCTCTGACGCGGCCCGGTCCGGCCCGGCCGGAAGGGCGCCGCCGACGCGCCCGGAAGGACTCCGCCGACGCGCGTGACCGAACCATCCCCGCAGGTGACCGGCGGTGTCCCGGGCGGCGGCCGGGGCCGGGGGCGGGGACGGCGGCGTCCCCGCCCGGCGGGTAGCGTGGCGGTGCCGGCGCCCGGACGGGTCGGACGCTGTCACGACGGGTCGGTGCGTCCCGGCCGACCCCAGGCCGGCCGGACGCCGCGCCGTCGGGCAGGCCACGACCGCCCGGACCGGCCGTCGCGTCCGGCCGGACGCGGCGCGCGCAGCCGCAAGGAACCATCCGCATGCCCAGCACGACCCCCACCCCCGCTGTTCCCACCCCCTCCCCCACCTCCGCCCCCGCCTTCGTCGCCCGCCCGGCCCTGGCCCTCGGTCCCCACACCGTGACGGCCGAGCGGATCCGGGAGGACATCCTCGACCGCAACCCCGACTACCCGGCCCGCCAGGCCCAGACCGTCCGGGTGGCCCTCGGCAACCTGCCCGGCACCCGCCGCTACTTCCGGCCGTACGAGCTGGTCTCCTCCCCCGGGCGCACCGCCGCCGAACGCAAGACCACCACCTTCGGCGACCTGCTGGCCGCCGCCGAACGCGCCGCCACCGAGGCGATGCTGACGGCGGGCGTCCGGCCCGAGCAGGTGGACTGCGTGATCGTGTCCAGCGCGACCGGCGACGCCGTACCCGGGCTGGACGTGCACCTCCAGCAGAATCTGGGCCTGCGCCCCGACATCAGCCGGCTGCCGATGAGTCAGCTGGCCTGCGCGGGCGGCGCCCATGTGCTGCTCACGGCCCGCCGGTTCCTGGCCTGGAACCCGTCCGCCGTGGTGCTGGTGGTCGCCGCCGAGTCGCTCTCCTCGCTCTACCAGAACACCCGCACCTCGGTGGAGGACCAGATCTACAAGGGCCTCTGGGGCGACGCGGCGGCGGCCGCCGTGGTCACGGCCGAGCAGCGCACACCCGGGCTGCGGCTGGAGCACTGCTTCGAGTACACCATCCCGCACACCACCGACCGCTACCGCAAGCTGACGGACCACCGGGGCGACCACTTCGCGTCCACCCGGGCCTCGCTCCGCTCGGTCACCGACCTGGGCCCGGCGCTGCTCGACTGGCTGGACCGGCACGGCGGTCGGGAGCTGGACTTCGGTGTGCTGCACCCTGGCGGCCCGGCCATCCTGGACCGGCTCGGGACCCTGCTCGACGTGGACGCCGTGTTCCTGCGGCACTCGCGGGACGTCCTGGCCGAGGAGGGCAACCTGGGCGGGGCCACCGTGTTCTCCGTCCTCGCCCGCACCCACCGCACGCCCCCGCCGGCCGGTGCCCGCGGCCTGCTGCTGGGGCTCGGCCCGGGCGTGACCCTGAGCTCGCTGCTCGGCAGCTGGGCCGGGTGAGGCGGGGCCGGGGCCGCTCCCGGGCCGGTCCGGGCCCGCGGGCTCGCTCCTGGACCCGGACCGGCCCACGGGTTCACTGCCGGGCGGACCGCCGGGCCGACGCCCGACCGGGCCCGCGGCCGGCGCTCACCACCAGGCACACGCCGGCGACCACGACGGCCCCGCCCAGCAGGGTGGGGCCGGTCAGCGGTTCGGCCAGCACCAACCGGCCGAGCAGCACGGCCACCACGGGGTTCACGTAGGCGTAGGTGCCGACCAGCGTCAGCGGGGCGGAGCGCAGCAGCCAGGCGTACGCGGTGAAGGCGACCAGCGAACCGAACACCACCAGATAGGCCAGCGCCAGCCAGGACCGGGTGGATATGTCCCCGGGGCGCAGCCCGTGCTCCTCCCCCCGGGCCAGTCCGATCAGCAGATTGCCGAGCCCCCCGGCCAGCATCTGGTAGGCGCTGGACGCGAAGACGTTGCCGGGCATCCGGATCCGCTTGCCGGCGAAGGACCCGAAGGCCCAGGTGAGGGTGGCACAGATGATCGCGACCACCCCGGCGGGGGCGACGGAGCCCCTGATCGCGGGCGCGGAGAGCACCGCCAGGCCCACCAGTCCGAGCAGCACACCGGCCAGTTCGGTGCCCTTCGGCCGCTCGCCCCCGGCCGCCGTCAGCAGCACCATCCAGAGCGGCACGGCGGCGACCAGCAGCGCGGCCAGGCCGGAGGGGACGGAGGTCTCGCCGAGCACCACGAGTCCGTTGCCACCGGTCAGCAGCAGCAGGCCGACCAGGGCGGCGGAGCCCAGCTGCCGCAGGTCCACCCGGAGTCCGGCCCGACCGTGGCGGACGGCGACGAAGCCGACGAGCAGCAGACCGGCGGTCAGGAAGCGGGCGGCGGCGGAGAGGAACGACGGCATGGTCTCCACCGCGATCCGGATCGCCAGATAGGTCGAGCCCCACACCACGTAGACCACCGCCAGCGCCGTCCACCCCCCGGCTCCGAGCCGGCCGGCGACGGCCCCGCCGACGTCTCCGGGGCCCTGGCCCGGGCTCTCGCCAGGGCTCGCGGCGGTGCTCGCGGCGGGGGCGGGGCGGGCGGTCCCGGACACGGTCGCGGGCCCGGCCGGCCGGCGTTCGGCGGGAGCTGTCATGGGTGTCCCCCTGGGACGGTGCTGGCAGAAGTATCCGACATGACACCGCATCGGCCACCCCGCGCGCCAGTGGGTATCACCAGGCGGTCAGCATCGAACACCTGCCCGTTCCCGGGCACGCCCCGATCCGGTCCCGACCCGGCCCTGCCCCCGGCCCCGACCGGGCTCCGTCCCGCCCCCGTCCCGTGCCCGGCCCCGACCCCGAGGAGTCCCCGTGCCGCCCGCTCTCCCCTTCTTCGTCTACGGCACCCTGCTCACCGGGGAACGCAACCACGCGGTGTTCCTGGCCGGCCGCTGCGCCTCGGTCCGGCCGGCGGTCCTGGACGGCGCCGCGCTGCACGCGGGCCCCGGATTCCCCTACGCCGTGCGGGACACCGCCCCGGGCCGGTCGATCGTCGGCGAGCTGGTGACGATCCGCCCGGCCGCCTACCCGGAGGCGCTCGCGGCGCTGGACCGGCTGGAGGACTGCCGGCCGGACGGCTGCGGCGAGTACGTCCGCGAACGGCTGACCGTCCGCACCGGGGACGGCGAAGCCGCCCCGGCCTGGGTGTACCTCGCCGGACCGGCCGTCGGCGCCCGGCTGCGCGCGCACCCGGCGCCGATCGCCTCCGGCGACTGGCGACGGCGCGACTGAGTGACCGAGCGCCTGAGCGCCGACGGCCGGGGACGGCACCGGCCCGCGCCGTCAGTCCCCGGCGAGCCCCCGGGCGACCCGGTCGCCGAGCGCCCGGTCGACGTTGCGCCAGTACTCCAGCGCCCGCCGGAGCACCGGGTCGCTCACCCCGGCCCCGAGGTGCCCGACGATGTTGGCGACCAGCCGGTCCCGCTGCCCGTCGTCCAGCACCTGCCGCACCAGGGTGCCCGCCTGGCCCCAGTCGTCGTCCTCGGCGTGCGGTGAGTACGCCTCGCGGACCATCGCGCCGGAGCTCTGCCAGCCCGCCGCCGGGTCGTCGTAGGCCCTCGGGTCCGCCGCCGGCCCGCCGTAGGAGTTGGGCGCGTAGGGCGCCGCCGCCCGCGACGGGTCGAAGCGCATCGGCCCGTCCTTGGCGTAGGAGTGGACCGGGACGTGCGGCCGGTTCGGCGGCAGCTGGGCGTAGTTGGGCCCGATCCGGTACCGGTGGGTGTCGGGGTAGGAGAAGATCCGGCCGAGCAGCATCTTGTCCGGCGACACGCTGATGCCCGGCACCAGGTTGGAGGGCTCGAAGGCGGCCTGCTCGATGTGGACGAAGTAGTCCTCGGGATTGCGGTCCAGCGTCAGCTTCCCGACCGGGAGCAGCGGGAAGTCTCCGTGCGGCCAGACCTTGGTCAGGTCGAAGGGGTTGAACCGGTAGCCCGGCGCCTCGTCGAAGGGCATGACCTGCACGTACAGCGTCCAGGACGGCGGGGTGCCGCCGTCGACCGCCTGCCAGAGGTCCTGGCGGTGCAGGTCCGGATCGCTGCCGGCCAGCCGGTCGGCCTCGTCCTGGGTGAGGAAGTCGACGCCCTGGTCCGTCCGGAAGTGGTACTTCACCCAGAACCGCTCACCGTCCGCGTTGATCCACAGGTAGGTGTGCGAGCCGTAGCCGTTCATGTGCCGGTAGGACTTCGGGATGCCCCGGTCCCCCATCAGCCAGGTCACCATGTGGGCGGACTCCGGCGACAGCGTCCAGAAGTCCCACTGCATGTCGTGGTCGCGCAGCCCGTTGTCGGGGCGGCGCTTCTGCGAGCGGATGAAGTCCTGGAACTTGATCGTGTCCCGGACGAAGAAGACCGGCGTGTTGTTGCCGACCAGGTCGTAGTTGCCGTCCTCGGTGTAGAACTTCAGCGCGAACCCGCGCGGGTCGCGCCAGGTGTCCGGACTGCCCTGCTCGCCCGCGACCGTCGAGAACCGCGCCAGCACCTCGGTCCGCTTCCCCGGCTGGAACAGCAGCGCCTTGGTCCAGCGGCTCACGTCCTCCGTCGTCTCGAAGGAGCCGTAGGCCCCGGCCCCCTTCGCGTGCACCACCCGCTCCGGCACCCGCTCCCGGTTGAACTGCGCCATCTTCTCGATCAGGTAGTGGTCGTGGAGCAGGATCGGGCCGTCCCGGCCCACGGTGAGCGAGTGCTCGTCGCTCGGGACCGGGATCCCCGTGTTGGAGGTCGTGTGCGGGACCGCTGCGTCGGACATGGTGTCCTCCTTTGCGTACTGGAGCCCCGTGTACTGAATGCCTGTGCACCGGAGCTGCCTGCTGGAGTGCTCCCGGCGTACTCGACTGCCCCCGGGCGGGCGGCGCATGCCCCGGCCCCCGGACGACGCTATGCCCGGGCGTCCGGGGCCGCACCCTGACCGCCCCCGGGGCGAATACCGCCAGGTAGGCTGCCCCCACCCGTCCCCAGCACGCGTCCGAGGAGCCCCCCGGTGTCCCAGCAGCCACCCCCGATCACCGTCGTCGGGATCGGGGCCGACGGTTGGCCGGGACTCGCCGCCACCGCGCGCGCCGCCCTGCGGGCCGCCGGGGCCGTGATCGGCGGCCCCCGGCAACTGGACCTGCTGCCCGCCGGGGAGGTAGGGGCCGAACGGGTGCCCTGGCCGTCCCCGCTGCGCCCGGCCGTCCCCGACCTGCTCGCCCGGTACGCGGACCGCCGGCCGGTCGTGCTGGCCAGCGGCGACCCGATGTTCTTCGGCATCGGCCGCACCCTCGCCGAGACCGTCGGCCCCGAACGGCTGCGGATCCTGCCGCACCCCTCCTCGGTCGCGTACGCGTGCGCCCGGCTCGGCTGGCCGCTGGAGGCCACCGAGGTGGTCAGCCTGGTCGGCCGGCCGCTGGACACCCTGCGCCCGGCCCTCAATCCCGGCCGTCGGCTGCTGGTGCTCAGCGCCGGCGCCGCCACCCCGGCCGCCGTCGCCGAGCTGCTCACCGCGCAGGGGTACGGCTCCGCCCGGCTGCGGGTGCTCGAACAGCTCGGCGGACCCGGCGAACGGCAGCTGGACGGCCCCGCCGACGGCTGGCCGCACCCGCCCGGCGACCCGCTCAACCTGATCGCCGTCGAACTCGGCGCCGACGGCCCCCGCACCCCGGTCGTCCCCGGCCTGCCCGACGACGCCTACGAGAGCGACGGCCAGCTGACCAAGCGGCACGTGCGCGCCGCCACCCTCGCCACCCTGGCCCCCGTCCCCGGCGAACTGCTCTGGGACATCGGCGGCGGCTCCGGGTCGATCGCGATCGAGTGGCTGCGCGCCCACCGCGACAACCGGGCCGTCACGGTCGAACGCGACCCGGTCCGGGCCGGACGGATCGCCCGCAACGCCGCCGCCCTCGGGGTGCCCCGGCTGCACGTGGTCACCGGACCCGCCCCGGCCGCGCTCGCCGGACTGCCCGTCCCGGACGCGGTGTTCGTCGGCGGCGGCCTCACCGCGCCCGGCCTGCTCGACACCTGCTGGGACGCCCTGCCGGCCGGCGGCCGACTGGTCGCCAACACGGTGACCCTGGAGTCCGAGGCCCTGCTCACCACCTGGTACCGGCGGCACGGCGGTGAACTGCTGCGACTCGCGGTGGCGCACGCCGTCCCGGTCGGCGGCTTCACCGGCTGGCGCCAGGCGATGCCGGTCACCCAGTGGTCCGCCGTCAAACCCGCCGCCGAGCCCCTCACCCCCCGGGAGAACGCCTCGTGACCGTCCACTTCGTCGGGGCCGGCCCCGGTGCCGCCGACCTGATCACCCTGCGCGGCCAGCGGATCCTGGCCCGCGCCGAGGTCTGCCTCTACGCCGGCAGCCTGGTGCCGCGCGAGCTGCTCGCCGAGTGCCCGCCCGGCGCCCGGCTGGTCGACACCGCCAACCTCACCCTGGACGTGATCGTCGAGGAGATGGTCCGCGCGCACGCAGCCGGGCAGGACGTCGCCCGGCTGCACTCCGGCGACCCATCGGTGTTCAGCGCCGTCGCCGAGCAGATGCGCCGCCTCGACGCCGCCGGGGTGCCCTACGAGGTGGTGCCGGGCGTGCCGGCCTTCGCCGCCGCCGCGGCCGCCCTCAAGCGCGAGCTGACCGTGCCGACCGTCGGCCAGACCGTGATCCTCACCCGGATCGCCAAGCGCGCCACCCCGATGCCGCCCGGCGAGGACCTCGCCACCCTCGGCCGCAGCGGCGCCCTGCTGGTCCTGCACCTGGCCGCCGGGTACGTGGACGACGTGGTCGAGCAGCTGCTCCCGCACTACGGGGCGGACTGCCCGGCCGCCGTGGTCGCGATGGCCAGCCGGCCGGACGAGCTGGTGCTGCGCGGCACCGTCGGGGACATCGCCGGGCAGCTGAAGGCCGCCGGGGTGGTCCGCACCGCCGTGATCATCGTCGGCCGCACCCTGGCCGCCGAGCAGTTCCGCGACAGCCACCTCTACTCCGCGGACCGGGAGCGGCCGCACGAGTCCTGCGGTACCTGATGACGCCCCCCGACCGCCGCCACCTGCTGATCCTCGGCGGCACCACCGAGGCGCGCGCCCTCGCCGCGGCGCTCGCCGCCACCCCTGGGGCCGCCCGCGGCGCCACGCCCGACCTTCCGCTCGACGGCCGGGCCGGACTCCGGGTCACCAGCTCGCTCGCCGGGCGGGTGGCCCGGCCCCGGCTGCCCGCCGGCGAGGTGCGGATCGGCGGCTTCGGCGGCGCCGACGGCCTCGCCGACTGGCTGCGCGCCGAGCGGGTGGACGCGGTGGTGGACGCCACCCACCCGTTCGCCGCCGTCATGTCCGGCAACGCCGCCGCGGCCGCCGCCGCGACCGGCGTCCCGCTGCTGGCGCTGCGCCGCCCCGGCTGGTCGGCGGGGCCCGGCGACGACTGGCACCGCGTCCCGTCCCTGGACGCCGCCGCCGCACTGCTGCCCGCCCTCGGCCGACGGGTGCTGCTCACCAGCGGCCGGCAGGGCATCGCCGCCTTCGCCCACCTCGACGGCCTGCACTTCGTGGCCCGCTCGGTCGATCCGCCCGAGCCGCCGCTGCCCGCCGCGCTCGACGTCCTGCTCGACCGCGGCCCCTTCACCCTGGACGGCGAGCGGGCGGTGCTGCGCGAGCACCGGATCGACGTCGTCGTCACCAAGGACAGCGGCGGCGCCGCGACCGCGCCCAAGCTCACCGCGGCCCGCGAACTCGGCCTGCCCGTGGTGGTGGTGGACCGCCCGCCGCCACCGGCCGGGGTCCCCGTCGCGGCGGACGTCCCGGAGGTACTGGCATGGCTGGCCGGACAGGGCCCGACCGGCCGGTAAATCCCGCGCGAGCCCGGCCCGCCGCTGCCAGGATGGCCGGATGACCGACGCCTACGAACTCGCCGACGCCGCCCGCACCGAGCCGCCCCTCGCCGCCGGCGAACTCGCCACCCTGACCGGTTTCCTGGACTACCAGCGCGCCACCTTCGCCTGGAAGTGCGCCGGGCTGACCACCGAACAGCTCCGCGCCCGTCCGCTGCTCCCCTCCCCGCTCTCCCTGCTCGGGCTGACCCGCCACCTGGCCGAGGTGGAGCGCGGCTGGTTCCGCAACGTCCTCAACAGCGAGGGCCACCCCGGCTTCTGGGGCGGCCGGACCGCCGAGTTCGAGGCCGACGGGGCCGACCCGGACGAAGCCTTCGCCCGCTGGCGCGCCGAGTGCGACCACGCCCGCGAACTCGTCGCCGCCGCCTCTTCCCTGGACGTGCTCGGCCACTACCGCGCGCCCGACGGCGAGGAGACCGCGTACTCCCTGCGCTGGATCCTCACCCACATGATCGAGGAGTACGCCCGCCACAACGGCCACGCCGACCTCGTCCGCGAACACCTCGACGGCCGCACCGGCGAGTAGCCCGGGTCCGGGAACGCCGCTGCCCGGCTCCGGAGCTGCCGGGGCCGGGCGGCGCGACGAGGGCGCGGATCGGGTGTCACCGATCGGATGTCACGGATCAGATGTCGCGGATCAGATGTCGCGGAAGGTCTCGATCTGGGCGCCGATGGAGTTCAGGCGCTCGGCGAGGTCCTCGTAACCGCGGTTGATGACGTAGACGTTGCGCAGCACCGAGGTGCCCTTCGCCGCCAGCATCGCCAGCAGGATGACCACGGCGGGGCGCAGCGCGGGCGGGCAGACCATCTCGGCGGCGCGCCAGCGGGTCGGGCCCTGGACCAGCACCCGGTGCGGGTCGAGGAGCTTGATGTCCGCGCCGAGGCGGGTGAGTTCGGTGAGGTAGATGGCGCGGTTGTCGTACACCCAGTCGTGGATCATCGTGGTGCCGTGGGCGGCCGCGGCGATGGCGGCGAAGAACGGCACGTTGTCGATGTTGATGCCGGGGAAGGGCATCGGGTGGATGGTGTCGATCGGCGCGGTGAGCTTGGAGGGGCGCACGGTGAGGTCGACCAGCCGGGTGCGGCCGTTGTGGGCGGGGTACTCCGGGGTGCGGTCGTAGTCGAGGCCCATGCCCTCCAGCACGGCGAGCTCGATCTCCAGGAACTCGATCGGCACCCGGCGGACGGTCAGCTCGGAGGAGGTGACCACGGCGGCGGCGAGCAGGCTCATCGCCTCCACCGGGTCCTCGGCCGGGGTGTAGTCGACGTCGCAGGTGATCTCGGGCACGCCGTGCACGGTGAGGGTGGTGGTGCCGACGCCGTCGATCCGAACGCCCAGCTTCTCCAGGAAGAAGCAGAGGTCCTGGACCATGTAGTTGGGCGAGGCGTTGCGGATGACGCTGACGCCGTCGTGGCGGGCGGCGGCGAGCAGGGCGTTCTCGGTGACGGTGTCCCCGCGCTCGGTCAGCACGATCGGCCGGTCCATCGGCGTGCCGGGCTGGACCGAGGCGTGGTAGGCGCCGCCGGTGGTGGCGACCTCCAGGCCGAACCGGCGCAGCGCGGTCAGGTGCGGCTGGACGGTACGGGTGCCCAGGTCGCAGCCGCCGGCGTAGGGGATGGCGAAGTTGTCGGCGCGGTGCATCAGCGGGCCGAGGAACATCAGCACGCTGCGGGTGCGGCGGGCGGCCTCGACGTCCATGCCGGCCAGGTCGAGCTCGGCGGGCGGGGTGAGTTCGAGGTCGCGGCCGTCGTTGGTCCAGCGGCTCCTGACGCCGATGCTGGTGAGCACTTCGAGGATGCGGTAGACCTCCTCGATCCGGGCGACGCTGCGCAGGGTGGTGCGGCCGGTGGTCAGCAGCGAGGCGCAGAGGATGGCGACGCAGGCGTTCTTGCTGCTGCGGACGTCGATCGCGCCGGAGAGGGTGGTGCCGCCGGCGACCCGCAGGTGCATCGGGCCGGAGTAGCCGAGGGAGACGATCTCGCTGTCGAGTGCTTCGCCGATGCGGGCGATCATCTCAAGGCTGACGTTCTGCTTGCCCTGCTCGATGCGGTTGACCGCGCTCTGGCTGGTGCCGAGGGCCTCGCCGAGCTGGGCCTGGGACCAGCCGCGGTGCTGACGCGCGGTGCGGATGAGGGTACCGATACGGGTGAGGTAGTCGCCTGTCACTCGCCAGACGATATCTCATGGCTGAGATAGCAATAGAGTCAGTCCCCGATATGACGCGACATTTGTCCGTTTCTCACCCTGTATGAACGTCAGATCTTCACATCATGGCGAAGATTCCGGGACACGGCCGGGACGGAACTCTCCCGCAGAGGACGGCTCTCACGGCCCCAGCGGTTCCGCGCGGCCGACGATCGCCACCGCCCGGTCGACGGAGATGGCGTCCAGCCGTGCCGCAACCCACTGCTCCGCGGCTGCCCGACCCGCCCGCCGACCTCGCCCAGGTCCCGCAGCGCCTCCCTGCCGCTCTTCCGTCGATCGGGACATCATGCTCCACCGCCCACACACCGGCCCCTCGGCGGGCGCCTTGTGTACACATGGGACACTCCGTACACTCGGAGTATGAGCGAGCAGCCTGTGCAGACCGTTTCGATTCGCGAGGCCCGCGAGCGCCTCGCCGACGTCGTCGACCGCGCGGAACGGGACGAGCCGACCGTCATCACCCGGCGGGGACGGGAGGTCGCCGCCGTCGTCCCGATAGAGCTGTTGCGCGAGTACCGACAGTGGGAGGAGCGCGAACTGATGCGCCTCATCGAGGAACGCCGCGACGAGCCCACCTACTCGCTGGACGAGGTCATGGCCGAGACCCTGGCCAGGCCGGAGTGAGGTACAGCACGCGCTTCACCGAGTCGGCCCGCGGCGAGCTGCGCAAGCTGCCCCGGGCGACGGCGATCCTGGTCCTGCGCAAGCTCGCCGAGCTCGAACAGGACCCCTACGGCTTCCACACCACCGCACTGGTGGGATCGCCCGAGCACCGCCGTCTGCGGGTGGGCGATCACCGGGTGGTCTGCACCGTCGACGGCGGGCTGCTGGTCGTCCTGGTGGTCCGGGTCGGCCATCGTTCCGAGGTCCACCGCGGCTGACGCACGCACCGACGGCCGGGACTTCCCCTCCGGCGGGCGCCCGGGCGGCCCGGGCCGCCCCGGGCCCGTCGGCGGTCCGGGGCGGCGGGACGGCGCTCAGACCTCCGGGTAGCGGCGGGGGGTCCAGGTGACGTCCGGGTGCGGGGCGCGGGGGAGGTGCCGGGTCTGGGAGGAGCCGATCAGCAGGATGGTCCGCATGTCGACCTCGGCCGGGTCGAGCTCGCCGAGGGGGACGGTGCGGACCCGCTCGGTGGGACCGCCGACGTCGCGGGCCATGACCACCGGGGTCTCCGGGGCGCGGTACTCCAGCAGCAGGTCCCTGGCCCGGCCGACCTGGGTGGTGCGGGACTGCGAGCCGGGGTTGTAGAGGGCGAGCACGAGGTCCGCGGCGGCGGCGGCGCGCAGCCTGGCGGCGACCACGTCCCACGGCTTGAGGCGGTCGGAGAGCGACACCACCGCGTAGTCGTGGCCGAGCGGGGCACCGGCCCGGGAGGCGGCCGCGTGGGCGGCGGTCATCCCGGGGACGATCCGCACCGGCACCTCGCGGTAGGTCTCCTCGCAGGCGACCTCCAGCACGGCGGTGGCCATCGCGAAGACGCCCGGATCGCCGGAGGAGACGACCACCACCCGGTGGCCCCGGCGGGCCAGGTCGAGGGCGAACTCGGCGCGCTCGGACTCCACCTTGTTGTCGGATCCGTGCCGGGTCTGGCCGGGCCGCTCCGGCACCCGGTCGAGGTAGGTGGTGTAGCCGACCAGGTCGGTCGCGGCGGCGAGGGCGCCGCGGGCCTCGGGGGTCAGCCAGAGCGGGCCGGCCGGGCCGGTGCCGACGACGGTGACGCTGCCCGGGCCGCTCAGGTCGGGGGCCGGGGCCTCCAGCGGGGCGACCTTGCTGGGCAGGACGGCCACCGAGAAGTAGGGGACGGTGTCCGGGTCGACGGAGGCCAGCGGGGCCGTCCGCTCGCCGTCCATGAACGCCCGCTCGACGTACTGGGCGTCGGCCAGCCGGCCGGCCCGCTCCAGGGCGCGGCGCACGGTCGGGAAGGTGCGGCCGAGCTTCATCACCACGGCGGAGTCGGCGGCGGCCAGGCGCGCGGTCAGCTCCTCCTCCGGCAGCGTGCCGGGGATGATCGTGAGCGTCTCCTCGGCCTCGGTGAGCGGCTGGCCCAGCCGGGCCGCGGCGGCGCTGACCGAGGTCACACCGGGCACCACCTCGGTCGGGTAGCGGTGCGCCAGGCGCTTGTGCATGTGCTGGTAGGAGCCGTAGAAGAACGGGTCCCCCTCGGCGAGCACCACCACGTCGCGGCCGGCGTCCAGGTGGGCGGCCAGCCGCTCGGCGGCCTCCTGGTAGAAGTCGTCCAGCGCGCCCCGGTAGCCGCCGGGGTGGTCGGTGGTCTCGACCGTGACCGGATAGACCAGCTTCTCCTCGATCTGACCATCCGTCAGGTAACGCTCGGCGATGGAGCGGGCGATCGATCGGCCGTGCCGCGCGCTGTGGTAGGCCACCACGTCGGCCTTGCCGATGAGTTCGGCGGCGCGGACGGTGATCAGCGACGGGTCGCCGGGGCCGAGGCCCACCCCGTACAGTCGGCCGGTCATCTGATGGTCACTCACTCTTCTTCGCTCGCAATCGCGTTGATCGCCGCCGCGGCCATGGCGCTGCCGCCGCGCCGTCCGCGCACCACCAGGTGCTCCAGGCCGGCCGGGTGCGCCGCCAGGGCCTCCTTGGACTCGGCCGCGCCGATGAAGCCGACCGGTACGCCGATCACGGCGGCCGGGCGCGGGGCGCCGGCCTCGATCAGCTCCAGCAGGCGGAACAGCGAGGTCGGCGCGTTGCCGACGGCGACCACCGCGCCCTCCAGCCGGGGCAGCCACAGCTCCATCGCGGCGGCACTGCGGGTGTTGCCCATCGCCCGGGCCAGCTCGGGCACGGACGGGTCGGTGAGGGTGCAGATCACCTCGTTGCCGGCGGGCAGCCGCTTGCGCGTGACTCCGCTGGCGACCATGTTGACGTCGCACAGGATCGGCGCCCCGGCCCGCAGGGCGGCGCGCGCGGAGGCGACCGCGCCGGGCGAGTACACCAGGTCCTCGACCAGGTCGACCATGCCGCAGGCGTGGATCATCCGCACCGCGACCTGGGCGACGTCCGCGGGCAGCCCGGCCAGGTCGGCCTCGGCCCGGATGGTGGCAAAGGACTGGCGGTAGATGGACGCGCCGTCCTTCTCGTACTCGATCACGTGGTCCTCCGGGCCGCGGCGACCGCCGCGGCCATCTGTTCGTTCGTCACTTCCACTGCGGTGTCCCGCCCCTGGACGGTGTCCCGCTCCTGCGGTCCGCCGATCACCGCCACCCGGTACCCCGACCCGGTCGCCAGCACGTCCACCCGGCGTCCGGCGGGGTGGCCGCAACGGCGTTCGCAGCCCGACCAGTGCACCGGCAGCGGGCCGGCGCCGAGGGACGGGCCCGGCGGCGGCGCCCCGTCCGGCACTCCGTCGAGCACTCCGTCCAGCAGTCCGTCCAGTGCCCGGGCCGCGTCGGCCCGGACGTCGGACCGCGACTTCGCGCAGCCCGGCAGCCCGGTGCAGGCGCTCGCGCCGTCCCAGGCCGTCCCGGCCGCCGTCCGGAACCCGGCCGCCGCGAGCGCGGGGAGCCGGTCGGCGGGCGCGCCGGGCAGCACCGCGCCGCGCCACGGGGTCAGCCGCAGCTCCCCCTCGGCGGCGTCGACCAGCGCCCGCCACTGTCCGGCCGTGGCCACGCCGAAGCGCGGGGCCACGTGCAGGCCAAGGTGCGGGCCCACGTGCGGACCATGGTGCGCCCCGCCCCCCGGCAGGGCGCCGAGCGGCGGGCGGGGCCCGGCCGACAGCGGCGACGGCGGCAGCGGCACCGGGCCGGGCGGCAGCAGATCGGGCAGTTCGCGCAGGTGCCAGGCCCGCAGTCCGGCGGCGCGCTGCGCGTCCAGGAACTCGCGGGCCGCGTCCAGCGCCGCCGCGACCGCCCGCCCGGCCGGCACCGGCCGCGCGGTGGCGGCCCGGCCGAGGCGCAGCAGCGCGGTGCCGTCCGGACCTGCGATCAATGTCACATCGGCGTCCAGCGCGGCGACGTCCCCGCGCCCGTCGTCCAGGACGAACAGGAACTTGCCGGACAGGCCGGTCGCCCACGGGCTCGCGCACAGGGCCGCGTCGAGGGCGCGCGCCCAGGCCCGGACGTCGGCCGCGCCGTCGGCGGGCCCGGGACCGGGACCGGGCGAGGCGACGATGTTGCGGACCCGTTCATGGGTGTCGGAGGGCAGCAGACCGGCGGCCCGCAGCCGCCCGGCGAGTTCGCCGCCGCAGTCCGAAGCCAGGCCGCGCAGTTGGACGTTGCCGCGCGAGGTGATCTCCGCCCGGCCGTCGCCGAGCGCCTCCGCCGCGTCGGCCAGCGCGAGCGCCTGACGCTCCGTCAGCATTCCGCCGGGCAGCCGGACCCGGGCCAGGGCGCCGTCGTCGGCGGTATGCAGACGAAGGGCCCCTGGGCAGGCGTCCGAACGCGCCCGGTCGGGCACGGCGGCGCCCGGCGCGGTGGCGTCGGGTACGGGAGGCATGGCGGCGAGCATACCGAGGATCCGACGGGTTGCCGCCGTACCGTCGATCACACCTCCGACCCCGTCCGCGGCGGCCGGAACCTGCACTCCCCCAGGTCAGCCTCACCCCGTACGATGCTCGCGGACGGTCCCCGCGGACCGTCCGCACGCCAGCGACGGCGCAGGGGAGGAAACCGGTGCGAACCCGGTGCGGTCCCGCCACTGTGACCGCGGTTCACCGGACCTCCGGGGAAGCGCGGGAGCCAGGAACTCCTGCCGTCCTCCACCGGCCCGGGGCGCGGACCCCGAGGAAGGCTTGAAGCCATGCGCCGCCGCATGCCCGCGCCCTCGTGGTGCACCGTGCCGTCGTCCGTGCCGTTGTCCTTGCCCGCCGTCGAGGCCGGGAGGGCCTTCGCATGATTCTGCTGCTGTCGACGTCAGACACCGACCTGCTCAGTGCCCGCGCGTCCGAGGGACCGGTCCGCTACCGGCTCGGCAACCCGGCCCGGCTCACCGCCGAGGAGCTGCCCGCCCTGCTGGAGGACACCGAGCTGGTCGTGGTCCGCCTGCTCGGCGGCCGCCGCGCCTGGCAGGAGGGCCTGGACGCGCTGCTGGCCGGCCCCCGCCCGGTGATCGTGCTGACCGGCGAACAGGCCCCCGACGCCCAGCTGATGGAGCTGTCCACCGTCCCGGCCGGAATCGCCGCCGAGGCGCACGCCTACCTGGCCCACGGTGGCGCGGCCAACCTGGCCGAGCTCGGCGCCTTCCTCTCCGACACCGTGCTGCTCACCGGCCACGGCTTCGCCCCGCCCGCCTCCGCCCCGGCCTGGGGCCCGCTGGAGCGCACCGCCCGCACCACCGAGGGCCCGACCGTCGCGGTGCTCTACTACCGCGCCCACCACATGAGCGGCAACACCGCCTTCGTGGAGACCCTCTGCCGGGCGGTCGAGGACCAGGGCGCCCAGGCCCGCGCCTACTACTGCGCCTCGCTGCGCGGCGCCGAGCCGGAGCTGCTGGCCGCCCTCGGCGAGGCGGACGCCATCGTCACCACCGTGCTCGCCGCCGGCGGCACCCGCCCGGCCGACGCGCAGGCCGGCGGCGACGAGGAGGCGTGGGACGCGGGCGCGCTCGCCGCCCTGGACCGGCCGATCCTCCAGGCGCTCTGCCTGACCTGGTCGCGCGCCCGCTGGGAGGAGAGCGACGACGGCCTGTCACCGCTGGACACGGCCACCCAGATCGCCGTGCCGGAGTTCGACGGCAGGCTGATCACCGTCCCGTTCTCGTTCAAGGAGCTGGACGAGGACGGCCTCACCGTCTACGCCGCCGACGAGGAGCGCTCGGCCCGGGTCGCCGGCATCGCCGTCGCCCACGCCCGGCTGCGGCACCTCCCGGCCTCCGAGCGCCGGCTCGCGCTGGTGCTGTCCGCCTACCCGACCAAGCACGCCCGGGTCGGCAACGCCGTCGGCCTGGACACCCCGGCCAGCGCGATGCGCCTGCTGGAGCGACTGCGCGCGGAGGGCATGGACATCGGCACCGACGTGCCCGGTCTGGACACCGACACCGAGGACGGCCAGCACGAGGGCGACGCCCTCATCCACGCGCTGATCGCGGCGGGCGGCTACGACCAGGACTGGCTCACCGAGGACCAGCTCGCCCGCAACCCGGTGCGCATCCCGGCCGCCGACTACCGCCGCTGGTACGCGACCCTGCCCGAGGGCCTGCGCACCCGGGTCGAGGAACACTGGGGCCCGGCCCCCGGCGAGCTGTACGTCGACCGCTCGCAGAACCCGGACGGCGACATCGTGCTCGCCGGGATCCGCTCCGGGAACCTGCTGGTGCTCATCCAGCCGCCGCGCGGCTTCGGCGAGAACCCGGTCGCGATCTACCACGACCCGGACCTCCCGCCGTCCCACCACTACCTGGCCGCCTACCGCTGGATCGCCGCCGCACAGTCCGACGGCGGCTTCGGCGCCCACGCCGTCGTCCACCTCGGCAAGCACGGCAACCTGGAGTGGCTGCCCGGCAAGACCGCCGCGCTGTCCTCCGAGTGCGGCCCGGACGCCGTCCTCGGCGACCTGCCGCTGGTCTACCCCTTCCTGGTCAACGACCCGGGCGAGGGCACCCAGGCCAAGCGCCGCGCCCACGCCACCCTGGTCGACCACCTCGTCCCGCCGATGGCCCGCGCCGACTCCTACGGCGACATCGCCCGGCTGGAGCAGCTGCTCGACGAGCACTCCAACATCGCCGCGATGGACCCGGCCAAGCTGCCCGCGATCCGCGCCCAGATCTGGACCCTGATCCAGGCCGCCAGGCTCGACCACGACCTCGGCCTGGAGGAGCGCCCCGAGGACGACGGCTTCGACGACTTCCTGCTGCACGTCGACGGCTGGCTGTGCGAGATCAAGGACGCGCAGATCCGCGACGGCCTGCACGTGCTCGGCCAGGCGCCGGCCGGCACCGACCGGGTCAACATCGTGCTCGCCATCCTGCGCGCCCGGCAGATCTGGGGCGGCGTCAGCGCCCTGCCCGGTCTGCGCGAGGCGCTCGGCCTGGACGAGGCCGCGCTCACCCTCGGCGCCACCGACGCGGCCGAGGCGCAGGCCCGCGCCCTGGTCGAGGCCATGGAGGCGGCCGACTGGGCGCCCGAGGCGGTGGAGAAGGTCGCCGCCGGGCTGCCGGAGGCCGTGCACGAGGTGCTGGCCTTCGCCGCCGCCCAGGTGGTGCCGCGGCTCGCCGCGACCACCGACGAGCTGGACGCCGTGCTGCACGCGCTCCAGGGCGGCTTCGTCCCGGCCGGCCCGTCCGGCTCGCCGCTGCGCGGGCTGGTCAACGTGCTGCCGACCGGCCGCAACTTCTACTCCGTCGACCCCAAGGCCGTCCCCAGCAAGCTCGCCTGGGAGACCGGCCAGGCGCTCGCCGCCTCGCTGATCGAGCGCTACCGGGCCGACAACGACGGCACCCACCCGTCCTCGGTGGGCCTGTCGCTGTGGGGCACCAGCGCGATGCGCACCGCCGGCGACGACATCGCCGAGGCCCTCGCGCTGCTCGGCGTCCGCCCGGTCTGGGACGACGCCTCGCGCCGGGTCACCGGCCTGGAGCCGATCACCCTCGCGGAGCTGGGCCGTCCGCGGATCGACGTCACGCTGCGCATCTCCGGCTTCTTCCGGGACGCCTTCCCGCACGTGGTCGCGCTGCTGGACGACGCCGTCCGGCTGGCCGCCGCCCAGGAGGAGCCGGACGCGGACAACTTCGTCCGCGCCCACGTCCAGGCGGACCTGGCCGTGCACGGCGACGAGCGCAAGGCCACCACCCGGGTGTTCGGCTCCCGCCCCGGCACCTACGGCGCCGGGCTGCTCCAGCTGATCGACAGCCGGGACTGGCGCACCGACGCCGACCTCGCCGAGGTGTACACGGTCTGGGGCGGCTACGCGTACGGGCGCGGGCTGGACGGGCGTCCGGCGCGCGAGGAGATGGAGACCGCGTACAAGCGGATCACCGTCGCGGCGAAGAACACCGACACCCGCGAGCACGACATCGCCGACTCGGACGACTACTTCCAGTACCACGGCGGCATGGTGGCCACGGTGCGCGCGCTCACCGGCAAGGCGCCGACCGCGTACATCGGCGACTCGACCCGCCCGGAGACGGTCCGCACCCGCACCCTGACCGAGGAGGCGGCCCGGGTCTTCCGCGCCCGGGTGGTGAACCCGCGCTGGATCGAGGCGATGCGGCGGCACGGCTACAAGGGCGCCTTCGAGATGGCCGCGACCGTCGACTACCTCTTCGGCTACGACGCCACCACCGGCGTGGTCGCGGACTGGATGTACGAGAAGCTCACCCAGGAGTACGTGCTGGACCCGGTCAACCGGGAGTTCCTGGCCGGCGCCAACCCGTGGGCGCTGCACGGGATCAGCGAGCGGCTGCTGGAGGCGGCGAGCCGCGGGCTGTGGGAGCAGCCGGACCCGGAGCTGATCGAGCAGTTGCGGACCGCGTTCCTGGAGACCGAGGGCGACCTGGAGGGCGAGGACGGCTGACCCGCCCGCTCCGGGCGGGCCGGTCGGCCCGCCCGGAAACCGGCCCGGCTCCGACCGTTACGCCGTTCGAGTGATCACGGGGCTGGTGACGGGGCCGCGCCAAGCGGACAATACGGGGCATGCCGCGCCCTCCCCTGCTCACCGGCCCCGCCGGTCCCCCCGGCCCCGCCGCCCCGGCGGCCGCCGTCGCCCGCCCCGGCCGGGCGTTCGCCCGGTACCGGCCCCGGCTGGCGGCGCTGGCCGCCGGGGCACTGCCCGTGCTCGCCTTCCCGGCCCCCGGGGTGGCGGCGCTGGCCTGGGTCGCGCTCGTCCCCGGCCTGCTGCTGATGCGGGCGGCCCCCGGGGCCCGCGAGGCGGCGGTGCGCGGCTGGTGGTTCGGCGCCGGGTTCATCCTGACCGGGATGTCCTGGCTGACCCGCTCCATCGGCCCCGGACTGCCGCTGCTCGCGGTGGTGTTCGGGGCGCTCCAGGCCGGGGTGGGCGTCGCGGTGTGGCGGCTGCTGCGGCCACCGGTGACCGTCCGGCGGGCGCTGCTCGCGCCGGTGGTGGTCGCGGCGGTCTGGCTGACCACCGAGTACGCGCGCTCCTGGCACGCCCTGGGCGGTCCTTGGGCGCTGCTCGGCGCCACCCAGTGGCAGCACCCCGCCGTCCTGGCGCTGGCCTCGGCCGGCGGGATCTGGCTGGTCAGCGCCGCGGTGGTGGCGGTCAACACCGCCGTCGCGGTGGCGCTCACCGTCGTCGAGCCGCGCCCGCGGGCGGTGGCGGCGCTGTTCGCGGCGGCGGTCCTGGCCGCCGGCCCACTGCTGTTCGCGCTCCGCCCGGCGCCGCCGGCCGCTTCCGCGGCGGGCGGGACCGGACCGGCCGAGGTGCGGATCGCCCTGGTCCAGCCGGGGATCGTGGACGAGCCGAACGCCCGCTTCGACGCGAGCGCCCGGGCCACCACCGCGCTGGCCGGGCGGCCCCCGGTGGACCTGGTGGTCTGGGGCGAGTCCAGCACCACCGCCGACCTCGACCGCGATCCGGCGACGCTCGGCCGGCTGCGCGCCCTGGCGGCCGCCACCGGCGCCGAGCTGCTGGCCGGGGAGGACGCGCGGAAGGCGGACGGCCGGATCTCCAAGGACGCCGTCCTGGTGTCCCCGGACGGCGTGGTCGACCGGTACCGCAAGATCCGGCTGGTGCCGTTCGGCGAGTACATCCCGCTGCGGCCGCTGCTCGGCTGGGTGGCCGGGGTCAGCCGGGCGGCGGGCGAGAACCGGGCGCCCGGCGCCGACCAGCACCTGCTGCCGGCCGTGGACCGGTCCGGCCGGCCGCTGCCGATCGGCACCCTGATCTGCTTCGAGTCGGCGTTCCCCGACATGGCGCGGACGGCCGCCCGGGCGGGGGCCCGGGTGCTCGTCTACCAGTCGTCGACCTCGACCTTCCAGCGGAGCTGGGCGCCGGAGCAGCACGTCTCGCTGGCCGCGATCCGGGCCGCCGAGACCGGCCGGCCGGTCGTCCAGGCCGCGCTCACCGGGGTGTCGGCCGCCTTCGACGCGCAGGGCCGCGAGCTGGCGCGGCTGGGCACCGACGGCACGGGCGCACTGGTGGTGCGGCTGCCGCTGACGGCTCCGGACGCGGCCACCTGGTACGACCGGGTGGGGGACGTCGTCCCGCTGACGGCCGTGCTGGTCACGGCGGTCGCGGCGGCGGTCGCGGGGGCCGGGTGGCGGCGGTCACGGCGCGGGAGCGGTCCGGCCGGGGAGTGACCACCGGCGGGACCCCCGCCGCCCGGCCCCGTGTCAGCCCACTTCGAGGACGATCTTGCCGCGCGCGTGCCCCGACTCGACCAGGGCCAGCGCCTCGGCGGCGTGGGCCAGCGGGTAGCGGGCGGAGATGTTCGGGTCCAGTTCCCCCGCGGCCACCAGCCCGGCCAGGGCGGCGAGGGTGTCCGGGGTGGTGGAACGGGTGATGTAGCGGCCGCCGAGCTCGTCGGCGGTGGCCGGGTCGGTGGTGGAGACCAGCCGGGACCGGTCGGCCAGCGTCACCGCGGCGGCCCGGACGTCCTCGCCGCCGACCAGGTCGAGGATGCCGTCGACGCCGTCCGGCGCGACCGCCCGGATCCGGTCCGCGACCCCCTCGCCGTACCGGACCTGGACCGCGCCCAGCGACTCGACGTAGGCGCGGTTGGAGTCGCCGGCCGTGCCCACGACGCGGATCCCCCGGCTGCGGGCGATCTGCGCGGCCGCGCTGCCGACGCCGCCGGAGACCCCGAGGATCAGCAGGGTCTGTCCGGAGCCGACACCGATGTCGCGGACGGCGTCGTCGGCGGTCGCGGCCGCGACCGGCAGGGTGGCGGCCTGGTCGAAGCCGATCCTCGCGGGCTTCAGCGCGCTCGATCCGGCCAGCAGCAGGGTCTGTTCGGCGTACGCGCCCGCCGCCACCAGGCCGAACACCTCGTCGCCGGGCGTGAACCCGGTGACACCGGGGCCGACCCGTTCGACCACACCGGACGCCTCCGAGCCCATGACGAAGGGCAGTCGGCGCTCCCGGCCGAGCAGACCGCGGCGGACCTTCCAGTCCACCGGGTTCACCCCGGCCGCCCGAACGGCGATCGCGAGCTGCCCCGGGCCGGGCTCCAGGGCGGGCCGGTCCAGGAACTCCTGGTTCTCCGGGCCGCCGTAGTCGACGAATCCGAACGCCTTGGCCATGCCGGCTCCACTCTCCCGCTCGACGACCCCCGCCCCAGCATGCGGGCGGGGGTGGCGGGCGGGCCGGTCCTGGTGGGCCGAACGGGCGGGCGGGCCCGGCCCGCCGTCCCGGCCTCCGTGAGCCCGGTCAGCCGGCCGCCGCGAGCCCGGTCAGTCGGCCGCCCGCGCCACCGGGATCCAGAGCTCGGCCTCCGTCTCCGCCACCTCCGCGAGGACGCCGACCCGCAGGATCTCCGGCCCCGGCCGGAACTCGTACGGATTGGACGGGAACCACTGCGTGAAGACGTCCCGCCACAGCTCCTGCAGCGCGCGCGGGAACGGCCCGGTGACGCGGAACACCCCCCAGGTCCCGGCCGGGACCTCCCGCACGTCCAGATCCTCCGGCACCTCGGCCCCGGTCCCGGTCGCCACCGCGTGGTAGTAGTCGAGCGGCACGCCCTCCGCCCGGCTGTCCGAGAAGAACTCGGTGACCGAGAGGATCCCGCGCGGCTCCTGCTCCGACAACGCGGCGATCCGCTCCGCGCCCTCCTGCCCGATCCCCTTCACGAACTCCGCGATGGCCGGGTTGACCCCCTCGTGCACCAACGGGACCCTGGCCCTGCGCCCGACGATCCTGAACGCCGGCTTCTCGACGATCCGGTACTCCATGCTGCTGCTCCCTTCGACGACGAGCCGGAAGGACATCCGGGGCTGGGAGACGAGCACCGCGCCGTGCCGCCGGGCCTCGCCCGGTCCGACGCCGTGCATCGCCCGGAACGCCCGGGCGAACGCCTCCCCCGAGCCGTAGCCGTGGCGGACCGCGACGTCCAGCAGCGTCCGCTCACCGGCCAGCACCTCGGCCCCCGCGAGGGTCAGCCGCCGGCGCCGGAGGTAGTCCGACAGCGGCATGCCGGCCAGCGCCGAGAACAGCCGCCGGAAGTGGTACTCCGAGGTGGTCGCGATCCGCGCGAGCTCGGCCGCGTCGACCGTCCCGTCGAGGTGCTCCTCGATGTACTCCATGGCCTGGTTCAGCCGTTCCAGCATCGGTGCCCGTCCCGTCCTTCCGTTCCTGTGCTCCTCACCGTAGGAGGCGGCCACCCGGCCGGACCCGACATCCCGTGCCCGCTCCGGTCGGGTGGCCGGGGCCGCCCGGGACGGGTGGGTCAGACCAGGCCCTGCGCCAGCATCGCGTCCGCCACCGGCTCGAAGCCGGCGATGTTGGCGCCCAGGACGTAGTCCCCGGGGCGGCCGTACTTCTCCGCCGTGGCGTAGCAGGAGGCGTGGATGTCGCGCATGATCGCGGCCAGCCGCTCCTCGGTCCGCTCGAAGGACCAGGCGTCGCGGGCGGCGTTCTGCTGCATCTCCAGCGCGCTGGTCGCGACCCCCCCGGCGTTGGCGGCCTTGCCCGGGCCGAAGGCCACCCCGGCCTCCTGGAACACCCGCACGGCCTCGGGCGTGGCCGGCATGTTGGCGCCCTCGGCGACGGCCCGCACCCCGCCCCGGACCAGGGCCAGCGCGTCCGGCCCGGTCAGCTCGTTCTGGGTCGCGCAGGGCAGCGCCACGTCCACCGGCACCCCCCAGACCCCGGTGCCCTCCTGGTACTTGACGTGGCTGCCGCGCCGCTCGGCGTACTCGGTGAGCCGGCCGCGCCGGACCTCCTTGACCTCCTTCAGCAGGTCGAGGTCGATGCCCTTCTCGTCCACCACGAAGCCGGCCGAGTCGGAGGCGGTGACCACGGTCGCCCCGAGCTGCTGGGCCTTCTCGATCGCGTACAGCGCGACGTTCCCGGAGCCGGAGACGGCGACCCGCAGGCCGTCCAGCTCCTCGCCGCGGGCGCGCAGCATCTCGGCGGTGAACAGCACGCAGCCGTAGCCGGTGGCCTCGGTCCTGACCAGGGAACCGCCCCAGCCGATGCCCTTGCCGGTCAGCACTCCCGCCTCGTAGCGGTTGGTGATCCGCTTGTACTGGCCGAACAGGTAGCCGATCTCCCGGCCGCCGACGCCGATGTCCCCGGCCGGGACGTCGGTGTGCTCGCCGAGGTGGCGGTACAGCTCGGTCATGAAGGACTGGCAGAAGCGCATGATCTCGGCGTCCGAGCGGCCCTTGGGGTCGAAGTCCGAGCCGCCCTTGCCGCCGCCGATACCGAGGCCGGTCAGCGCGTTCTTGAAGATCTGCTCGAAGCCGAGGAACTTCACGATCCCGAGGTTCACCGAGGGGTGGAACCGCAGCCCGCCCTTGTAGGGACCGAGCGCGCTGCTGAACTCGACCCGGAAGCCCCGGTTGACGTGCACCCGGCCCCGGTCGTCGGTCCACGGGACCCGGAACATCAGCTGCCGCTCGGGCTCCGCGATCCGCTCGACGATCCGCGCCTCGACCAGTTCCGGCCGTGCCGCCAGCACCGGTCCGAGCGTCTCCACCACCTCCCGCACGGCCTGGTGGAACTCGGGCTCGCCGGGGTTGCGGCGCAGCACGTCCGCGAGCAGCGACTCGATGGCGGGGTTCTCGGCGTCGTGGGACCCGACGGGCACAGGGGTGGCCGGCATCTTGTGAGCACCTTCCATGGGGGTGGTCGAAAGACAGGCGCTCCCCACCGGGGGAGACGCCGGCGGTCCCCTCGCCATTGAGGGCGTCGCGGCGCGCCGTCGAACCGGCGCGGCGACCCAGGACCGCTCGCACGCGTCAGTGTCGCACCGCTCGCCCGCGTTTGTCCGCCCCTCTCGCATGGTGGCCGACCTCGGCTTTCGGTTCGTGAGCACCGCCAACCCTCCGTACACCCCCGGCGGACTGTTGTTCAAATTGGAACTACCTAGTACCGTCGGGAGCCGAGTCCCAGGAGAACCGTCCGTCACGGAGGTCCAGCCCATGCCGCAGGTGCAGCTGCCCGAGCAGCAGAACCATTCCCCGCAGGCCGCGCGGGCCGCCGACGGCGCCCGGGTGCGCTCGCGGGTGCGGATTCCGCTGACCTTCCCGGACGGGTACCGGGCCGGGGCCGAGGTGTTCACCTTCCACGGACTGACGGACGGCGCGGAACACCTCGCCCTCGCCCTCGGCACCGTGCCGGAGGGCGGCACGCCGCTGGTGCGGCTGCACTCGGAGTGCCTCACCGGGGACGTGTTCGGCTCCGACCGCTGCGACTGCGGGCCGCAGCTGCGCGAGGCGGTCGAGCGGATCTCCGAGGCCGGCGGCTACCTGCTGTACCTGCGCCAGGAGGGGCGCGGCATCGGGCTCTACAACAAGCTCGACGCGTACGCCCTGCAGGACTCCGGCCTCGACACGTACGACGCCAACACCGCGCTCGGACTTCCGGAGGACGGCCGCGACTACACGGCGGCCGCGCAGATGCTCGGGGCGCTCGGTGTCGACGGGATCGAACTGCTGAGCAACAACCCGGACAAGGCCGCGCAGTTGGCCGCCCTGGGCGTCACGGTGGAGCTCCGGGTGCCGACCGGCGTGCACCTGTCCGAGAGCAACGTCCGGTACCTGAAGGCCAAGGTGGAGCGGACGGGGCACTCGATCGAGCTGCCGAGACTGGTGGGCTGAACCGGGCCCGTGCTCAGGCCGGAGGGCGGTCGGCCGTGCGGTGGACAGCGGCGCGGCGGGTGGCGGTGCGCAGGGCGAAGCGGGCGGCGCGGGTGCCGAAGCGGGCCGCCTCCGCGACGGCGGGGAGCGGGTCGTCCGGGCAGAGCCAGGCGCGTTCGGTCCCCCGGCGCGGTCGCAGGCCGGCCGGCGGGCGCCCGGCGTGGCGGACGGCGGACGCCACGGCCAGCAGGTCGAGCTGGCCGACCGCGTAGCCCCGGTCGCGCTGTTCGCCGGCCGGCACGGGCCGGCCGGTGAGGGACAGGTGCAGGGCCCGGACCACGTCCACCCCGTCCACCGTCTCGAACAGCCGGAACTGCGCGCCGGCGCGGGGGTTGAAGTCCACCAGCTTGTGGCGGCCGTCCCTCGGGTCGAGCCGCCAGTCGAGGTCGGCGACACCGCAGTACCCGATCCGCCGGCAGAACCCGGCCGCGAGCTCCGCCAGCGGGGCGTTGGCGACCGCCCGGGCCCGGGTGGTCACGCCGCCGCCCGGGGGCCAGGAGCGCAGCTTGACGCCGGTGAAGACCGCCAGCGGCTCCCCGCCGGGGCCGCAGGTCAGATGGGTGAACCAGTCCTCGGCGCCCTCCGCCGGCAGGTACTCCTGCGCCAGCACCGCGAGCGGACCGGCGTCCGGCCCGATGTCCGGCCCGCACCGGGCCAGCAGTTCCGCGCGGTCCCGGACCACGGTGGTGTGGCCGACCGCCGGGTGCAGCAGCCGACTGAACGGCGCGCGGTTCTTCAGGACCAGCGGGAAGCCCAACCGGTCGGCGGCGGCGAGCAGTTCGGCCCGGTCGGCCGGGGCGCATGCCTCCGGGGCGGGGGTGTCGGTGGCGCGGCAGAGCGCGTGCAGCGTCGCCTTGTCGGCGAGCCGCCGGGGCAGTCCCGGCGGCACCGGCGGCAGCAGGAGGTCGACCGCGTAGTCGGCGGCGTGCTCCGCCAGCAGGACGGCGGCCTCGTCGTCGGTGGCCACCGCCACCGCCCGACGGCCGGTGCGCCGCCGGACCTCGCGGGCGGCCTCCCCCAGACGGGCGGCGAGTTCGGCGGCGGGTTCCCGTCCGGTGCTGGGCGAGACCAGGGCGCCGGCCAGGTAGCGGGAGAGCGCGGTGGGCGTGAACCGGTCCTCGACCATCGCGTACACCGGGACGCCGAGCCGGCCGAGCGAGCGGACGGCGCCGACCGCGCTGTGCGACTGCGGATAGCGCCCCACCTTCACCAGCAGAGCGGGGACGGACCGGTCCAGGGCGAGGGCCGGGACCGGGCGGCGGAGGCCGGTCAGTGCTGCCATACCTGCACCCACTTCACCTGCAGGGCCGCCGAGTCGGTACCGGACGGGGGCGATTCCAGGTAGCCGACGGCCAGGTCGATCACGATCTCCATCGCGACGTCCGGGATCCGGGCGGGGTCGCTGACCGTGAACCGCGGCGTCCCGTCCACGTACCAGGTCACCTCGGTGGGCTGCCAGTCGACGGCGAACACGTGGAAGCCGGCCGAGAAGTCGGCCGGGCCCGCGGTCTGGCCGACGTGCTGGTCGGAGCCGTCCTCCGCGCGCCAGTGCAGGTACATCTGGGCGTACTGGTCGGTGTTCGGGAACTCCGCGATGTCGAGCTCCGGCGGAGTGCCCCGGCTCTCCGCCGGGATCAGCCAGAACGCGGGGAAGAAGCCGTGCGGGTCCTTCGGGACCTGGATCGCGGCGGCGAAGTAGCCGTAGGTGAAGGTGTGCCGGGGCGGCGCGTTCCAGGAGTCACGGCCGGTGCTGACCATGCCCGACACCCACGGGTGGGACCGGCCGTCGGTGCCGGCCGCCGTGCGGCGCTGCGCGGTCAGGGTCAGCAGGCCGCCGCCCGCCCGGACCTGGCCCGGCTGGTACCACTGGTCCTCGCCGTTGCCGGCGTTGGTGCAGCCGTGGTCGTTCCAGTCGTAGCAGGTGGTCCACTTCGAACGGTCGAGGCCCGCGGCGGTGAAACGGTCGTCGAAGGCCAGGTGCCACGGGGCGGCCGAGGCCGGGAGCGGCGGGGCGCCCGCGGGCAGGGCGGCCCCGGCGGCGGACGGGCCGGACCCACCGCCGCCCGCTCCGGACGCGCCGGCCGTGGTCGACCGTCCGCCGCCGGAGCCCGAGCAGGCGGCGACCAGCACCAGCAGGGCGACGGCGGTCGTCGTCCCGGCCGTCCGCCCGCGACGGGAGGTGCCGCGTCTGCGGGAGGCGCGCGGGGTACGCGGGGCACGCGGGGTACGCGGGGCACGCGGGGTACGCGAGGCGCGCGGCCGGAGCGGCAGGGCGGCGAGCAGTGTGCTCAGCGCTGCCAGGACCACCAGCGCCGTCCGGACCGAGAACACCCCGCCCAGCATCAGCCCGACCGTCGTCAGCGAGGCCAGCGCGAGGCTGAGCGCGAGCACCAGCACGCCCGCGGCCCAGCGGTCGGGCCCGGCGGCCCGGGCGATCGTCGGGCGCCCCGCCAGGGCGGCCGCGCCGGGCCCGGCCAGCACGAAGGCGGCCGTGAGCGCGACCCTCGGCGGGGAGCCGGCGGGCAGCGCCGTGGCGGCGACGGCCGCCCAGCCCAGCAGGGCGGGCGCCGCCCGGCGCGCCGTCGGCGACCAGGACCTCGTCACGGGCCACCTCCCTCGGTCGGGCCCGGGCCGGCGGTCCGGGCGGAGTACTGGTAGACCACGGCGTCTCCGTCGGCGAACACCACCCGCAGCGACGGCGAGGCCGCCGCCACGGCCCGCACCCGGTCCACGGTGTCGGCGGGCAGCACGCCGGTCAGTCGGCACTCGGCGGCCTGGGCCTGGGTCAGCACCAGGTAGGACGGGCCGGTGACGGTCGGGTCGGCCAGCGCGGCGCCCACCGCGGCGGCCGGGTCGCGCACGAGCAGCAGGCGGTCCTGCGGCGTGCCCGAGGCCAGGGCCGTGCGGCCGAGTTCGTCGTAGCGGACCTCGCCGCCCGGAAGGTCGGCGGTGACCGAGACGATCCGCGAGCCCGGCGGGGCGGTGGCCGCGATGTACCGGACGGCGGCGGCCTCGCCGGGGGTGAAGCGGTTCATGGCCTCCTTGCCGTAGTAACCGAAGACCAGGCCGAAGAGCAGGCCGAGCAGGGCGAACAGGGTCAGGCCCCAGCGGGCCGGACCGGGCCGCCGGGCCACGGCGGGGGCGGGGGCGCCGCCGGGAGCGGTCCCGCCAGGAGCCGGGACGGCCGGGACGGCCGGGACCAGCAGCGTGGCGGCGAGCATCGCCGCGGCCGGCAGGGCGAACAGATAGGCCCGGAAGACCATTTCACCGCCGTAGCTGTTCGCCAGCAACAGCGGCACCGGCGCGGCCAGCAGCAGCGGCAGACTGGTCCGCCGCACCCAGCGGTGGCGGACCAGGGCGGCCAGCGCCAGCAGCAGGACGGCGGCGGTCAGCCCCCGGTCCACCCAGGAGGCGAACACCTGCGCCTCGGCGGGCCGGGCCAGCCGTTGCAGGCCGGGCAGCGCGTTGTTGTCCGGCGAGGCGAGGGCGGCCACCAGGTCACCGAGGTTCTTCGAGAGGTAGGGGCGGGCCACGGTGGCGTCCCAGGCGAAGGTCAGGGCGACGGCGGCGGCCAGGACGGGCAGCACCACGCGGCGGTTGCGGCGCGGGATCGCGAGCATCACCAGCGCGCTGATCAGCATCAGCGGGGTGAGCTGGTGGGAGCAGACGATGGCCGCGGTCAGCACCAGCACCAGGGCGAACGGCAGCGGGCGCCAGCCGCCGTGCCGGGGCAGGTCGGTGCTCCAGGTCATCGCCCGGGCGCCGCCGGCCGCCGGACCCCGCTCGCCCGCCGCCCCCGGTGGTCCTTCCGGCCCGGAGCCGTCCGCCGGCGGCCGCCCGGCCGCAAGGCGGCGCAGCACCAGCGCGAGCACGGCGAGGAAGAGCAGGTAGGAGAACGCCTGCGGGGAGAAGTAGTCCTGGCCGACCCAGGAGGCGCTGTAGTAGATCCACACCCCGCCCCAGACCAGCCGCCCGTTCGTGGTGACGGTGCGCAGCACCAGCAGCAGCGGCCCGAGCAGCAGCACATTGGCCAGCACCGGGTACCAGGCCGCGTAGCCGAGCGCCGAGTGCAGACCGGTGGCGCGCAGGAACAGCACGTTGAGCTGGAAGAAGCCGGGCCACTGGTTGTAGGCGTCGAGCGCGCCCGCGTCGGGGACGGCGCCGTCGTGGCGGAACATCGCGTCGACGACCATGACGTGCTTCCAGGCCCAGGCGTAGCGCAGTTCCGGGTACAGCAGGGTGGGGGTGGCGTGCACGAAGGCGATCAGGGCGAGGACGTAGCCGGGCGCCCAGCGGCGCCGGGCGCCGCGTTCGGCGAGCACGGCGGTGAAGCCGGCGGTCAGCAGCGCGAGGCCGGCCCAGTAGAGCACCGGCAGGGCCCCGACCAGGCCGAGCGCGCCCATCCGGTCGGTCCTGGTCCGGGGCAGGGCCAGCAGCCAGAGCAGGACGGCGGTCGGCAGGGCGAGCCGGGCGAAGAGGGCGAGCGGGCCGAGGCCGCCGAGGGCGCCGGGGAACGCGGCGGTGCGGTGGGCGCGCCGGGTCGGGCGGCCCCGGGCCGGACTCGGGCCGGTGGCGTCCGGGTGCCGTGACCCGGCCAGTTGGTCAACCATCGGAGGGTCCCCCCACCGGGCTGCCGACCGCCGCGCGCAGCCGCCGGTAGCCCCGCCAGTACCGGGTGTACAGGCCCTCCGGGACGGGTCCGGTGCGGGCGCCGCGGCCGGCCACCCAGTCGGTGAACACCCGGTCGGGGGTGTCGGCCCGGACCATCAGCCGGCAGAGCCGCAGCACGTGGTCGGCCGCGGAGCTGAACTTGTTCTCGACCGCGGTCGCCGAGGTCCACCCGGCCTCGGCGACCCGGCGGCGGACGGCGGCGCTGGAGTAGCCGTGGGGGTAGGCGAAGGCGGTGACCTCGTGGCCGAGCGCGTCCTCCAGCCGGTGCTTGCAGCCGGTGATCTCCTCGGTGCGCTGCCGCGGGCCGACGGTGTCCAGCTGGGCGTGGGTGACGGAGTGGCCGCCGATCTCGACGCCCATCGCGTCCAGGGCGGCGACCTGGCGCCAGTTCAGCATGTCGGCGGGCGGGAACAGACTGCCGGTGGGGCGGCCGCCGGGCGGGTGGACGGCGCCGACGGTGAGGTAGAGGGTGGCGGGCAGCCCTCGCTCTTCCAGCAGCGGGGCGACCGTCCAGTAGAAGTCGGCGAAGCCGTCGTCGAAGGTGAGGACCGCCGCCCGGGGCGGGAGCGGGGGGCCACCGCGCACGGCGGCGACCAGCCGCCGGAGCGGGACGACCGGCCGGCCCGCCTCGGTGATCCGGTCGAGCTGGCGGCGGAAGGCGTCGGGGGTCACGGTCCAGGGGGCGATCCAGTTCGGTGGGTGGTCGGACACCGAGTGGTAGAGGAAGACCGGGACCGGGGTCATGGCCGGGTCCCCGGCGCCGCGGCGCCGGTCGCGCTCGCGGTCCCCGTCGCCGTCGCCGTCGCCGTCGCTGTCGCGTTCGTGCTCGCGTCGGTGTCCGGGGTCCCCGGACCGGACGGACGGCGGAGCCTGCCGGTGGCGTACCCGGTCGCGTACCCGGCGGCGGCCAGACCGGCCCCGGCGCCGAGTGCCCCGGCCGCCCGCAGCCGCCCGTGCCGCACCGCGCGGAACACGGCCACCGGCAGGGTGCGGCGCAGGTAGCGCCGTTCGCTGGAGAGCGCGGACCGGGCGCCCACGTGCCGCGCGACCACGGCCTTGGAGCGGCCCTCGGCGTAGCAGCGGGAGCTGAAGTAGCGCCAGCCGGTGCGGGCCGGCGGCACATGCTGGCGGACCACCGCGGCGGGCTGGTGGCGCAGGACACCGCCGGGGTTCAGCGCGGTGAGCCGCACGCAGAGCTCGGTCTCCTCGCAGCCGAACGGGCTGGTGCCGATCCGGCCGAGGTCACCGCGGAAGCCTCCGGCGGCGACCACCGCGGCCCGCCGGAAGGACATGTTGGCGCCGATGAAGTTGCGCACCGCCCCGGCGTCCTCGGGCGCGCCGGGGTAGGAGCAGCCGACCACCCAGTCGTACTCGGGCGGGAACCAGCCGGGCCGGCCGGTCTCCCACCAGGAGTCGACCCGGCCGCCGACGCCCAGCACCGCCGGGTCGCGGTAGCCGTCGAGCAGGGCCTCGGTCCAGTCGGGGCGGGCCACCGCGTCGTCGTCCAGGAAGGCGAGCACCTCGCCCCGGGCCTCCCGCACCCCGGTGTTGCGGGCACCGGAGACGCCCGGCGGCTCGGTGCTCTCGACCACCCTCAGTTCCGGGCGGTCGGCCAGCCGGGCGGTGAGCTCGGGGCAGTGGTCGACCACGACCACGGTCTCGTCGGGCCGGCGCCGTTGTGCGGCCAGGGAGTCGAGGGCGGCGGTGAGGTCGTCCCAGCGGTCCGTGGTGTAGCTGCACACGACGACCGAGAGGGTGCTGGGCGGCGCCTCCGCGCGCCGTGGGGTGCCGGTCACGGCCTCGGCCTGCCGGGTGTTCGTCGCGGTCTCGGGTCGCCGGGTGTTCATCGCGGTCTCCGGTCGGTGGACGGCAGCCAGCGCGGCAGGGCTGCCAGGAGGGGCAGGGCGAGGGCGCTCGGGGCGATCAGCCAGGCGGCGCCGACGCCCGCCAGGCCGTACACGGGGAGCAGGACGGCCGCGAGGACGACGACCAGCGCCGCGTACACGACCTGGAGGCCGATCATCCAGCGCAGGGCGCGGCGGGCCCGGGCCACGTCGGTGGCCAGGCTCAGCACGACGGTGGGCAGCGCGGAGAGCGCCATCAACCGCAGCGCGGTGGTGCCGTGCTCGGCGTAGCCGGGGCCGAAGAGCCGCAGCAGCCAGGGCGCTCCGGCCACGATCACGACCACGGCGGCGAGGACGATCGCGCCGGTGTGCCGGAACATCCGGCGGGCGTGCTCGGCCAGCCGCTCCGGCTCCCTGGCGGCCTCGACGACCAGGGAACTGCCCATGCTGTAGGCCGCCATGTAGAGGCTGTCGGCGATCACCCAGGCGAGCGCGTAGTAGGCGGCCCGGTCGGCGCCGAGGGCGGCCAGGACCATCAGCGGGACGACGCTGCACGCGGTGATCCCGGCCAGGTTGCCGAGGTAGTCGGCGACGGCGTAGCGGGCGATCCGCGGGGGCAGCGGCGGGGCGGTGACGGGGGCCCGCTCGTGGGCCGGGACGGCCCGGCGGAACAGCACCACGTTGGTGACCAGCACCGTCAGCAGGAGGGCCGCGGCCCAGGAGAGGAGGATCCCGGTGCTGATGGCGAGCGCGGCGCAGATCGCCAGGGCCCCTGCCTTGACCAGCGCGAAGCAAGCGTTCTCGCCGACGACCAGGCCGGTGCGGCGCAGGCCGGTGAGCGCGCCGTCCTGGAGCACGAAGAGCGAGTAACCGGCGGTCACGACGACGAAGGAGACGGCCAGCAGGGGTTCCCGCAGGTAGCCGAGGCTCGGGGAGATCCGGGGGATCAGCAGCAGGAAGCCGACGGCGGCGAGGGCCCCGGCGATCGCGCTCGCCGCGTAGCAGCGCACCACCAGGCGGCGGGTGCCCCGGCCCGCGACGGGGACGAAGCGCACCAGGACGCCGTTGAGGTTGAACCGGCCGATGGCGGAGAGCAGTCCGGCGGCGGAGACGGCGGCGGAGCTCAGGCCGACCGCCTCGGCGCTGTACCAGCGGGTGGCGAACAGCCAGAACACCGCGCCGAGGGCGGCCGCGAGGACGGAGCTGAGCAGCAGCAGGTGTCCGTTGCGCAGCAGGGCGTCGGCGGGCCGGACGGCGCGCAGCGCCCGGGTGGCGCGGTCCGTCCCGGCGGCCCGGGCGGCGCGGGCGCGGGCGGCCAGCAGGGTCCGGTAGGTGCACTGGCAGGGCAGCGGCCGGGGACAGGAGCAGGCGCGGTCGGCGACCGGGCGGGGGGCCGGGAGCAGCATCACGACCGGCTCCCCGCCCGGAACCGGCGGTCCTGCACCCGGCCGACCAGGTAGCCGGCCGGGCCGAGGGGCAGCGCGCGCAGTTCGATCCGGCCGAGTCGGGCCAGTTCCGGGTCGGTCCGGGGGCCCGCCGCGCCGTCGCTGTGGGCCGGCGCGGCGGGGACGGTGGGGGCGGCGGCCCGCCGCAGCGCGTGCCGGGTGCCGGCCGGGATCCGGCGCAGCAGTTCGGCGAGCAGCGCGGGCCGGTGGACCACGGCCGCGGTCAGGTAGCCGCCGAGGCCGATGCCGAAGCCCCGGATCTGGGCTTCGAGCTCGGTCCGGGTGCGGCGGTGGCGGTGCCAGACGACGGCCTCCGGCCGGTAGGCCAGGGTGTGTCCGGCGGCCAGCACGCCGAGGAAGGCGAGCAGGTCCTCGCCGCCGCGGGTCGGCGTGCCGGCGCCGGTGGCCGGGTCGAAGCCGCCGAGCCGGCGCAGTGCCCCGGTGCGGAAGGCCATGTTGGCGCCGGTGCCGAAGCGGCCGGCGGCGAACGGGAACAGCGGGTCGGCGGCGTCGGTCCGCCGGGACCAGTCGCGCGGGGCGAAGCCCTTGCCGAAGCCGCAGTAGCGTTCGAACAGCGCCTGGGCCTCGGTGTCGAGTTCGGCGGGCACCACCAGGCCGGTGACGCAGGCGATCCGGGGGTCCGCGCGGAAGGCGGCGGCCAGGGCGCCGACCCAGGCGGGGTCGGCCAGGGTGTCGTCGTCGGTGAAGGCCACGATCTCGCCGTGGGCGGCCGCGAGGCCCCGGTTGCGGGCCCGGGCCAGGCCGGGCACGGGTTCGCGCAGGTAGCGCAGCCGGCCGGGGGCGAGGCCGCGGATCAGCCGTTCGGTGCTGTCGTCCTCGGGGGCGTTGTCGACGACCAGGATCTCGGTGGCGGGGTGGTCGGTGCGCAGCAGGGCGCGCAGGCTGTCGGCGAGCAGGGTGGGGCGGCCCCGGGTGCAGACGACGACGGTGACCGTCGGCGGGGTGCGGTCGGCCGGGGCGGGTGTGGGGGCTCCACCGGCGCCCGGGCCGAACTTCCGCTCGGCGGCGGCGACCAGACGGGCGCGGAGGTCGACCGCACCCCCGTCCGCCCAGTCCGTACTGCCCGTACTGCCCGTACTGCTCGCCCCGTCCGGGCCGAGCGCGACCAGGCCCAGCGGCCGTCCGGCCCGGCGGACCAGGGCCACCACGGACGGCACCGCCCGGTCCGGCCGGCGGGCGGGCCCCGAGCGCCCGGGCGCCCAGGGGCCGCCGGGCCGGTCGAGGTCCAGGTCCATCACCCGGGCCGGCACCGGCAGGGCCGGCCGCGGCGGTACGGGGACCGGCGGGGCCGCGGCCAGCCGGACGGCGGTCACGACACACCCCCGTCGTCCCACCCGCGCTGGCGCCAGACGCTGACCGCGTAGCCGAACGGCCCGGCCAGCATGCCGCCGAGCTCACGGCGCCCGAGCCGCAGCAGCGCGTCCTCCCGGCCCGTCGGGGCGCAGCGGGCCCGGTGCCGACGGACCCGCTGCCACTGCCGCACCCCGCCGGGGAGCCGGCGGGCGAGTTCGAGCAGGACGCCGGGCCGCCGGGTGACCGCGGCCGTCAGGTAGGCGCCGAAGCCGACCCCGAAGTTGAACACCTGCCGTCCGAGCGCGTCGGCGGTCCGCGGGTGGCGGTGCCAGACGATGGCGTCGGGCTGGTAGGCGACGGTGTGGCCGGTGTCGAGGGTCTGGAAGAACGCGAGCAGTTCCTCGCCGCCCCGGGCGGGGGTGCCGGCGCCGGTCGCCGGGTCGAAGCCGCCGAAGCCCCGGACGACGGCCGTCCGGAAGGCCATGTTGGCGCCGGACCCGAAGCGGCCGACGGAGAACCGGATCAGCGGGTCGTCGGGCCGCTGGCGCAGCGACCAGTCGCGGGCGGCGAAGCCCCGGGCGTAGCCGCCGTACTGCTCCAGGGCGGCCTGGGCGGGGGTGTCGAGCTCGGCCGGCAGCACGAGCCCGGTGACGCAGGCGATCCGGTCGTCGGCGCGGAAGGTCGCGGCGATCGCGTCGACCCAGCCGGCGTCGATGATCAGGTCGTCGTCGGCGAACGCCACCACCTCGCCGCTGGCCGCGGCCAGGCCGCGGTTGCGGGCCCGGGCGAGCCCGGGCACGGGTTCGCGCAGGTACCGGACACGGTCGCGGTACCGCGCGGCGACGAGGCGTTCGGTGGCGTCGTCGTGCGGAGCGTTGTCGACGACCAGGACCTCGGTGTGCGGATAGCCGGTCCGCAGCAGGGAGTCCAGGCAGCTCCGCAGGGAGGCGGTCCGGTCGCGGGTGCAGATCACCACGCTGACCGTGACCGGGCCCGCGGGCACCCGGGCGCGCGCGACCCGACTCGGGCGCGCCGCGGGTGTCGCGGTGGACAGGGCGGGAACGGGCAGTTCCCGGTGGGCGGCGTCGACCAGCGCCCGGCGCAGCGCGGCGGTGCCGCCGGCCGTTCCGGTGGCCGTGACCAGGCCGAGCGGGTGCCCGTGCAGCCGCACCAGCGCCAGCACCCGGCCGACCGGGTCCTCGGCCCCGAGGCCGCCGGGCGAGCGCAGGCCGCTCGGCTCGTCCAGGTCGAGGTCGACGACGCGGACGGGGGCGCGCAGCGCGTCACGGGCGGCGGTGCACGGAGCGGCCGCGTCGGTGCGCCGGTCGGAGCCCTTCATCACCGCTCCTCCGCGGGAGCGGCCGGCCGCTCACGCGGAGCGACGGCCGGGGTCCGGGCGCCGGGGCGCTCGGTGATCAGGGTCCGCAGCACCCGGCGGCCGTCGGCGACGGCGTGCAGGTGCGAGCGGCCGCTGCGGCGGGGCAGTTCGAGGCTGGGCACCTCGGCGATCCGCAGTCCGGAGCGCAGCGCGTGGGCGGTCATCTCGGCCTCGATCTCGAAGCCGGCGGACCGCAGGTCGAGCGCGTCCAGGAAGGAGCGGCGGAAGGCGCAGTAGCCGTAGCACAGGTCGGTCAGGCGGGCGTCGTACAGGCGGTTGGCGACGGCGAGCAGGGCGCGGTTGCCGAGCGAACGGATCCGGGTGAGGTCCAGCGATCCGCCGCCGCCGATGCAGCGCGACCCTTTGACGAAGTCGTAGCCGTGGTCGAGGAAGTGCAGGAAGTGCGGGATCTCGCCGGGCCACATGGAGCCGTCGGCGTCCATCATGACGATGTACTCGCCGGTGGCGGCGGCGAAGCCGGTCCGCAGGGCGTTGCCCTTGCCGGGACCGCTCTGGGCGACGCTGCGCACGGCGGGCAGGCAGTGCCGGGCCATCGGGACGGTGGCGTCGCTGGAGGAGCCGTCGACCAGGATGACCTCGTCCACGCAGCGCGGGATCTGCTCGAACACCCAGGGGATGTTGCGGGCCTCGTTGCGGGCGGGGACGACCAGGCTGACGGTGTGACGGGTGACGACCACATCGTCGGCGCGGCGCATCGGCCGGGGGCCGGCGGCGGCCTCGTCCCCGGCGCGGTCGGCGGCGCGGCGGCGCGGGTGGGTGTCGGAGCCGGGGCGCGGTCGGCCGTCCGGCCCGGTGGGGGCGTGCGGATGGGTGCTCGGGGGCGCGGTGGTGCTCATCGAAAGCCGGCCTCTCGGCGAAGAGGTGGTGGGCGCGGCGCCGGACGGACCGGTGGACGGCGGGAGCGGCGCGGCCCCTGGCTGAGACGGGCGCGCCCGGCGCGGAGGCGCGGCGCGGCCCGGTGGGACGGGGTGGGCCCGGTGCGAGACGGATGCGCAGGGCACGAACCCCGGGAGAAGGCCCCGAGGGGGCCGGTCGACGGACCGTGGGACGTCGGGCGACCGCCGGGAACCGGGCGGCCGAAGGGGGTGCGCACCGCTGGTCCCGGGCGCCGGGAAAGCGCCGGTCCGTCGTACTGGCGGGGATCCCGCACCGACGGTGCGGGGACTGCCAGGACCTCATCGTGCGCTCGGACGGCTCACCGCGTCAAGGGTGTTATGTCGGTTTTCGACACTAATCTCCGTGCGTCACCGCGCGCCCCCGGACCGCCACCGGGCGGCCCTGCGGCTCCTCGGCGATCCGCCGGGCGATCTCGGCCGGCCGCACCGGCCGCCCGAAGTGCCAGCCCTGCGCCCAGTCGCAGCCGATGACCCGCAGCCGCTCGGCGTCCCGGCGGGTCTCGACGCCCTCGGCGGTGACGGTCAGCCCGAGGGCGTGCGCCATCGACACCAGACCGCTGACGATCCGCCAGCCGGTCTCCTCGTCCTTGGCCGGGTCGTGCAGGTCGCCGACGAAGGACCCGGCGATCTTCAGCCCGGAGACCGGCAGGTCGCGCAGGTAGGCGAGATTGGACCAGCCGGTGCCGAAGTCGTCGACGGCCAGCGAGACGCCCCGGTCGACCAGCCCGTGCAGGGTGCGCAGCGCCTCGTCCTCGGGGCCGACCACGGTGGACTCGGTGATCTCCAGCTGGAGCCGGGCCGGGTCCAGGCCGGTGCTGTCGAGGATCCGGTTGAGGTCACCGACCAGGGCGGCGCTGCGGGCCTGGCGGACCGCCAGGTTGACGTTGAGCTGCGGCGCCGCGTCGCCGAACCGCTTGACCCAGTCGGCGGCCTGACCGCACGCCTGCTCCAGCACCCAGCGGCCGAGCGGCATGATCAGCCCGGTCTCCTCGGCGGTGGTCACGAACTCGTCCGGGCCGAGCACCCCGAGCTGCGGGTGGCGCCAGCGCACCAGCGCCTCGACGGCGGCGAGCCGGCCGTCGGCCAGCGCGTACAGCGGCTGGTAGTCGATGAAGAACTCGCCCCGGTCCAGCGCGGCGGGCATCCGCACCGACACGGCGTAGCGGGAGACGGCGCGGGCGTTCTCCTTGGGGTCGAACAGCGTCCAGCGGCCCCGGCCGGCCTCCTTCGCCCGGTAGAGCGTCAGGTCGGCGGCCCGCACGGCGGCGCCGGGGGTGGTGGTGGAGACCCGGCGCTCCAGGACGCCGACGCTGGCGCCGACGGCGAGCTTGTGGTCGCCGATCAGCACCGGCCCGGCCAGTGCCTTGAGCACGGTCTTCGCGGCGGCGACGGCCTCCTGCTCGCCGCGGCTGTTCTCCAGCAGGACGACGAACTCGTCGCCGCCGAGCCGGGCCACCAGGTGGCCGAGCGGGCTGAGGGCGGCCTTCAGCCGGGCCGCGACGGCGGCCAGCAGCTGGTCGCCGGTGTCGTGGCCGAGGCTGTCGTTGACCACCTTGAAGCCGTCGAGGTCGACGTAGCAGAGCCCGAACCGGGCGCCCGGGTCCGGATCCTCGAAGAGCTTCTCCAGCCGTTCGAAGAACGCGGCCCGGTTGGGCAGCCCGGTGAGCGGGTCGTGGGTGGCCTGGTGGCGCAGCCGCTCCTGGAGCCGGTAGCGGTCGGTGACGTCCTCCAGCATCGCGACCTGGTACTGCGGGGTGCCGTCGTCGTCGCGGATCAGCGAGACCGTCAGGTGGGTCCAGACCACCTCGCCGTCCTGCCGGTAGTACGGCTTGTCGAACTGGAAGTACTCGCGCTTGCCGCTGACCAGTTCCTCGTAGACGTCCCAGACGCCGTCACCGTCCTCGGGGTGGACGAGGTCACCGACCCGGCGGCCGATCATGTCCTCCGGGCCGGCCCCGAACAGTTCCTGGAGGGCCTTGTTGACGGCCAGGATGTTGCCGTCGGTGTCGCCGATGCCGATGCCGATCGCGGCGCTCTCGAACAGCGCCCGGAAGCGCGCCTCGGAGGCGCGCAGCGCCTTCTCGGCCTCCCGGCGGGCGATGTCGGCGGCGGTGCGGATGGCCTCCTGTTCGCGCAGGGTGCGCTCGCGCAGGGCCGCCGCCCAGCCGGCCGCGAAGGCGCCGCACAGCGCGGGCCCCCGACCGTCGGCCGAGGGCTGCCGCTGGAGCAGCTCCAGCGCCCGGGCCAGCACCACCGGGTCGGTGAACTGCGCCTCGACCAGCTGCGCGCCGGCCTCGGCGGCCAGGTGCGGCTCGAACGGGTCGTCGAGCTGGGCGCGGTTGAGCAGCCCGGCGGTGCCGGACACCAGTTGTCCGAGCAGGCCGGGGTGGACAGCCGTCCCGTGGTCACCGGAGAGCAGCCGCGCCCAGTCCTCGTGGAACCGTTCGGCGCCGCTGCTCGGTCCCGGTGCTTCGGTCACGGGCGGAACCCCACGCCGGCGACCCCGGTCATCCGCTCCGGGTGCTCGCCGACGGCCTCCGGCTGGTCCGGGCGCCACTGCGGCAGGTAGACGACGCCGGGCTCGACGATGTCGAAGCCGGCGAACAGACCGGTGATCTGCTCGACGGTGCGCATGGTCAGCGGCGTGGGCGTCATCCGGTAGAGCCGCTGGTGGTCCTCGGCCTGGTCGGGGCGGCCCTCCAGGGAGGCGTGCGACAGCACCAGGGCGCTGCCCGGCGGGAGGGCGTCGCGGATCACCGCGAGCAGCTTCCACGGGTCGTCGGCGTCCTGGACGAAGTGCATGACGGCGACCAGCAGGACGGCCACCGGCTCGCCGTCCGCGAGCAGCTCCGTCACCTCGGGGCGGGACATCAGGTCGTCGATGTCGCGGACGTCGGCCTGGACGACCAGACTGTCCGGGTCCTCCGCGAGCAGCAGCCGGCTGTGGGCGACGGCGACCGGGTCGCGGTCGATGTAGACCACCCGGGACTCCGGCCGGATCGCGCGGGCGATCTCGTGGACGGCGCCGAAGGTGGGGATGCCGGAGCCGATGTCCAGGAAGCGGCTGATGCCGCGTTCGGCGGTGTACTGGACCGCGCGGCGGAGGAAGGCCCGGTTGGAGCGCATGATCTGCGGCAGTTCCGGCCAGAGGGCGATCGCCTTGCGGGCCATCTCCCGGTCCACCTCGAAGTTGTGCGAGCCTCCGAGGTAGTAGTCGTAGACCCGGGCGGCGTTCGGTTTGTCCAGGTCCGTGCCCTCCGGTACCCAGTTCGGTCGCCGCATCCTCGGGACTCCTTCGTTCCGGTTCCGATGAATCAGTCGTCTGCCGTGATGACTGAGACTGATGAGACTACAAGCACACAAGATCCTCCCTTGCACGTCGAACGCGTGCAAGCGGAGTGACGTACTCCCTTCCGTCTCCCCTGCGTCTCCGTTCCGTCTCTTTCGCCTCTCCCCCGCGTCCTCCTCGCGCGGTCCCGGCCGGACCTCGCGGGAACCCCGCCGGAGCGGGCCGGACCCGGGCTACAGTGCCCCCGTGGACCCCAACCACTACCGGTTCCGCGGCGTCTGGCGACTGCCCGCCCCACCGGCGGCGGTCTTCACGGCGCTCGCCGACGTCCCCGGCTATCCCCGCTGGTGGCCGGAGATCCTCGCCGTCCGGGAGACCGGGCCGGAGCGGGGCGAGGTGCTCGTCCGGGCGCTGCTCCCCTACCGGCTGGTGATCGGGCTGACCTCCGTCCGCCGGGACCGCGCCGCCGGGGTGCTGGAGGCGGCCATGGACGGCGATCTCACCGGCTGGTCGCGCTGGACGGTCGCGGCCGACGGCGCGGGCGGCAGCCTGGTCCTGTTCGAGGAGGACACCCGCCCGGCCAAGCCGCTGCTGCGCCGGCTGGCGCTGCCCGCCCGGCCGCTGTTCCGGGCCAACCACGCGGTGATGATGCGGCGCGGGCGGCGCGGCCTGGCGGCCCACCTCGTCGCCGGCCCGCCCGGCGGCCCCGACGGCTCCCGCCCCGACGGCTCCGGCCCCCGTCCGGCCGGTGGTTCCGACCCCCGTCCCAGCGGCCCCACGGGCTGACCCGAAGCTCGCCGAAATCACCCGATTCACCCGTTCGCACCGACCCTGACCTGCGCGAACAGTCCTTCACCAGATGTTTGCGCGGCATCTCCGCATGGTCCGTAGCAGACTGGGCAAGGTAGTCCGGGCCGCACCCGTGCCCCGAGGATGGTGAGTCCGGTGATACCCCTCCGCCCGACCGGTCCGACCGACCGGCAGAACGCGGGACCTCCCGCCGATTCGGTGACCCCGCTCACCGAATCCGCCGCCCGCAACCACATGACCGGCGTCTGCTTCAAGATCGGCCCGCCCCGGCTGGTCGGCGTCGAGCTCGAATGGTTCGTCCACGACGACCGATGTCCCGACGAACCCGTCCCCCCGGAACGGCTGCACGCCGCACTGGACGCACTGCCGCTCGGCGGCCCCGACGGGACCTCGCTCCCGTCCGGTGCCCGCCTCACCCTCGAACCCGGTGGTCAGGTAGAGCTCAGCTCCCCGCCCGCCGACAGCCTCACCGGCTGCGTCGCCGACACCCGGCGCGACCTCGCCGCCCTGCGGACCGCCTTCGCCGCCCAGGGCCTGCGTCTCACCGGCACCGGCACCGACCCCGTGGCCCGACCCCGCCGGATGGTGCTGGACCACCCGCGCTATCTCGCGATGGAGCGCCACTTCGACGCGGCCGGCCCCTGGGGCCGGATCATGATGACCGGCACCGCCTCGCTCCAGGTCTGCCTGGACGCCGGGGCGGAGAGCGGCCCGCACGCGCTGGAGCGCCGCTGGCGCCTCGCCCACCGGCTCGGCCCGGTGCTGGTCGCCGCCTTCGCCAACTCGCCGCTGCTGGACGGCCGCCCCACCGGGCACCGGTCCACCCGGCAGACCGTCTGGTCCCGGATGGACCCCTCCCGCACCCTGGCCCCCGCGCCCGACCACGGTGACCCGCGCGAAGCCTGGACCGGGTACGTGCTGGACGCCCAGCTGCTCTGCGTGCGCCGCCGCGACGGCCTGCCCTGGACCGCGCCCGGCGGACTGACCTTCCTCGACTGGCTGCGCGGCGGCGGCGAGCGGCCGCCCACCCTGGCCGACCTCGACTACCACCGCACCACGCTGTTCCCGCCGGTCCGCCCGCGCGGCCACCTGGAGCTGCGGATGATCGACGCCCAGCCCGGGGACGGCTGGATCGTCCCCGCCGCCCTGGTCACCGCGCTGCTGGACGACCCGGTCGCCGCGGACACCGCGCTCGCCGCCCTGGAGCCGCTGGAGCCGCCGGGCACCGCCGGACCGCGCGCGCCGCGCAGCGACGTCTGGCGCCGGGCGGCGGGCCTGGCCACGGCCGACCCCCAGCTGCGCCGCGCCGCCCTCTCCTGCTTCGCCGCCGCCGACGCCGCGCTGGGCCGCCTGCCCGGCGCCGAGCGGCTGCGCGCCACCGTCGCCGCTTTCGCCGAGCGCTACCCCGCGCGCGGCCGCTGCCCGGCCGACGACCAGCTGGACGCCCTGCGCTCCGGCACCCGCCGCACACTCCCGGAGGAGGCCGCACCATGATCGACGACACCCGCGCCGACCGCAGCGCCCGCGAGAACCTCCCGGTGGCGCCGCCCCTCTCCCCGGAGGCACGGACGCCCGAGGCGCTGCGGGAGAGCATCGCCGCCGAACTGCTGGCCGCCCGTGCCCGCACCGCCGCGCTCACCGACTGCGTCGAGGACCACGACCTCACCGCCCAGCACTCCCCGCTGATGTCGCCGCTGGTCTGGGACCTCGCCCACATCGGCAACCAGGAGGAGCTCTGGCTGCTGCGCAACATCGGCGGCCGCGACCCGATGCACCCCGAGATCGACCCGCTCTACGACGCCTTCGAGCACCCGCGCTCCGAGCGCCCCACCCTGCCGCTGCTGCCGCCCGGGGAGGCCCGCGCCTACGCCGGCGAGGTGCGCGGCCGAGTGCTCGACCTGCTCGCCGCCAGCCCGCTGGAGGGGGCGCCGCTGCTCGACGCCGGATTCGCCTTCGGGATGATCGCCCAGCACGAACAGCAGCACGACGAAACGATGCTGATCACCCATCAGCTGCGGCCGGGCCAACCCGTGCTGGCCGCTCCCCCGCCGCCGCCCGCCCCGGCCGACGCCGCCGCGCTGCCCGCCGAAGTGCTCGTCCCGGCCGGCCCGTTCACCATGGGCACCGACACCGAACCCTGGGCGCTGGACAACGAACGCCCGGCCCACCGCGTCGACCTGCCCGCCTACCGGCTGGACACCGCCCCGGTCACCAACGGCGCCTATCTGCGGTTCGTCGAGGACGGCGGCTACGACGAGCCGCACTGGTGGACCCCCGAGGGCTGGGCGCACCGGCGCGACGCCGACCTGACCGCGCCGCTGTTCTGGCGGCGGGAGGACGGCCAGTGGCTGCGCCGCCGGTTCGGCGTGCTGGAGCCCGTCCCGCTCGACGAGCCGGTGCTGCACGTCAGTTGGTACGAGGCGGACGCCTACGCCCGCTGGGCCGGGCGCCGGCTGCCGACCGAGGCGGAGTGGGAGAAGGCCGCCCGGCACGACCCGGCCACCGGCCGCTCGCGCCGCTACCCGTGGGGCGACGGCGCCCCCGGCCCCGAGCACGCCAACCTGGGCCAGCGGCACCTGCGCCCGGCTCCGGCCGGCAGCTACCCGGAGGGCCGGTCCCCGTACGGCGCGGGGCAGTTGATGGGTGACGTGTGGGAGTGGACGGCCAGCGACTTCCGGCCGTACCCGGGCTTCCGGGCCTGGCCGTACCGGGAGTACTCGGAGGTGTTCTTCGGGCCCGAGTACAAGGTGCTGCGCGGCGGCTGCTTCGCGGTGGCGCCGGTCGCCTGCCGGGGCACCTTCCGCAACTGGGACTACCCGGTCCGGCGGCAGATCTTCGCCGGGTTCCGCACCGCCGCCGACGTCACGGACACCGCCGACCGCCCCTCCCCCGTCCGGGAGGCCGGCTGATGTGCCGCCACCTCGCCTACGTCGGCGAGCCGGTGTCGCCCCGGGCGCTGCTGGTGGAGCCGCCGTTCGGCCTCCACCGGCAGTCCTGGGCCCCGCGGCTCCAGCAGTACGGCACCGTCAACGTGGACGGCTTCGGCCTCGGCTGGTACGCGGACGGCGACGAGGTGCCCGCCCGCTACCGGCGGGCCGGGCCGATCTGGGCGGACGCCTCGTTCGGCGACCTCGCCCGGGTCCTGCGCACCCGGGCGCTGCTGGCGGCGGTCCGCTCGGCCACCGAGGGCTGCGCGGCCGGCGAGGAGGCCGCCGCGCCGTTCGCCGCCGGGCGCTGGCTGTTCAGCCACAACGGGGCGCTGACCGGCTGGCCGGAGCAGGCGGGCACGCTGGCCGCCCTGCTGCCGCCGGCCGAACTGCTCGGCCTGGTGGCCCGCACCGACTCGGCCCTGCTGTGGGCGCTCGCCCTGCACCGGCTGCGCGCGGGCGCCGGACTGGGCGACGCGCTGGCCGGCACGGTCGCGGACGCGGCCGCGCACACCACCGGCCGGATGAACCTGCTGCTCACCGACGGCCGGGAGATCGCCGCCACCGCGTGGGGAGACACCCTGCACCACCGGACCGTGCCGGGCCTCGGGGTACTGGTGGCCTCGGAGCCCTCCGACGACCACCCCGGCTGGACCACCGTGCCGGACCGGTCGCTGCTGCTGGCCGGGCCGGACGGGGTGACCGTCAAGCCGCTCTGAGCGCTCTGAAGCACCGCGCCTCCGGTCGATATCTTCACTTCCTGAACAGAGGATCCGCCTGTCATGAGCACCTTTGATCTCACCCGACTGCTGCCCGCCGACCACTTCAGCACGGCGCTGCGGCACGACGTCCACTCCGGCCTGACCGCCGAGCCCAAGACGCTGCCGCCCAAGTGGTTCTACGACGCGCGGGGCAGCGAGCTGTTCGAGGAGATCACCCGGCTGCCCGAGTACTACCCGACCCGCGCCGAGCGGGCCATCCTCGCCGCCCGGGCCGGCGAGATCGCCGCCGCCACCCGGGCCCGCACCCTGGTCGAGCTCGGCTCGGGCTCCTCCGAGAAGACCCGGCTGCTCCTGGACGCGCTGCGCGACCTGGGCACGCTGGGGACGTACGTGCCGGTGGACGTCAGCGAGAGCGCGCTGACCTCGGCCGGGGAGGCCCTCGCCGAGGAGTACCCGGGCCTCGCGGTGCACGGCGTACTGGCCGACTTCACGGCCCGGCTCGACCTGCCGCCGGCCGGCGGCCCCCGCCTGGTCGCCTTCCTCGGCGGCACCCTCGGCAACCTGCTGCCGCCGGAGCGGGCCGCCTTCCTGCGCGGGCTGCGGGAGGCGCTCGACCCCGGCGACTTCCTGCTGCTCGGCACCGACCTGGTCAAGGACCCGGCGGTACTGGTCGCCGCCTACGACGACGCGGCCGGGGTGACCGCGGAGTTCAACCGGAACGTGCTCAACGTGCTGAACCGCGAGCTGTCCGCCGACTTCGAGCCGGACTCGTTCGCGCACGTGGCGCTCTGGGACCCGGAGCGGGAGTGGATCGAGATGCGGCTGCGCTCGCTGACCGACCAGACCGTGAAGATCCCGGCGCTGGACCTGCCGGTGCACTTCGAGGAGGGCGAGGAGCTGCGCACCGAGGTGTCGGCGAAGTTCCGCCGGGAGCGGGTGGCCGAGGAGCTGGCCGCGGCCGGACTGCGGCTCTCGGCCTGGTGGACGGACGACCGGGAGCGGTTCGGCCTGTCGCTGGCCCGGCCGGCCTGATCGGGTTCAGCTGCACCCCTCATTTGATAGTTCACCTTACTAATCAGTGGAGGCACTTGGGCGGCATCCCGCCTACAACACTTGAACATTGAGGGGTTACGATCTCGGCTACCAAGCTCAGCGTTGAGTACAGGAGTCAAGATCGTGAGCGTCACCCAGCAGTCCGTGGAGCCCTCGGGGCCCTCGGGGGCGGAGACCGGGCCGGCACCGTCCGGCCGGCTCGGCTTCGTCGTCTTCATCACCGCCGCCGCGGCCCTCGGCGGCTTCCTGTTCGGCTACGACAGCTCCGTGATCAACGGCGCCGTCTCCGGCATCCAGGAGAAGTTCGGCGTCGGCGACGGCGTGACCGGCCTGATCGTCTCCTCCGCGCTGCTGGGCTCGGCCGTCGGCGCCGCCCTGGCCGGCCGGTTCGCCGACCGCTACGGCCGGATCACCGTGATGAAGGCAGGGGCGCTGCTCTTCGCGGTCAGCGCGATCGGTTCGATGCTGCCGTTCTCCGCCTGGGACCTCGCCTGCTGGCGGATCCTCGGCGGAGCGGCCATCGGCATCGCCTCGGTCATCGCCCCGACCTACATCGCCGAGGTGGCGCCGACCGAGTACCGGGGCCGGCTCGCCTCGTTCCAGCAGGCCGCGATCGTGCTCGGCATCGCGATCTCGCAGCTGGTCAACTGGCTGCTGGCGGACGCCGCCGGCGGCGACACCCGCGGCCACCTGCTCGGCCTGGAGGCATGGCAGTGGATGCTCGGCATCTGCGTCGTGCCGGCCGCCGTCTACTTCGTGCTGGCCTCGACCATCCCCGAGTCGCCGCGCTTCCTGATCGCCGCCGACCGCCTCGACGAGGCCCGCGCCGTGCTCGCCGACATCGAGGGCCGGAACTCCGACACCGAGGCCCGGATCGCCGAGATCCGCGGCCTGATCGACTCCGACCACCGGCCGCGCTTCCGCGACCTGCTCGGCGGCCGGTTCGGCCTGCTGCCGATCGTCTGGGTCGGCATCGGCCTGTCGGTCTTCCAGCAGCTCGTCGGCATCAACGTGATCTTCTACTACTCGTCGATCCTCTGGCAGTCCGTCGGCATCGACCAGTCCGACTCGCTGCTGATCAGCTTCATCGGCTCGGTCATCAACATCCTCGGCACCGTGATCGCGATCCTGCTGGTCGACCGGATCGGCCGCAAGCCGCTCGCCCTGATCGGCTCGGCCGGCATGGCCGTCGCCCTGGGCGCCTGCGCCTGGGCGTTCTCCTCCGCCACCGGCAGCGGGGACGACGTCACCCTGCCCGACCTCCAGGGCACCGTGGCGCTGATCGCCGCCAACGCCTTCGTGCTGTTCTTCGCGCTGTCCTGGGGCGTGGTGGTCTGGGTGATGCTCGGCGAGATGTTCCCCAACCGGATCCGCGCCGCCGCGCTCTCGGTCGCCGCCTCCGCGCAGTGGATCGCCAACTGGGCGATCACCGTCTCGTTCCCGGCGCTCTCGCGCTGGAGCCTCTCCGCGACCTACCTCGCGTACGCGGTGTTCGCGGCGCTGTCGCTCGTCTTCGTGGCGAGGTTCGTGAAGGAGACCAAGGGCGTCCGGCTGGAGGACATGGGCTGAGGCCCCCTGGCGGGCCCCCGGCCCCCGCACCCTAGCGCGAGAGCGCCGGGAGCGGGGGCCGAATCGTTCACTCTCTGCGGCGGGGCGGGCACCTCCGGTTTCCTTGCCGGCAGGAGGGATGTCCTTGATCTTCGACCGGCTACGCACCCGCAGCACCCGCGGCGACCGAACGGACCGGACCGACCGCGGTCCGCGCCGCGCCACCGCCGCGCCCGTCGGCGCCTGCCCCTACTCGCACGGCCACGTCCACGGCCACCTGGTGCCGGAGGAGCCCCCCGGCGCCGCCGCCCCGGGGCCGACCGCCGACGAGCACTTCACCGACCCCCGGCAGGCGGCCGACTTCGTCCGGCAGTTCCACCGCGAGCAACCCGCCGCCGGCGACGTCGCCGCCCGGGTCCGCGCCGTGCTCGACGAGATCGACCGCACCGGCACCTACGAGCACACCCCCGCCGAACTCGCCCACGGCGCCCGGCTCGCCTGGCGCAACGCCGCCCGCTGCATCGGCCGGCTGTACTGGCGCAGCCTGGTCGTGCGCGACCTGCGCCACCTCTCCTCCGCCGACGACATCGCCGCCGAGTGCTTCGAGCACCTGCGCACCGCCACCAACGGCGGGCGGATCCGCCCCGTGATCTCGGTGTTCGCCCCCGACCGGCCGGGCCGTCCGGCCGCCCGGATCGTCAACCAGCAGCTGATCCGCTACGCCGGACACCCCGGCCCGGACGGCGGCTGGACCGGCGACCCGGCCGGCGCGCAGCTCGCCGCCCGGGCCCGCGACCTCGGCTGGAAGTGCGGCGAGGAACCCTTCGAGGTGCTGCCGCTGCTCGTCCAGGAACGGCCCGGCGAGCGGCCCGAATGGTACGAACTCCCGGACGGCACCACCCTGGAGGTCCGGCTCTCGCACCCCGAGCACCCGTGGTTCGCCGAGCTCGGCCTGCGCTGGTACGCGGTGCCCGCGATCAGTGACATGACGCTGGAGATCGGCGGCGTCCGCTACCCGACCGCGCCGTTCAACGGCTGGTACATGGGCACCGAGATCGGCGCCCGCAACCTGGCCGACGCCGACCGCTACGCGATGCTGGCCACCGTCGCCGAGCGGCTCGGCCTGGACACCTCGCACGAGCGCACGCTCTGGCGGGACCGCGCGCTGGTGGAGCTGAACATCGCGGTGCTGCACTCCTTCCAGGAGGCCGGGGTGACCATGGCCGACCACCACACCGAGTCGGAGCGCTTCCTCAAGCACATCGCGCAGGAGAAGCGGCTCGGGCGGCCGACGCCCGCCGACTGGAGCTGGATCGTGCCGCCGGTCTCCGGCGGGCTGACGCCCGTCTACCACCGGTACTACGACCCGGTGGACCCCGAGCTGCGACCGGCGTTCGTGGTCCGCGAGCCCTGGTGAGGGCCGGGCCCGGAGTCCTGCGCCAGGCGTTCGAAGCGCAGCGCCAGCCCGTCGAGCAGCGCCTCCAGTCCGGTCTCGAAGGCGCCCTCGTCCACGGCCGCCCGGTGCTCGGCCAGCCGGTGCGCCTCGCCGAGGTGGGGGTAGTCGGCCGCGTCGTACAGCCCGGCGTCCTCCGGGAAGCCAGCCGCGAAGGAGGCCAGGGCGGAGCCGGTCACGAAGTAGCGCATCAGCGCGCCGATCCTGGTCGCCTGCCCGCGCGGCCAGCCCGCCTCGACCAGGCAGCCGAAGACGGCGTCGGCCAGCCGCAGCGCGTTCGGCCGGCGCCCGGGGCCCTGGGCCAGGACCGGGACGATGTTGGGGTGGGCGGCGAGCGCGGCCCGGTACGAGCGGGCCCAGTCCCGCAGAGCCTCCGGCCAGGGCGCGCCGGCGCCGAACATCGACAGGTCGACTTCCCCGATCACCCCGTCCACGACCGCGTCCAGCAGCTCGTCCTTGGTGGCGAAGTGGTTGTAGAGGGACGGCCCGCTCACCGAGAGCTCGCCGGCCAGGCGGCGGGTGGAGAGCGCGGTCAGGCCCTCCTCGTCGACCAGCCGCAGGGCGGCGGCGACGATGCGCTCGCGGTTGAGCAGGGGGGTGCGCGGGCGGGGCATCGGCGCGGCTCCTCCGATGGGTGGGCGGGGTGCGGTCGGGCGGGTGTGCGGATGTGCGGTCGGGCGGGGTGCGGTCGGGCGGGTCTGCGGTCCGGTCGGCGCGGGTCGGTGCGTCCGGTCGGGTGGGACCGGTACCGGGCGGGCCCGATTCTGGCAGGTCCCCCTTCCCAGGAGGCCCCGCCCGGGGCTACAGTCCCGGTAAAACTTGCAGCGCTAGTTTAACCGGATGGGTCGCTCACCATGGATCTTGAGCTCTCCGAGGAACAGGCCGCCGTCCGCGACCTCGCGGCCTCCTTCACGGACCGCGAGATCGTCCCGCACGCCGCCGCCTGGGACCGCGCCGAATCGGTGGACCGCGCGATCGTCGGCCGCCTCGGCAAGCTCGGCTTCCTCGGGCTGACCCTCCCCGAGGAGTACGGCGGCAGCGGCGGCGACCACCTCGCCTACTGCCTGGTGCTGGAGGAGCTGGGCCGGGGCGACTCGGCCGTGCGCGGCATCGTCTCCGTCTCGCTCGGCCTGGTCGCCAAGTCCGTCAACGCCTTCGGCACCGAGGAGCAGAAGCGGCACTGGCTGCCCCGGCTCACCTCCGGCGAGGCGCTCGGCTGCTTCGCCCTCACCGAGCCCGGCACCGGCTCCGACGCGGCCAACCTCACCACCCGGGCCGTCCGCGACGGCGACGGCCACTGGCTGCTCAGCGGCACCAAGACCTTCATCACCAACGGCACCTGGGCCGACGTCGCCCTCGTCTTCGCCCGCACCGGCGAGCCGGGCCACCGCGGCATCACCGCCTTCCTCGTCCCCACCGAGCTGCCCGGCTTCACCCGGACCGAGATCCACGGCAAGCTCGGCCTGCGCGGGCAGGCCACCGCCGAACTCTCCTTCGACGCCGTCCGGGTGCCCGACAGCGCCCGGCTCGGCGAGGTCGGCAAGGGCTTCACCGTCGCGATGGCCGCCCTCGCCAAGGGCCGGATGTCCGTCGCCGCCGGCTGCGTCGGCATCGCCCGGGCCTGCCTCGACGCCGCCGTCCGGTACGCCGGCGAGCGCGAGCAGTTCGGCGCGCCGATCGCCTCGCACCAGCTGGTGCAGCAGCTGCTCGCCGGGATCGCCGTGGACGTCGAGGCCGCCCGGCTGCTCACCTGGAAGGTCGCCGACCACATCGACCGCGGCCTGCCGTTCGCCACCGAGTCCTCCGTCGCCAAGCTCTTCGCCAGTGAGGCGGCGGTGCGGGCCGCCAACAACGCGCTCCAGGTCTTCGGCGGCTACGGCTTCATCGACGAGTACCCCGTCGGCAAGTACCTGCGCGACGCGCGGGTGATGACCCTCTACGAGGGCACCAGCCAGATCCACCAACTGCTCATCGGGCGCGCGCTCACCGGCGTCAACGCCTTCTGACCTCCGTCGGAGCACCCCTCCGGCCGGGGCACCACACCCTCACCCCCTCCCAGAAGGAGATCCGCCGTCGTGCGTCCCGTCTACTTCGCCGCGGCCCGCCGCACACCCATCGGCCGGCTGCGCGGAGCGTTCGCCGCGGTCCGCCCGGACGACCTCTCGGCCACCGTGCTGCGCGCCCTGCTCGCCGACCTGCCCGCCCTCGACCCGGCCCGGATCGACGACGTCTACTGGGGCGCCGCCAACCAGGCCGGCGAGGACAACCGCAACGCGGCCCGGATGGCCGTCCTGCTCGCCGGCCTCCCCGACAGCGTGCCCGGCGCCACCGTCAACCGGCTCTGCGCCTCCGGCCTGGAGGCGGTCACCATGGCCGCCCGGGCGATCGGCTCCGGCGAGGCGGACGTGGTGCTGGCCGGCGGCTGCGAGTCGATGACCCGCGCCCCGTTCGTCCTGCCCCGCCCCGACGAGGCGCTGCCGCACCGGATCGAGACCTTCGACACCCGGCTCGGCTGGCGGCTCACCAACCCGCGGATGGCCGAACTCCACGGCGTGCTCTCGATGGGCGAGACCGCCGAGGAGGTGGCCGGCCGGTACGGCATCACCCGGGAGCGGCAGGACGCCTTCGCGCTGCGCAGCCACCGGCTGGCCGCCGCCGCGCGCAAGGACGGCCGGTTCGACGCCGAGCTGATCCCGGTCGAGCGGGCCGACGGGGTGACCGTCGACCAGGACGAGTCGATCCGCGAGGACACCAGCCTGGAGAAGCTCGCCCGGCTCAAGCCCGCCTTCCGCCCCGACGGCACGGTGACGGCGGGCAACGCCTCGCCGATGAACGACGGCGCGGCCGGGCTCGTCCTGGTCAGCGAGGAGGCGCTCGGCGACCTCGGGCTGGAGCCGCTCGGCCGGTACGTGGCCGGGGCCTCGGCGGGCGTGCACCCGGACGTGATGGGCATCGGTCCGGTCCCGGCCACCCGCAAGGTGCTCGCCCGGGCCGGCTGGACGCTGGCGGACGTGGCGGAGGCCGAGCTGAACGAGGCGTTCGCGGCGCAGGTGCTGGCCTCCGTCGACCAGCTGGGGATCGACCCCGAGCTGGTCAACCCGACCGGCGGCGCGATCGCGCTCGGCCACCCGCTCGGCGGCTCCGGCGCCCGGATCCTCACCACCCTGCTGCACCGGATGCGCCGTACCGGCGGCCGCCGCGGCCTCGCCACCATGTGCGTGGGCGTCGGCCAGGGCACCGCGGTGCTGGTCGAGTCCGCCTGACGGCTTCCTTCCCCTCCCTCTCCACTCCCGACTTTCCGAGGAGCAGCACCATGACGCGTTTCGCAGGCAGGGTCGCCGTCGTCACCGGCGGCGCGCAGGGGATCGGCGCCGCGACGGCGCGCCTGCTGGCAGAGGAGGGCGCGACGGTGGCCGTCGTCGACCTCTCGGCCGAACGGGCGGCCGACACCGCCGAGGCGATCACCGCCAAGGGCGGCACGGCCCGGGCGTACGGCTGCGACGTGGCCGACTACGACGCCGTGGAAGCGGTGTTCGCCCGGATCGCCGAGGACCTCGGCGGTCTGCACATCCTGATCAACAACGCGGGCATCACCCGGGACAACCTGTTCTTCAAGATGCCCAAGGCCGACTGGGACGCCGTCCTGACGGTCAACCTGACGAGCGCCTACAACTGCAGCCACGTGGCGCAGAAGTACATGGTGGCGCAGAAGTGGGGCAAGATCGTCTCGCTCAGCTCGCGCTCCGCGCTGGGCAACCGGGGCCAGGCCAACTACGCCGCCGCCAAGGCCGGCATCCAGGGCCTGACCGCGACGCTGGCGATCGAGCTGGGCCCGTTCAACATCAATGTGAACGCCGTCGCCCCCGGCTACATCGCCACCCCGATGACCGCCGCGACGGCCGAGCGGGTCGGTTCGACCGCCGAGGACCACCAGGCCGAGGTGTCCGCCCGCACCCCGCTGCGGCGGGTCGGGCAGCCGGAGGAGGTCGCCTCGGTGGTCGCCTTCCTGGCGAGCGAGGAGGCCTCCTACGTCAGCGGCCAGACCCTGTACGTCAACGGCGGGGCACGCTGACGCGCCGACCACCGACCACTGACACGCGGAAACGTGATCTGACGATATGTCAGGAGACCGTCCCCGGTGCTGGGTTACCTTCACCTGGGACGGTCTTGACCTTTTTCGGTGGCCGGTAACGACCATGCCGAGGGATATGAAATGACTATGGCATGATCATGCGGCAGTCGATGGGATGGCCGGACCGACCCGACCGATCCCGGCCGGGCCCAGCGTCCCAAGGAGTCCCATGGGCAGCCCCCGCACCCTCCGTCGCGCCCTGGCCCTGCTCGCCGTAGGGGCCACCGCCCTGACGGCCGGCACCGTCTCCACCGGCTCCGTCGTCGCAGGTGCCACCACCACGGACGCGCCGAGCGCCGCCGGCGTCCACGTCCGGCCCGCCTCCGCCGGCCACGTCAACGCCCTCGGCCGCACCGCACCGCTGTCCACCTCCGACTGCGTCAGCCAGCTCGGCATCCACTGCTACTCCCCGCTCCAGTACCGCGAGGCCTACAACCTGAACTCCCTCTACAAGGAGGGCGTCACCGGCAAGGGCCGCACCATCGTCATCGTCGACTCCTTCGGCTCGCCGACCATCCAGCACGACCTGGAGGTCTTCGACAAGCAGTGGGGCATCCCGGACACCCAGGTCGAGATCATGAAGTGGGGCAACGTCCCGCCCTTCGACCCGACCAACCCGGACCACACCGGCTGGGCCGGCGAGTCCACGCTCGACGTCGAGTACGCGCACGCCGTGGCCCCGGACGCCCACATCATCCTGGTCGAGACCGGCATCGCCGAGACCGAGGGCACCGTCGGCCTGCCCGAGATGATGGACGCCGAGCAGGCGCTCATCCGCTCCGGCCGCGCCGACGTCATCTCGCAGAGCTTCGGCGCCACCGAGAACACCTTCCCCGGCTACGACAAGGGCAACTTCAAGTCGCTCACCGACCTGCGCTACGCCTTCAAGGAGGCCGCCGCGCACGACGTCACCGTGCTCGCCTCCTCGGGCGACAACGGTGCCACCGACGCCAAGGAGAACGGCTCGGACCTGTACCCGTTCAAGGTCAACTCCTGGCCGTCGTCCGACCCGCTGGTCACCTCCATCGGCGGCACCCAGATGACCCTGGACGACGCGGGCAAGCGCACCGCGCCCGACAAGGTCTGGCACGACGCCTACGGCGCGGGCGGCGGCGGCGTCTCCGGCATCTTCGACCGGCCGCTGTACCAGACCGGCGTCGCCAAGGTCACCGGCAACCACCGCGGCACCCCGGACATCAGCATGAGCGCGGCCGTCGACGGCGGCGCCTGGACCTACGAGTCCTACGACCCCACCCGGGCCGGCTGGCACCTCACCGGCGGCACCAGTGAGGCGGCCCCGATCTTCTCCGGCGTCGTCGCGCTCGCCGACCAGCTGGCCGGGCACCGCCTCGGCCAGCTCAACTGGCGGCTCTACGGCCTCAACCTGCTCCCGAACCAGTGGAGCGGCATCACCGACGTGACCACCGGCGACAACTCCTGGGACACCGTGACCGGCTACCAGGCCGCCAAGGGCTACGACCTGGCCAGCGGCCTCGGCACCATCGACGCCGGCCGCTTCGTCCACGCCCTCGCGGGGCGGTAGGACCGCGGAGGTGCGGCCGTCCGCCGGAAGGCGGGCGGCCGCACCGTCACGTCAGAGCGACCGCGCGAACTCGACGAAGGAGCGCCAGGCGGCCGGGGAGAAGGCAAGGCGGGGGCCGGACTTGTCCTTGGAGTCACGCACAAGCACCGACTCGGCCGACTCGGCGACCTCGACGCAGTCGCCACCCTCGTTGCTGCTGTAACTGCTCTTGAACCACACCTCGACGCAGTCCCCGCCCTCGCCACCGCTGTGGCTGCTCTTGAGCCAGACCCGATCGCCGCTCATCGGACCGACTGCGCGAACTCGACGAAGGAGCGCCAAGCAGTCGGCGAAAAGGCCAGCTGCGGGCCGGACTTGTCCTTCGAATCACGCACCAGGACCGACTCCGCCGCCTCGGCGATCTCGACGCAAGCGCCGCCCTCGCCGCCGCTGTAGCTGCTCTTGAACCACACCAGATCGCCGCTCATCGCTCTCCTAGCATCTTCTCGATCAAGGACAGGGACTCCTGCGGAGAATGCGCCTGCGCTCTGAGGGTGCCGTATCGAACGTTCAGGAACCGGACCTCCTCCGCATCGGTGATGAGCCTACCGTTCCTCTGGACCTCCATATAGCCCGTCTGCGGCCGTCCCTTGGGCGTGATGAGGATGAACGAACCATCCATACCCGCGTTCTCGGATCGGTCCATTGGCATGATCTGAAGCGTCATACCTCGGGTCTCCCCGACCTCCAGGAAGCGTTCGAGCTGCCTCCTGTGCACCTCGGGCCCGCCGAGCCGGCGGTTCAGCACGCTCTCGTCGATCACCCAGCTGAAGACAGCGCGGGGCCAACGGGCAAGGACCTCCTGCCGCGCCATTCGGGCCGCCACCCGAACTTCGACCTTCTCCTCCGCCAACAACGGCTGTCGCATCCGGAACACCGCACGGGCGTAGTCCTCCGTCTGGAGCAGTCCCGGCGCCAGATAGTTGCTCCAGTCGTGGTGTTCGAGAGCTGCCGCCTCCAGGGCGGCGTAGTTCCGGAACCACTCCGGATGCCGCACCCGCGCCTTCGCCTTCGCCTTCTCGATGTCGTCCGCGGCGGCGATCAACAGCCCCCTGGCGTCCAACACCCGCTCCGACGACTCCAGCAGCTCCCGCTGCGGCGTCCGCTTCCCCTGCTCCACCGAGCCGATCAGGCTCTCGGTGTAGCCGACCTCCTTGGCGAACTGCTTCTGCGTCAGCCCCGCCTGCTCCCGCAGGAGCTTGATCTGCTGGCCGATCGCATGCAGGAAGTCCGAGACCTCCGACAGGTCCTCGTCCAACTGCGGCCTCGCGTCGCCGCTCTCGCCGCCGCCCCGAACCTCAGCCATCCCGGCCTCCCCTGCTCTCCGTCGCACGCTCCGCACATGAGCGGACACCCACCGTGCCCGCCGGACGTACCGTCAGCGTAGGCCGGGAGAGGGACGATTCACCCCAATCCCCGAAATCCCTTTCGACGCCTCAAAGCCCCGCGTCTCCCCTCCGCTCCACCGCCACCCACCGCCCCACCTTCGCCCTCTCGGCTCAACTCCCGTACGACAAAAGCTCTTCACACGAAACCCGGCACCTCCCACCCCCGCACCCACTCCAGGCGCAAACCGGGCCGCACCCCCACCCCGCACCCCTCCCCCACCCCCGCGCGCCGGGCGCGCACCACCGCACTCCGCGTCCGCACACGGTCCTCGTTCCCTCTGCGGCAGAGGCCCGCAGGGGGAACGGGCGACTGTGTGGCCGGCCTCCACCTTCCCCTTCGCGACGCCGCCCAGAACCGGATCCGGCTGGAGATCCGTCCGGCTCGTCCTGGACCTGCCGGCCTGGATGCCGATGCGAATTCCGGAGCCTCGCGCAGGGCACGGCGCCCGGCCCGGTCGCCGACATGCTGCTCGCCGCGTGGAACGCGGCGGTCGGACAGCCCGCGTACGTCACCACCGCGGTGGCCGACGTCCTCGGGAGGGCGCCGTGAACGCTTCTCCGGTGGGCCGCCGACCACGCCACCGTGTGCACCGAGGGTTCGTGACCGCGGGCGTGCTCCCGGGGGAGTCCGGTACCGTCCTCGAACCATGGACACAAGTGCGGGCCCCGAGATGATCGACGTTCCCGCCGGGGAGGTCGTCCTGACAGACCGGCGCACGCAGCGCAGCTGGGCGGTCGGGCTCGCTCCCTACCGGCTCGCGGCGCACCCGGTCACCCAGGCGTTCTACGCCCGGATCGCCGACCGGCAACCGGGCGCGGCCCAGGGGGACCGGCTGCCCGCCGAGGGTGTTTCCTGGTGGGACGCCGTCCGGTTCTGCAACGCGCTGTCCCGCCGCGAGGGCTACTCCCCCGCCTACCGCTTCCCGGCCGGCGGCGAGGAGGCCGAGTGGGACACGTCCGCGGACGGGTACAGACTGCCGACGGAAGCCGAATGGGAGTACGCCTGCCGCGCCGGTACCACGGGTCCGCGGTACGGCCCCCTCGACGAGATCGCGTGGTACCGGGGCAACTCGGAGGAGCGCCTCCAGGAGGTGTGCGGCAAGCGGCCCAATCCGTGGGGCTTCCACGACACGCTCGGCAGCGTGTGGGAGTGGTGCTGGGACCTCTACGACGCCGAGGTCTACGGCACCTACCGGGTACTGCGCGGCGGCGGCTGGTTCGACGAGCACTGGAGCTGCCGGGCCTCCGTCCGGCGCCGCAGCCACCCGACGTTCCGGGTCGACGACGTGGGATTCCGCGTCGCGCGCACGGTGGCGCGCTGATCGCCCCGGGGACGACCTGCCGGCATGGTGCCGGGCCCTCCTCGCCGCGCGGCACAGGGCTGGTGGAGCCCTCCAGCGGTCCGCGAGGGACGCGCCGGAGGGCCTGGGAGCCGGGCATCGTCGGCCCTTGCTGTCCCGACGGGGCGAGACCGAACCACTCCTGCGCGACGCGTGCGGTCGGGCAGCCGCCCCGGCGCAGAACGAGTGCTCACCGCCGACGTGCGGCCGCCCGGACTTCGGGGCGCGGGTCGATCGGTGCGAGCACGCCGAGACGGTCCTCGACGTCCTGGGCGGCGGCCAGGCAGAGGTCCTCCCGGAACGCGCGTCCGACGATCTGCACGCCCGACGGCAGCCCGTCGGCCACTCCGGTCGGCACGGCGACCCCGGGCACGCCCACGAAGCTGGTCACCGTGCACAGGCGGATGCCCGCGCCGACCCGTTCGTGTCCCGCCCGGTCGCGCGACTCCAGACCCGGTTCGACCGGCGGCTCGGTGAACACCGGTCCGAGCAGCAGCGGGTACTCGTCGAGGAACTCCGCCCAGGAGCGGCGGATGCCCAGCCAGAGCCCCATCAGCTTCATGAACTCCGCGGCGGTCGCGGGCGGGGTCCTTTCCATCGCCGTCCCGATGTAGCGGTCCCCGCCCTCGCCGAGCAGTGTCCGCACCACCGGCCAGGCCGGGGCGAACTCGGTCACGGTGAGCCGGCCGTACGCCTCCAACGCCTCGTCCAGCCGCGGCACGTCCGCCACCTCCCGCACGTCGTACCCGGCGTCCCGCAGCGCGTCGGCCGCGGCCGCGACAGCCCGGCCGACCGTGGCGTGGACGCCGTGGACGCCGGGGTCGGCGACGACCGCGACCTTGACCGGCCCCGGCAGCGGCTCGCCGTAGAGGGGGACCGGCACGGCCCTCGGGTCCCGCGGGTCGGCACCGGCCAGCACCTCGTACGCCAGTCGCAGGTCGGCGATCCGGCGGGCCAGGGGTCCGTCGGTGACCAGCGTCTGCGAGGCCGGCCCGGGGTCGTCCGGGCCGATGACGCGGTGGTCGGCGGGGAACCGCCCGGCGGTCGGCTTCAGCCCGGCCACGCCGCAGAACGAGGCGGGGACCCGGACCGATCCGCCGGAGTCGTTGCCGAGTCCGAGTGCCGCCATGCCGGTGGCCACGGCCACCGCGTCGCCGCCGCTGCTGCCGCCCGGGGTCCGGCGCGGGTCCCACGGGTTGACGGTGTCGCCGAACAGCTCGCTGCGGGAGTGCATCCCGGCCAGGACCAGGGTGGGCATGTTGCTGTGCCCGATCGGCACGGCTCCGGCCGCACGCAGCCGGGCCACGGGCAGCGCGTCCGCGGGCGCCACCAGGTCGCGGAAGCGCGGCGATCCGAAGGTGGTCGGTACGCCTTCGATCGGGGTGGACTCCTTCACCGTGAACGGCACACCGGCCAGCGGCCCGAGCTCATCGCCCGAGGCGCGCCGCTCGTCCGTCCGCGCGGCGGCCTCCCGGGCGCGTTCGGCCAGCAGTTGGGTGACGGCGTTGACCTGCGGGTTGACCTCGGCGATGCGGTCCAGGTGACTGTCGACCAGTTCGACCGCCGACACCTCCCCGCCCCGGACCGCCGCCGCCTGGTCGGCGGCCGACAGCTTCCACAGCTCGTCCTTCATGATCCTGTGCTCCCCGTCCGCGGGCCGACGTGCTCGTGCCGGAACCATACTCCGGAAGCGATACGATCGTATCGGAATAAGAGAGAGGCCGACCATGCCCAAGCAGGTGGACTACGAGGACCGACGCCGCCGGATCGCCGAGGCCGTCTGCCTCCTCGCCGACGAACACGGGCCGGAGGGAGTGACCATGCGCGACGTCGCCGCCCGCGCGGAAGTCTCCCTGGGCGCCGTCCAGCGCTGCTTCCGCACCAAGGAGGAAATGCTCCTCTTCGCCGTCGACCACGTCGGCGAACGCATCACCGAACGCGCCCGGGCCCGCCTCGCCCGAAACCCGGCCCGATCGGCCGCCACCACCCTCGGGCACGTGGCCACCGAGATCGCCCTGCTCGGCGAGGAACACCGAGCCGAGGCCCGGATCTGGCTCGCGTTCGTCGCCAAGGCCGCCGTCAGCGAACCACTCGCCGGCCCACTGAGAACCAGCTACACGGCCCTCCACGACCTCCTCGCCCGCCTCGTCACCGAGGCCATCAACGAGGCCGCCACCGAGCACGGCCCGGCCGACCCGCAGCACGAGGCCCGCGCCCTGCTCGCCCTCGCCGACGGCCTCACCAGTCACGTCCTCATCGGCCACCTGACCGCAACGGAGGCCGGAGCCGTCCTCGACACCCACCTCGCCGCCCTCGCCGAACGCCTGCGCACCACCGCCCCTCCACCGCCCACGGCGGCGGACCCAGAGGGCCGTTGACCCCCGACCGCCCGAACCGCCCGGGGCGTTCGGACTGGCCTTGACGCCCACGTCAAGGCATACCGTCGGGGAAGCCGCTGTCGCACACCCGTGGCAGCCGCTCCCCCTCGGAGTGGACGGGACGATCATGCCTACTACGACCGAACCCGGCGACCGCACAACACTGGTGGAGCGCGACCGGTGCTTCTTCGACGCCCTGGTCGGCGCCGATACCGCCCGCTTGGGCGAGCTGCTGGCAGTGGATTCGACGGGAACCAGGAGCCACCGGTCGGGGGCGTGAGGCCGTCGGACCGCTGCGGCCCGGCGCCAACTCGGGCGCCGGGCCGCAGGAGCGCGTCATGAGCTGCATGACACGTACTTCCCACGCCCCGCACCCGGCCACTTGCTGCCGCCCTTCTTCACCGAGGTACTGCAGGAACTGCCCTGGTGGAACCGCGATTGGCGGATCACCGATGTCGAGCCGGGGCGCCCCCTGGAGATCGCCGGTGGTCACCGCGGCTTCCCCTCGAGGTTCACCGAGGTGTCGGTTCCGGGCACGGCCCACTCCGGCGGTGACGAGGGCCTGCCTTTCGTCGCCACGGTCGGGTTTGCGGGTGACCGACTCGTCCGCTTCCAGGCCAAGATCGGCGACGTGGTCCTCGGCCCCGCCACCGCCCCGGCGGGGCAGTTGGAACCGCATCCGTTCGGCAGGGTGCTCACCGCCTTGATGGACCTGCGCGGAATTCCGGTGCGGGCCATGGCAAGGGGGACCGCACGGTCGATGTCCACCATCCATATGCTCCGTCGCGGGGTTCACAACCCGGACCCCCTTCTCGCCAAGGAGATCGCCAAGGTTCTGGGCATGTCCGAAGCGGATGTCAGAGTCATCGCCGGACTCCACGCCGACAGCCGCCAATAGCAGACAGGCGGCCGGAAGTCGGACCGGCCGACTTCCCACTCCGACTACCCGGCGGGCGGTCAGTCGGTCGTCGTGGCGGCGAGGACCGCCAGGTGGCGGCCGTCCGGGGAGACGGTCAGGACGCCCAGGTCCCAGACCACCCGGTGGAACCACGGGGTGTCCGCGCCGAAGCGGTACCACGTGCAGGCCCGGACGCGGGCCTCCACCTCGCTCGGCGGGGCGTCCGCCGAGATACCGGCGAGGGCGGTGAGGGAGTGCCAGGCCCCGAGTCGGCCGTAGGCGCCGTAGCAGGCCGAGTCGTAGGCTCCCCCGGTGGAGGACGCGGCGAACAGCATCCGCCAGACCTCGGCCGGCTCGACCGCGACCACTCCGAACGCGGTCTTCGCGCCGGGCTTCGGGAGGTCGCCCAGGTCCATCAGGCAGTCAAGGCCCAGCGCGACGAGTACGCCCGGCACGGCCTCGGCTTCCAGCGGCTCCGCGAAGGCGAAGGTCCGCGCCTCGACGCGGCCCTCCGGCTCCTCCGGGTGGTCGGCCCAGTTCGCCACCGCCGAGGCCATGGCGCGGGCGGTGACGGCAGCGGTCGTCTCCACCGCCGTCACCGGACCGGCATACGGGAGGGGTGCCGGGTGGCGCTCCTCCGGGTCCGGGTAGGGCAATCCGCAACTGCTGCCGTCGACCGACCAGGCCGGCAGATCCGGCTCCCGTTCCGGCTCGGCCGTTACCAGCGGCAGCGCGCCCAACGGGTGGTCGCGCCAGTGCGGGGAGGTCGCCCACGAGGCGATTCCCGGGGTCCCCGCCACCGGGACTCCCCGGAGCACCAGCTCCTGGAGCAGGCAGGCGCGCAACTCCTCCGAAGCGGCGGCCCCCTCGTCGTACACCACGGCGAGGTCGGCCGGTGCTTGGCAGGATGCCAGTACCGAGGCCACGTGGCGTTCGAGCTCCGGATCGTCCGGCCTGCCCGCCGCGAGCAGCCGCAGCAGCTCGTCGACGTGGCCGGGGCCGCGTGTCGCCGCCAGCAGGCGAACCAGCCGGCCGAAGAGCTCGTCGAACACTCCCGAGGCGGCGGACGCGGCCGACGTCGGGCGGTGCCGCTGTGCCAGCCCGATGCCGAGGTCCGCCACGAAGGCCGCCCCGCCGCGCTTGAGACGACGGCGGGCCAGCCGCTCCAGCGTCAGGGCGTTCCGGTCGGTCATCGGCGTCGTCAGGAGCTTCGGCAGGTTGTCGTCCACAGCGGACGAGCCTATAGAGGGCTTCTGTGCGTCAGGGTGCGGAGGTTCGGGCACTGGAGATCGCCCGGGCCTCCCAGGGGGCGAGGTCGTCGTCGAAGCAGCGGGACTCCTGCCAGGTACCCTCGCCGCTCAGTGGGACGCGGAGCCGCACCCAGCGACGCGAGGACGAGAACTCCACATCGATCTCGCCGGCCAGGACGGTCCGGAGGAACTCCAGAACCAGGCACGCCGGAACCCGGTCGAAGACGTACCCGTCGCAGATGACCCGGCAGGAGTCGAGGCCGTCGGCCACCATGACGACGAAGGACTGGCCGGTGGCCGCCTCCAGGTAGAGGTCGACGTGACCCGGGGCGACCGGAGCCGCCTCCACCGACTCGAAGAGGCCCGACGCCTCGACGGCCGCGACGAACTCCGGGACGTCCGCCTTCGGCCAGCGTTCACCGGAGCGGCGCGAGTAGTCGAGGGAGCGGCGGTTCTCCCGCCACGTCGACCAGAAGCCCATCCCGGTCAGGCGGGGTCGGAGGCAGGGGCGGCGGCGGGCGCGGCGAGGGTGGCGAGGTGGCGTTCGGCGGCGCGGAGCTTGCGGCCGCCGGGGCCCGGGAGGTAGGCGCGCAGTTCGATGATCTCCGGGGCGATGCGGAGCGCCTCGGTGCGGTCCTTGACGGCCCGCCAGCAGGCTTCGGCGTTGGTCGCCGCGTGCTGGGTCTCCGGGTGCTCGGGGCCCTCGCTGCGGAGCAGGGTCAGGGCGACCTCGCGGTAGATCCCGGCGGCCTCGGCCGTCCGGCCGGCGAGCCGGGACACGTGGGCGCGGACCTGACGGACCTGGAGGACCGTTGCGGAGACCGGGCCGTGCTCGGCGATCGCCTCCAGTTCGAGGGCGAAGGCCAGGTCGGTGGCGGCCGCGTGGTCGCCGGCGTCGGCGCTGCGGACGATCCGGCCGATCACCTCGCGGTAGTCGGCGCGGGGCTCGGAGCGGTCCGGCGCGGGGGCGGGGGTGGCATCCGCCGGGGCGGGGGCGGGCTCGGCGGACTCGGCGTCCTCCGTGTCCTCGGCGGCGGACTCGACGGCCACCGGCTCGGCGACAGCGGGCTGCGGCTCCTCGGCGGGCTCGGGCACGAGCTCGACCACGACCTCGGGCTCGGGCTCGGGCTCGGGCACGACCACAACCTCGGGCACGACCTCGACCACGGCCTGCGGCTCCGGTACCGGCGGCTGCCAGGCGCCCGGCTTCCGCAGGTCGACCGGGTGCGGCGCGGGCGGCGGGGTGGGTGGCACGCCGGACTTGAGCAGGTTCACGGGCCCGTCGACCGGCTGCGCCGGTTCGGCCGCGGCCCAGGCAGCGGCGGCCGGCTTGTCCAGGGTGACGGCCGGCCGGGGCCCCGGCACCGCGTCCTGCGGGACGGCGGCGGCGTCCCGGGGCGACTCGCCCCAGGGCCGGTCGTCCCAGGTGACCTCGTCCGGCGCGGCCGGGCGGGGCAGGACGGCGGCCGGGCTCGGCCCCTCGTACGGGGGGAAGTCGGTCGGCGACCCCTCACCGCGCCGCGCGGTGTTGCGGAAGACCGGGCGGTCCGGGGCGTGCGTGCTGACCACGATCACGTCCGGGCGGAGCACCGAGTAGACCTGCTGGCGCAGTTGTTCCGGTGCGAGGACGGCCTCGCCGCCCGGGCGGCCGCCGTGCAGGGCCTCGATCAGGGCGCGGGTGAAGGTGCCGATCTGGTCCGGGTCGGGGCTGACCACCGCCCACAGCGGCAGCCCCTCGCTGAACGACGCGAGGTCGCCCTGGAGCAGCGACCAGGCGTTCTGGTCGGCGCTCAGGTCGGCGACGACCAGGGTCTGCCACTCGGCCGGGCGGTGCCGCAGCTCGCCGGCGATCGACTGCCAGGCGAGGCCGTCCTGACGGATGCTGCCGGGCTTGGAGTCGCGCAGGGTGAGGTGGAGCTGGCCGCCGCGCTTGTCGGCGAGCAGGTGGCCGCCGAGGTGGACGAGCAGCGGTCCGGGGTGGCGGGCGGCGGCCCGCAGGTGGGCGAGCACGGTGTGCGGGTCGCTGGCGCCGGGCAGGTGCACGGCGTCGACGGTGTCGGCGGCCAGCAGCACCTGCGGGGAGACGGCGGCGAGCATCGCGGACAGCACCGGGGCCTGGGCGGGTCCGCCGCGGCCCCAGGTGCGTCGGCCGGAGGTGCCGTAGCCGCCCTCGACGACCAGGATCCGGCCGCGCGGGCCGCTGCCCAGGGCCGAGCCGATGCCGGGCAGGCCGTGCGCGGGGGTGGCGCCCGGGGCGGCGGCGGGAGTGGCGCCGGGGACGGTGAACGGCGGCGGCGTCGCGCCGGGCGGGGCCGGGACGACGGGCGCCGCGCCCATGGCGGGCATACCGGTGACGGTCCATCCGGTGGACGGCGCGGGCGGTCCGGGCACGGGGCCCGGGGCAGGCTGCGGGGTCGGTTCGGCCACCGGGACCGGGGCGGGCAGCGGGGCCGGGGGCTCGTAGAGCGCGGCCGGGCCGGGCTGGTGCTCCTCGTAGGCGTTGCGCGCGGGCCTCGGCGGTACGGCGTCCTGGGGGCCGGGGCCGACGTCCGTCACGGGGTCGGGACCTCCGGGGACCGCCGTAGTCTCCGCCATTTCCAGGTCACCGCCCCGCCCCGCCGCTCAGCGGCGTTCTGCTGCTGCTTCGTACCCCGTGTGGCGCCTGTCACCACACCATGGGCGCCACCCTACGAGATCGGGTGATGCCGGAGCCAGGCCGGGTGGGTGGTCGGGACCGGAGCGGGGCTCGCAGCAGGGCTCGGAGCGGGAAGTCGACCGGGCCGACTTCCCGCTCCACACGCGGTCGTCGCCGCCGCGACGTCAGCAGGGATCGCCCACCCGGTCGGCCACGGCGAAGTCCGCCCCGCAGTCCACGCAGTGCGCCCCTCCGAAGACGTAGGTCAACGCGGTGGCGACCTCGGTCCGGCCGTCGCCCAGGGCGAGTGTGTGGAGGCGGCGGCCGATGCCGTGCAGGTCGCCGGGCTCGGCGGGTCGCAAGGGGGCCTTCTCGACGTCCTCGTGCAGGGCGTAGTCGCCGCTCGTGGCGAAGCAGCCGTCGTCACCGATGGCGATGAACAGGTCGGTTTCGCAGTCGGGACAGGAGATCTGGTACTCCCCGTTCACGAGCCCCCAGGCCAGGTTCTCGCCCCAGACGGGTACACCTTCGAAGGCCAGGAGGGCTTCGAGCAGATAGATGTAGTCGGTGCGGTCGGACGTCGTCCGCAGGTGCTCGTTCGTCATCCGCAGCAGGACGGCGATGTCCTGGGCGTTCTTCGCGAGGACGTCGCCGGCCTCGTCCGCTTGCTCCGCCCCCACCACGATGGCGGCTGCCAGTTGCACCGCGTTCAACCGCTGCTCGGTGCCGGCGGCGGCCACGGCGATCGCCGTCAGCCGGGGAAGAGCGGCGAAGCTGGCCGAGTAGACGCTGCCCTGGTGGCAGAGGGCCGACCAGAGCTCGCTCCAGCGCTCGGCACTCGGCTCGGCCTCGATCAGGTCCAGCAGGGCGGGGATGTCTTCCGCGGAGCCATAGGCGTGGCTGAGTCGCGACCAGTCCGTCATACCGGAATCCCATCAGACCGGTGTGACAACCGGCTCCCGGCAGGACGCACCGCGCCCCGCCCGGCTCGCGGAGTGCGGGCCGGACGGGGCGCGGTCGGGTGAGCGGTCGGGCGTTCCGACAGCCCGCCGGTCAGGAGCCGGCCAGGAGGTCGCGGAGGAGGGCGATCGTGTCGGCGTCGAGTTCGCGGCCGGTGCGGCGGCTGAGCGCGTCGAGGCGGTTGACGGCGCGCAGCAGCTGGTCCCGGGCGCCGGCCGACGCGTAGGCGTAGAACAGGTCGCGGTGCAGCAGTTCGACGTCCGGGGCGACGGCGAGGCCGCGGAAGACGGCGGCCTCGGCGCTGCGGTGGTCGCCGTACTGGAGGCGGCGGGCGGCGAGTTCGTGGGCGGTGTCGACGATCGCGGCGATCATGTCCTGCCGCTCGGCCTCGGCCCAGCCGTACGAGGCGGGCGGGGCCTCCGCGAACGGGGCGCCGCGGACCAGGGCGAGGGCATGGGCGAGGGCCGCGTCGGCGGTGGCGCTGGTGCTGCGCATGCCGCGCCGGTAGAGGCTGCGGAACTCGTCCCAGTCGCAGGTGACGGCCGGGGCGAAGGTGCAGCCCTCGACCTGGCCGGTGACCAGCAGGGGCCGTCCGTCCGACCCGGTGCCCAGCCAGGCCGCCAGGTCGGCGAGCTTGTCGGACAGCGGGCTCCGGGCGTCCGCGGCCGTGGGATGCGGGTCGAGGTGGGCCGCCCCGGGGTGCAGGTCGTGGTCGAGCGCGGCGTGATCGGCGCCGGGGCGCAGGGCCAGGTAAGCGGCGATCTCGGTGAGCCGACCCACCACGCCCGGTTCGGCGGTGCCGCCGGTGCCGGCGACGTCGACCGGCCCGAGCAGGCGGATCCGGGGAGCGTTGCGGGCGGCGTGCGCCTCCGGCGAGCGGAGGATGGCGAGCAGGTCGTCGCTGTCGCTGCGCCCGGAGGCGGTCCGGGCGAGGGCGGTGGTGGCCGGGCCGGGCTCGGGCCTGACGGGCACACGCGGATCGGCGCCGGTGGGCGCGGGAGCCGGGTCGTGCGTCGGCACGGGCTCCTGAACGGGCGACGGGGCGGGCACCGACGCGGGGACGGTCGGTGCGGGGACGGCGGGCGCGGGGACGGCGGGCGCGGGGACGGCGGGCGCGGACGACGGGTCCGTGATCACCGGCGCCACCGGACCCATCGGCGGCACCGGGGCCACCGGGGCCACCGGCTGGACGGGCACGACAGCGGTCGGCAGTCCGAGGTTCTGGGTGGTCTCGTCACCCTCGTAGCCCTCGGGCCCGCCGGAGGCACCGTCGGCACCCCCCTCGCCGCCACCACCGGCGCCGTCGGACTCCGGCCCCGCGGGCGGCGCGACCGGGAGTACGGCGGCCGGTCCGGCGGGCACCACGGCGACCGCCGGCGCCACGGGCACCGGCCCGGTGACGGCGCCGGCCTGGCGGCCGAGCCCGTTGACGAGGTGGCGCGGGGCCGGCAGCGCGGCCGGTCCGGCGACCGGCGGCACCGACACCGGCAGCGGCGCCGCCGGGTCGGTGCCCGCGAACGGGCTGGCCCCGGTACCGATCACCCGCGCCAGCAGGCGCGGTCCGGCCACGTCGCGGCCACCGCCCGTGTCGTCGTCCGCGTCGTCCCCGGAGTCCGGGCCGCCCAGGGCGGCGTCCAGCGCGGCGAGCGAGAACCCGCCCGCCGGGCCGTCCGACCCGGGGCCCGACGCCGCGCCGACACCCGCGAGGACGGGGACGGGGAGGTCGGCGGGCTCCAGCTCGTCGCCGTCCAGGGTCCAGGCGGGGGCGGGGTGCTGGGTGCTGTCGTCGGCGGCCCGGAGCAGCTCGGTGACCTGCTCGTACTGGCCGGTGGTCAGGCGCTGGAGCTCCAGGGTGACGTGCAGGCCGGGGATGGTGGCCGGGCCGGTGGCCGGGAGGGTCCAGCGGGCCACCGGGCCGGTGCCGCGCTCGGGGGCGCGGGTGACCACGGCGACGCAGGTGCGGGGCCGGGCGTCGAGCAGCCGGCCGAGTTCGGCCGGGATGCCGCCACCGGGCTGGTGTCCGCAGAGCACGATCTCGGGGACCCAGGACTCGTCGGCCAGGCCCCGGCTGCGGGCGTCCCGGGGGCTGGCCGCCTCGGCCGAGACCAGGGTGGCCCGGGCCTTGGCGGTGCGCGGGCCGAGCGCGGCGAGCGCCGCCTCCAGGGTGGTGTGGCGGTGGATCCGTTCGGCGGCCGGTCCGCTGATCGGCATCTCCTCAGCGAGGTCCACCAGGTGCAGGTGGAGCCGGTCCGCGAGCGGGCTGTGGGCGAGTTCGAGGGCCAGGGTGCGCAGCACGTCGCGGGCGTCCTCCGGGTGTCCGGAGAGGTGGAGCAGCCGGACCGTCTCCAGGTCGGCGAGGACGATCGAGCCGTCCGCGGCCGAGCCCAGGGTGACCAGGGCCGGGTAGGGGGCGGCGGTCTTGCGGGCCTGGGCCGGCGACAACAGGCCGTCGGAGTCGGCGGCGCACCACCAGATGTCGGGCGTGTGGGCGGCGCGGAACGGCGCGATGGGCGCGGCGGGACCGGAGAGGTGGAGTTCGATCGTGCGGCCGGGGGTGATCCGGGCAGCGACGATCACGGGCAGCCGCTTGCCGCCGCGGACGGTGTTGCGGGCCATGCTCCGCAGCGCGCGGTCGAGCAGGTGCAGGCCGGCGTCGTCCTGGCGGGCCTTCAGCTCGGCCTCGAAGGCGGCGGCCGGGGCGCTGGGCATGGCGATGCGGTGCCGGGGGCGACGGGCCCGCAGCTGGCCGCCGCGCTTGCGGGCGACGGTTCCGACCATGATCGCGGCGAGCAGCACACCGACCGTGGAGGCGGCGAGGGCGACGCCGTAGTCGTCGTTCGCCTTCTCGGCGTGGGCGGCCGGGGCCTGGGCCCCGATCGTCGGGGCGGGCGTCCCCGCCGGCGCCGGGGCCTGGGCGGAGGGCTGCGCGGGCGCGGGGGCCTGCGCGGGCGGCGGCGTCGGGGCGGGTGTCTGGGCAGCGGGTGTTTCGGCGGCGGGTGCCGAGGGCGCCTGGGTGTTCGGCGCGGGCGGCGGCGGGGTCGGCGCGGGGGCGGGGGCCTGCTCGGGCGCGGGGGCCGGGGCGGGAGCCGGGGCCGGCGCGCCGGGCAGGCTGAGCACCATGCCCGGCACCACCACGTCCGGGTCGGTGAGGCGCTCGCCGTCGGGCGCCTGCGCGCCCTGGTTCGCCTCGAACAGCTTCGGCCACGCCTCCGCGTCGCCCAGCTCCCGCTGGGCGATCTGCGACAGGCTCTCGCCGGCCTTCACGGTGACGGTGCCGCCCTGGGCCGTGCCGCCGGCCGGGCCGGTCTGCGGCGTCCCGGCGGGGGCCGGCGCGGCGGGCCCGGGGGTCGCCCCGTCGGGCTTGGCGTCGGCCGGCATGGCGAGCTTCCAGCCGGGCTGGATCGGCCGGTCGGCGTCGAAGCGGATCCCCGAATCGTCCATCACCCGGCCGTCGTTGAGCTTGGCGATCTCGGTCCAGCGTTCACCGGAGCCGAGTTGGCGCTCGGCGATGGACCACAGGCTGTCGGCCGGTCGACTGTCCCGGACGGTGTAGCCGGCCTGCTGGTCGGCGGCGGGGGCGACGGCCGGGGCGGCCTGTGCGGCGGTCTGCGCGCCCGAGGTCACCGCCGCGGCGGCGACGACCGGAGCGTGCTCGGCGGTGGCGGCGAAGGCCGAACCGGCCACCGGCACCAGGGCGATGACCGCGCCGACCAGTCCGGCGGCGGCCCGCTGGCTCCAGCCGAAGGCCGGGATCCGCCGGGCCACCCGGCCGCGCAACTGCGCCGGGACCTCCAGCAGGACGGAGAGCGCGAAGCACGCCCAGCCGACCCAGCCGACGACCACCAGCAACCAGAGGAACAGCCGCCCGTCGTCGGGGCTGGTCAGCATCGCGCCGATGCCGTCGGGCGCGAGCGCGCCCATGTCGGCCACCGCCCGGGTGCCGTACAGCAGCAGGGCGGGCACGCCGACCATCAGGACGAGCAGAGTGATCAGGGCCGCGATCGCGGCGAGGACGGCGCCGCCCCGGCCGCGCCGGCGGCCGCCGCCCGCGCGATGGGACGGCAGCGGCGCCGGCCGTCGGCCGGACGCGGGGGTGGTGTTCGCTCCCCGGGCCGGACGCCCGGCACGGGTCTGGTCCTTGGCGCGTGGCGCGGCCATCAGGCGTTCTCCGCTTCCTTGACTCCGTGGACGAGGGTGGCGCTCCCCCGGCCCATGACCTTCCGTTTGCCCAACTCGCCCAGCATGACGGGGCGGAACACGGCCCGCACCGTGACGGTGACGGTGGCGCCGTCCTGGGAGAAGTCCACCGCGTCGGCGGACAGCCCGTACAGCGCGAGATAGCTGTTGGCCGCGGCCTCGACATAGATCCGCGCCCGCAGTTTGTAGCCCTCGCCCCGCAACAGGGCGGCTTCGTCCAGCTGTTGGCCGGCCATCCGGGCGGCCTCCTGGGCGTAGGCGTCGACCCGCTCGGCGACCCGGAGCTTGCCCCCGGCGTCGACCACCAGCGCGATGACCAGCACCACGACGGCCGCGCAGATGGCAACGAAGATCGACAGCGCGCCGCGGTCCGAGCGGCCGCCGGGCCGGGCCCGGAACAGCCGCACCGTGCCTGCGCGTGCCATCGCCTTCCCTCCCCACCGGCTCCGCCGCCCTCCCCCGGGCGCCCTCCGCTTGCGTCTCCCCCGCCCGACGGCTCCCCAATCCCCGTCGGACCGCCTCGTCGTCACAGCCCCACCACCGTCCGCCCCACGACCCGACACACTCTCCACCCACTCGGTCCACTCGAACCACTTGCCGCACTCACCGCGCCCGGTCCGCCGCACAGGCCCGGCCCGCTCCCCGCGCCCGGTCCCCCACCGCGCGCACCGGGTCCGCCCGACCGGAGCCCGCCCCGCCGGGGCGCGCCCGGCCCTCATGGGCCCCGGTACCGGTCGACCACCGAGACGAACCAACCGGTCAGCGTCTTCGGCAGGGCGTCCGGTCCACCGATCAGGTCCGCCAGATAGACCTCGCAGGTCACCGTCACCTCGACCGTCTCCCAGTCGACGCCCTGGTTGCTGCGCTTGCCGTGCTTGACCGTGACACCGCTCTTCCCGCAGTGCACGCCCTGCTGCCGCATGGCGTCCGCGGCGGCCTTCTTCGCCGCGGTGTCCATCGCGGCGTTGCCGCCCCGCTCCAGCGACGCCGTCCGGGCCGCCGAACGGGCCGCCGCCTCGACGGTGCCGCCCGCCGTCTGCACCCGGCCCGCCGCGACCGCGACCAGGATCAGCGCGACCACGGCGGGCGCGACGATCGCCGCCTCGATCGCCGCGCTGCCACCGTCCCGTCCGCGCCCGGAGCGGGCGGCGCGGGCGGCGAGGAACAGGTGCCACCACCCGCCGCGCTCCGCCCGGCCCGCGGGGTGCACGGGCCGGGCGGAACGCGCCGAGGGCCACCGGCGAGCCGGCCCGCTCACGGCCTGACCACCGGCGCGACGAAGCGCTCGCGTGGGGCCTGCGCGAACTGGGTGACGGTCGGCGGGGTGATGAAGGGGACGATGACCGGGGCCTTCACCTCGACGGTGACCTTGATCAGCACCGGGGTGCTGCCGTCGGTGACGACCCGGTGGTCCGTGTCGCCCTGCCGGTTCAGGAAGTCCTCGGCCTGCGCGCGTGCCGCCCGGTCCTTCTGCTCGTCGGTCCGGTTCCCTTGCGTCCGCCCCGCGTCGACGCCCTCGCGGGCGGCGGTCAGCGCGAGTTGGCGGTGGTACCACCACATACCGGTCTGCACGACGGTCAGCAGCAGGATCAGGACGACCGGGAAGACGATGGCCAGGCTGAGGCTCATCGCTCCCCGGTCCGAACGGCGGGGACGAGGACGACGGATCACGGCGTGGCGCCGCCGCCGTCGTACTTCGGGTCCTGGTTGACCTTCTCGACGACCTTGGTCTTGAGGCCGTACAGGGCGAAGACCACCATGCCCGCGACGGCCACCAGCGCGATGATGGCCAGCGCGAGCTCGATGCTGATCGCGCCCTTGTCCCCGCGCGCCCGGGCGGCCTTGGCGCGGCCCATCCGGAAGTGGAAGAGCGTCAGGGCGAACTGGAGGGGCAGCAGGGCCGCTCCGACCAGTAGGCCGACCAGCGGCTTGAGTCGGTTCTTCATGGACTGCTCCAGGGGTGAGGTGTGGTGACGGAGGTGCTGACCTCCGCGACGCGGTGGGTCAGTTGATCATCTTGTACAGCGCCGGAAAGACGATCAGAACGGTCATCAGCAGGGTCAGCGCGGACCCCGGGGCGACCATCCGCTCGCTGTCGGCGTTGGCCCGGGCGAGGTCCTCCGCCAGGAGTTCGCCCCGCAGTCCCTTGGCCCGGGCCCGCAGGGTGTCGTAGACGGCGGCGCCGTCGGTACCGGAGAGCCGCATGATGTCGGCCAGGTCCTGGAGCGGCGTCAGGCCCAACTCATCGGCCAGCGCGTCCAGTCCGTCCCACGGCGGCAGCCGGTCGGTGGCCGCCCGCTCCAGCGCGTCCCGGATCCGGCGGAACACCGTGCCGCGCCCGACGGCGGCGGCCCGGCGCAGCGCCTCGGCCGGGCCGAGGTCGGCGGCCCGTTCCATCGCCACCAGCTCCAGGTAGGCGGCGATGCCGTGCAGGTACTCGACCCGGGCCTCCTTGGCCTCGCCCCGGACGATCGCGTCCGGGACGAACCAGAGCATCCCGCCCAGCAGCGGTCCGACCACCAGCGGGAGGGCGAACGGAAGGTCCAGGCCGACCAGCAGCGCCGCCACCACCAGGTAGGGCGGCAGCACCAGGCCGAGCAGGGCGAAGAGCAGCTTGTGCGCCATGAACCGGGCCGGGGTACGGCCGATCAGGGCGAGTTCGCGCTGCGGGACCCGGACCCCGCGCAGCTGGACCGAGCGCTCGCCGATCCGGTCGAACCAGCGCGGCCGTTCGTCCGGGTCCGGGGTGCGGTCGGCGGGGGTGCGGTGCAGCCGGTCCAGCGCCTGTCCCAGGTCGGGCGGCGAGGGCCGGAGTTCGGCGATCAGCATGGCGAGGCCGCCCGCCGCGACGGCGCCGGCCAGCACGGACCAGGGGGAGATCATCGGGCCTCCCCGAGCATCCGGACGGCACCCTCGGCGCCGTCGGCCGGACCGGGCCCGGCTGCGCCGTCCGGCGTGTCCTCGGTGCCCCGGCGGCGCCGGGAGCGGACGGTCCGGCTGCGCCGGTCGGCCTCCAGCAGCCGCGGCACCGGCGGGTACGAGGCCAGCGCGCGCATCCAGGCGATCACCGCCACGAACAGCGCGCAGACCACGCCCAGCACCATCTGGCCGAGCAGCGAGCTGTAGGGGCGGGTGTACTCGGTGTTGAACGAGCCCACCAGGACGACCATCAGGATGATGCCCACCAGCCAGCGGATGGTGGTGCGGTGCTTGGCCCGGTCGGCCTCGATGACGCGCCGCTGCCGGACCTCCTCGCGGACCGACTCGGCCATGTCGGCCAGCGTCCGGGCGAGGCCGGGGCCGCTGTCCCCGGAGCGGAGCACCAGGGCGGCGAGCACCTTGTCGGCGGTGGCGTCGGCCAGGCTGTCGGCGAAGAGGCGCAGCGCCTCCTCCGGCCGCCAGCGGGCCTGCAGCCGGGCGGCCAGCTCGCCGACCTCGGCCTCGATCGCGGCGGGCGCGGTGCGACGGCTGGTGACGATCGCCTGGTTGAGGCCGACGCCGAGCAGCAGCACGTCGGCGATCCGCTGGGTCCACTCGGAGAGCGCCTCCAGCCGCTCGATCCGGTCGGTGTCGGAGCGGGTGGCGTCGAACAGCCAGGGCAGGCCGAACACCGCCAACGGCACCAGCAGCACCGTCAGCGGGATGCCGGTGAAGAGCCAGCCGAGCGGTGCCCCGATCAGGGTGAGCGGCAGCTGGATCCGGCGCACCCGGGCCGCCCGGTGCGAGGCGGTGCCGGGCGCGCCGTACCAGAACACGTGCAGCCGGGAGGCCAGCGGGTTGACCGGCTCCGGCTCGCCCTCCTCCACCGGGTCGCTGCCGCGCGCCCAGGTCACCAGGGCGACCAGGCCCGCGGCGACGGCGAGGCCGCAGAGCACGAAGAGCGGCATCACCGGGCACCACCGCCGATCCGGAGCTGGAGCGGCTCGGCCCAACTGCCGTAGCGGGAGCCGAGCATCGCCGCGTCGAAGCCGGCCCGGCGCAGGTCGTCCAGGCACTGCGGCGGGGTGTGCGGGACGGCGCGCGGCTCGCCCAGCTCGGGGCGCGGTCCGAACACGGTGTTCAGCGCCGGCCGGCCGCTCTCGCCGAGGCCCGCGACCTCCAGGACGTGCGAGACGAAGCGGTGCCGGCGGCCGCCGACGTGCGTCTCGTCGACCATCGACACGTGCACGATGAAGTCCACGGCGTTGGCGGTGAGCCGGTAGGCCAGCGCGTCGGTCATGTGCGAGCCGTACTCCAGGCAGAGTTCGGCGATCCGGTCGACGACCATGTGCGGGCCGCGCGCGTGCAGGGTGCACATCGAGCCGCCCTCGCCGTTGGTCATGACCCGCAGCATCGGGACCACCTCGCCGGAACGGACCTCGCCGACGATGATCCGGGAGAGGGTCATCCGCAGCGCCGCCGGGATGAGGTCGCCGATGGTCAGTTCGCCCGCCGAACGGCCCTCCACCCGCTCGCCGTTGCCCTCCCTGGCCTCCATCGGGACGACCTGGCGCAGATGGCCGAGGGTGTGCAGCCAGAGCTCGAACTCCGACTCCAGGGTGCCGACCCGCTCGTCCGGGGGGATCTCGGCGGCCATCGCGCGCAGCAGGCTGGTCTTGCCGACGCCCTGGGTTCCGGTGATCATCACGTTCTTCCGGGCCCGGATGGCCGAGGCCAGGAAGGCCGCGAGGGTGGTGTCCACGGCGCCGAGCCGGACCATCTCGGGCAGGGTCGCCGAGGCCACCCGGTGCCGGCGGATCGCGACGTACGGGCGCGGGGTGACCTCGGTGAGCGCCTGGAGGCGCATGCCGCCCTCCAGGCGCAGGGCGAGCATCGGGCTGGCGGTGGACAGCGAGCGTTCGCCGCCGCCGTGCTGGCGGGCCAGGTCCTGGAGCAGTTCGACGAGTTCGGCGTCGCTGTCCGCCACCGGCGGGACCTGGCGCAGCGGCTGGTGCACCCGGGAGACCCAGACGTCGTCGCAGCCGTTGACGAGGATGTTCTCGATGTCCGGGTCGTCCAGGTAGGGCTGGAGCCGCCCGGCCCGGAACAGCAGGTCGAAGACGGCCTCGGCGAGGGCGCGGTCCTGCTCCCGGGTCGGCGGGACGCCGTGGGTCTGCGCGTAGGCGTCGGACCAGCGGGCTACGGCCTCCTCGATCAGCGCGCGGCCGCGCTGGCGGCGGGTGGCCCGGTCCGGTTCGGTACCGGAGCCCGAGGTCAACCGGGTGATCTGCTGGTGCAGTTCGGCGGCGACCTGGCGCTTGAGCTCGCGGGCCACCGCCGGATCGACGGCGGGCCGGGTGCCCGCGCCGCGCCGGTCGAGCGAGGGCAGCGCGGAGGGGACGGCGGTGGGGGTGGACGTCGCGGGGTCGGGCGTCGCGGCGGGAGCCGCCGGGCCGGGTCCCGCCGGGGTCGGCGGGACCGGGCCGGGGGCGACCCGTCCGGTGGTCATCGGCCCGACCGGGCCGGGCAGTGGCGTCGACCAGGGCAGCGCGGCCGGGTCGGTCGCGGGCTGCTGGTGCAGGGGGCTACCGCGCACGGAGCACCTCCCCGTCGACGGGCTGGTCCCGGAGCTCGGGCGCGGGCACGACGGGCCCCGGTTCCGGGTACGGACGGTCTCCCGGGTACGGGCCGTCACCGTCCTGGTAGGGGGTGCCCGGGTAGGACGTGTCGGAGTAGTGGGCACCCGGGTACACCGGGCCGACGTGCCCGGGGAACGGCGCCGGGGCGGCGGGCTGCGGCGCGAGCCCGGCGAGCGGCGCCACCGGGCCCGTGGTGATCACCGGCGGCACCGGCCCGTACGGCTGCTGCTCGAACGGCTGCTGCTGGTGGGCCTGCTGGTACGACGGCTGCTCGTTGGACTGCTGGTACTGGTAGGACTGCTGGTGCGCCTGCTGCTCGTAGGGCTGTTGCTCGTACGGCTCTTGCTCGTAGGGCCGCTGCGCGTAGGGATGCTGCTCGTAGGGCTGCTGCTGCACCTGCTGGAACGTCGGCGCGGGCTGCTGGAACGTCGGCGCGGGCTGCGCGGCCGTGGCCGCCGCGACCCCGGGCGCCGCCGCCACTGCGGTCGCCGCCGCCACCGGCCCGGCCCCCGCCCCCGCCGTGAGCTGGGCCGGCTGCGCGGGCCGGTCCGCCGCCGGAGCGAGCCGCTGGCGCCGCCGCCGGACCGCCAGCTGGATCCCGTCCGCCGCCGACCGCGCCGTGCGCATCAGCTCCGAGCGGACGAAGCGCCGGTCGGTGACGTCCCCGCCGTCCGACAGCACCCTCGCGGTGCGCCGGGCGTGCGGCAGCAGGCCGAGCACGGGCAACCCGAACTCCTTGGACACCTCGGCCCCCGAGTACGGCCCCTCGGCGATCAGCAGCAGGCCCAGCGCGTCGGCGCCGGTGCCGGCCGTGGCGAGGTCCTCGGCCAGCGTGCCAAGCCGGGGGCGGGCCGCGCTCAGCCCGCGCAGGGTGGTGCGCACGGCCGCCGCCACCACGTCGGCCCGGCGGGCCAGCACCGCGCTGGTGCCGGTGGCACCGGAGCGGCCGAGGTCGAGGATGACGTCGTAGCCCTGCGACTCCAGCCCGTGCAGCACCTCCATCAGCGGTTCCCAGGTGTAGGCCAGACCGGGTGCCTGGGTGGGGTCGGTCAGTCCGGGGAGCAGGAGCCGCTCGGCGTTGCCCTCCGGCGAGAGGTCGATCAGCTGCTCCCACAGGGCCTGCCCGAGCAGCCCCCGCCGGTCGGCGACGGCGAGGTTGCGCAGCCCGTAGACCGCCTCGACCCGGCCCTCCAGGGCGCCGGCCAGGACGGCGCCGCCGTCCGGGTCGCACTCGACCAGCAGGATGCGGCGGCCGGGCTGCAGCGGCCAGGCCAGCAGCAGCGCCAGCGCGGTCGTGGTGGCGCCGGGTGCCCCCGGGGCGCCGACCACCGCGATCACGGCCATCTCAGTTCCCACCCGCCCCGGTCGGAGCGACGGAGCCCGCCGGACGTCCGGCGGCCGGGGTCCCGGCGGACGCCCCGGAGACGGCGGCCGGGGCCGCCGCGCCGCTCGTCGGCGCCCCGGCGGCGGGAGTACCCGTGCCGGGGGTGCCGGAGCTCGGTGTCCCCGGGGCGGCGGCGGTGGGCGAGGCGGCGGACGGACGCGGGGCCAGCACCACCTGGATCCGCCCGGTGGCCACCCAGCTCGCCAGCCGGGCGGCCTCCGCCTCGTTCACCACGACGTCGAACACCATGCCGCCGTCGGAGTCCGCCCGGCCGACCGTGTAGACGGTGGCGGCGAGCGTGTCCGACCGCCCGCCGTCCGGGGTGTACACCACGATCACCGGCAGACCCGACTGGAGCCGGGTGGCCGGCAGCTGGCCGCGCCGGGCCGAGATGCCGACCAGCAGCTGACCGGGGTTCAGCACGAGCGACTGCGCGAGGTCCGACCTGGTCAGCAGCCCGCCCCGGTGGAGGTCGGTGGTGGCCCGCATGCCGATCGCCTTCGCCCGGTCGGCCGCGTCCAACGGCTTGAGCGCCGGGTCGCTCGCGATCCGGACCGTCACCAGGTCGCCCTCGGTCAGGGCCTGCCCCCACGGCACGTCACGGGCCAGTGCCAGGACGGTGATCCGCTGGCCGGTGCTGTTGTAGAGCACCGCGCCGCCCAACCCGCCGGCGGCTATCAGGGCCACCGCCATGGCCAGCACGGCGGGCCGCCTGCGCCGGGCGCCGAGGGCCCGCCCGGGGGTGCGCGGGGCACCGCGCCCCTGCTCCGGCACTGCCACGGGCGCGGGCGCGGTGCTGCTCGCGGTCGCCGTGGCGGACGTGCCGGAGCCGGATGCGGCAAAGGTACGGTTCTCCACCGGGCTTCGGCCTTCCTCGCGTCGTTCGTCGGTCGGTGTCGTGCTGGCGGCGTCGGCCGCCTAGTTGAGGACCTGCACCTCGGCCACCGGGAACTGGAGCCGCACGCTGGTCTCCAGGTCGATCGGCGCCACCGTCTGGTTGCCACCGGTGATGGTGACGTCACCGACCCAGTGCACGGTGAGGGTTCCGTAGAACAGGCCCGCCTTGCGGGTGCCGGATCCGGTCGTGAAGACGTGTCCGCAGGTGGGCGACGGGCTGGCGCCGTACTTCGGCTCGTACGGGGTGCCGGCGCCCGCGCACGTCTTCACCGTCTCCTTCTTCGGGTCCAACTGGTCGCCGAGGCTCCACTCCAGGCTCTTCAGCCGGGGGGTGACGGTCACCGCGATGACGTTGCCGCGCGCGGTCTTCGCCGCCGGGGGCTGCGGGTTGGCCAGCCAGAACCAGACCGGCACACCGACCACGGAGGTGCCCTCGGGGGCGATGCCGGGCACCGGGTCCGGGAAGGCGATCTCCTCGGCGGCGCTGTGGGCCAGCGCGACCGGGTTGTCCGGCGGCGGCCCGGCGGGCGGCTGGGCGAAGAAGTCGGCCGGGGCCGGACTGATACTGCCGTCGGCCTGGACACAGGTCGGGTTGTAGATCCCGCCGTCCTCGGGCTTGTGGCCCTTCCAGACCGGATCATCGGCCGGAGGCGGCGGGCTGACGAGCCGGTAGTAACAGCCGGTGGCGGAGCTGAACCAGCCCATCGCCGGATCGCTGCAGGCGAAGTCCCGGCCGTTGTACCTGCACACCTGCGGACCGCCGCCGGTCCCTCCGCCGCCTCCACCGCCACCGCCCGTGGGCGGCTTGGTGGTGGTCTCGCTCGTCCCGGTGCAGATCACGTTCACATGGCAGCGGGTCGCACCCCCGGTGGGGGCGGGATCCGCCGCGGCGGTGCCCGTCGGGGCCATCAGTAAGCCGGCGAACAGCGGCGCGCCGATCATCCAGCGTCGTACCGGTTTCAGCATGTGCGTCCCACCTCCCGCTTGAACTCCTCGATCAGCCAGCGCGTTCGGAACTGTCGCAGTGAAACGGTCGCCACGTACCGGGTCAGCCGGTCGGGCGGGTCCATGACCGCGTGGGTCGCGGCGTCCGCCTGGTGCCACCCCGACACGTCCAGGCAGTCCTCGATCACGGCGGTGTCGGGATCGGCGGTGAGGTCGACGGACTTCACCACCGGCGAATTCCGTGGAGCACCCGTCATCACCAGTTTGGCGTCGTGCAGTTGTTTGAGATTGACCAGCGCGTCGGTCAGCACCTGTCCGGACGCGAAGGTACCGAAGTTCGAACCGTCGGAGTCGGGCTGTCCGTAAGCCTCAGCCTGCGCGTCCCACCAGTCCTGATAGGCCCTCACCGCCTCGCGTGCGGCGGCGCCTTCGAGTCCGTCGGTCGGCGCGTTCCCGACGTTTGCCGAACCACCCGAAGGAGTTACCGGGGTCACCCCCGCCACCGTGGGCGCGTTCGCCCCCAGTCGATCGGCGGACCCCCCGGAACCGCTGCTGGAACAACCGCTCAGCAGCAACGCCAGAATCAACCCACCGACCCCAACCGCCCCAGGGCGCAACACAATTCCGCGCTGCCGCATCGCCCCACCTCGTCGCAGCCCGCCCCGTGTGTGGTCCGGGGCCGCCAGAAGAACTCCGCAATCCCGCTGGTGTTGCCTCGCGAGCATCGATTCTTCGCCAAACCGAGCCTTCACGGCAACACCTGGGGCCACCTGACCTTACGCGGAAGGAGGATCCGTCGGGGCACTTTCCCGCCACAGAACAGCCAACAGTTCTTCGGAAAGCGACAATCCGGCCAATGCGCCGCGAATCGCAGCCCGATTGCGCATCAACAGGCGCCCGCCCTCCGGCGGTACGAGCAGGCGCACACCCGGCGCCTCCCCCTGCTGCGGGGGCGCGCCGGCCCCGTTCCCCTCCTGCGGGGAGCCGCCGTCGAGCAGCGCCCCGAGGGCCGGCTGGAGGTCGTGCGGCCCCACGGCGGCGGGCGCGCCCGGGACCCCCTGCCGGAGCACCGTGGTGAGCGACCGGCTGAACGATCCGGGGCCGCCGGGGAGTACGGCCTCCCGGCCGCGTCTGCCCGGGGTGTAGCGGCCGGGCGCGTGCCGGCCGATCCGGCCCCAGAGCGGGACCCTCGGGTAGCTGAGCAGCTCGCCGGCGCCGTCCTCCCCGCCGCCGCGCTCCAGCGCCGCCCAGGTGTCCTTGTCGACCACCGCGTCGATCAGCAGCAGCGCCTCCTCCTGGTCGCCGTGCACCATCGCGCTGACCACCCAGTCCCAGGCCAGCCCGCGCCGGTAGGCGTTGTCGGCGGTGGAGCCCGCGGTGACCAGGGCGAGCCGACGGCCGCGCGGGTCGGCCACCAACTGGCCCACCAGGCAGACCAGCAGCCAGCGGCCCGGGCGGGCGGCCGCCTCCCGGACGGCGGTGAGCATGGTGTTGGCGTCCGCGCCCGGGTCCACCACGGTGACCCGGCTGTCGGCCGCGCCGGTGTCGAAGCACATCCCCGGCAGCACCTCGGCCAGTTCCCGGGCACCCTCGGCCGCCCGGGCCGCACCGCCGAAAGCGCGGTCCGGCCCGCCGTCCGCGCCGATCACCACCAGATCGATCCCGCTTGCCACCCGCACCGCCCCCTCCTGCCCGGCCCCGGTACCCCGGGACCGCCGAACCGTTCCACCGCCCGCTCCGGGCGCCGCGGCACACCCGGTGCGCCCCGGTGACACCGCCGGGCAGGCTATCGCCCCGCACCGTCGGAGGTGGGCCTCCGGGCACCGCCTTCTCGGCGCGTCCGGGGCCCGCCCGTCCTCCGGGTCGCCCCGCGCCCGGCCTCCGTTCGCCCCACGTTCGTCACCGTTCGTCCCTGTCCGCCCCCGTCCGTGTGTCCGGACAACCCCCGTCCGTCCCCGTCCGTGTGTCCGGACGACGGCCCCAAGGCCCTGCCGCTCAGGGACCATGGGCCCTGTCGGCCCGCGCCCGGCGGAGGGACGATCGGTTCCATGGACCGTGACGACGCACTGGACGACGAACCGGAGGAACTCGGCGCCGAGGCGTGCCTCCGGCTGCTCAGCACCGTGCCCGTCGGACGGGTGGTGTACACCGAGCACGCCCTCCCGGCCGTGCTGCCGGTCACCTTCGCGGTCGCGCCGGACGGGCGCCTGTTGCTCGCCGTGCGCCGGGGCGGCGCTACCGCGCGCGGGCTGGACGGCACCGTCGTCGCCTTCCAGGCCGACCGGCTGGACCCGCTGACCCGGAGCGGCTGGAGCGTGCTGGTCCACGGCCGGGCGGACATCCTGCGCGACCCGGAGCAGATCCTCCGCGCGCTGCGCTCGGGGCCGCGGCCCTGGGCCGACGAGCCCGACCCGATGTTCGTCACGGTGGTGCCCGAACTGATCAGCGGCCGCCGACTGTCCACGACCGGCCACCCGGTCCGGCAGGGCTGAGGCACCGGCTCGCGTCCTCACGGCACCCGCGGCATCCGCGCTCCCCCGGTCCCGACCGGCTCCCGGCGGACCCCTGACAGGTGACCGGCGAGTAGGCATACTCTGCGGAGTTCGCACCACCGCACCGCGACCGCTGTCGCACCGCCCGCCCTCAGGAGCGCTCCGTGACGATCTTCGCCTCCCTCGCCGAGCTGACCGCCGCCGTCGGCACCGAGCTGGGGACCAGCCAGTGGCACACCGTCGACCAGGCGCGGATCGACCTGTTCGCCGAGGCGACCGGCGACCACCAGTGGATCCACGTCGACCCGGAGCGGGCGAAGGAGAGCCAGTTCGGCTCGACCATCGCGCACGGCTACCTCACGATGTCGATGATCCCGGTGCTGGCCAAGGAGTGCTACGGCGTCGAAGGCGTCCGGATGGCACTGAACTACGGTTCGGAGAAGGTCCGCTTCCCCGCCCCGGTGCCGGTCGGCACGGCGATCCGGGCGACCGCCGAGCTCGTCTCGGCCACCGAGGTGTCCGGCGGGGTGCAGGCCGTGGTCCGGTTCACCATCACCAGCGCGGAGAGCGCCAAGCCGCACTGCGTCGCCGAGACGATCACCCGTTTCTACTCCTGATCGCCGGGGAAGGCCCCTGGTCGGCGGACGGCGGCCGCCGCTCGCCGGGTCCGGAGGGCCGAGCACGAGTAACCTCCGACGAGATGGCTGTCGTACCGGACCGGTGTCCCCGCCGACGGTGCGCGCCCCGGCATGCCAGGTATCCGTCGCCGCCCTTGGAGGTGCCGTGCCCCGCCCAGCCGCCCCGTGGTACTCCCGCGTCCCCGGCCTGTCCTCCGCGCTCACCGCGCCCCCGGACCGGACCGGGCCGCCCAGCCTGGCCGGGCTGCCCCGGGCGGCCTGGCACCGGGTCCGGGCGGACGCCTTCGGCGCCGAGCCGCGGGGCGAGCGGCTGGCCCGGATCCGCCGCTCCCCGCAGTTCGCCGACGGCGCCTTCCGCAACCCGGTACCGACCCGTCGGCTGGTCTACGAGCGCAGCCCGCTGGAGATCACCCGCGCCCAGCTGGCGGCCGACCGGGTCCGCCGGCTGCCGGCCGCCGCCGTACCGCTGCACCGGCTGCTCCCGGCCGACCTCGCCGAACCGCCCGCCTCGGGCCTGCGGCTGACCTGGCTCGGCCACGCCACCGTGCTCGCCGAGATCGGCGGCCGCCGGGTGCTGTTCGACCCGGTCTGGGGCGAACGCTGCTCCCCCTTCGCCTGGACCGGCCCCAAACGGCTCCACCCGGTGCCGCTGCCGCTCTCCGAACTCGACGGGGTGGATGTCGTGGTCGTCTCCCACGACCACTACGACCACCTCGACATGGGCACCGTCCGGGCCCTGATCGGCACCGGCGCGACCTTCGCCGTGCCGCTCGGGGTCGGGGCGCACCTGGAGCACTGGGGCGTCCCGGCGGAGCGGATCGTCGAGCTCGACTGGTGGGAGTCGGCCGAGGTGGCCGGACTGACCCTGACCGCCACCCCCGCCCGGCACTACTGCAGCCGCGGCCCGCGCACCAGCCCGCTGTTCCTGTGGGCGTCCTGGGTGGTGGCCGGCGGCGGCCGCACCGTGTTCCACAGCGGGGACACCGGGTACTTCGCCGGCTTCGCCGAGATCGGCCGCCGACTGGGCCCGTTCGACGCGACGATGGTGCAGGTCGGCGCCTACAGCGACTTCTGGCCCGAGGTGCACATGACGCCCGAGGAGGGCGTCCTGGCCCACCTCGACCTCGGCGGTGAGGTGCTGCTGCCGATCCACTGGTGCACCTTCAACCTCGCCCCGCATCCGTGGGAGGAGCCCGCCGAGCGGGTGGTCGCCGCCGCGCGGGCGCGGGGTGCCCGGCTGGTGGTGCCGCGGCCCGGCAAACCCTTCGAACCGGTCGACCCGCCGGCGCTGCGGCGCTGGTGGCGGGCGGTGGCCGCGCCGCCCGGGGACGGCACTCCGCTGGTGGTGCCGGACGCCCCGGCGGAGGCGACGGCCGACCCGGTGTCGCCCGGCCCGGAGGGATCGCGCCGACCGCGGCGGGCGGCCGAGGACGACGGCGTCCCGGTCTGAGCCGCCGTCCGGCCCCCGGCCGGGCTCAGCCTGCCTCGCGCCGCCGCCGGACCCGGCGGGCCCGGCGGCGGATCCGCTCCCAGGCGCCCTGCTGCACCAGCAGGGTGAGCAGCCCGGCCAGCACGATCCCGGCCATGTTCAGCAGCAGTTGCAGGCTGGAACCCCAGAACTGCCGGAAGTCCCCGTACCCGAGCGCCACCGCCGCGTTGGCCGCGGCCGGCACGGTGGTGACCGAGATCGCCACCCCGACCATCATCCCGGCCTTCGCCGAGGTCAACGAGAGCAGTCCGGCGATGCCCGCCAGGAAGGCCACCACGAACGAGGTGGCGTCCGGCTGCCAGATGAACGAGGTGTTCGGCCGCACCGCGTCGAACTCCTCCTGGGTGAAGAGCCCGAGGCCGTCCATCACCAGCGTGAACAGGACGGTCGACGCCATCGCCACCGCGAATCCGGTGACCAGCGCGTTCAGCGAGCGCAGCGCGGGGCGCGCCCGGCGCTGCACCAGCGCGACGCAGAGCCCGGCCAGCGGGCCGAACTCGGGGCCCACCGCCATCGCACCGACCACCAGGATCGCGCTGTCCAGCACCGCCCCGCAGGCCGCCAGCATCGTCGCCACGGTGAGGAAGGCCAGGTAGACGCCGGTGAGGGTGGACTCCTCGTGGGTGATCTCGGAGACCGCCTCCCACACCAGCGCGTCCGCGCCCTCCCCGGGGGCGAGCCGCTCGGCCTCGTCGGCGGCCGCCGAGATCGTCAGCCCGATCTCCTGCACGTCGATCGCACCGCGCTCGGGCAGACCCGTCCCGCGCAGACCGGCCAGCACCTCGTCCGCCGACTCCCGGGCGACGTCGCACAGCACCACGTGCCCCGCCGGACGTACGGCCGCGTCGGGGAGGAGGACCACGTGGGTCACCCCGACGCAGTCGTCCAGACAGGCCAGGACGGGATCGCGCAGATCGGCGGGGACGATGAGACGCAGGTGAAGCACAGTCACTCCGGGCAGGCGTGGCGGCGGGTCCCGCTCACCCTAGACGGGCGGCCATCGGCCCGACCGACCGGCCGGACCGCCCGGCTCCGCTCCGCTCCGGGGAGGGCGCGACCGGACCGGGCCGCGACCGCCGGGATCGGGCACATCGCGCTCCGGTACCCCGGACAGGCGCCGTCGTGCTCAAGCGCGCGCCAGGACGTCGCGCAGCGCGCGGGCCTCCTTGACCAGCCGGGCGGCGCCGGGGCGGGCCGCGGTGGCGGTCACCTCCTCGACCGGGCCGCGGGCCCCCGAACGGCGGGCGGCGTCGGTCGCGACCGCCAGCACATCGGCGGTGCCCCGCAGGGCCTCGCCGCCGAGCAGCGCGGGCAGGGCGGGCAGCAGCACCGACCAGACGGTGGTGTAGGCCCCGGTGTCGGCGGCGGTGCCCAGCGCGTGGGCGAGCCGGTTCGGCTTCACCGTCCCGAGCGTGACCAGCTCGCCCAGCTCGCGGCCGAGCAGGGCGCCGTCCAGGTCGCCCCGGGCGGCCAGCACGAGCAGCGCGTCCACGGCGGCGGTGCGGTCCTCGGGGAACCGCGCGCCGAGGCAGTAGGCCAGTGCCAGGTGCAGCGCCAGCCCGGCCCGGCCACCGGCCTCGGCGAGCACGACCAGCATCCGGGCCGGACCGCGCCGTTCCCGGTCGGCGGAGTCGGCGAACCGGTCCAGCCAGCGGGCCGCCAGCTCCTCCCGGTGGTGCGGGAGCATCGCGGCCCAGTGCTCGGTGGGCTCGAACAGCCACTCGTCGTTCTTCCGGGCCCGGGCCACGCTGGGCTCGGTGCCCTCCAGCAGGGCCCGGAAGTCCGGGCCGAGCCGCTCGCCCGCGGGCCCGGCCGGGCCCGTCCCGGCGCCGCCCTGGGCGACGGCGAGCCGCTTCACCGTCTCCCACCAGCGGTCCCAGTACCCCCGGCCGGGCCGGGACTCGGGGCCGGGTGCGAAGAGCACCCGCTCCGAGCGCTGGGCCGGCAGGCCGCCCTCGCCCAGCCAGGCGGCCACCCGCCGCCCGGCCGGCGAGGTCAGCCGAGCGGCGGCGGCCAGCACCTCCGGGTCCGTGGTGGGGGTGACCCGGAGCAGCGCGGCGTCCAGATCGGCCCGGCCGGCCGCGGCGTCGAGGGCCTCGTACTCGGCGATCCGCGCGACCAGCGCGGCCCCGGCGATCGCGCCGGTCGCGTCGGTCGGTGTGGCGAGCAGCAGCGGCGCCGGGTCGGTGGTGATCCGCTTGGCCGCCTCGGAGATCCGGTCGGCCAGCACCGTGCCGTACACGGTGTTGTGCTCGCCGCGCAGCGGGTGCCGGCCCTGCTTCCGGAAGACGTGGCCGGAGCGGTGCGGGTCCGCCCGGCCGGCCACCACGGCCGCGAGGAAGAGGACGTCGGCCGGGCCGCAGTCCTGCCAGCGGCCGACGTTCTGCCAGGGGTGGACCCGCAGGACCGGCTCCAGGGCGCCGACCAGGGCCGGGCGGTCGCGGTGGGCGTGCCGGACCAGGCCGTCCAGGACTCGTTCGAACACCGCGACGCCGGGCCGGCCGTCGGCCAGCAGCACGGCAAGCTCCTCGGCGACCTCCGCCGGGGTGGCGAGCGGCTCGCCGAGCGGGGCGGGCTCGGGAACCGGCGGCAGCAGCTCGTCCCAGGCCGTGTCGTCCTCCCCCGAGCCGCCGAGGTCCGCGCCGAGCAGCGCGCCCGCCCGGGCGTGGTGGACGGGGTCGAGCACCTCGGCGGCGAGGCGCAGCTCCGGCAGGACGGCCTCGCCGGCGGCCTTCAACCGGCGGGCGACCAGGTTGAGCGCCCGCTCCTGGACGGCGCTGTCGGGGTGGCCGAAGGCTTCCGCCGCCGCGAGCGCGACCGGCCCGGAGCGCTCCGGGGAGCGCCGCGCGGCCTGCTCCAGCCAGGCGAGCTGGGCCCGCACCAGCTTCTTCTCGGCCCGGAACAGCACCACCGAGGAGGTCTCGGTGACCAGCTCCGGCTCGACCAGCCCGGCCTCGTCCAGCCCGGCGAGCACCTGCTGGGCGTGCCCGGCCACCACCGACAGCCCGTCGAGCAGCGCCACCAGGTCGCGGACCCGGGCCGCGTACTCCTGCGGTGTGGGCGCGAGCGCGGTCAGGACTCCCAGGAACGCCCGCTGGTCGGCGGACCTGCCGCCGCGCACCAGCCGGCCGAGGCAGCGGTCGACCAGCTCCGCGCGCCCGACCGGGCCCTCCTCGGCCAGCCCGGCGAGGGCCGAGGCCCAGGAGTCCCCGGGGCGGGGGGTGAAGCTCTGCTCCAGCACCCAGCCGACGTCGTCGAGCTCGAAGACCCGGGGCAGCAGGACCGGGGTGAAGGCGTCCTTCCGCAGCCGTTCCAGCAGGGTGGTGGCGTTGCCGCGCGGGCTGTTCTCCGCCCCCGCCGCCGAACGCAGCCACTCGGCGGTGAACTCGTCGGAGGCCGGCACCGCGCAGCCGGTGCGCCGCACCACCCGCTCGATCAGCGGGAAGAGGTCCCAGCTGAACCCGGAGCCGCGCTTGGCGGCGAGCCGGCCCACCACCTCGATCTGCCACTCGACCGGCTGGGCCTCGACGACCTCGGTCAGGGCGGGGTGGCGGGCCCAGGAGCGGCCGGTGAAGTCCCGGGAGCCGATCCAGGTGGCGGCGCCGGCCGCGCCGGGGTGGCAGCCGGCACCGGCGACCAGCAGCGCGCCCATCCGCTGGTTGGCCTGCTTCGTCCACTCGCCGCGGTTCGCCCGGCGCAGTTCCTTGAGCGCCGGGACGCAGGACCGCCGCTCGGCCGGCCCGAGCGCGGCCAGCAGCCGGGGCAGCCGGCCGGTCGCACCCTCGTCGACCGCCGCCAGCAGCGCCGCCACGGCTGCGGAGCCACCGGCGGCCGCGGCGCCGGGCGCCGAGCCCGTCGTCCCGCTCGCCGCCCCGCCCGTCGTCTCCCCCGGCGCGGTGCTCGTCGTCGCGTCCATCGTGGTGCCGCTCGTCGTGCTGCTCATCGTGCCCCCTCCTGGACCGCACTGTCCTGCGGCCGCGCCTGTGCCCCGATCCGATCCCCGGCCCCGCCCCCGGCCCGCGCCTCGCGGACCATGCCGACCGCCAGCACGTGCTTGCACGGTCCGCGCCCGCCCCGGTACTTCGCCCACCAGAGGCAGGTGCAGCCGACCGCGCCCGCCGCGTCCGTCCGCACCCGCTGGATGTGGTCGTCCACCGTGACCACCGCCGTCGCGCCGCCCTCCTCCAGCCGAACGGCGCCGGCCGCGACCAGTGCCCGGGCGGCCTTCAGCCGGGGGTTGGCCGACTCCGCCCGCCCCGCCAGGTACGGGAGCCGGCGGTGGAAGTACGCCGCCTCGGCCACGTCGTAGCCGATCTGCCCGGCGGTGCCGAGCCTGGTCAGCGCGGCCCGCACCCGGGCCGGGGTGAGGCCGGACTGCTCGGCGAGTTCGGCGACCTCGATCCTCGGCTCCCAGGCGAGCAGCGCCGCGACCAGGTCGGCGTCCGGCTCGGCGGTGCCGGTCGCCAGCGCCCCGAGGACGCCGCCCTCGCCGCTGAAGCCCCGTGAGGCGTCCGGCGAGAGGGTGAGGGTGAGCCGCATCCCGGGCAGCTCGACCTCCCAGGCGGAGGCCGTCGGGCCGTCGCCGGTGACCGGCGGGCCGTAGATCCGCAGCGCCCGGGCGTGCCGCAGCACCCGCTGCAGCGCGGCCAGCCGCTCCGGCCCCGGCAGGCAGACCGCGCCGGCCACCGGCCTGGTGGTCGGCCGCAGCGTCCGCCCGGCCAGGACCACCCACTGGACCGTCCTGGCGCCGGCCCGGCCCCCGCGGGGCAGCGAGCGGAGGAAGCGGACCGCCTCGGCCGCGGGCAGCTCGGCCCGCAGGTCGAAGCCGGCGGCGGTCACCTGCGTCTCGGCGAAGCCGCGCAGCCAGCGCTCCGGCAGCGGGACCTTCTTCTCGACGACCGGCCCGTCGAAGGTGGTGACCTCCAGGGCGTCCGGACCCACGGCGAGGTGCAGCGGCTCGGCCGGAGCGATCCGGGTGAGTGCTTCTCGCAACGGATTGTTGACGTCGACATTGGTGGTGCCGTGGCCGATCGCGTCGCCGTCCAGACCGGCGGCGAGCACGTCCAGGCGGGCGTAGACGCCGCAGCAGCCGGAGAAGGACTCGAACCGGAGCCGGTCGCCGTTGGCGGTGACCACCGGGTCGAGCGAGGCACGCAGCAGGGGCTGGTAGTAGCGGGCGGCCGCGACGTCGGCCACGGCGAGCAGCGCGGCGGCGGCCGGTGCCGGCTCGGCCAGGAAACCCGCGAAGAAGCGCGGGTGGGCGGCGTCCCCGAGCGGGGTGGCGCCGCCGGAGGTCTCCAGGGCGAGGCTCCGGCCGGCCGTGCCGTCGAGGACGGCGGACGGGCGCAGATAGGCGTACGCGTGTGCGGATTGCGACATGCCGATGACGCTAGGTCAGGGCACTGACAATCGGCCTTCCCGGCTTCCGGCACCGCCCGTCCGACCGTCGGCCGACCGCCCCCGGAGCCCCGGTCCGCCGCCCGCCGGAACCGAGGGAATGAAACACGTTCTAGCAAGCGTGTTCGCCCGGACGGGTTACCCACGTCACACCGGAGGGCCGTCCCGGTCTGCCACTATGGGCCCGTGACAGAGCTGACCGAACAGGACAGACGGGCGATCGACACGGTCGGACCGTTCGCCGAGCTGCTGCGGATCGAGTCCCTCGACGAGAACACGTTCCGCGGCCGCTGCCATGCCGGGGCGCCGATGCGCGCGTTCGGCGGCCAGGTCGCCGCGCAGGCCCTGGTGGCGGCCGGGCGGACCATCGGGGCCGACCGCTCGGTGCACTCGCTGCACGGCTACTTCCTGATGCCCGGCAACCCGGGCCGCCCGATCGAGTACCGGGTCGACCGGGTTCGCCAGGGCACCTCCTACGCCACCCGGCGGGTGACGGCGGTCCAGGGGGACGAGACCGTCTTCTCGCTCTCGGCGTCCTTCAAGCGCCCCGAGCCGGCCGCCGACCGGCACCGCGAGATCCCCGCGCTGCCCGGCCCCGAGGAACTGCCGGACGCCTTCGCGCACTGGGACGACGAGGCCCGGGCCGCGCTGGCCGCCAGCGGCTTCGGCGCCCTGGAGCTGCGCTTCGTCCCGCCGGACGCGCCGGGCGTGCCGCCGGCCGTGCCCGGCATGCCGCAGCAGTTCGTCTGGCTGCGCGCCGGCTCCCCGCTGCCCGCCGACGACCCGCTGCTGCACGTCTGCGCCCTCACCTACCTCTCGGACCTCACCCTCGCCTCCACCGCGGGGCTGCACGTCCAGCCGAACTTCTTCCAGCGCACCGAGCCGCCCCGGCTGCTGATGGCCTCGTTGGACCACGCGATGTGGTTCCACCGGCCGTTCCGGGCCGACGACTGGCTGCTGTTCGCCCAGCGCAGCCCGTCCTCCTCGGACGGCCGGGGACTGGCGCTGGGCGAGTTCTACGACCGCGGGGGCCGACTGGTGGCCTCCGCCGTCCAGGAGGCGCTGATCCGCGAGCGCCTCGTCGCACCCCGCTGACCACCCGGTCCGCCCGGACGCACCGGCCGGCCGGCCCCCTCACGGCCGCCGGCCACCGGCCGTTCACCGACCCGCCCGCCCCGGGTGACCGACGGGCGAACGGGGAGCGGCCGGTCGGCGTCATATTCCTGAGCGGCCCCGGCCCGTATCATGGTGCGGGTGACCAAGGTTGACCTGTCACCACGACCGGTGGAGGCGATGTCTCCGCGTCAGCTCGAACGCCGCGAAAGCCTGATCGCGGCCGCGCTCGCCCTGGTGAACGAGATCGGCGTCGAGCGGCTGCAGATGAAGCAGGTCTGCGAGCGCTCCGGAGTCGCCCTGGGGACGGCGTACCGCTACTTCTCCTCCAAGGACCATCTGCTGGCGGCGGCGATCGCCGACTGGCACGGGCTGCTGCTCGCCGACCTGGTGGCGGAGCTGCGCGGACCGCGGGCCGGCCTGGGGGCCACCGACCGGGTGGCGCGGTTCGTCCGCGGCGGTATGCGCGCCTACCAGCGGCAACCCGAACTCGCCCGGCTGCGGGTGGCCGTCGCCGCCTCCACCGACCCCTTCGCCAGCGAGACGCTCCAGGGCATGGCCCGGGCCGACAGCACGGCGCTCGGGGCGGTGATGGCCGACGAGGTGCCGGCCGCGGCCAGCGATCTGGTGCGGCACATCGTCGGCCATGCCTGGCAGGGCGAGCTGACCGCCTGGGTGACCGGCCGCACCACGCTGGGCGACGCCCGGCGGCGGCTGGAGGACGTGGTGCGGCTGGTACTGACCCCGTACGAGACGCCCGACCCGGTCCCGTACGAGGTCACCTCCACGGCCTGAGGCCCGGCCCGACGCGGTCCCGGCCCGGACGGGTCGGGCCCGTGACCCGTCGTGCCCGGACGCGGGCCCGGACGGGGCGGGGCGGGCGGGCGGACTTGACCTTCACACCGGTGTGAACTCCTAGCGTGCGGAGCGACCCGCCCGACCGGCCCCGCCCGGCCGGCCCCGCTCGACCAGCCCAGGAGCACCGCCATGACCGCCCCGCCCACCATCCCCTCCTCCCCCACCGCCACCACCCCCTCCGCCGCGCCGCTCGCCCGGATCGTGCGGGGCAGCGGCCCCGGACTGCTGCTCGCCCACGGCGCCGGCGGCAGCGCACGCGACAACTGGGGCCCGCTGCTCGACGACCTCGTCACCCGCCGCACGGTCGTCGCCCCCGACTTCCCCGGCTCCGGCGACAGCCCCGCCGAACCGGGCGAGCTCTCCCTCGACGATCTGGCCGACCGCCTGGTGGCCGCCGCCGACGCGGCCGGACTCGACACCTTCGACCTGGCCGGCTACTCGCTCGGCGCCGCCGTCGCCGTCCGGGCCACCACCCGCCACCCCGGACGGGTCCGCTCGCTGCTGCTGCTCGCCGGGCTGGCCGGCGGCTCGCAGCGGTTCCGGCTGCTCGCCGATCAGGCGGCCGCCCTCGCCGAACACCCCGAGCTGATGGCCCGCCAGCTGCTGACCGTGGTGTTCGGCCGGACCTGGGTGGACGCGCTGCCCGCCGGACGGCTCGCCGAGTTGCGCGCCACCCTGGCCGCCGCGCCGCTCCCGGCCGGGTTCCACGCCCAGTTCGACCTCGCCGCCCGGGCCGACGTCCGTGCCGAGCTGGCCCGGATCGAGGCGCCGACCCTGGTCGTCAGCACCACCGAGGACGCCCTGGTGGCACCGGAGCAGCACCGCGCCCTGGCCGAGGGCATCCCCGGGGCCCGACTGGTCGAGCTGACGGCCGGCCATCTGCCGATGGTGGAGCGGCTGCCCGAGCTGCGGGAGCTGCTGCTCGGGTTCCTGGCCGAGCACCCCGACCGCTGACCGCCGTCCGACCGCTGACTGCCGCCGTCCGACCGCCGCCGCGCCGCGCCCCGCGCCGGGCCGGTCCGGCCCGGCGGGAACACCCCGCCGGGCGGTGGCGTTCGCCCGGTCATGCGCATCGGAGAACTCGCCCGCCTGACCGGGGTGTCCACCCGCCTGCTGCGGTACTACGAGGAGCAGGGCCTGCTCCGGCCCGCCCGCTCGACCGGGGGCTATCGCGAGTACGGCGAGGGCGACACGGTTCGGGTGCGGCAGATCCGGAGCCTGCTGGCGGCGGGCCTGCCCACCCGGGTGATCGCCGGGATCCTCCCCTGCGCGAGCGGGCCGGTCCCCGCCCTGGAGTCCTGCCCGGACCTGCTGGCCACGCTGCGCGGCGAGCTGGCCGAACTGGACTCCCGGATCGGCGAACTGACCCGCAGCCGGAACGCGCTGGCCGGCTACCTGGACACCGCCGGACCGGCGGACCCGCCGTCGGCCGCCCCGGCCGCCCCGGCGGCGCCTCTCCCCGTCGCGGCCTGAGGCTACTGACGGCCTCTCAGGTCACTGGCTCCCGGCGCGCCGCCCCGACTCTCCCGGGGGAACTGGACATAGTACGACATGTATCCCTTTCAGATCATGTCGCCGAGGCATGCCGTCGGCCCGCCAGTTACGCAGTGAGAGGTACCCCATGACCAGTCAGCCCGCCGGGCCGCCGCCCGACGAACCCGCCGCCACCCTTCCCGTCGACCGGGTGGTCTTCGGGGTCGGCGGGGTCGCGGTGCTCGGGGTCGTCGCCTGGGGCATCTTCGCCGAGGACTCCCTCGGCCGGACCTCCAGCACCGCCCTCGGCTGGGTCCTGCACAACTTCGGCTGGCTCTTCGTCGTCGCCGCCGACGTCTTCCTCGTCCTCACCGTGCTGCTCGCGTTCAGCCGCTTCGGACGGATCCGGCTCGGCCGGGACGACGACGAACCGGAGTTCTCCACCCTCGCCTGGGTGGCCATGATGTTCAGCGCGGGCATGGGCATCGGCCTGATGTTCTACGGCGTCGGCGAACCGCTCCAGCTCTTCGCCGCCCCGCAGCCCGGCTCCGGACTCGAACCGCAGTCCGCCGCCGCGGCCCAGCAGGCACTGGAGTTCTCCCTCTTCCACTGGACCCTGCACCCGTGGGCGATCTACGCGATCGCCGGACTCGCCCTCGCCTACACCACCTTCCGCAAGGGCCGCGGCAACCGGATCTCCGCCGCGTTCGTCCCCCTGATCGGCGAACGCGGCGCCGACGGCTGGCCGGGCCGGGCGATCGACCTGCTCGCCGTCTTCGCGACCGTCTTCGGCTCGGCCACCAGCCTCGGCCTCGGCGCGCTCCAGGTCGCCGACGGCCTCGGCTACATCTCCGACGTCAGCAACACCGAGCGCACCCAGCTGGTGATCATCGCCTCGCTGAGCGCCGCCTTCGTGTTGTCCGCCTTCTCCGGCGTGCACAAGGGCGTGAAGTGGCTCTCCACCGCGAACGTGGTGATGGCCTCGCTGATCATGCTGTTCGTGTTCGTGGTCGGCCCGACGGTCTTCGTCCTCGACTCGGTCCCCTCCACCGTCGGCGGCTACCTGTCCGACCTGCTCGCGATGTCCACCCAGACCGGCGCCTTCACGGACGAGAGCTGGCTCGGCACCTGGACCATCTTCTACTGGGCCTGGTGGCTGTCCTGGGCGCCCTTCGTCGGCACCTTCATCGCCCGCATCTCGCGCGGCCGTACCGTGCGGCAGTTCCTGATCGGCGTGCTGCTGGTGCCCAGCGGGGCCACCGTGATCTGGTTCTGCGTCATGGGCGGCACCGCGATCCGGCTCGACAGCACCGGCGCCGTCGACCTCGTCGAGACCATCCCGCAGGGCGCCGAAGCCTCCCTCTTCGAGATGCTGCGCTCGCTCCCCGCCGGCGCCGTCACCAGCGTGATCGCGGTCCTGCTGGTGATGACCTTCTTCATCACCAGCGCCGACTCCGCCTCGCTCGTCCTCGGCTCGCTCTCCAGCCGGGGCTCGCTCCACCCCCGCACCTGGCTGGTGGTGGTGTGGGGCGTGCTGATGGGCGGGGTCGCCGCCGCGCTGCTGCTGGCCGGCGGGCTCACCGCACTGCAGAACGCCACCATCCTGGTCGCGCTGCCGTTCGTCGGGGTGATGCTGCTGCTGTGCGTGGCGCTGGTGAAGGAGCTGCGCACCGACCCCGCCGCCGGACCGTCCCGCTTCCACGCCGCGCACGGCCTGCGGGACGCCGTCCGGGTCGCCGTCGGCGAGGCCATGGCCGACGCCCGACGCGGGAACCGGCGTCCCCCGACCGGGTGAACCGCCCCTCCCCGGGGCGGGCCGGCACCCGCCCCGGGGCACGGGCGTGACCTGCGGCGTTGCACCCGTCGCCCAAGCCGACGCCCACCCCCCATCCGGACTTCACCCGCACGTAGCGATCGTTAACACCGCCCTGGAAACCTCTCTGCCATGAACGCCATCCCTCCGGCGACCTCCCAGGAACCGCGCTTCCCCATGCCCAAGCGCCACCGACGCTTCCTGGCCGGCTCCGCCGTCCTCGCCTCCATCGCCCTGGGCACCCTCGGCGTCGGCGCCACCGTCGAAACCGTCCAGCACGGGACCGTCGCGACCGCCACCGCCACCGTCCGGAAGTAGTCCCGCCCCGACACCGGCACCGGCGGAGACCGGCGCCACGACCCACCACCGCCCGCCCCGCCCCGCTGCGGCGCGGGCTTCCCCGTACCCGGCCCGCCCGGGGCCGCCGGGATCCGGAACCGGCACCACCCGCCAGCGCCGACCGGCGGCGCGGCGGCAGTACCCCGAACCGGCACCACTCGCCCTGCCCGCGCTCCGGGTCTCCCCTGCTCCACCCGGGCACCGGACGACGGATGGCACGGGGCCCACCAGGTCGACCGACTTCGGAAGCGACCAGGACACCACCCCCGGACTGCCCACCACCACACACTGCCAATCGTCCGGCCGCGGCGCGGGCTCCCCCACCCCTGCCCCGCCCGGGGCCGCCGGGATCCGCGATCGGCGCCACCACCCCCGAGCACCGACCGACCAGCGGCGCGGCGGCAGCCGGGCCGGCCGACAGCGCGAGCGGCGGAGTCGGCACCCGCCGACCGGCGCCACCAGCCGCCTCGCCTCGGCACGGGCCTGCCCCCTGAGCAGCCCGGGCGCCCGGCGCCGGGGCCGACTCGGCAACCCGACCGGCGAGGGCACGGGCCGAGCGGACCGGCCGACCCGGGGAGGCCGCAGGTGAGAGTCGGGGACCAGCGCCACGCCCCCCATGCGGCGGGGGCGGCGGCGAACCCGCCCTCACCCGAAGGCCGGATGCGGGCGGGACGGGAGGACAGCGGGTCGGCCCACCCGGGACGCGGAGCACCGTGTCGGCCCAGGCGGCCGACCGGGGACGGGCGGGCCGGCCAGGGAGGGGGGCGCGGACGCGCTCGCCGGGGCACGGGACAAGGAACGGCGGCCGCGGGACGGCGATGCACAGGCCGGGTTCGACGCGCCGGCCGAGGAGGTGCGGGCCGCGCCGGCCTGGACCGCCGACCGCCCGGAACGGCGGCCCGACGCCCGCCGGCTCGCCCTCGGCCTCGCCGGGCCGGCCTTCGAGAACCAGCCGCTCGGCGAGACCCAGCAGCACCTGGAACAGGCCGCCGCCCTCTCCCACGACTCCCCCGCGACGCCCGCGCCCGACGCCGGGGACCGGCTCGGGGCCGCCCGCGACCCGACCGGGGTCATGCCGACCAAGGCGGCCGACCGCGAGCTCAGGCCCCAGGCCCGCCCGGAGGGTCGGCCGCCCCGGCCGCCCCGGGGGACACAGTCCACATGCCGACCCAGGCCGCAGGACCGGGCAGGTGGGCCGACCCGCGCGGGGCTGACCCAGGCGGCAGGCCGCCGGGTCAGGCGGGCTGGCCGGCGCGGGGGGTGGTGGGGGTGGGATCGGGACGGGAGTGGCGGCCGGTGCCCGGGGCGAGGAGGAGGTCGGGGGCCGGCGCGTAGCGGGCGGCGGGGGCCCGGAGCAGCCAGCCCGGGGGGCGGGTGCCGCGCGGGGCCGGGGTGATCAGGCCCATCCGGTGGAGCAGGTCCAGTGCGTCGCGGCGCAGCGCGGTGCGGTCGGCGAGGTAGTCGCGGCGCCAGCCGGAGGGCAGGCCGTACTCGTCGGCGATGTCGCCGAGCACGCCGTCTATCAGCGCGTCGGGGACCGGCACATCGGTGCCCGCGGTCTCGCCCGGGAGCGGCCGGACCTCCTCGACCAGGCGCTCGACCAGCAGCAGTGCCGCCTGGGCGGCCGTGTCGGCACCGGGCAGGGCGAGGTCGGTGAGTTCCTCGGCCGGGTCGAGCAGGGCGACGCCCTCGGCCCGCAGTTCCGCCTCCAGGCCGAGGAAGTCGGCGAGCGCGGCCGGACCGGTGCGGCCGTGGTCGCGCAGCCAGGCGCGCTGGTCCTCGGGCAGGTCGGCGGCGAGCACGGCCGGGGTCTCGGCGAGGCGGCGGCGGACGGCGGTGCCGGGTTCGGCCTCGGCGGCACGGCGGATGAGGTCGGTGGCGTCGTCGGCGAGCGCGGGCGGGCCGACCGGGACGGCGCGGGCGAGCTCCCGGTCGACCGTCAGCACGGTGGGACCGGCGGCGGCCGGGTCGGCGAGGGCGGCGGCGGGGAGGTCGATGAGCACCTGCCAGTCGGCGAGCACGGCGAACGCCATCGCGAGGTCGGCCCGGTCCGTCGGCGGCGCGGCCGGGGCTGGGCCCGGGTGGACGGCGTCCATCGCGGCGAGCAGGCCGTCGAGCGGGAGGTGTTCGGGGGCGTCGACCAGCAGGGCCAGGGCAAGGGCCAGTTGGGCGTAGCCGCCGGGAGTGAACGGGACGCCGGTGGCGGGGTGTTCGAGGCGCCGGGCGGCGCCGGGGCCGAGTCCGGCCTTGTGCAGCCGGGCGTGCCAGGGGCCGACCACCAGACGGTAGCCGAGCAGGGTGTCGAAGCGTTCGGCGAGCCAGTCGCGGTGACGGCGGATCAGCGGGAAGCCGTCGGCGTGCGGCCCGGAGGCGGTCACCAGCGGGTGGGCGACGAGCAGCCGGGCGGCGATCCGGCGCTCGGCGGCGGTGGTCGCGGCGGAACGATCCTGCGGGACGGTGCCGGTACTCCGGGAGCGCTCGGGCTTGCGGTGGCGGCCGGGCTGGCCCGGCTTGGCGCCCGAGAGCACGACGGGCAGCGCGGCGGCGTCCCGGCGGGCGCGCCGCAGGCCGCCGGTCGGGCGCGGCTCGCGGGCTCGCAGCGGCGTGGGGATGTGCGCGGTGGGGCCGTGCCACCAGCTGACCTCGGTGGTGAGCGGCGCGGCGGCGGCCGGGTCGGCGGCGGGACCGGCGGTCGTGGGTCCGGCGACCGGCCCGGCCGGGGTGCCGAAATGGCGGGCCGGATAGAGGCCGAGGGACGCGGCGCAGAGGTCGTCGGCGGTGCCGGGCTCGGCCTCGGCGAACCAGCGTGCGAGCCGGAGCAGCCCCGGGTCCGGCGAGAGCCCGGCGGCGGAGGAGACGGGGCCGCGGTCCGGCGCGGCGCCCTGCGGGGCGTCAGCTCCGGTGCCGGGGGCCACCCGGGAGCCGTGACCGGGGCCGGATCCGCGTACGACGACGACGGCGTCGGTGGCACCCCGCCCCGCCCCGCCCGTGCGCCCGTCCGACCTGCCACCGGCCGTCCGCGCGGCGCCGGTCGCGTACTCCTGCTGCTCCATGTCGGGGACCAGACTAGACGGTGGGCGCGTCCCTCGCTGGCAGCCGCCCGGCTCCCGACGACATCCGGCCGCCGGGTGGCCGGACCGCGACGGGAGGAGCGCCGGCGGCCGGGCGGGCGCCGGACGGGGGTCCGGCGGGCGACACGTCACCCCGGTTGCGCGGCCGGACCTACGCACCGGTAACAATCTCTTCCACGCCCCCTGCCGGTCGCTCGCGCCGGTCGGCAGGACGGCGCGCCCGGCACGGACGCGCCCGCCCGCACCGCCCGCACCCCGCTGCCCGCCCCACCGCCCGCACCCCCATTGCCCGGAGGACACCGCCGCATGAGCATCCGTACCACCACCCGCGCCGTTCTCGGCGGCCGGCTGCGCTCCGCCGGCGGTCTGCTCACCGGCTACGCCACCACCTCGGCGGCCCACCTGGGGGCGCTGCTGACGGGCACGCCCGCGCTGCGCCACGCCACCAAGCCCGCGCTGATGCCACTGCTCGCCGCACACAGCGTCACCCGGGCCACCGAGGCTGGCCGGCGCCCGCCGAAGCTGCTCGCGCCCGCGCTGCTGCTGAGCGCGGGTGGGGACGTGCTGCTCCAGCTCGGCGACGAGACCGCGTTCCTGGCCGGAATGGGATCCTTCGCGGCGGCGCACGTCTGCTACGTGACGATGTTCGTCGGCCAGGGCGCGCTGACCGACCGGCGGCGCACCGCCGTGGTCGCGGCGGCGTACGCGACGGCGTGGGTGACGATGGTGGGCCGGCTCTGGCCCGATCTCGGGGACCTGCGGATGCCGGTGGCCGGCTACAGCCTGCTGCTCGCCTCGACGGCGGTCGCCTCGGCCGGACTCGGGGCCCGGGGCGGGCTGGGCGGGGCGCTGTTCCTGCTCTCGGACACGCTGATCGCCACCAAGCTGGCGAAGTGGCGGGAGCTGCCGGGACACGATTTCTGGATCATGGCCACGTACCTCCTGGCGCAGTACCTGCTGGCGAGCGGCGCGCTGCGGGCCGCAGAGGAGCGGGAGGCCGGGGAGACCGAGACCGGCGGACCGACGGCGGCCGGGGTGCCGACGGCCACCGGGCCGGGCACCGCACCGGCCTGGGCGTGACGGCGGCCCCACCCCGGCCCGGCCCGCACTCGCACCCGCACCCGCACCCGCACCCGCACCCGCACCCGGGCGAACGCGCGCAGGTGCCGTCGGACCCTCCGTCCGACGGCACCTGCGCGACCTTGTCCCGCCCCGCTTCTACCCCGACCCCTACCTCTACCTCCGCAGAAACGTTCCGTCAGACCGGCCCGGCACCGGCCGACCGTCGCCGCAGCAGCCAGACACCGCCGATCCCGCCCACCATCAGCAGCGCGCCGCCCGCCAGCTCCACGGGGTCGGCCGCCACCGAGCCGCCCAGACCGGTCTTCACCGCACCGTGCGGGGCGACCTGCTGACTGCCGGCACCGGACTGCCCGAGCGAACCCGCCCACTCCCCGGCCGCCTCGCTCCAGCCGCCCAGACCCGAGGGCGCGGAGCCACCGGTGGACACCGAGACCGTGGTCACCGTGACGTTGGTGGTGAAGGCGCCGCCGTCCGGGCAGCTGCCGTCGATCTTGCTCTCACCGCTGTTCTTGCCCGCCAGCCGGGCGGAGCCGGTGTGCTTGCCGTCGGACCCGAGCGTGAGGGTGGCCGGGCCGCCCTCGAACGCGGGCGAGTTGGCGGTGATGGTCTTGGCATTGGGCTTGTCGGACTTCTCGCAGGCGACCGTGACCGTCACGGTCTGGCCCGGTGCGGCCTGGGACGGGCTGACCGAGGCCGCGCCGTCCTTGGCCAGCGCGAGGGGGGCCGTCAGGCCGGTCAGCACCGTCGCGCCGATCAAGGCGGCGGCGGCCGTACGCGTGGGGCGCATACCGGAACCTCCGGGTTCTCTCGGGCGCAGCCGGGGACTCCGAAGTCCACGTGATCGAACAACTACACCCGGTCACTCCCCGACAGTAGGTACACCCTCCGCGCCCGGCCACCGCTCTGGCCCGTTCGGGGGGCCTGTCACCGTCCGTGACCGGCCCGGCCGGAGGACTCTCAGAGGTCCAGGTCGACGACCACCGGGGCGTGGTCCGAGGTGCCCTTGCCCTTGCGCGCCTCGCGGTCGACGTAGCTGTCGGTGACCGCGTCCACGAAGGGCTTGTTGGCGTAGGTGAGGTCGATCCGCATGCCCCGGTTCTTCGGGAAGGCCAGCTGGCGGTAGTCCCAGTAGGTGTAGGGGCGGTCGTACTTGAGCGGGCGGGGCAGCACGTCGTGCAGGCCCGCGGCGTCCAGGGCGGCGAGGGCGGCGCGCTCGGCGGGGGTGACGTGGGTCAGACCCTCGAAGGCGGCCAGGTCGAAGACGTCCTCGTCGGTCGGCGCGATGTTGAAGTCCCCGAGGACGGCGAACGGGCGCTCGCCGGCGGCGTCCTCCAGCGAGGCCACCCGCAGTGCCTCCAGCCACTCCAGCTTGTAGCGGTAGTGGGCGTGGTCGACCTCGCGCCCGTTGGGCACGTAGACCGACCAGACTCGGACCGGGCCGCAGGTGGCGGCGATCGCGCGCGGCTCGACATCGGGCAGCAGGGCGTCGTCGGCGAGGTAGCCGGGCTGCCCGGGCAGATCGCGGACGACGTCGTCGAGACCGATCCGGGAGAGGATCGCCACGCCGTTCCACCGGCCGTTGCCGTGTGCGGCCGTCTCGTAGCCGAGCTCGCGGACGGGCTCGTACGGGAAGGCGTCGGCGGCGCACTTCAGCTCCTGGAGGCAGAGCACGTCCGGCTTGGCGCTCTCCAGCCATTCGAGCAGCTTGGGCAGCCGCGCGGTGACGGAGTTGATGTTCCAGGTGGCGATGCGGACGGTCACGGCGGGCGGCCTTCCCGGTGGTTCGGCACGGACGGGGTGGGCGCCCCGGTCCCCCGGACGACGCCCACCCCGAATCTACCGAACGGCACCGACAAACCGGTCCGGCCTCACGGCTCGGGCCGGACCACCGCCGCCGAGCCGCCGCCGCGGCGCACCGGTTCGGCCGCGGCGACCCAGCGGCCGTCCGGCAGCCGCTCGACGCCGGTCGCCGCCCCGATCTCCGGCGTACTGGCGAACACGTGGCCGAGCGCCTCCAGCCGCGCCCGTTCCGGCAGCGCCAGGAACGCGGGCTCGGCCTGGGTGGCGACCGTGTTGCGCTGGCTGGCGCGCGGCGCGGCGATCGCCTGCTCCAGGCTCAGCCCCCGGTCGAGGCGGCCCAGCAGCACCTGGAGGGTGGTGGTGATGATGGTCGCGCCGCCGGGCGAACCGGCCGCCAGCACGGGCTCGCCGTCGCGCAGCACGATGGTCGGCGAGAGCGAGGAACGCGGCCGCTTGCCCGGGCCGGGCAGGTTGGGGTCGGGCACGCCCGGCACCAGCGGGGTGAAGCTGAAGTCGGTCAGCTCGTTGTTGAGCAGGAAACCCCGGCCGGGGACGGTGATGCCGCTGCCCCCGGTCTGCTCCAGGGTCAGGGTGTAGGACACGACGTTGCCCCAGCGGTCGGCCACGGTGAGGTGGCTGGTGCTCAGGCCCTCGTACGGCTCGGCGGCCGGCGCCGGGCCCGCGCTCGCGCAGGCGGCGGGGTGGCGCGGGTCGCCGGGGGCGATCGGGCTGGTCAGCGCGCGGTCGGGGCTGATCAGGCAGGCCCGGGAGGCCGCGTACCGGGCGGAGAGCAGCTCCTTCACCGGCACGTCGTTGAACGCCGGGTCGCCCACCCAGCGGTTGCGGTCCGCGAACGAGAGCCGCGACGCCTCCAGGAAGTGGTGGTAGTACTGCGTCGCGTCGTAGTCGGCGACCTCGCCGTCCTCCAGGATGCCGAGCGCCTCGCCGACGGTGGTGCCGCCGGAGCTGGACGGGGCGATCGAGTAGAGGTCGTAGTCCCGGTAGGCGACGTGGGTGGGCTGCTGGCGGCGCACCCGGTAGTCGGCCAGGTCCTGGGCGTCCACCTTGCCGGGACGGGCGACCCGGCCGGACGCCGGGTCCACCGGCGGGTGCTGGACGGCGCGGACGATGTCCTCGCCGATGGCGCCCCGGTAGAGCGCCTCGGTGCCCTCCTGGCCGAGCTGCCGGTACGTCGCGGCGAGGTCGGGATTGCGGAAGGTGGAACCGACCGCGGGGAGCGCGCCGCCGGGCAGGAAGAGCCGGGCGGTGTCGGGAAAGTCCTTGAACCGGGCCTGGTTCAGCGCGGTCTGGTCCTGGAAGGTCTGGTCGACGGTGAAGCCCCGCTCGGCGATCCGCCGGGCGGGGTCGAGCGCCTCCGCGAAGCTGCGCCGGCCCCAGAGCCCGACGGCGGTCTCCCAGGTGGCCGAGGAACCGGGCACACCGACGGACAGGCCGCTGGTGACGGCGTCGGCGAAGGGCAGCGGCTGACCGTTCTCCAGGAACAGCGAGGAGTCGGCGGTCCGGGAGGCGGTCTCCCGGCCGTCGATGGTGTGCACCCGGCCGGTGGCGTGGTCGTAGTAGACGAAGTACCCACCGCCGCCGATCCCGGCCGAGTACGGCTCGGTGACCCCGAGCGCCGCCGCCACCGCGACCGCCGCGTCCACGGCGTTGCCGCCCTTGCGCAGCACCTCGATCCCGGCCGCCGTGGCATCGGCGTCCACACTGGCGACCGCCCCGCCCCGGCCGACCGCCTCGGGCACCTTGGCCGGGGGCGCCGCGGCCCCGACCGGTCCGGCGGCGACGGTGCAGACCAGGGCCGTGGCGAGCAGCAACGGCGGTGCGATTCGTGCCAGCGCTCTCATCCGGGGTCCTCCAGATTGTCCGAGTTGACGTCAACTCCGTTGTTTCACAGGAGCCATGACCGCGACAACAGCGCCTCGGCGCTACCAACGGGTAGTTGACACGAGGCAATTCCCCCGGCCGGACGATCGGGCGCCGGAGCGCACAGCGACGGCGTACCGCACCGGCCGTCGCCTCGGCCCGACCCGCCCCGGGACCACGACCCTCCCGCTCCGGGGACGGTTCCGACCGAGGGCGGCACGAACCCGCGGCGAGGGCGGATCGCCCCCGCGCATGCGGGGATGGTACGACGCCGTTCAGGCGCGGTACGGTGGCATTGGCTCCACCGGCACATACCAGGCGAGGAGGTTCCTTGAGCGCCCAGCCTCATCACTACTCCAGCGAACCCCCCGGCATCCGACGGACGCCCGACGGGATCGCCGCCGCGCTGACCCCGGCGCGCCGGATGCAGTTCCGGGCGGAACTGGGCCGGATCTCCAACGGCGCCGCGTTCGAGCGCCTGCTGGACATCTGGGTCTGCCGAGCCCGCCTGGACCAGCGCCCCGATCGGGCGGAGCGGGTCCGCGCGGCCCGTGCCGGTACACTACGGACCGTCGCATGGGACGAGATCCAGCGCGGGCGGGACGCCAAGGGGGCTTAGTGGAACGGGAGTTCGACCCCGAGGAGCTCTGGCGGGTCGAAGCTTCCCTGGAGGTCGGGGAGCTCATCCTCAATGCCCCTCCCGACCTGTACCAGGCGTTTCTGGGCCTCCACCTACGGCTGAACCGTGACCCGTGGCACCCCGACAGCGTGGCGATCAACGGCGACGACCTCCACCGTGACATCCCGCTCGAGGGCTTCGCCGTCGTCGTCGAGTACGTCATCGTGCCCGAACCGCCCCGGCACCGCCATGTCCTTCTCCTCGCCGCCGAGTGGCATCACGTCCAGGACGACCCGCCGGGCGCCTACGGCACCTTCTTCTGACCTGCGGGCCGGGATCCGGACCGGGACGAGCCTCGGCGGGGGAGGCCGGCCGAGCCTGGCCTCCCCCGCCATGAGGCGTCCCGCTACGGCACCGCGCGTTCCACGCGGCGGCGCTTGATGGTGCGGAAGCGGCGGGCGACCTGGCGGGCGAGGTCGGCGGCGCCGACGAGGCCGGCCTCGTTGCCGAGGGCGGCGTGGACGATGGTCGACTCGGGGCGGAAGCCGCGGCCGGTGAGGGTGCGGCGGAAGGTGTCGCGGGCCGGGGTGAGGAGGAGGTCGCCGGCCTCGGAGACGCCGCCGCCGATGACGAACCGGCCCGGGTCGAGGGCCGCCGCCAGGTTGGCGATGCCGACGCCGAGCCAGGTGCCCACGTCGTAGAGCAGTTCGGTGGCGGTCGGGTCGCCGGCCCGGGCGGCCTCGGTGACCAGCGGGCCGGTGATGCCCTCGACGGCGCCGCCGGCCCGGGCCAGCAGGGCCTGGACCACCGGGGACTCCTCGGCGACCAGCTCGCGGGCGTCCCGCACCAGCGCGTTGCCGGAGGAGTACTGCTCCCAGCAGCCCCGGTTGCCGCACGGGCAGCGGTGGCCGCCGGGCACCACCTGCATGTGCCCGAACTCGCCGGCCAGCCCGTACTTGCCCCGGTCCACGTATCCGTCGCGGACGACGGCGCCGCCGATGCCGGTGCCCAGGGTGAGCATCACCATGTGCTCCTCGCCCCGGCCGGCGCCGAAGCGCCACTCGGCCCAGGCGGCGGCGTTGGCGTCGTTCTCGACGATGACCGGGAAGCGCAGCCGGGAGCTGAGCGCGTCCCGGAGCGGTTCGCCGCGCCAGTTGAGGTGCGGGGCGAAGAGCACGGTGGAGCGTTCGGCGTCGACCCAGCCGGCCGCGCCGATGCCGACCGCGTGGACGTCGTGCCGGTCGGCGAGCTCCAGCACCAGTTCGACGATGACGTCCTCGACCACCTTGGCGCTCTTGGACTTGTCGGGCGTGTCGGTGCGCAGCTTCTCCAGGACCTTGCCCTCGCCGTCGACCACGCCCGCGACCACCTTGGTGCCGCCGATGTCGACGCCGATGGTCGGCAGCCGGAGCAGGCCGGCCGGCAGGGCCCGGCGGCGGCGCTCGGCGCGCGGCCCGAGACCGAGCAGGGTGGGCAGGACCGGCGGACGGTTGCCGCCGTGGGGGCTGGTCACGGCTGGGGACGCTCCTCGGCAGGATCGACGGGGTGAGGACCGGCGGGGTGAGCGGGGTCGGCGGGAGCGGCCGAGGGGCCGGTCCCGGGCGTGGGCCGGCCCAGCTCGTGCGAGAGCTCGGCCAGGTCGGAACCGCCCGCCATCTCGGTGGTGAGCTGCTCCAGACCGATCTCCGCCCGCGCGTGGCTGCCCGCCACGCGGCCGCGCTTCAGCAGGGTGAAGTGGTCGCCGACCAGGTAGGCGTGGTGCGGGTTGTGGGTGATCAGGACGACGCCGAGGCCGGCGTCCCGGGCGGCGGTGACGTACTTGAGCACCACCCCGGACTGCTTGACGCCGAGCGCGGCGGTCGGCTCGTCCAGGACGAGCACCTTGGCGCCGAAGTGGACGGCGCGGGCGATGGCCACGCACTGGCGCTGGCCGCCGGACAGGGTGCCGATCGGGCGGTCCACGTCGGGCAGGTCGATGCCCATGTCCGCGAGCGCCCGGCGGGTGGTGGCCCGCATGCCGTCGGCGTCGATCCGCAGGCCGCCCCAGCGCTTGTGGCCCTGTTCGGAACCGAGGAAGAAGTTCCGCCAGACGGGCATCAGCGGGACGACGGCGAGGTCCTGGTAGACGGTGGCGATGCCCAGGTCCAGGGCCTGGCGCGGGGAGTCGAGCCGGACCTCCTCGCCGCCGACGGTGAAGGTGCCCTCGTCGTGCCGGTGCAGCCCGGCGATGATCTTGATCAGGGTGGACTTGCCGGCGCCGTTGTCGCCGAGCACGCAGCTGATCTCGCCGGACCGCAGGGTCAGCGAGACGTCCTCCAGGGCGCGCACGGTGCCGTAGGTCTTCCCGACCCCGGTGAGGGAGAGCAGTTCGGTCATCGGGGCCCCCGTTCGGCGCGGCGCTTGACCCAGGAGTTCAGCAGGGCGGCGAGCAACAGCATCCCGCCGAGGAAGAACTTGAACCAGTCGGGGTTCCACTGGGCGTAGATGATGCCCTTGCTGACCATGCCGAAGATCAGCGCGCCCAGCGCGGAGCCGACCACCGAGCCGTAGCCGCCGGTGATCAGGCAGCCGCCGATGACGGCCGCGACGATGTAGATGAGCTCGTTGCCGACGCCCTCGCCGGACTGCACCGTGTCGAAGGAGAACAGCAGGTGCTGGCCCAGCACCCAGGCGCCGAAGCCGACGAACAGGTAGAGCACGGTCTTCGTCCGGCCGACCGGGACACCGACCGCCCGGGCCGCGGCGGCGTCGCCGCCGACCGCGAAGACCCAGTTGCCGAAGCGGGTGCGCAGCAGCACCCAGCTGCCGGCCAGCAGCAGGCCGAGCCACCACCAGACGGTCGCCTTGACCGTCAGCCCGCCGACGGTCACCTCGGACGCGAACAGCCAGCGGCAGGAGGCGAAGCCCTCCATGTCGGAGATCGGCTTGGTGGAGACCGTGCCGGAGACCAGCTTGGTGACGCCGAGGTTGGCGCCGGTCAGCATCAGGAAGGTGCCGAGGGTGACGATGAAGCTCGGCAGCTTGGTGCGCGAGAGCATCCAGCCGTTGAACAGGCCGACCGCCAGCGTGACGGCCAGCGAGACCAGCACGCCGACCCAGGTCACCGCGGTGAGCTGGTAGGAGACCATCGACGAGGTCAGCGCGGCGGTGGTGACCAGGACACCGGCGGACAGGTCGAATTCGCCGCCGATCATCAGCAGCGAGACCGGTACCGCCATGATCCCGATGGTGGAGGCCGCGTACAGCACGGTGCCGAGCGAGGAGACCCGCAGGAAGGGCTCGGCGACGGCGGCGAAGACCAGGAAGACCGCGACGGCGGCGATCAGCGCGCCGAGCTCGGGCCGGCCGGCCAGGCGGCGCAGCGCGGCCGGGCGCTCGCGGTCCTGGACGAGGAGGTCCGGGGAACTCACCTGGTCCCCCTCGCCACGTACTCGGCGAGGGCGTCCGCATCGTCCTTGGTCAGGATCTGCGGGCCGGTGGCGACCGGCTTTCCGCCGCCGAGCATGTCCAGGTTGGAGCGGTAGAGCCAGAGCAGGTCGACGCCCTCGTAGCCCTGGAGGTACGGCTGCTGGTCGACCGCGAAGCCGACGGTGCCGGCCTTGAGGCCGGACACCACCTGCGTGCCCAGGTCGAAGGTGTCCAGCTCGACCGGGCGGCGGGCGTCCTGGATCGCCTGGAGGCCGGTGGCGGCCATCGGGCCGGAGAGGGTGAGCACGGTGTCGATCGCCGGGTCCGCCTGGAGCTTGGCGGAGACCGCCGCGCGGGCGTCGGGCATGTTGACGCCGTCGACGTACAGCACCTGGAAGGCGCCGCCGGCGGTGCCCCGGGCGCCGCCGCAGCGCTGCTCCTGGCCGACGTTGCCCTGCTCGTGGATGACGCAGAGGACGTTCTTGCGGCCGCGGGCGGCCAGCTCGGTGCCGGCCGCCTGGCCGGCGGTGCTCTCGTCCTGGCCGATGTGGGTCAGCGCGCCGAAGCGGGCGGAGAACTCCTGGCCGGAGTTGATCGTGATGACCGGGATGCCGGCGGCCTCGGCCTTGCCGAGCACCTCGGCCATCGCGTCGCCCTTGGCGAGGGTGACCAGCAGGCCGTCGACCTTCTGGTCGATCGCGGCCTGGACGAGCTGGACCTGGTTCTGGGTCTGCGCGTCGTTGGAGTACAGGAACGTGATGTTGTCCTTGGCGGCGGCCTGCTCGGCGCCCTTGCGCACGGTGTCCCAGAAGGCGTCGCCCGCCCCGGCGTGGGTCACCATGGCGACCTTCCAGCGCGGGGTGGTGACGGCGCTGCCGCCGGTGGCGGCGGCCTTGGCCCGGGCCTCCTCGGCGCGTCTGCCTCCGGTGCTGCTGCAGCCGGCGACGGCGACCGTCAGGGCCAGGACGGCCAGCGCCGCGGCGACGGGCCGGAGCCGGCGGGTGGGAATCGTGCGGGTTGTGCTCATCCCCATAGTCTCGCCTCCCGGCGGACGGGCGTTCGCACCGCCTCGCCCGGCGGGCCGATCCGTCCGGACGGTATCGTGCCCTGCGGGGGGATTCCTGGGAGTCCGCTGGACGCGAGGTCCGGGCAGGGTCTGCCAGGGTGGCAGACTGGGGCGGACCCGAAAAGGGAACTTCACGGAAACGTGATGTTCCTCTCAGGTTCCGCACAGATTCGGACGGCAACCGATCCCCGTTACGGGCCGTCTGATGCCATGAGGTGGCGTTCCGGGCGAGTGGGGCCCGGGCGGCTTCGAACCCGGATACGAGAAACATTCATGCAACTGACAGGTACGCCGTTCTTCGTCTGCACGGTCGTTCTCGTGCCGATCTCCATCGCCGTGGCGATGTGGGCCTGGGCCCGGGTCAAGGGGCCCGAGCCCGTGCGCGTCCTGTCCAGGCTCGCCATGATCGTCTTCTGCCAGGCCACCGCGGTGGTCATGGTCTTCGTGATGGTCAACAACGCCAACCTGATCTACGGCAACTGGGACGACCTGCTCGGGACCGGCAAGCACGTGCGCGCGGTGCCGGTCGTGCCGCCGGCCGACCCGGCCGCGGGGACCGGCCAGGGCGCCTCCCCGGCCCCGGGCGCCGCCCCGGCGGGCGACGCGGCGCACCCTCCGGCCAACAAGGTCCAGCAGGCGTTCCGCGGCGTCGACGACCCGAAGGTGCCGAACGACGTCCAGAAGACCGACCTCAAGGGCCAGCTGTCGGGCGTCGACGGCGAGGTGCTGGTCTGGCTGCCGCCGCAGTACAACGACCCCGCGTACAAGGACAAGAAGTTCCCGGTGGTCGAGCTGATCCCCGGCTTCCCGGGCTCCTCCTCCACCTGGTACGGCACGCTGAAGGTCTCCGAGCAGCTCAAGCCGCTGATGCAGCAGGGCAAGGTCGCCCCGTTCATCCTGGTCTCGCCGCGCACCCTGCTGCTGGGCAACCGCACCGACGCCGGCTGCACCGACGTACCGGGCAAGGTCAACGCGGACACCTGGCTCACCCGGGACGTCCCGCAGATGATCCTGGACAACTTCCGGGCCGACCCCTCCGCCGACCGCTGGGCGGTCGCCGGCTACTCGGCCGGCGCCCACTGCGCCACCAAGCTGTCGCTGGCCCACCCCAACCGCTACCGGGCCGGCGTCAGCCTCTCCGGCTACAACGACCCGGCGAAGGAGCCGGACTCGCTGGTCGGCAAGGACGCGAAGCTGCGCGAGGCCAACAACCCGGTCACCATCGTGAAGGCCGCGCCCCAGCCGCCGAAGGTCTCGCTCTACGTCTCCGGCAACAAGGGCGACGGCTACGAGGACGGCCAGGCCATCGCCGGTGCCGCCAAGGCGCCGACCACCGTCCAGGTGGTCGAGACCACCGGCCCGCACTCCAGCGATGTGTGGAAGGACATGGTGCCGGGCGTCTTCGAGTGGCTGACCGGCATCATCCCGGCCCACTGACGCGCGCACCGCGAACGGCGGCCCCGGAGCACGGTGCTCCGGGGCCGCCGTTCCGTTCCGTGCTCTTCCGTTCCGTGCTCTTCCGTTCCGTGCTCTTCCGTTCCGTGCTGTTCCGCGCACTCCGTGCCGTTCTGCGCCGCGAGCGCCTCAGGCGAGTTCGAGGGCCAGGTAGAAATCCACCCGGTCCTCCAGCCGGGACAGGTCACGGCCGGTCAACTCCTCGATGCGGCCGATCCGGTACCGCAGGGTGTTGACGTGGACGTGCAGCTGCGCGGCGCACCTGGTCCACGAGCCGTCCGAACGCAGGAACGCCTCCAGCGTGCGGACCAGGTCCGCCTGGTGCTCGATGTCGTAGGCGATCACGGTGTCCAGCAGCCTGCTGCGGAAGGCCCGGCGCACCTCGTCCGGGACGGCCGCGAGCAGCAGCACGTGCGAGGCCAGCTCCTCCGGGCCGGCCACGCAGACCCGGCCGACCCTGGCGGCGGCGATCCGGCGGGCGTGCCGGGCCTCCTCCAGCGCGCCGCGCAGTCCGACCGCCTCCTTCGCGGGGGCCGAGACACCGAGGGTGATCCGGCCCTCCGAACCGAGCCCGGCCTCCAGCGGGGCGAGCAGGTCGCGCAGGGTGTCGGCGGGCACCGGGCTGTCCAGCGCCGGCAGCACCACCACCGCCCCGGCCCCGGCCCCGGCGACCAGCGCCCGGTCACTGGTACCGCCCAGGGCCTCCTCCAGGATCGCCCGCACCGCGCCCTCGGGCAGACCGGTGCCCTCGGCGCTGAGCACCAGCCAGGAGCCCTCCGCCGCCTGCGGCTTCGGCTCGCGGCTCTCGTAGCGGGCGGCCATCGCCGAGGACGCGTACAGGGTGCGGCTGATCTCGGCCGGGTCCGCGTCGCGCTGCAGCAGGGTGAGCACCTCGTCGGCGAGGCGGCGGCGCAGCCGGCGACCCTCGTCCCGGCGCTGGCGTTCGGCCGCGACCAGCCGGGCCAGGTTCTCGGCGAGCTGCTGGCGCTTGCCGGTCCACTCGGTGACGTCGCCGGCGACCGCGAGCACCCAGTCGGCGAGCGGCGACTCGGCCTCGGGCGTGGCCGAGGCGGGCAGCAGCGAGTAGGCGCCGGCCGCGAGGCGGGCCCGGTGCGGGGGGCGGCGGCGCTGGCGCTGGGCGGCGAGGTGGGCGCGGACCAGCTGGTCGCGGTCGGCGGGCGGGAGCCGGTCGGCGGGGCCGGCGATCACCGAGCCGGTCGGGGTGAGCACCCAGCAGTCGAGGTCGAGGTCGCCGCCGAGCAGGTCGAGCACGGCGTCCAGACCGCCGCCGCCGGCCGCCGAGACCAGCTGCCGGTGCCGGTCGACCAGGGCCGCCAGGTCGGCGGCCCGGTCGGCGGAGACCTGGCGGCCGACGAACTCGGTGACGGTGCCGAAGGCGATGTCGTCGGGAACGGCCAGCAGTGGCATCCGGTGCCGGCGGCACGCCTCGACGAGGTCCTCGGGGACGGGGCCGACCTCGGCCTCGCCGGCCGCCAGGGCGACCGCGCCACCGGCCACGATGGTGCGCACGAAGCGCTCCGAGTCGGCCGGGGCGGTGCGCCACAGCATGCCGGTGAGGACCAGCTCGCCGCCGTGCAGATAGCGCCCCGGGTCGTGCAGGTCGGTCGTCATCACACCGCTGACCTGCCGGTCCAGCTCCTCCTCGGCCGCGAGCAGACGCAGGCGCGGGGCGCCGGGGGCGAGCAGGTCACGGACACGCATCCGGAGGCTCCTAACGGGCTGGCGGTGGGGGTGGGACGGCCCGAGGGCGCGGTCCGGGGTGACAGTGTGCCCGAACATCCGTGCTCGGCGTTACGTCCCAACGGGTGCCCGGCGCCGTGGGTCGTGGCTCGGGAATCACGGCCGGATTACGGTCGTAGGTGCGGCCCGGCCGACGGCTGGGCTGCGGGATCGTCCTTCTTAGAGGAACGTACAGGATGCCGGGCGGGACCACAGCCGGGGCTTCATGCCATCGGTGACTGCCAGTGGCCCCCGTCACAGCGGTTCACTGGCCACACGCCGCCGGACACACCCCGGTGACCGGAATCCGACGCGGAGGCGACGACGCGGAGGTCCCGGTCCGAACAGCGGACCCCGGGCGACCGGGCCGGGCACTGTGCCCACCCGTCCGGACGGCAACGACTTGAGGAGACACCCGCATGGAGTTCCTTCGGCCCGCCACCTGGGACGAGGCGCTCGCGGCGAAGGCCGAACACCCGACCGCGCTGCCCATCTCGGGCGGTACGGACGTCATGGTCGAGATGAACTTCGACGTGCACCGGCCACCCGCGATTCTCGACCTGAACCGCGTCACCGAGCTCACCGAGTGGTCGAACGACGGCGAGGTGGTCCGACTCGGCGCAGCCGTCCCCTACAGCCGGATCATCGACGAGCTGTCCGGCCCGCTGCCCGGCCTCGCGCTGGCCGCCCACACCGTCGGATCCCCGCAGATCCGCAACCGGGGCGGCGTCGGCGGCAACCTGGGGGCGGCCTCGCCGGCCGGTGACTCCCACCCGGCGCTGCTGGCGGCCGGGCGCGACGTCCTGGTCGAGGCGGCATCGGTCCGCGGCACCCGGCTGATCCCGATCGACGACTTCTACGTCGGGGTGAAGCGCAACTGCCTGGAGCCGGACGAGCTGATCCGCGCCGTCCGGATCCCGGTCGCGGACGGCCCGCAGCAGTTCTCCAAGATCGGCACCCGCAACGCGATGGTGATCGCGGTCTGCGCGTTCGGCTTCGCGCTGCACCCGCGCAGCGGCACCGTCGGCACCGGCATCGGCTCGGCCGCCCCCACCCCGCGCCGCGCCGTCGAGGCCGAGGAGTACCTGCGGGAGGTGCTCGCCGAACGCGGGCTGTGGGAGAGCGGCGAGCTGCTGGGCGCCGAGGTGGTCCAGCGGTTCGGCGAGCTGGTCAAGGCCGCCGCCTCCCCGATCGACGACGTCCGGGGCACCGCCGACTACCGGCGGCACGCGCTCGCCGTGATGGCGCGGCGCACGCTCACCTGGACCTGGAACGACTACCGCAAGCAGATCAGGAGCGCGGCATGAGGGTCACGTTCACCGCCAACGGCAGGCCGGTCGAGGCCGACGACGTGTGGGAGGGCGAGAGCCTGCTCTACGTCCTGCGCGAACGCGTCGGTCTGCCCGGTTCGAAGAACGCCTGCGAGCAGGGCGAGTGCGGTTCCTGCACCGTCTACCTGGACGGGGTGCCGGTCTGTTCCTGTCTGGTCGCGGCCGGCCAGGTGCAGGACCGCGAGGTGCGCACGGTCGAGGGGCTCGGCGACGAGGACGGCGGGCTGGGCCTGGTCCAGCAGGCGTTCGTGGACGCGGGCGCCGTGCAGTGCGGCTTCTGCACCCCCGGCCTGCTGGTGCAGACCGACGCGCTGCTGGAGCAGGACGCCCAGCCGTCGGACGCGGACATCCGCGAGGCCCTGTCGGGCAACCTGTGCCGGTGCACCGGCTACGAGAAGATCATGGACGCGGTGCGGCTGGCTTCCGCCCGCAAGTGCGCCGGCCACGCCGGCGGGGCGGTGACGGAATGAACGCGCGGACGAGCGACCGGGGCGGGGCCCCCGAAGACACCGGAAGCGGGGCCGTGAACGGGGCCCGCAGCAGCACCCGGACCATCCAGGGCCAGAAGAACCTCCAGGACATCCGGCAGTCCAGCAAGGACGGCATCGGCGGCTCGCCGCTGCGCCCGGACGGCACCCTGAAGGTGCGCGGCGAGTTCGCGTACTCCTCCGACCTGTGGCACGAGGACATGCTCTGGGGCATGGCGCTGCGCTCGCCGCACCCCCGGGCGAACATCCTCTCCGTGGACACCTCCGAGGCGCTCGCCGTGCCCGGCGTGTACGCGGTGCTCACCCACGAGGACATCCCCGGCGCCAAGTACTACGGCCTGGAGATCGCCGACCAGCCGGCCCTCGCGATCGACAGGATCCGCTACCACGGCGAGTCGATCGCCCTGGTCGCCGCCGACCATCCGGAGACAGCCCGGCGCGCGGTGAAGAAGATCAAGGTCGAGTACGAGGTGCTCACCCCGATCGTCACCGAGGAGCAGTGCCTCGACCCGGAGACCCACGGCTACGTCCACGAGCCGCACGAGTACAAGTCGCACGCGTACGGCAACATCTGCCACGAGCAGCGGCTGGTCTCCGGCCTCGGCGTGACCGACGAGGTGCGGGCCCTGGCGGACGTCGTGGTCAGCGGCACCTACGAGGTCGGCATGCAGGACCAGGCGTTCCTGGGCCCGGAGTCCGGTCTGGCGGTGCCGGCCGAGGACGGCGGCATCGACCTCTACATCGCCACCCAGTGGCTGCACGTGGACCGCCAGCAGATCGCGCCGGTGCTCGGACTGCCGGAGGAGAAGGTCCGGCTCACCCTGGCCGGCGTCGGCGGGGCCTTCGGCGGCCGCGAGGACCTCTCGATGCAGATCCACGCCTGCCTGCTGGCCCAGCGCACCAACAAGCCGGTCAAGATCGTCTACGCCCGGGACGAGTCCTTCTTCGGCCATGTGCACCGCCACCCGGCGAAGATGTACTACGAGCACGGCGCCACCAGGGACGGCAGGCTGGTCTACGCCGACGCCCGGATCGTGCTGGACGGCGGCGCGTACGCCTCCGCCTCGCCCGCCGTGGTCGGCAACGCGGCCTCGCTCGGCCACGGCCCCTACGTGATCCCGAACGTGCGGATGCACGCCATCGCGCTGTACAGCAACAACCCGTCCTGCGGGGCGATGCGCGGCTTCGGCGCGGTGCAGGCGGCGTTCGGCTACGAGACCCAGATGGACCGGCTGGCCGCCGAACTCGGCATGGACCCGGTCGAGTTGCGCCAGCTCAACGCCATGCAGCAGGGCGACCTGATGCCCACCGGCCAGGAGATCGACTCGCCCGCGCCGGTCGCCGAACTGCTGCGCCGGGTCAAGGACATGCCGCTGCCGCCGCCGCTCGACACCGACGACCTGGACGTGCGGCTGCTGCCCGGCGCGCTGTCCAACACCTCGCACGGCGAAGGCATCGTGCGCGGCGTCGGCTACTCGGTCGGCATCAAGAACGTCGGCTTCTCCGAGGGTTTCGACGACTACTCCACCGCCCGGGTGCGGCTGGAGGTGATCGGCGGCGAGCCGGTCGCCCTGGTGCACACCGCGATGGCCGAGGTCGGCCAGGGCGGTGTCACCGTGCACGCCCAGATCGCGCGGACCGAGCTGGGCGTCGAGCAGGTGACCATCCACCCGGCCAACACCGAGGTCGGCTCGGCCGGTTCGACCTCCGCCTCGCGCCAGACCTACATGACGGGCGGCGCGGTCAAGCTGGCCGCCGAGGCGGTCAAGCGCGAGCTGATCGAGAAGGGCCGGCGCCGCTACGGCTGGACCCAGCAGGACCTCACCCTGGCCGGCGGCAAGGTCGTCTCCGAGTCGGCCGGCGCGCTGGTCTCCATGGTCGACCTGCTCGGCGACGACGCGATCGACCTCACCCGCGAGCACCACCACCGTCCGACCGTCCCGTTCGACAAGGAGACCGGCCAGGGCTTCGGCCACGTCCAGTACACCTTCTGCGCCAACCGCGCGGTGGTCGACGTGGACGTCGAACTCGGCCTGGTCAAGGTGGTCGAGCTGACCGCCGTCCAGGACGTCGGCAAGGCGCTCAACCCGCTGTCGGTGGTGGGCCAGATCCAGGGCGGCTGCACCCAGGCGCTCGGGCTCGCGGTGATGGAGGAGATCATCGTCCGGGACGGCAAGGTGCGCAACGCCTCCTTCACCGACTACCTCATCCCCACCATCCTGGACACCCCGCCGATCCCGGTGGAGATCCTCGAACTCCCCGATCCGCACGCCCCGTACGGGCTGCGCGGGGTGGGCGAGGCGCCGACCGTCTCGGCGACGCCGTCCATCGTGGCCGCCATCCGCAACGCCACCGGCCTGGCGCTGCGCCGGATCCCGGTCCGGCCCGAGCACCTCACCACCGAGCGGCCCGGGGAGCTGTAACCGGCTTCCGCACCCCCACGACTCCCCGGGGCGGCGACCGGTCTTCCCCGCCGCCCCGGGGCCGAGCACGGCCCGTACCACCCGTACCGTCCGTGCCGTCCGCACCACGTGTACGACCTGCGTGATCCGCACGAACCGCACGACCTGCACGGAAGCACTTGGCATCACCACAGCACCGCCACCGCACCAGGACCGCCGCCCGCCCACGCCGGGGCCCGGCAGCGGCCCGTCCCACCCGTGCAACGTGAGTCGAATCGTCCCCCTGTGCCACGCCTTCGTCGCCTGGCTGCCAGGTCGGCTCGCCCACCCCAACCCCCTTTGACACTTGGGAGTGGACATGACCAGGATCCCCACGGAGCCCGGCACCACTGCAGACAGACCCACCGAGGCCGACGAGGCCACCGGGAACGACGCCCCCACGTCGCCCCCGGCCGCGCCCAGGAACGCCCTGGACGCCTACTTCAAGATCTCCGCCCGCGGATCGACCCTCGCCAACGAACTCCGGGGTGGTCTCACCACCTTCATGGCGATGGCCTACATCATCCTGCTCAACCCGCTGATCCTCAGCGGCGCCGACGTCACCGGTGTCAAGCTGGACCACGCGGCCCTCACCACCGCCACCGCGCTCGCCGCGGCCGTCACCACGATCCTGATGGGCGTGGTCGGCAACGTGCCGCTGGCCCTCGCGGCCGGCCTCTCCGTCTCCGGCGCCGTCTCGGCCCTGGTGGTACCGCACACCACCTGGCCGCAGGCGATGGGCCTGTGCGTCATCTACGGCCTGCTGATCGTGCTGCTGGTGGTCTCCGGCCTGCGCGAGAAGATCATGAACGGCATACCCCTGCCGCTCAAGCACGCCATCACCATCGGCATCGGCCTGTTCGTCACCGTGATCGGCCTCTTCAAGGCCGGCGTCATGCACACCGGCGGTCCCACCCCGCTCTCGCTCGGCCCGGCCGGCGAACTCGCCGGCTGGCCGGTCCTGATCTTCTGCCTCACCCTGCTCGCGATCTTCGTGCTGATGGCCCGCAATGTGCGCGGCGCGATCCTCATCGGCATCGCCGGCGGCACCGTGGTCGCGATCGTCGTCAACAAGCTCGCCGACGTGCCCGCCGAAGCCTGGCGCAACTCCGCGCCGGTCTGGCCCGGTTCGCCGGTCGCCGCACCCGACTTCAGCCTGTTCGGCGACGTCGACCTGTTCGGCGCCTTCGGTGGCCAGGGCCTGGGCGCGATCAGCGCCTCGGTCGCGGTCTTCACCCTCGTCCTGGCCGGCTTCTTCGACGCGATGGCCACCATCATCGGCGTCGGCACCGAGGCCGGACTCGCCGACAAGCGCGGCCGGATGCCCGGCCTGTCCAAGGCCCTGTTCATCGACGGCGCCGGCGGCGCGGTCGGCGGCCTGGCCGGCGCCTCCGGGCAGACCGTGTTCGTCGAGTCCGCGACCGGCGTCGGCGACGGCGCCCGCACCGGACTCGCCTCCACCGTCACCGGCGCGATGTTCGCCCTGATGCTGTTCTTCTCGCCGCTGGCCGCCATCGTGCCGGTCGAGGTGGCCTCGGCGGCGCTCGTCGTCATCGGCTCGATGATGATGAGTCAGGCCCGCCACATCGACTGGTCCGACCGCGAGGTGGCCATCCCGGCCTTCCTCACCTGCACCCTGATGCCGTTCACCTACAGCATCACCGCCGGGGTCGCGGCCGGCGTGATCTCCTACACGGTGATCAAGGCCGGCCGGGGCCGGTGGCGCGAGCCCGGGGCGCTGATGTGGATCCTCACCGGCGTGTTCGTCGTGTACTTCGCGCTCGGCCCGGTCAAGTCCTGGCTCGGCGTGCACTGACCGGCGCGGCCCGACCGGCCCGCACTGACCGGCGCGGCCCGACCGGCCCGCACTGACCGGTGCGGCCCGTCCGGCCGAGCCCGCTCCCGAAGTGCCCGCCGCCGTACGGGATCGTTCTCCCGTACGGCGGCGGGGCCGCCACTTCTCGACCTCCTCGTCGGCCTCGACCGACCTGTCCGACCCGACCGCCCCCTCAGCCTCCGATTGACTACCCTCGAAAGCGCAAAGGAGCTTCCGTCATGCAGGACATCGCCGAGCAGCTGCTGGCCTGGCACACGTCCGGCCGCTCCTTCGCCGTGGCCACCGTCGTCGGGGTCACCGGCAGCGCTCCGCGCGACCCGGGCGCCGCGCTCGCCGTCGACGCGGACGGCGAGGCCGTCGGCAGCGTCTCCGGCGGCTGCGTCGAGGGCGCCGTCTACGAGCTGTGCCGGGCCGCGATCGAGTCCGGCGAACCGGTCCTGGAGCGGTTCGGCTACAGCGACGAGGACGCCTTCGCCGTCGGCCTGACCTGCGGCGGAGTCCTGGACGTCTTCGTCCAGCCGGTACGCCCCGGGGCCGACCCGGCCCTCGACACCGGTCTCGCGCTGATCGCCGACGGCACCCCCGTGGCCCTCGCCCGGGTCGTCGCCGGACCGGCCGGGCTGCTCGGCGCCACCGTCGCCGTCACCGCCGACGCCCACCACGGCCGGCTCTCCCCCGCACCCTCCGTGGCCGCCCCGCTGGAGCGGTCGGTCGTCGCCGAGGCCCGGGCCATGCTCGACGCCGGCCGCACCGGCCGGCTCGTCCTCGGCCTGGACGGACGCCCCTGCGACGAGCACGGGCACGGCACCGTCACCCTCTTCGTGGAGTCGTACGTGCCCGCGCCGCGGATGCTGGTGTTCGGGGCGATCGACTTCGCCGCCGCCGTGGTGCGGATCGGCAAGTTCCTCGGCTACGACGTCACCGTCTGCGACGCCCGGCCCGTCTTCGCCACCGAACGGCGCTTCCCCGAGGCCGACCGGGTGGTCGTCGACTGGCCGCACCGCTACCTGGACACCCAGCTGGACCGGCTGGACGGCCGGAGCGTGCTCTGCGTGCTCACCCACGACGCCAAGTTCGACCTCCCGCTGCTGGAGCGCGCGCTGCGGCTGCCGGTCGGCTACGTCGGCGCGATGGGCTCGCGCCGCACCCACCGCGAGCGCGAGGCCGGACTGCGCGAGGCCGGACTCACCGAGGCCGAGATCGGGCGGCTGCGCTCCCCCATCGGCCTCGACCTCGGCGCCCGCACCCCCGAGGAGACGGCCGTCTCCGTCGCCGCCGAGATCGTCGCCCACCGGCGCGGCGGCAGCTGCCTCCCGCTGAGCGCCGGCACCGGGCCGATCCACCACGATCCGGCCCGGGACCCGGGCGGGGCCGACGCCGACGACACCCGGGAGACCCCGGCCCGCCTGGACCGCAAGCCGCACGCCGCCTGACGACTCCGCCGGGGCGGTCAGCGCACCACGTTGTACGCCTCGCAGATCATCGGCGCGCCGCCCGCCATCCCCAGCTCACGGAGGATCGGCAGCAGCACCGCCGCGAAGTGCTCGAACGCCTCCCGGGACTCCCAGACCTCGGTCACGTGCCAGCCCGCGTCGTCCGGCAGCGGGCCGGCCGCGTGCGTCAGCAGGCCGCGCACCGGCCAGTCCTCGGGCCGGTTCAGCCCTGACCCGCCGGTCAGCCGGTCCACCGACTCCTCGTACTGCTCCCGGCTGACCCCGGGAAGGTCGAACACCACGATGACCGCCATCGGGAGACTCCTGTCCTGCGCTGCCCGCGGGTCCTGCGCCGCCGCGCTCCGGGGCAGCGTCCGATCACCACCCGGCCGCCTCCCAGTGCAGCCCGCGGACCGCCCCGACGGCCACCCGGTACCGCCGACCGGGTGAATTGCGGGCCCCACGGGACCGGAGGACGCTGGAACCGAGGACTCGTCCGGGCCCTCGCCCGCGCCCGGGAAGGGGCACCGCCATGCGCGCCCTGCTGGAGATCGAACTCGACACCCGGACGGCCAACCAGGCCGTCACCGACGGCGCCATGATGACGAGGTTCAACCAGATCATGGCCGACCTGAGGCCCGAGGCCGCCTACGCCTTCCCGCGCAACGGCCGGCGCTGCCAGATCGTGGTCGTCGACGTCGCCGACGAGGCCGCCGTGGTCGCGATCTGCGAGCCGTTCTGGCTGGAGTTCAACGCCCACATCGACATGCACATCTGCATGAACGCGGACGACCTCCGCGAGGGCCTCGGCCGCGTGGGGCGCTCGGCGGGCTGAGCGACCCGAAGGGTCCGAGCGGCCCTTCCGGGCTGGTCGGACCGGTCGGACGGGTCGGAGGTCCGGACCGGTCGGAGAGCTAGTCGGAGACCGCCAGCTTCACGCCGAAGCCGACCACGGCCAGGCCCGTCACCCGGTCCATCGCCCGGCGCGTGGCCGGACGGCGCAGCCAGCCGCGCAGCGCCTGCGCGAAGCCCACCAGCACCGTCGACCAGAGCAGGCCCTCGACCACGTGCACGCAGGTCAGCGCCACCCCGGCGGCGAAGTGCGGGGCCCCCGCGGGGATGAACTGCGGCAGCACCGCCACGTAGAAGACGCCCACCTTGGGGTTGAGCAGATTGGTCAGCGCACCGCGCCGCCAGCCCGAGGCCAGGCCGCCCGCCCGGGCGCCCGCCGCGGCCGGTCCGTCCTCGGGCTCCGCGTGCGCGCGGGAGCGGAGCATCCCCACGCCCATCCACACCAGGTACGCGGCCCCCGCCCAGCGGAGTACCTCGTAGCCCAGTCGCGAGGCGGTGAGCAGCGCCGTCACACCGGCCGAGGTGAGCGCCCCCCAGAGCAGCGTGCCGGTCTGGATGCCGAGCACCACGCCCCACGCCTGCCGCCGGTCGCCGAGCGCCGAGGTGCGGAGGATCAGGGCGGTGTCCAGCCCGGGGGTGAGCGTCAGCAGGCCCACGACGAGGGCGAAGGACCACAGGGCGGTCGTCATCTCCATGGCCCACGATCCTAGGGCGCCGCCCGCGAGGAGGTGCGGGCCCGTGCCACCCGGCGGCCGGGGGGGCGGGGCCGCACCGGGCGTCACGCCGGGCGGCGCACCCGCTCGGCCACCCGGCGGCCCTCCTGCTCGGTCGGGTCGAACTCCACCCGCTGGCCCTCGACCAGCGTCCGGTCGCCGCCGTCCGCCGCCACGATCGAGTCGTAGTACACGTAGAGCGCCGGTCCGTCGTCGTCGGGGGTGATCAGGCCGTACCCATGGTCGGCCTGGTAGGACTGCACTGTGCCGGTGGCCATCGGGGTCTCCTCGGGTCCGTGGTCGGCCCGCGGGCCGCGACCTTCCCCCTCGCCATCCATGATCGGTGCAGAACCCGCCGGGCGCACGCCCCCGGCTCGAACAGGAGGACGACGACGGATGCGGACGGCCCGCGCGCTCTCGCTGCTCCTGCTGCTCCAGACCCGCCGCAGCATGACCGGCGCCGAACTCGCCGCCGAGCTGGAGGTCTCCGAGCGCACCGTGCAGCGCGACGTCCTGGCGCTGGCCGAGGCCGGGGTCCCGGTGTACGCGGACCGGGGGCGGGCCGGCGGCTACCGGCTGCTCGACGGCTACCGCACCCGGCTGACCGGGCTGGACCGGGCCGAGGCCGAGGTCCTGCTGCTGGCCGGACTGCCCGGGCCGCTCCAGGACATGGGCCTCGCCGATCCGGCGCTCGCCGCCCGGCTCAAGGTGACCGGCGAGCTGGGCGGGGCCCCGGCCGACGGGGCGCGGCGGTTCCACCTGGACGCGCCCGGCTGGTTCCGCGACGCCCCCGTGCCGCCGCTGCTGGCCGAGGTCGCGCGGGCGGTGTGGGGCGGGCGGCTGCTGCGGGCGCGCTACCGGCGGCGGCCGGAGGCGGACCCGGTCGAGCGCGTCCTGCGGCCGGCCGGTCTGGTGCTGAAGGCGGGCACCTGGTACCTGGTCGCCCGGCCGGACGACCAGGACGGTGCGCACCGGGTGTACCGGGTGGACCGGCTGCTCGCCGCCGAGCCGTCGGAGCGGCCGTTCACCCCCGACGGGGCCGACGCGGACTTCGACCTGGCCGCGTTCTGGGAGGCCCGGGCGGCCGGGTTCGCCCGCTCGCTGCTCCGGGAGACGGTCACCCTGCGGCTGACCCCGCTCGGCCTGGAGCGGCTCCCGCGACTGCTCGAACCGCTCGCCGCAGGGGAGGCGCTGGCGAGCGCCGGGGAGCCCGACGGGCAGGGGCGGGTGACCGTGCGGCTGCCCGTCGAGTCGCTGGACGTCGGCTACGAGGAGGTGCTGCGGCTCGGGCCGGAGGCCGAGGTGCTGGAGCCCCCGGCCCTGCGGCAGCGGTTCGCGGAGGCGGCGGCGCGCGCCGCCGCCCTGTACGGCGCTCCGCCCGCCGGACGGCCTCAGCGATAGCCCGCCGGGTCCACCGGGCCGTCCGCGCCCTCGATGTCCACCAGGTAGCGCCAGGCGTCCGGGCGGCTCCCGTCCAGGTCGGTGAAGCCGTACTCCAGGGCCAGGCCGCCGCTGGACAGCGAGGTGCCGTTGAACCGCGCCCGGTCGGGATCGGCGGCCAGCGCGACCACCGCGCGGCCCACGTACGCCGGGGACTCCGAGATGCCGAACTGCGGTTCGGCCGCCGTCGCCTCCCGCCACGTCGCCTCGGTGACGCCGAAGTGCTCCAGCATCATCTCCGAGCGCATCCAGCCCGGGGTGAGCGCCACCGCCGTCGCCCCGCGCGGGCCCAGCTCGTGCCCCAGCGCGAAGGCCATCCGCAGTACTGCGGCCTTGGCGATGTCGTAGAAGAAGGAGTTCCGGTAGCGGGTCGCGTTGTACTCGGCGGTGCCGTCGGTCATCTCGACCACCAGCCCGCCGGGGCGGCGCAGCAGCAGGGGCAGCAGGTGGTGGCTGGTGACGGCGTGCGTCTCGACGGCGAGGCGCAGCAACCGCAGCCCCTGGTCGAGGTCGTGCTCCCAGACCGGGACGTTCCAGCCGAACAGCTGCTCGCCGCCCCAGATGTCGTTCACCAGGATGTCCAGCCCGCCCTGCTCGGCCTCGATCCGGGCGGCCACCGCCGCGACGTCGGCCGGGACCAGGTGGTCGGCGCGCACCGCGATGCCCCGCCCGCCGGCGGCCGTCACCAGCTCCGCCGTCTCCTCCAGGGTCTCCGCCCGCCCGTACTCCCCCCGGTGTCCCTCGGCGCTGCGCCCCGTCCCGTACACCGTCGCCCCGGCGGCGCCCAGCGCCACCGCGATCCCCCGCCCGGCCCCCCGGGTGGCTCCCGCCACCAGTGCGACCCGGCCCTTCAGCGGCTGCTCGGTCATGCCTCGCCCTTTCTCACGTGCCACGGTGTCTCCACCCGTCACCCACGATGCTCCCCGGGAATCCCGACACCTCCTGTCGGGATTCCGGACAGGAACCACGGACAGACGTATGGCGGCGGTACCATACCCATATGACTCTCAAGCGCACCACTGTCTACGTCGAAGCCGAGGATCTCGCCGTGATCAAAGAGGCGGCGGCCAGAGAAGGGATAGCGGAAGCGGAGATCATCCGGGAAGGGATCCACCTCGCGGCCATGTCCCGGCGCACCTGGGACGAACCGTTCTTCAGTCGGACCTACAAGCCGATCGGCGAAGCGACCGCGGACGACGTCTGGGCCGACAAGGCAGCGGCCTACGAGGGGACGAAGCAGGCCGACGTCTCGCCCGAACGAGAGCAGGGCGCCGCGTGATCGTCGTGGTGGCGGACACCTCCGGCCTGCTCGCGGCCCTCGACGAGGACCACTCGGCCGGACCCGCAGCACGGGAGGTCCTGGACCGCTCGGGCCTCCTGGTGGTCTCCCCTGTGCTGCTGAGCGAACTCGACCACCTGGCCCGGCGGATCCTGGGATTCGACGCGGCTGTCGACGCGGTGAACGACATCCTGCACCGGGTCAGGTCCGGACGGGCGGTGATGCCCGAGATCACCGCCGAAATCCTGGAAGCCGCGCAGGCCGTTCGAGCCAGGCATCTTGGCCTTCGCCTCGACATCGCGGACGCCGTCAACATCGCCCTGGCCGCGCAGTTCCGCACGGACGCGATTCTGACACTCGATCAACGTGACTTTCGAGCGGTCCGCCCTCTGACGGCCGAGCACAAGGCTTTCCGGGTACTGCCCTTCGACCTCTGAATCGTCTTCCCGGCCCGGGGTGCGGTGTCACCGTGCCCCGGGCATCGGCGGCTCTGCTCAGGTGACGTTCAGCCGTGCCGCCAGGCGGAGGAGGCCGGGGGCGAGACGGCTGAGGAAACGGGCGGCCTTGGCCTCGGGGGTGACGGGGACGATCGGGCGGCCGGTGCGGACGGCGGCGAGGATGGCGGTGGCGACCTTCTCCGGCGGGAAGCCGCGGCGGGCGTAGAGGCGGGCGGCGCGGGCCTGCTTGGCGGCCTGTTCGTCGGCGGTGGTCGCGGAGAAGGTGGAGGTCCGGGTGATGTTGGTGTTGACCAGGCCCGGGCAGACGGTGGAGACGCCGATGCCGTGGCCGGCGAGTTCGGCGCGCAGGCAGTCCGAGAGCATGAAGACCGCGGCCTTGCTGGTGGCGTAGGCGGTGAGGGCCTTCGAGGGCAGGTAGGCGGCGGCGGAGGAGAGGTTGACGATGTGGCCGCCCTCGCCGCGGTCGGCCATCAGGGTGCCGAAGGCGCGGCAGCCGTGGATGACGCCCCAGAGGTTGACGTCCAGGACCCGCTGCCACTCCTTCTCGGTGGTCTCGAGGAAGGTGCCGGAGTGGCCGATGCCGGCGTTGTTGACGAGCACGTCGGGCACGCCGTGCTCGGCGGCGACCCGCTCGGCGAAGGCGTCGACGGCGGCGCCGTCGCTGACGTCGACCCGGTAGGCGTGGGCGGGCGGGCCGATCAGGGCGGCGAGTTCGGCGGTGCGGCGGGCCGCGTCGAGGTCGAGGTCGCAGACCACCACCCGGGCGCCCTCGGCGGCGAAGGCGATCGCGGTGGCCCGGCCGATGCCGCTGCCGCCGCCGGTGACGACGACGAGCCGGCCGTCGTCGGGGGTGCCGGACGGAGCGGTGTCCGCCCCGGTCCCGGTGCGGGCGACGTGCTCACGGACCAGTCCGGCCACGGTGGTTCCCTTCTCCAGCAGTGCGGACCAGTGGCTGGCGCGCAGGGTCCGACGGGTCAGCCTGGGGACCCAGCGCTCCAGGCCCTCGGACAGGTAGGTGCCGACGTAGTGGTCCTCGGTGAGGGTGATCAGCTGGACCGGCACCTCGGTGGGGCGCTCGCGCGGGTGGCGCAGGGCGGGCCGCATGTTGGCGCGGTAGAGCTCGATGCCGCGCACGGCGTCGCGGCGCAGGGTGGGCTGCGGGTGGTCGGCGCGCGGGGTGACGCCCTCCAGGTCGCGCAGCACCCGGGGCCAGGCACGGGCCAGGCCGAGCCGCCAGACGCCGGGGGCGAGGAAGGGCAGGTGGAAGGCGGTGATGTACCAGGAGTGGGCGCCCTGGGCGAGGAGTTGGCGGAGGTGGCGCGGGGTGGGGCGGCGCAGGCGGTCGCGCAGCCAGAAGCCCATGTGGTCGAGACAGGGCCCGGACATGGTGGTGTAGGAGGCGAGGCGGTCCTCGGCGCCGGGGGCGGTGACGGCCTCCCAGGCTTGCAGCGAGCCCCAGTCGTGGGCGACGACGTGCACCGGACGGTCCGGGCTGACGGCGTCGGCGACGGCGAACAGGTCGGCCGCGAGCCGCTCCAGGCGGTAGCCGGCGCGGTCGGCGGGGACGCCGGAGGCGCCGGCGCCGCGCACGTCGTAGCGGACCACGTGGTGGTCGCGGGCGAGGTCGGCGGCGACGTCGTCCCAGACCGCGTGGGTGTCGGGGTAACCGTGGACGAGCAGCACGGTGGGGTCGGCCGGGTCGCCCTGTTCGAAGACCGCGAGCGCGAGGCCGCCGGAGTGGACGGTGCGGGGGCGGGTGGCGCGGGCGCTCATCGGGCGGCTCCCTCGGGGGTGGTGGCGGATGTGACGGCGGCCGGTTCGCCGGCGGCGGCGGTCCAGCGGCGGACGTGCGGGAGGTCGTCGTCCAGCCAGTAGGCGTCGTCCTCGGTCACCACCAGCAGTTCCTCGAACTTGATGCCGACCTCGCGGAAGCCGATGTGCGGTTCCACCGCCCACAGACCGGGGGTGGGCGCGTGCCGGGAGGAGCGGCCGTCCGCCCAGAGCGGGGAGCGGCCGTGCAGGCGCTCGCTGACCAGCTCGCGGCCGAGGGTCTGGAGGGTCCGCACGCCGAAGCCGAGGACGTTCACCCCGGCCGGACCGCGGGCCGTCGTCCTGGTCACCTGGTGGCCGATCACCCGGCCGGGGTAGACGCGGTGGCGGTTGTCGTATCCGTGCGCCTCGATCTGGGCGTCGACGGCGGCGTACACCTCGGCGAGCGGCTTGCGGGCGCGGACCTCGGCGAGGATCAGCTCGCGGTAGACCTGGAGGTCGGCGGCGAGGCGGTCCCAGACGCGGTTCTCGCCGACCTTGCCGCCGTAGCCGATGTCGGCGGTGTAGCCGTCCACGACGGGGGCGCAGTCCAGCACGTACGGCATGCCCTCCTGGAGGCGGCGGTTGCCGGCGAAGAACTGCAGCGGGGTGTGGAACTGCCGGAAGGCCGTCCGGTCCCCGAACCAGGCGAACGGGATGTGGAAGAAGTCCTGCACACCGGCGGCGACCAGGCGGCGGCGCAACTGGGCGGTGGTCTGGCGCTCGGTGACGCCGGGTTCGATCCAGGCGGCGACCTGTTCGGCGCAGTCGTAGGCGAGCTGCTGGGTCTCCCGGAAGCGGGCGAGGTCGCGCTCGGTGAACGGGAAGGCGGGAGTGCGCGGCACGGTGGGGGCTCCTTCTGGTCCGTGAGCGGAATCTAGAGGTCCAGCACGAGGGTCTCGCCCTCGGCGGCGCGGGACACGCAGGGCAGCAGGGCGCCGTCGGCCCGGCGTTCGGGGGTGAGGCGGCGGTCACGGTGGTCGGGGGTGCCGGCCAGCAGCCGGACCTCGCAGGTGCCGCAGAAGCCCTGCTTGCAGGAGTACGGGAGCCCGGGGCGGGCCTCGCGGAGCACGTCCAGGGCGGAGCGGTCGGCGGGGACGGGCAGTTCGGGGCCGTCGGCGCCGAGGCGGAGCGTGAACGCCTCGCCGTCGGTGACCGGGGCCGCGCCGAACCGTTCGAAGTGCAGGGAGGCGGCGGGCGAGGCGTCCAGGGCGCGCTGGACGGCGGTGAGCATCGGGGCCGGGCCGCAGCAGTAGACGGCGGCTCCGCGCGGGGCGTGGGCGAGGAGTTCGGCGCCGGTGGGCGGGCCGCCGTGCTCGTCGTCGGTGCGCAGGTGGACCCGGTCCGGGTCGAGGGCACGCAGTTCGGCGGCGAACGGGAGGGTGTCGGCGCTGCGGCCGGTGTGGACGAGGTGCCAGTCCAGGCCGTTGCGGCGGGCCTCGCGGACCATCGGGAGCAGGGGGGTGATGCCGATGCCGCCGGCCAGGAGCAGGACGGCCGGTTCGGCGCAGAAGGCGAAGCCGTTGCGCGGGCGGCGGGCGGAGAGCCGGGTGCCGGGGTGGAGGGTGTCGTGGACCTCCGCGGAACCGCCGCCGCCGTCGGGAAGCCGGCGGACGGCGATCCGGTAGGCGCAGCGCTCGGCCGGGTCGGCGGGGTCGCCGCAGAGCGAGTAGTGGCGTTCGCGGCCGGAGGGGAGGCCGAGGCGCAGGTGGGCGCCGGGCTGCCAGGCGGGGAGGGGGCCGCCGGAGGGGTCGGCGAGGGTGAGTTCGACGACGTCGGCGGCGACCGGGCGACGGGCGGTGACCACCAGTCGCAGGGCCTCGGTGGGGCGGCTGTAGGGGCGGCGCGGGTTGCGGCGCAGCAGCGGGCTGCCGAGGGCGGGGCTGTAGCGGTCGCCGAAGGCGGTGAGGAAGCGGAAGAAGGTGTCGGCGCGCGGGCGGCCGTAGAGGTCGGGGGGCGGGGTGCTCAGGTCCATCCGGCGGGGTCCTCGGGTCCGGTGCGGCCGACGGCGGGGCGCCGTCGGTCGGCGGCTGGCGGGTTTCGGGCGGGGCGGGCGGCGGCCGCGCCGGGTGCGCGGCGCCGTCGCCCGGGGGCTCACCGCCCGGCGGCGGCGCGGGCGGCCGGGGAGGTGGCGAGGTAGCCGAGGGCCTGGCTGGAGGACCCCTCCTGGGTGGGGTGGTAGCCGGGCCGCAGGTAGCGCAGGCCGGAGCGGATCGACCGGACCGGGTCGGGCAGCAGACCGCGCCGGGCGATCCGGCCGGTCTCGCGCCAGGTGGGCTTGAGCCGCCCGTCGAGGGTGGGGTCGGCCGCCAGCAGGAAGCGGGCACCGCGGATCCAGAGGTGGACCAGCAGCGGGCCGGAGACGAGCATGCCGCGGATCCGGCGGGCGTAGCCGGGGTCGAGGTGGACCATCAGGTCGAAGGCGACGCTGCGGTGCTCGACCTCCTCGGCGCCGTGCCAGCGCAGCAGGTCGAGCATCGTCGGGTCGGCCTGGGCGCGGTCCAGGCCCGGGGAGTTGAGCGCCCAGTTGCCGAGGAAGGCGGTGAAGTGCTCGATCGCGGCGACGAAGGCGACCCGTTCGATGAGGTTCTCGCGCTGCCGGGCCGGGCTGAGGCCGGGCTTGTCGCCGAGGACGCGCTGGAACAGCCAGGAGACCTGGCGGACGTAGGGGCGCGGGTCGAGGCCCTGGCCGAGCAGGTGGTCCAGGACCTCCTGGTGCGCCTCGGCGTGGATGGCCTCCTGGCCGATGAACCCGAGGACCTCCTCGTGGAGCTGCTCGTCGCGGATCAGCGGGAGGGCGTCCTTGAACACCTTGACGAACCAGCGCTCGCCCTCGGGGAGGAGCAGGTGCAGCACGTTGATGACGTGAGTGGCCATCGGCTCGTCGGGGATCCAGTGCAGCGGCAGCCGGGCCCAGTCGAAGCGGACGTCGCGGGGCTCCAGGACGAGGCTCTCGTGCACCCGGGCGGCGGGCGCGGCGAGGGCGGGGACGGGGGTGGGGCTGGGCATGGGAGGGCCCTCCTGACCTGCGGGTGGCGGCTCGACCCGGCAAAACGTACTCGCGGGTAGCCCGCGCCACAAGGGGTTCGGCACGGCTTATCGACATCGAGTCTAATAAGTGATGTGCACCGCGCGGACCCTCGGGAAACGCGGGTGCGCGGGAACACCGGAACACCGGAACGCGGGAACACCGGAACGCGGGCCCGCGAAAACGCGAGGACCCCGCCGGAGCGGGGTCCCGTGGTGCGCGGCGCGTCAGACCGCCATCGCCAGCATCAGCGGCGCGGCCCGTGCGGCCAGCAGTTCGGCGGCCGCCTTCAACCGGTGCGCGTCGCCGACCGGCATCGAGGTGGCCAGGCACCCGACCGTGCTGCCGGCGGTCACCGGGACGGCCGCGCAGACCGTGCCGACGGCGTACTCCTGGATGTCCAGCACCGGCACCGTGGCGGGCTGCCGCTCCAGCCGGTGCATCAGCTGGTCGGCGTCGGTGACCGTCCTGGACGTCAGCCGGGCCACCGGGTGGCGGGACAGGTGGTCCCGCCGGCCGTCGTGGTCGAGCTGACCGAGCAGACACTTGCCGATCGCGCTGGCGTGCGCGGTGGCCCGGAAGTCCACCCACTCCTGCACCGCCGGCGCCAGGTCGGAGGCCGAGACCGCCACCACCGACAACTCCCCGTCGTGGTAACGGCCGAAGTACACCGCCGCGCCCAACTCCTCGCGCAGCTCGTCGAGTTTGCGGTCCATCCGGGCGCGCACCAGCTGCTCCCGGTTGTACTGGCCGAGCAGCGCGAAGGTGCCGCCGAGCACCCAACCGCCGTCCTGGCAGTCGAGATAGCCCTCGACCTCCAGGATCTCGGCGAGCCGGCGGACCGTCGGGAGGCCCAGCGAGGTCTCCCGGGCGAGGGTCACCAGGGTGGCACCGCCGGGATGCCGGTCGACGGCCTCCAGCAGTCTGAGGGCGTGTCGCAAGGAGGTGAACTGACCGGGCGCCCCCTGCTCCGGTACGGCGTGACGGCCCGGGGCTGGTGTCGACATGTCGTCCCCTTCCGATCTCCACCCGCCAGGTGACCCGCGGGTAGGTCCACCCTATCCACCACCCGCCGCCGGCATCTCCCCCTCGTGGAATATTCGGGCGGACACGGTGAATCGCTTGACTGGCATATGCCCCGCCGTGCACCCGCTCACTCCCGCGCGACGCCGGGGCTCCACCGGAGTCCGGGCCGCGCCACCGGAGGCCGTCGCGCCGTGCCGCCGGAGGCCGGACCCCCGGGGCACGCCGCCGGGCCGCTCCCCCACTGCCACGGGGGAACGGCCCGGTCGGGAAGGGCGTCCGGCGTGCGGGGCCGGCCGCCCTGGAACGGGGGTCAGGACTCGTCGACGGCCCGCAGCTTCGCCACCGCGGCCTCCAGCCGGGAGCCGTACTCCTCGTCCGCCGCGTGGAAGTGGGCGAGGTTCTTCTCCACGATGTCGTCCCGGGTGACCTGGGCCAGCGAGCCGGCCAGGTTGGCGATCAGACGGCCCTTCTCGCCGTCCGACATCAGCCGGTAGAGCTCCCCGGCCTGGAGGAAGTCGTCGTCCTTGGTGTGGGCCGGCGTGGTCCAGGTGCCGGTCCAGCCGGACAGCGCGGTCGGGGCGGAGAGCGCCGCGTCGGTCTGCGCCGGGCCGTCGTAGGAGTTGGGCTCGTAGTTCCGGCCCCGGCCGGCCGGGTTGAGCGCGCTGTAACCGTCGCGGCCGTAGTTGGCCGCCTCGGTGGCGCGGGGCGCGTTGACCGGCAGCTGGGTGTGGTTGACACCGAGGCGGTAGCGCTGGGCGTCCGCGTAGGCGAACAGCCGGCCCTGGAGCATCTTGTCCGGGGACGGGCCGATGCCGGGCACGAAGTTGTTCGGGGAGAAGGCCGACTGCTCGACCTCGGCGAAGACGTTCTCCGGGTTGCGGTTGAGCACCAGGCGGCCGACCTTGACCAGCGGGTAGTCGGCGTGCGGCCACACCTTGGTGAGGTCGAACGGGTTGAAGCGGTAGTCCGCCGCCTCGGCGACCGGCATCAGCTGCACGTAGAGCGTCCAGGTCGGGAACACCCCGCGCTCGATGGCCTGGTGGAGGTCGCGCTGGTGGCTGTCGGCGTCGCCGCCGACCGCCTCGGCGGCCTGCCCGGCGTCCAGCGAGCGGATGCCCTGGTTGGTCTTGAAGTGGTACTTCACCCAGAACGCCTCGCCCTGCTCGTTGACCCACTGGTAGGTGTGCGAGCCGTAGCCGTTCATGTGCCGGTAGGAGGCGGGGATGCCCCGGTCGCCGAACAGCCAGGTGATCTGGTGCGTCGAGGCCGGCGAGTGCGCCCAGAAGTCCCAGACGTTGTCGGCCTCCTGGACGCCGGTGAACGGGTCGCGCTTCTGCGAGTGGATGAAGTCCGGGAACTTCAGCGGGTCCTTGATGAAGAAGACCGGGGTGTTGTTGCCGACGAGGTCGTAGTTCCCCTCCTCGGTGTAGAACTTGACCGCGAAGCCGCGCGGGTCGCGGACGGCGTCGTTGGAGCCCAGGTTGCCCGCGACGGTGGAGAAGCGCAGGAACAGCTCGGTGCGCCGGCCGACCTCGCCGAGGAACGCGGCGCGGGTGTACCGCGACACGTCGTCGGTGACCTCGAAGTAGCCGTACGCGCCGGAGCCCCGGGCGTGCACGACGCGCTCCGGCACGCGCTCGCGGTTGAACCGGGCGAGCTTCTCCAGCAGGTGCTGGTCCTGGATCAGCAGCGGGCCGTACGCGCCGGCCGAGGCCGAGTTCTGGTTGTCGGCGACCGGGGCGCCGGACTCCGTGGTCAGGATCTTGGGCATGACGGGTCCTTCGGTGTCGATAAGGGTCTTACGCGGAGAGGGGGACGAGGTGGCGTCCGGTCCGGCGCGGCGCCGCCGGATCAGATGCCGAGCAGACGCCAGGCGGCCGAGCGGCGGCGGGAGGAGTGCTCGCCGTCGGGACCGTCGGACGGGCCGAGTCCGGCGACGGCGGCCCGGGCCGCGACCGGTCCGCCCAGCGGGCGGGCCGCGGTGAGCTCGGCGGCCTCGGCGGCGGTCAGGCCCGCCCCGGTGAGCGCGGCGGCGGCCTCGTCGGCCGGGACGGCGTCGAACCAGCGCAGGGCGAGCGCGGCCCGGCCCGCCTCGGTGAGGCGACCGGTGACCCGGAGGCGGGCGAGGCCGCCGTCCGGGTGGACGTCGATCCGCACATGGGTCACCGGGCGGCCCGGGGTCAGCCGCAGCCGGTGCCGGGTGTCGGGCTGGAGGCGGGTGCGCGGCAGCAGCGGGAACCAGCCGTCCGCGTCGTTCGCCGGGTCCCCGCCGGCGGAGGCGTCGTAGCCGACCAGGTCGGCCCAGCCGGGGGCATTGGCGACGAAGTGGGTGGTGTCCACCTCGACGGCCAGGGCCTCACCGCCCCCGGCCAGGGCGATCCGCACCCAGTCGTTGGCCTTGTCGCGCCGACGCCGGGTCTCCCAGCCCTCGCCCATGACGGAGGCGCGGCCGGGAGCGTTGAGGTTGTGCGGGGAGGAGTAGAAGCGGTCGGAGGCGGCCTCGGCGACACCGCCGTGCTCCTGGGCCGCCAGGTCGAAGGTGAGGCCGTCCAGCTCGCGCGGGTCGGGCAGGACCTCGCCGTGGACGCGGAGCCGGGCCACCCCGCCGTCGGGGAAGATGTTGAGCCGGACGTGGGTGAACCGGGCCGGGGAGTCGACCGGGAACTCGTGGGCGGTGTCGCCCCGCAGCGGGGTGCGCGGCAGGACCTCCACCCACCGCGCGGCGGCGACCTCGGCCGGCGAGGGGTGGCCGGGTATCGAGGCGGCCTCGACGGAGGCGCTCTCCGGGTAGTTGCCGGTGAAGTGCGCGGTGTCGACGACCAGTCCGCGGATCACCCCGGCGGCGCCGAGCCGGACCACCGCCCAGTCGTGGTCCTCGTCGGTGGGGTGCGGCTGCCCGGCGCTCGCGCCGCGGCGGCGGCGGGACTCCCAGCCGTCCATGATCTGGCCCTTGTGGCCGAAGGTGTGCGGGCGGAACTCGGCGGGCGCGGCGACCAGCAGGTTCTCGGCGTCCGCGAAGGTGTCCTCGTTGGTGGCGACGACGCCGGCGCCGAGGGCGCGGGAGGCGAGGTCCACCAGCTCGGTGAACGGCGCGCGGGCGGGGGCGGCGGGGGCCTGAGCGGTGCCGGCGGCCTCGGCGGCGGTGCCGGCGGCGGGGACGCTCTGGGCGGGGACCGTGGTCACGGGGACTCCTCGGACGGGGTGCGGGGGCGGGTGAGCTGGACGCCGAACGGTTCGCCGCCCGGGTCGACGACCCGGCCGCGCAGCCAGGTCGTGCGCACGGCGCCGGTGAGCGTCCGGCCCGCGTACGGGGTGACGGGGTTGCGGTGGTGCAGTTCGGCGGCGTGGACGGCGAAGGCGCCGTCGGGGTCGAAGGCCACCAGGTCGGCGTCGTGGCCGACCGCGATGGCGCCCTTGCGCCCGTCGAGGCCGACCAGCCGGGCCGGACCGGCCGACATCCAGCCGACCACCTCGGCCAGGCCGTGGCCGCGTCGGCGGGCCTCGGTCCAGATCGCGGGCAGGCCGAGCTGGAGCGAGGCTATGCCGCCCCAGGCCGCCGCGAAGTCCCCGCTGCCGCCGTGCTCGGGCAGCAGCTTGAGGTCCGGGGTGGACGGCGAGTGGTCGGACACGACGGCGATGAACTCGCCCGCCGCCAGGGCCTCCCAGAGCGCGTCGCGGTTGGCCTCGTCGCGGATCGGCGGGCAGCACTTGTAGGCGGTGCCACCGTCCGGGACCTGTTCGGCGGTGAGGGTCAGGTAGTGCGGGCAGGTCTCGGCCGTGACCCGGACGCCGTCCGCCCTGGCCCGGCGCAGCAGCGGCAGCACGGCCGCCGAGGACACGTGCAGCACGTGCACCCGGGCGCCGGTGCGGCGGGCGGTGTCCAGCAGCCGGGCGACGGCGGCGGTCTCCGCGTCGGCGGGTCGGGAGGCGAGGAAGTCCCGGTAGTGGACGCCGGGTTGCTGCGGTGCGGCGGCCAGGACGGCCGGGTCCTCGGCGTGGATGATGGCGAGTGCCCCGAGCCGGGCCTGCTCGGCCAGCGCGGCCTCCAGTCCGGCCGCTTCGAGGTGCGGGAACTCGTCGACGCCACTGGGCGCCAGGAACGACTTGAAGCCGAACACGCCTGCCCGGTGCAGGGGTTCGAGGTCGGCGAGGTTGTCGGGGACGGCGCCGCCCCAGAAGCCGAGGTCGACCCACGCCTGGCCGTCGGCGGTCTTCCGCTTGGCTTCGAGCCCGGCGAGGGTGGTGGTGGGGGGCACCGAGTTGAGCGGCATGTCGACGATGGTGGTGACACCGCCGGCGGCGGCGGCCCGGGTGGCGGTGGCGAAGCCCTCCCACTCGGTGCGGCCGGGTTCGTTGACGTGCACGTGGGTGTCGACCAGGCCGGGGAGCAGGGCGGTGCCGCCGAGGTCGGTCACCCGGTGGCCGTCGGCCGGGAGGGTGCCGTGGGCGGCGATCCGCGCGATCTTCCCGTCCCGGACCAGCACGTCCGCGGGTCGCTCGCCGTCGGGCAGGACCACCCGGCGGGAACGGATCACCTCGGTGTCACTGAGGGGCATGGGGGACCTCCGAAGCCTGATGAGGGGGTGGCCGGACGAGGGGGTGCGCCGAAGGATGGCCCGGAGCCTAGGCCCGCCTTCAACAAAACGTCAATGGATGAATGTACGAGCGGTTCGGCCGAAGGGTGCCGGGACCGGTGGCCCGGGGAGCGGAACCCGGGCGGGGTTCAGCCGCGCAGGAGGTCGGCGGCGAGCCGCTCCCCCGCGACCTCGGCCAGCTCCCCGGCCCTGGTCATGCCCTCGCCCGGGGTCTCGCCCAACTCGGCGAGCGCGTAGGCCGCGACGAAGCCGGCCGACCGCCACTCCCGTTCGGAGAGCTCGACCCGCCCCGCGACGGCGGCCACCCGGACCCCGGCCCGGGCGGCCGCCGCGGCGACTCCGGCGGGGGCCTTGCCGTGGAGCGTCTGCGCGTCCAGGCAGCCCTCGCCGGTGACGACGAGGCGTGCCCCACGCACCGCCCCGTCGAAACCCAGCAGATCGAGCAGCAGCTCGATGCCGGGTCGCATGGTGGCGCCGAGCAGGGCCAGCGCGGCGAAGCCGACCCCACCCGCGGCCCCGGCGCCGGGGGCCTCGCGGACGTCGCGGCCGACGGCGGCGGCGACCACGTCGGCGAACCGGGTCAGACCTTCCTCCAGGACCAGCAGGTCCTCGCCGTTCGCGCCCTTCTGCGGGCCGTAGACGGCGGCGGCCCCGCGCGGGCCGAGCAGCGGGTTGTCGACGTCGCAGGCGACGACCACCTCGACCCCGTCCAGGACCCGGCCCGAGGTGCCGAGGTCGATCCGGGCCAGCCGACGCAACGACGCTCCGCCCGGCGGGAGTTCCACGCCGTCGGAGTCGAGCAGCGAGACCCCGAGGGCCTGCAGCATGCCCGCCCCGCCGTCGGTGCCGGCGCTGCCGCCGAGGCCGAGGACGATCCGCCGGGCCCCCTGGGCGACCGCCCGGGCGATCAGCTGGCCGACACCGTAGGAGCCGGCCGCGAGCGGGGCGGTCCGGCCGCCGGGGAGCCGGGACAGGCCGGAAGCCTGGGCCAGCTCGACCACGGCGGTGGAGCCCCGGACGGCGAGCGCGGCGTCCACCGGCAGGCCGGTCGGGCCGGCCACCTTGGCGGCGACCCGGGTGAAGCCGGCCGCGAGGGCGGCGGCCAGGGTGCCTTCGCCGCCGTCGGCGACGGGCAGTTCGCGAACCTCGGTGCCGGGCGCGGCACGCCGGATGCCGGCGGCGATCCGGGCCGCCGCCTCGGCGCCTTCGAGGGTGCCCTTGAACTTGTCGGGAGCTACGACCACATGGCCCTGGTGGGGGGTGGCGGGCATGGCGTGGGCCTCACTTCCGGGCTGGTCTGGCAATGGTTCGTCAAGCATGGGCCCCGGGCGGCCCGGGAAGCCGGAGTGTGCGCCGGGGCGGCTCCCTCCCCGCCGTTCCCCTCGTCCCGCTTCCGACAGTGACGAGGGGCTCCCCTCGGTGAGGGAGGGAGCCGGTGCGACGCGCCGGGTGCACGACCGAAGTGCCCCGGTGAGGGTGGGCGCGTCGCGGTCTGGATCGATCGACGGGCGGGCGGATGAGCCCCGGCCCGCCCGCCGATCGGGTCTGGAGTCGGCCGGCGGCCGACGAACGTCGTCGGCCGACGGCCGCCGGTCGGCCTCCCGGTGGCGCGGGCACGACCGGACAGGTCACGCCACCGGGAGGAGCTCTGGGGGCCGGCGGGGCTACTTCACCTCGCGGCCGGAGAGCCGCTCGACGCCGCGCAGCAGCGCCGAGTGGTCGAGGGAGCCGTCGCCGTTGGCGCGGGCGGAGGCGACCAGCTGGGCGACGACGGCGCCGACCGGAAGCGCCGCGCCCACGGCCCGGGCGGCGTCGGTGACGATGCCCATGTCCTTGTGGTGCAGGTCGATCCGGAAGCCGGGGGCGAACTCGCGGTCCAGCATGTTGGCCTTCTTGCGGTTCAGCACCGTCGAGCCGGCCAGGCCGCCGCCGAGCACGTCCAGCGCGGCGGCGAGGTCCACGCCCGCGTTCTCCAGGAAGACCACGGCCTCCGCCAGTACCTGGATGTTGACCGCGACGATCAGCTGGTTGGCGGCCTTCACGGTCTGGCCGGCGCCGGCCGGGCCGACGTGGACCACGGTGGTGCCGAGCGCGGCGAACAGCGGCTCGGCCTCGGCGAAGTCCTCGGCGGCGCCGCCGACCATGATCGACAACACGGCCTCGACCGCGCCCGCCTCACCGCCGGAGACCGGGGCGTCCAGGGTCCGGACGCCCTTCTCCTTCGCGGCGGCCGCGACCTTGATGGAGGTCTGCGGGGTGATGCTCGACATGTCGATGAGGAGCGTGCCCGGACGGGCGCTCTCCAGGACGCCGCCCTCGCCCAGCACGGCCTGCTCGACGTGCGGGTCCGCCGGGACCATGGTGATCACGACCTCGGCGTCCTTCACCGCGTCGGCGATGCTGTCGGCGCCGTGGCCGCCGACCGCGACCAGGGCGTCGATCTGCGGCCGGGTGAGGTTGAAGCCGGTGACGTGGTGGCCGGCCCGGACCAGGTTGGCGGCCATCGGGCTGCCCATGATGCCGAGGCCGATGAAGGCGATCTTGCGGCTCATCGCGTCGTTCCTTCTGTTGCGTGCGAGTGCGTGCGAGTGCGTGGATGCGCGTGCGTGGTGCGTGGTGCACATGCGCGGTGCGCGTGCGTGCGGGGGAAGCGGGGGGTGGGGAGGGGATCAGAACGCCGCCGCGCGGTGCTCCCGCGCGAGCCACTCGAAGCTGTCGGCGCTGACGCCGGTGGACGGCCGGTACTCCAGGCCGATCCGGCCGGTGTAACCGGCGGCGGTGAGGCGGGCGAACAGGTCCTCGAAGTCGAGCCCGCCGGTGCCCGGCTCGTTGCGGGCGGGGGTGTCGGCGATCTGCACGTGGCCGATCCGGTCGGCGTAGGTGTCGATGACCGCGGCCAGGTCCTCGCCGTTGCGGGCCAGGTGGTAGAGGTCGCAGAGGAACTTCGCGTTGCCCAGGCCGGTGGCGGCGTTGACCTTGTCCACCACCTCGACCGCGGCGGCGGCGGAGACCAGCGGGTAGTCCGGGGACTCCGGCCGGTTCAGCGCCTCGACCAGCAGGATCGCGCCGATCCCGTGGGCGGCCCGGGCGGCGAGAACGAGGTTCTCCAGGGCGAGCGCGTCCTGCTCGGCCGGGTCGGCGCCCTCGACGCGGTTGCCGTAGAGGGCGTTCAGCGCCGGGGTGCCGAGCGAGGCGGCGAGCGCCGCGGTGACGGGCACATTGGCCCGGAAGCGGTCGCGCTCCGCGGGCACCGAGACGGTGCCCCGGGCGCCGAGGGACAGGTCGTCGAGGAAGTTGAGACCGGTGAGACGGACGCCGGCGTCGGTGAACGCCTTGCGCAGCGCGTCGAGTTCGGCCTCGGACGGGTCGTGCTCGGCGCCGAACGGCCACCACAGCTCGGCGGCGGTGAAGCCGGCGGCGGCCGCCGCGGCCGGGCGCTCCAGCAGCGGGAGCTCGCCGAACAGGATCGACAGGTTGACCGTGAAGCTGTGCCGGGAGGCGGCGCTCGGTTCGGCGGCCATGTCCATCACCTCGTACTCTCTCTTCCGACATCCGCAACTTCCACGATCCGGAAGAGGGATTCTGTCTGGTGGAAGCATGTCCGGGCCATCGAGCGACTGTCAAGGCATCTGCAACAAATTGTTGAAGCCCCGTGCCACCTCCCGCGTCCGACCCGCGCCCGACCCGGGGAGCGACCGGGGCGAGCCAGGAGCACCCCGAGGACCGGCCCACCGCCGCACACCCGCTCGCTAGAGTGGGCGGGTGCGATTGATGGTGGAGTTCACGACAGAACCGTTCGAACTGGACACGTTCCCGCCGCACGCCGTGGCGGCCCGCAAGGCGGTCGACGAGGCGGGCCTCGCGGTCGCGGTCGGCCCCTTCGGCACCGGCGCCGAGGGCGAGGCGGACCAGGTCCTGGCCGCCGTGTCCAAGCTGCTCCGGGAGAGCCTGGACGCCGGCGCGACCCGGATCTCGGTCCAGGTCAGCGTCCTCGCCGACACCGAGGCCGAGGCCGGGTCCGGGACCGGGCCCGACAACGGGGCCGGGACCGGGGGCGCGAGCACGGTCGGGGAGGGCGGTACGCCGTGACCGAGCAGACCGAGCACCCGCTCGCCGCGGCGATCAAGCCGCTGCTGGACGCGGTCGGCGCGACGCCCGTCCCGCTGGACGAGGCGAAGGCCGAGGACGTCGTCCTGGACTGGGAGGGCGAACGGGCGCTGGCCGTCCGGCTGCCGCACCTCAACAGCGCGCTGGACCGGCTGCTGGCCGAGATGACCCGACAGTTCGACGGCCGCCCGCTGACCGAGCTGGACCGCTGGGAGAAGCAGCGCGTGGTGGCGCTGCTGGAGGAGCGCGGCGCCTTCACCGTCCGCCACGGCGTCGAGACGGTCGCCACGGCTCTCGGCGTCAGCCGTTTCACCGTGTACAACTACCTCAACCGCCAGGACGGCGCGAAGCCGAACTGACCCCTCCCGCAGGGGGCGCGCCCCGCCGGCCCGGCCAGTCTGACCCGGGCCCCGGCGGGGCGCACTTGTCTCATCACACACGAAACACCCCGCGACCAGGGCCGTCGCGAAACGTAATCACCAACCGTTCAACAAAGTGTTGACGGCCCGATCCCACCGATCTAGCTTGTGCGGGTGGCACCACTCTCCAGGAGGTCCACCCGTGACCAACCACCCCCACGCCCTTGACGCCCTGGCGGCGACCGACTCCGCCGAGCTGAGGGAGATCCTGCTGGACGTCTGCACCAGCCCCGGCTGGGCCGACGCCGTCGCGGCGGCCCGACCGTGGAAGGACCGCCGGGCCCTGCTCGAAGCCAACGCCGAGGCGATGGCCGGGCTCTCCCTCTCCGACCTGCACGAAGCGATGGCCGGCCACGCCCGGATCGGCGCGCCCAAGCCGGGCGACGCCACCTCCGAACGCGAGCAGGCCGGCGTCGACGGCGCCGACGAGGCCCTGCTCGACGAACTGCGCCGGGCCAACGCCGCCTACGAGGCCAAGTTCGGCCATGTGTTCCTGATCTGCGCGACCGGCCGCACCGCGGCCACCATGCTCGACGCCCTGCGCGAGCGCCGGCCCAACGACCCCGCCACCGAGGCGGAGATCGTCCGGGGCGAACTGCGGAAGATCAACGACATCCGCATCAACCGGCTGCTCGACGACAACTGACGGTCGGTCCGGCCCGTCCGGCACCGCCTCGGGTATCACTGACGCAGCGCACCGCTCCCCCGCACCACCTCTGCCATCAGTAAGGTCACCCACCCATGACTGGCATCTCCACCCACGTGCTCGACACCAGCCTCGGCCGCCCGGCCGAGGGCGTCCCGGTCGAGCTCGCACTGCACACCGAGGGTGGCTGGAAGGTGCTCGGCACCTCCGCCACGGACTCCGACGGCCGGGCCAAGGACCTGCCGGCCGCGGAGGCGGGCTCGGTCGTCCGGCTGCTCTTCGACACCGCCGCGTACTACGCCCGGACGTCCGAGGAACCGCCGTTCTTCCCCGAGGTCGCGATCGTCTTCACGGTCGCGCCCGCGCAGCACCACTACCACGTGCCGTTGCTGCTGAACCCGTTCGGATACTCGGTCTACCGCGGAAGCTAGACCGATCGATTGATATGGGAGCCATGTCATGGCCCACGTGCTCGGTCAGAACCAGTACGGCAAGGCGGAGAACCGGATCGTCCGCGTCTACCGCGACTCGACCCGCCACGAGATCAAGGACCTGAACGTCTCGGTCGCCCTCTCCGGTGAGTTCGAGGACGTCCACCTCACCGGGTCGAACGCCAACTGCCTGCCCACCGACACCACCAAGAACACCGTCTTCGCCTTCGCCAAGGAGTACGGGATCGACTCGGCCGAGGCGTTCGGCATCCTCCTGGCCCGGCACTTCGTCGACGACACCGAGCGCGGCGTCGTGCACCGGGCCCGGATCCGGATCGAGGAGTACTCCTGGGACCGGATCCGCACCCCCGACAGCAGCGCCCGCTTCATCGGCTCCGAGGAGGTCGGGCACTCCTTCGTCCGCACCGGCCAGGAGGTCCGCACCAGCGAGATCGTCTACGACGGGGACTCCGTCCAGGTGATCTCCGGACTGAAGGACCTGGTCGTGCTGAACTCCACCAACTCGGAGTTCTGGGGCTACATCAAGGACCAGTACACCACTCTCCAGGAGGCGTACGACCGGATCCTCGCGACCCAGGTCACCGCCCGCTGGAAGTACGGCTTCACCGGCCGTGACGACGAGGCCCAGCCGAACTGGAACCGCAGCTACACCCACATCAAGCGGCACCTGCTGGAAGCCTTCGCCGAGACCTACTCCTACTCGCTGCAGCAGACCCTGCACGCGATGGGCACCCGCGTCCTCAACAACCGCGCCGAGGTCGACGAGGTCCGGCTCGAACTCCCCAACAAGCACCACTTCCTGGTCGACCTGGAGCCGTTCGGGCTCAAGAACGAGAACGAGGTCTACTACGCCGCCGACCGGATGTACGGCCTCATCGAGGGCACCGTGCACCGCGAGGGCGTGGTCCCGGTGATCCCGGTCGTCTGACCCGCCGGCGCACCCCCGGGCGCTCCGCCCGGCACATCGCACCCCGCACGCGCCGGGAGCACCCGCGCCACCCCGCACCACCTGCTTCTCCACCCCCACCCATCGGAGACCGTGCCCACCCTCACGGCGCCCGGCCCGGGGAGCTGGAGAACCCGCCCCGAGGGACTTCTGCACCGCCGTCCCGGCCCTCGGGACACCTCCAGCGTCACGGGCGCGCCGAGAGCCGAGGCACAAGAGGGGCTCGACATGGCACCCAGCAACACCGGCAGCACCGACGGCGGTTCCACCCCCACCAGAACGTCCGGTCCGGACGGCGCCCCGGCACGCCTCGCCGACACGCCGTCCGGACCGGAGGTCCACCCCGTGGACCAGCTGCTGCCCCCGGTGAGGCTCCTCACCAGCGGGCTCCAGCACGTCGCCGCGATGTACGCGGGAGTCGTCGCTCCCCCGCTCATCGTCGGCGCCGGCGTGGGCCTGAGCCCCGCCGAACTCGCCCTCCTGATATCGGCCAGCCTCTTCACCGCCGGACTGGCCACCCTGCTCCAGACCATCGGCGTCTGGCGGATCGGCGCCCGGCTGCCGTTCGTGAACGGCGTCTCGTTCGCCGGCGTCGCCCCCATGATCGCCATCGCGAAGGAGCACGGGCCGAAGGACGCCCTCCCGGTGATCTTCGGCGCGGTGATCGTCGCGGGCGTCCTGTGCCTGCTCGCGGCACCGTACTTCTGCAAGCTGATCAGGTTCTTCCCCCCGGTCGTCCAGGGCACCGTGATCACCCTCATCGGGGTGTCCCTGCTGCCGGTGGCCGTCAACTGGGCCCGCGGCGGTTCGCCGGACGCCCCCGGTTACGGCTCCACCAAGGCCATCGGGCTGGCCGCGCTCACCCTCGGCGCGGTGGTCCTCGGCAACCGGCTGCTGCGCGGCTTCTGGCAGCAGCTCGCCCTGCTCGTCGGCCTCGCCGTCGGCACCCTGCTCGCCTTCCCGCTCGGGCTGGCCGACTTCGGCGCCGTCCACGAGGCCCGGATCTTCGCCCTGCCCTCGCCCTTCCACTTCGGCGCGCCGGTCTTCGACGCCGCCGCGATCGCCTCGCTCTGCATCGTCATGGTGGTCTCCATGACCGAGTCCACCGCCGACATGCTCGCCCTGGGACGGATCGTCGACCGCGAGGCCGACGAGAAGACCCTCGCCGCCGGACTGCGGGCCGACGGGCTCGCCACCGCCGTCAGCCCGGTCTTCAACGGCTTCGCCGCCAGCGCCTTCGCCCAGAACATCGGGCTGGTCGCGCTGACCGGGATCCGCAGCCGGTTCGTGGTCGCCACCGGCGGCGGACTGCTCGTCCTGCTCGGGCTCTTCCCGGTGCTCGGCGCGGTCGTCTCGCTCGTCCCGCAACCCGTCCTGGGCGGCGCCGGGATCGTGCTCTTCGGCACAGTCGCCGCCAGCGGCATCCGCACCCTCGCGGACGCCGGCCTGGACTCGGGCGCCAACACCGTCCTGGTGTCGGTCTCGCTCGGCGTCGGGATCATCCCGATCGCCGCGCCGACCTTCTACGACGCCTTCCCGGAGGCCGCCCGCACCCTGCTCCACTCCGGCATCTCGGCCGGCTGCGTCGCGGCCGTCCTGCTCAACCTGCTGTTCCACCACCTCGGCGCCGCCCGCCGAACCGCCACCGAGGGGTCGTCCGACCCGTCGGTGCCGACGGCGACCCCGTCACCGTCCTGACCCACCGGGCGGGCATGCGCCCCGTGCCCGCCCGGCCCTCCCCCTTGGAGTCACCATGGCAGTCCAGCCCCCGCCCGCCGATCAGCGGATCGTCATCGAGAACGCCGCGATCGCCACCGTCGACGCCCACGACACCGAGTACGCCCGCGGCCACGTGGTCGTCCTCGGCAACCGGATCGAGTCGGTCGGCAACGGCCCCGCCCCGGGCTGGCTGGACAACGTGGTACGCCGGATCAACGCCGAGGGCCACCTCGTCACCCCCGGCCTGGTCAACACCCACCACCACTTCTACCAGTGGATCACCCGCGGCCTCGCCCAGGACAACATCCTCTTCGACTGGCTGGTCGCCCTCTACCCGACCTGGGCCCGGATCGACGACCGGCTCGTGCACGCCGCCGCCCAGGGCTCCGCCGCCGCACTCCTCAAGTCCGGCTGCACCACCGCCGCCGACCACCACTACGTGTTCCCCAAGGACGGCGGCGACATCCTCGGCGCCGAGATCGAGGCCGTCCAGGAGCTGGGCCTGCGGTTCACCGCCCTGCGCGGCTCGATGGACCGCAGCCAGAAGGACGGCGGCCTGCCGCCGGACCACGCCGTCGAGGACCTGGACGCGATCCTCGCCGCCTCCGAGGAGGCCGTCGACCGCTACCACGACGCCTCCGCCGACTCCATGCTGCGGGTCGCGCTCGCGCCCTGCTCGCCGTTCTCGGTCTCCACCCGGCTGCTGCGCGAGTCCGCCGAACTCGCCCGCCGCAAGGGCGTCCGGCTGCACACCCACGGCTCCGAGACGGCCGAGGAGGAGGCGTTCTGCAAGGAGCTGTTCGGGATGGGCCCGACCGACTACTTCGAGTCGGTCGGCTGGCTCGGCGAGGACGTCTGGATGGCGCACTGCGTCCACATGAACGACTCCGACATCGCCAAGTTCGCCGAGACCGGGACCGGCGTCGCCCACTGCCCCTCCTCCAACGCCCGCCTGGCCGCCGGGATCGCGCGGGTCCCCGACATGCTGGCGGCCGGCGTCCCGGTCGGCCTCGGCGTCGACGGCACCGCCTCCAACGAATCCGGCGAACTCGGCACCGAACTGCGCAACGCCCTGCTGATCAACCGGCTGCACGGCACCCCGACCGCGCTCACCGCCCGGCAGGCGCTGCGCCTGGGCACCATGGGCGGCGCCCGGGTGCTCGGCCGGCAGAACGAGATCGGCTCGATCGAGGCCGGCAAGCTCGCCGACCTCGCGCTGTGGAAGGTCGACGGCATCATGCACTCCTCGATCGCCGACCCGGTCGCCGCGCTCGCCCTCGGCGCGCTGCCGCCGCTGGCCGTGCTCTTCGTCAACGGCAACGCCGTCGTCGAGAAGGGGCAGCTGACCACGGTGAACGAGGACCGGATCGCGCTCGCCTGCGCCCGGGCCGCCAAGGAGCTCGCCGCTCGACCGGTCTGACCGGTCCGACCGGTCATCACTTACCGCCTCACCGCTCCACCCGGACTCCGGGCCGCACCAGGGACGGTGCGTCACCCGGACTCCGCCGCCCGGACGGCCCCGGACCCTCCCGGTCCGCCCGCCCGGACGGCGGACCGCGGCCCCGGACCCACGGCGAGGGTCCGGGGCCGCGGCGTGCCCGCCGCACCGGTGCCGGCTCCCACCCCCGTGGGGCGCCCGCACCGGTTCCCGGCGGTCCCGACCGGGCTCAGCCGACGCGGACGGCCGCGCCCGGGGCGGCACCCGGGACCGCCGTTCCCCGCACCACCGCCGACAGGGCCGGCCCGGCGAGCGCGAACACCCCCGCCAGCACCACCCAGCCGACCGCCCCGTGGTCCACCGCCGTCAGCGTGACCACCAGCGGACCGATCACGTGCGCCGCCGCCTGCCCGCTCATGAAGACCCCCTGGTACTCCCCGTGCGCCCGCGGATCCGCCAGGTCCAGGCTGAGCGTCCAACCGCCCGCCGAGGTCAGCAGTTCGCCCAGGGTGTGCACCAGTGCCCCCGCCAGCAGCGCGCCGGCCGCCGCCCACGCCGGGCCGTACTGCGCCGCCGCGTACACCAGGCACCCGCCCGCCAGCAGCAGCGCCCCCCGCGCGCACGCCCGCGCCGCCGACGCCACATCGGTCACGCCCCGGCTCGCCCGTACCTGGAACAGCACCACCAGCAGGCAGTTGACCACGTTGACGGCCGCGACCACGGCCGCCGGAGCCCCGGTGCCGAGTACGATCCACAGCGGCAACCCCACGGTCAGCACCGCGAGTTGGAGCTCCAGAACCGCGTGCAGCGCCGTGACCAGCAGGTACCGGCGGTCGCGCAGCGCCGTCCGGGGCCGCCGGGCGTCACCGGCGGCGGCCGAGGCGTTCGCCGTGGTCGCGGTCGGCGCGGTGGCCGCCACCGGCAGGCCCGCCAGCAGCACGGTCACCCCCAGGAAGCTCACCGCGTCCAGCACCAGCATGGTCACGTACCCGGTGTGGCTGTCGGCCTGCAGCGCGACCGCCGCGCCGCCGGAGCCGACCACCAGGCCCGCGTTCATCACCGACCGCAGCAGCGCCCGCGCCCGCACCTGCCCCTCGGCGGGCAGCGCCCGGGCGATCAGCGCGCTGCGCACCGCCGCCGCCCCGCGCGACAGCGCCGTCGCGGCGCAGGCCAGCACCACGAAGGCGGCGAAGGAGTGCACGAAGGCGTAGCCGAGCACGGCCGCCGCCTCCAGCGGCCCGACCACCAGCAGCAGCCGCTTGGTCCCGACCCGGTCCGCCAACCGCCCCATCGGCACCCCGGCGAACACCCCGCAGACACCGGCGACGGTGAGGCCGAGCGCCACCGAGGCGGGTGTCAGTCCGATGGAGCGGGTGAAGAACAGCACGTTGACCGTGACGAACAGCCCGTCCCCGACGGAGTTCACCAGCCCCATCAGGACGAGTCGGCGCAGCAGCGGGTCGGTGGGCAGGAGTCGTCGACCGGAGGCGCGCGGGCGCGCCCCCGTACGGGGGGAGGAGGTCATGGCCCAAGCACAGCGGGGTTCCCGGACGGGCGGAATTCTTTTACCGTTACGGTCAATGTTCGAGTTCCGCCTCGGGGTCCAGGACCTCGCCGCCACCTGGTTCGCCTACTCCCCGTTGCAGGAGGCGGTGCTCGGCCTGCGCGCCCGCCGCTGGCCGTCGTACTACCCGGAGCAGCAGCCGTGGATCGCCGGCTGGCAGGACCGCTGGGAGACCCTGGACACCGCGCTGCTGGACGCGCTGATCACGCCGAACGCCTTCGTGCCGGACTTCCTGACCCCCCGTCCGCCGGTACCCCGGCCCGACTTCCGGGACGAGTTGGCGGAGCTGGCCCGGACACCGCCGGAGGAGGTCAGGACGGATGTGCTGGCCGCCTACTCGGGCGACGGGAGTCCGCTGCCGCCGCTGCTCGCCGCGCTGGTCGACCACCCGGCGGCGCTGCGGGACCGGGTGGCGGAGGCGCTGTCGGCGTACTGGACGCGCTGTCTGGCGCCCGCGTGGTGGCCGCGGGCGCGGGAGGTCCTGGAGGCGGACCTCTCCTACCGGGGCCGGATGCTCTCGGAGCGTGGTTCGGCGGGGCTGTTCGCGGACCTCGACGGCCGGATCTCGTGGCGGGCCGGGGTGCTGCGGCTGAACGACAGCAATCCGGCGGTGCAGGCGCTGGGCACCTCGGTGGACGTGGCCGGGCGGGGCCTGGTGCTGATCCCGACGCTGGCCGGGCGGGGCGCGCAGACCGACATCACCCAGGACGGCCCGCCCCTGATCGCCTATCCGGCCCGCGGGCGGGCGACCATGGCGGAGGGCCTGACCGGTGCGGCCGGGCCGGGGCGGGCGCCGGCCGCGCTGGTCGGACTGGTCGGGGCGGCGCGGGCGCGGCTGCTGGTCCTGCTGGCCTCGCCCGCCAGTACCACCGAACTCGCCCACCGGCTGGGGGTGACGCCCGGCGCGGTCAGCCGCCATCTGGGGGCGCTGACCGCGGCCGGTCTGCTGGACCGCACCCGGCACGGCCGCCGGGTGCTCTACCGGCGCAGCGCCCTCGGTGACGCGCTGACCTGCCGCGACGGGTGACGGGCGGGGCGCCGCGCGCCGACGGGGCCCGCGCGGCGCCGTGCCGCGTGTCGCGTGCCGCCCTGCCGCGTGTTACCGCGCCGCGTGCCGCCCTGCCGCGTGTCGCCGTACGGAACGGCGCACCCGGCGGGCCGACTGCGCCGACCTGGCGGGGAGGGTCGGCGCGGCCCGGCCGGTAGCGTGGGCCTCAGCCGAGCAGGGGCAGCGCGGGCAGGGTCAGGAAGTCCACGAACTCCTCGGCCAGCGCGACCTGTTCGAAGAGCTGGGCGGCCTCGCGCCAGCGCCCGGCGGCGTAGGCGTCGTCGCCGAGTTCGGCCCGCAGCGCGGTCAGCTCCTCGGCGACCAGGCGGCGGACCAGGTCGGCGGTGGCCTTCTCCCCGGTGTCGGCGAGGACGACGTCGTTGCGGATCCACTGCCAGATCTGCGAGCGGGAGATCTCGGCGGTGGCGGCGTCCTCCATCATGTGGAAGATGGCGACCGCGCCGAGGCCGCGCAGCCACGCCTCGATGTAGCGGACGCCGACCTGGACGGCGTTGTGCAGCCCGTGCCGGGTGCAGCTGCCGCCGGCGCCGGCGATGTCGAGCAGCTGCTCGGCGGTGACCGGCTCGGCCGGGCCGGGGTTGTCCTTCTGGTGCGGGCGTCCGCCGAGGACGGCGTCGAAGGAGGCGCGGGCGACCGGGACCAGGTCCGGGTGCGCGACCCAGGAGCCGTCGAAGCCGCCGCCGGCCTCGCGGTCCTTGTCGGCCTTGACCTTCTCCAGCGCGGCCGCGTTGACCTCGGGGTCCTTGCGGCTGGGGATGAACGCGGCCATGCCGCCGATCGCGTGCGCGCCGCGCCGGTGGCAGGTCCGCACCAGCAGCCGGGTGTACGCGGCCATGAACGGCGAGGCCATGGTGACGGTGTTGCGGTCCGGCAGGATGTAGTGCTCGCCGGCGTCGCGGAAGTTCTTGACGATGGAGAACAGGTAGTCCCAGCGGCCCGCGTTGAGACCGGCGGCGTGGTCCCGCAGCTCGTAGAGGATCTCGTCCATCTCGAAGGCGGCGGTGATGGTCTCGATCAGCACGGTGGCGCGGACCGTGCCGTGCGGGATGCCGAGTTCGGCCTGCGCGTGGGTGAACACGTCGTTCCAGAGCCGGGCTTCCAGGTGGCTCTCGGTCTTCGGCAGGTAGAAGTACGGCCCGGAGTTCGGGTCGTCCGCGCCGCGGGCGAGCAGCCGGGCGGCGTTGTGGAAGAAGTAGAGGCCGAAGTCGAGGAAGGCGCCGGCCACGGGCTCGCCGTCGACCAGCAGGTGGTTCTCGTCGAGGTGCCAGCCGCGGGGGCGGACCACGACGGTGGCGAGTTCGGCGGCCGGCCGGAGCGTGTAGCTCTTGCCGGCGGAGGTGCTGAAGTCGATCCGGCCCTCGAAGGCGTCGATCAGGTTGATCTGACCGCTGACCACGTTGTCCCAGGTCGGGGAGGTGGCGTCCTCGAAGTCGGCGAGCCAGACCTTCGCGCCGGAGTTGAGCGCGTTGACCACCATCTTGCGGTCGGTGGGGCCGGTGATCTCGACCCGGCGGTCCTGGAGCGCCTTCGGCGCCTCGGCGACCCGCCAGTCGGCGGCGCGGACGTCGGCCGTCGCGGGGAGGAAGTCCAGGGCGCCGGTGCGGGCGATCCCGGCGCGGCGCTCCCGGCGGCGGGCGAGCAACTCGCGGCGCCGGCCCTCGAAGGCGCGGTGCAGGCCGACGACGAAGGCGACCGCCTCCGGGGTGAGCACCTCCTCGGCCCGGTGGACGCGCGGACCCGCGACCGTGACGACCGGAGCGGTGGGGGAAGCTCCGGGTCCCTGATCTGCAGCCATGAGCAGGACACTCCTAAGTGGAGGGCTTGATTCTGTAAGGTGGAGACTAGTTTCCGCGATACAGAATTTCAACGGTTTGTTGAGATGATCGCTGGGACTGTACTCCTCCTCCGACCGCGAAGGGAACGCCGGTGGCCCCGACCTCCGAGAGCAGTGAGAACTCCGAGAGCAGCGAGAGCGGTGAGAACACGGGGAGCACCGGGAGCGGCGCGGGCGGCGGCGCCGGGGGCGGTGTCCCGAAGGCGGCGCAGGAGCGCACCGGCGGCGTGCAGTCCGTCGAACGGGCCTTCCAACTGTTGGAGGCGCTCGCCGACTCGGGCGGCGTGGCGACGCTCAGCGAGCTCTCCACCTCCTCCGGACTGCCGATGCCCACCATCCATCGCCTGGTTCGTACCCTCGTGCAGCAGGGCTATGTCCGCCAGGACACCGCCCGCCGCTACACCCTCGGCCCGCGACTGATCCGGCTCGGCGAGACCGCCGGACGGCTGCTCGGCAGCTGGGCCCGCCCCTACCTGGCCGAACTCATGGAGGCCACCGGCGAGACCGCCAACCTGGCGGTGCTGGAGGGCGGCGAGGTGGTCTACGTCGGGCAGGTGCAGTCGCGGCGCTCGATGCGGATGTTCACCGAGGTCGGCCGCCGGGTGCAGCCGCACTGCACCGGCGTCGGCAAGGCCCTGCTGGCGCAGCTGCCGGAGGAGGAGGCGCGCGCCGTCCTCGGCCCCAACCCGCTGCCCGCGCACACCCCGCACACCGTGACCGACCCGCAGGAGCTGATGGCGCAGCTCGCCGAGGCGCGCGAGCGCGGCTACGTGGTCGACGACCAGGAGCAGGAGATCGGCGTGCGCTGCATCGCCCTGGCCGTCCCCGGCGCGCCGACCCCGACGGCGCTGTCCGTCTCCGGCCCGGAGGCCCGGATCAGGGCGCTGGAGGAGCAGGCCGGCGCGGCGTCGCTGGTGCCGGTGATGCACGGGATCGCGACCCGGCTGGGCCGGGTGCTGGCTCCCTGACGATCCGTCGGCGCGGCGACGCGCCCGGACGTTCACCCGTTCGAGCCACCCGTGGAGCCGTCCGAGGGCGGGTTGCCCGGCCCCGGCGGACCGGTCGGCGACGCTGGTCCGGACGCGGCCCGCGACGGCGCGGGTGTGCCGGACACGAAGGGCAGGGTGAGCGGCGATGACCCGCAGCGGTTCCGTTCGAGGACTTCTCGGCAGGTCGTTGGTGGCGGGGTGCGCGGTGGCGGTACTGGCCGCCGGGCAGGCCGGGGCGGTCTGCCCGGACGACAAGGCGCCCGCGCCCGGGACGAGTGCCCCGGCGCCGGGGGCCGGCGACCCCGGCGCCGCGGAGCCGGGCACGAACGCCGACCCGGCCGCGGCGGCCAAGCACTCGGACTCCGACCTCTACGTCGTCCGGATCGACCCGGACCCGGCCGCGCCCGGCGGCAGCACCGTCCTGCACGCCTTCATCGGCAACCTCGGGCCCGACCGGACCGCCTCACCGTTCACCGTCGTGGTCACCCTGCCCGAAGGGGTGACGGCCGAGGGGCCGTTCTTCCCGGAGAACTGCTACGAGTTCCAGAACGGCCACCGGGTGCGCTGTACCTTCCCGGCCGGTCTGCCGAAGTTCCGCAGCGCGACGGCGCTGATCCCGCTGCGGCTCTCCGGCGACGTCCCGCTCGGCGAGCTGACGGGCGGCTACGTCGCGGTGCGCGGCGACGACGACCGGAACGAGGCGAACAACCGGCAGCCGTTCGCGATCGAGGTCGTCGAGACCACCGGTCCGAGGCCGATCGTCTGACCGTCGGCCCCGGACCGGTGGCTGCTTCTAGCGGTACACCCGGACGTAGTCCGCCGCGAAGGTGATCGGCGTGGTGCCCGAGGGCGCGGGGTGGTAGTTCCCCGCGCTCAGGGACAGGTTGAGGATCGGGTACGCCGTCCAGCCGGCGCCGACGCCCTTGCCGTCCGAGAACACCTTGGTGCCGTTGATGTACCAGTCGACCGAGGTGGCACCGTAGTGGGTGCCGACGGTGACCCAGCCGTCCTTCGCGATCGCCTTGGCGTCGGTGACGTACAGGTGGCCCGGGTTGATGTGGTTGGTCAGCTCCAGCAGGTTCGGGTTGTCGCTGTGGTACTCGAAGGAGTCGATCTCCCCGTGGGTACCGCTGGTGCTGTTCCACGTCCACAGCGCCGGCCAGGCGCCGGTGCCGGCCGGGAGCTTGACCCGGGTCTCGATGTAGTCGCCGGTCTTCACCTTGAAGCCCTCACCGGAGTACTCGGTGGTGAGCAGCCCGGTGTCCCATGCCTGCTTGCCGTTCTCCAGCGTGTGCGCGCTCGGCCTGGCGGTGAAGGTGGCGACGCCGCCGGAGACGGCGACGTTGTTCTTGTTCAGCCAGTCGAGCTTGTTGTCGTTCGGGTTGTGGTCGCCGTAGTGGTAGGAGCTGCTCCGGTCGGCGGTCCAGCGGGAGCCGAGGGCGAGGCTGTCGAAGTCGTCCGACCAGGTGAGCTTCTTGCCCGCGACCGGGGCACCCGTGCTGGGGGTGGTCGGGGTCGGCGTGGGGGTCGGCGTGGGAGTGGGGGTCGGTGTGGTGGCGGAGACGACGAGCTGGCGGGAGGGCAGGTTGTGCCAGCCGCCGCCACTGTCCTGCCAGAAGCCGAACTGGGTGTAGGTGCCGGCCGCCAGCGTTCGGGTACCGGTGGTGATCGACAGGCCGCCGGGGCAGACCTGGACGTTGCTCCTGCTGCCGGGGAAGTCGAGGTTGCGCCCGGCCGCGTCCCGGACGCCGACGCCGACCGTCCTCGCGGTGAAGCAGGACGAGGAGTGCAGCGTGAGCGAGGCCGCCGCGGCCTTGCCGGCGACCATGGTGGCCGGGCCGAGCTTGTCCTGGGTGACGGTCGGCAGGGCGGCGGCCTGGGCACCGGTCACGGCGGGGAGGCCGAGCAGTCCGGCACCGGTGACGGCGAGCGCCCCGGCGGCGGCGAGGGCGGCGGTGCGACCCCGGTGGGAGGGACGGGCGTGGCGGGCGGCCGGACGCCGGGCGCGGAGGCCCGGGTTCCGGGCAGGCCGAGGGGGCTGCGGGGAGGCAGTGGGCATGGCAGTGGTCCTCTGCGACGCCTGCGAGGTGAGCTGTCGGGTTCGGGCTGAGGTTGCCCGGCCGTCCGGAGAGCGGCTTCACCCCTAGCCGCGGCACACACGCGCACGGATGCGCGCACGGCCGGGCACTGACCTGGGTCCCCCGCTCCCGTCCGCTGTGGTGCTCGACTGCCGGCCGGCGGGTGGACGGGACTCGGCGTCCCGGCGGCGGGGCTCCGCTGTGGCGGAAGCACCTGCAGGCTAGGCAGGCCGTCCGCGCACGGACAACCTTCCCGGGGCGGTTGTCACGCAGCTCACACCGCCGCCCCGCGCCCCCGGGCGGCGGGTCCGGGTGGCCGGGGTGGCGGGTCCGGCGGGGAAATCGCGCCACGGAGGCGGGGGCGTCGGATAGGTTGGAGATCCATCCGCGCCCGGACCCGTCCGGGTCGCAGCGAGCACCACGACAGCACGTCCAGAGACGAGGAGACCCGCCCCACCATGACCGCGTCCCTGCCCGCCTTCGCCGGCCGTACCTTCCTGTTCCGGGTCGACAACGGCGCGGCCTTCCGCAACGCGTACTCGGCCGACGGCAAGCGGCTGCGCTGGGAGGGCCTCGGCGAGTCGGCGGGCCAGTGGGAGGACGTCTCCCTGCACGTCGCCGAGGTCGGCCCGCAGCTCTACTTCGTCAGCTGGACCGAGGTCAGCGGCATCACCGTGAGCCACGTCATGGACCTGACCCGGATGACGGTCCGCGCGTTCTGGACGTACGAGGGCGAGGGCGGCCGGGTCGGCGAGCTGCACACCGGCACCCTGGAGCAGGTGGCCTGATCGCACGGAAGCCCGCCCGGGTCCGCGAAGCCCGGCCGGTCGCCCATGGGGCCCGGCCGGGCTTCCGTGCGATCAGGCCGAGGGGCTCGCGGCCGGGACCGTCAGCCGCTGGGAGATCCACTCCAGTGAGGAGGGGAGCAGCTTGCTCCAGGTCTCGAAGTTGTGGCCGCCGGTCTCCAGCATGCTGTAGGAGACCTTCATCGGGCTGCGCGTGGCGGCCACGAACGCCTCGGTCTCGCGCCGGTAGTTGCCGTCGCCCTCCCGGGTGCCGGCCAGCAGCACCGAGACCGCGGGCTGCGGCAGGTTCTTGAGACGCCACATCAGGTCGGCCTCGTTGCGGCGCTGTTCGCTGCCGCCGAACAGGTCGCCGGTGCTCGGGTCGTCGGCCGCCTGGTAGTAGCCGGAGAGCGAGACGGCGGTCGGGAACACCTCGGGGTGGCGCATCGCCAGCTTGAGGGCGCAGTACCCGCCGGTGGAGTTGCCCATGAACGCCCAGGCCCGGGGGTCGGCGGAGACCCGGTAGGTCGCCTGGATCGCCGAGGGCACGTCCTTGGTGAAGTACGTCTCGGACTGCGCGGCGCCCGGGATGTCCTCGCACTCGGTGTCCCGGGGCAGCGCGGGCGAGGGGGTCACCAGCACCAGCACCGTGGGCTGCATCCGCCCCTCCTGGAGCAGCTTCAGCGCCGCGCCCGGGTAGTTGAGCCGGGTGACGAGGTTCTTGGCGATGCCCGGGAAGCCGGTGCTGACGACCAGGACCGGGAACTGCTTCTGCTCGTTCCCGGGCTGGAAGTACTGCGGCGGCAGGTAGACGTACCCCTCGGTGGAGAGGCGGGTGGTGGCGCCGTCGATCCGGACCTCGCGGATCTCGCCGGACTTGTCGCGGTCGCGGCCGAGCGCCCCGCCGCCCTGCACCTCGGCGTGGCCGATGGTCTCGACCCGCAGCCGGCCGGAGGCGTCCACCTTGTTGTGGATGACCACCGGACCGCTGTCCCCGGTGCCCAGCAGGTCGTCCCAGCTGCTGTAGAACGCGAAGTAGTTGTTGGCGACCAGGCCGAGCGCGGCGAGCACGGACAGCTGGGTGGCGAGCAGGGCGCCGATCCGGCCGAGCACGGCCTTCCAGTTCCGCTTCGACAGTCTCGGCCACAGCCAGACCGTCCCGGCCATCGCCGCCACGGCGATCAGAACGGTCAGTGCCAGCACCTTGTGGCTCGTCAGACCCATGTCGTATTTGCTCCCACGCCTCGTACTCCCCCGCCCCCGGGGGAAGGACACCCGGGAGGGCCGCCCCGGTTCCCCCGTCCGCGGCGGGGTGCCGTCGCCGAGGCGCGACCACCCAGCCTAGCCGCCGCGCGGGGCCCGCCGCCCCCGCCGACCAGCGGTGACGCCATCCGCCTGGAGGAGGAGAGGCGGGCGGCCGGAGTGTGCTGCGGGCGACGGCGCGCGGTGCCCGTCCCCGCGCCGCGGCACCGGTGACGGAAGGGGTGACCGGGGCTCAGTCAGTTGACGCGGGTCCACAGGCCGAGGCCGGCGGTGAGTTCACGCACGCAGCGGACACCGAGTTCGCGCGGCGAACCGGGGCCGGTGGCCGGCGCGCCGGAGCGCGCCCACTGCTCCAGCGCGACCCTGATCGCGGCGGTGGCGGCAGCGGCGGCGAGCCGGATCTCCAGCACGTCGGTGCCGGGCGGGCAGCGGTCGGCGATCGCGGCCCGCAGACGCTCCTCGGAGTCGGCGTGCACCCGCTGCCAGACCGTGGCCAGTCGGGGATCGCGCAGCAGGTCGCGGGTCCAGCGCAGGGCCTCGACGGCGGTCGCGTCGGACGGACTCAGGGACTCGGCCGCCGAACGCTCCAGCGCCTCCCGGACCGGCAGGTCGGACGCGCTCTCGGCGAACAGCCGCACCCAGCGTTCGCCCCCGGCCGCGAGCAGCGGGGCGACGGCGTCCTCCTTCTCCGAGAAGTAGCGGTAGAAGGTGCGCAGCGAGATGCCGGAGGCGGTGGCGATCTCCTCGGCGGTGGTCGCCTCGGCACCGCGGGCGGCGAACAGCTCGGCCGCGGCCTGGGCGATCTCCAGCCGGGTGCTCTCGCGGCGGCGCTGGTTCAGGGTCGGACGTCCGGTCACGGGCTCAGCGTACGCGGACGAAGGGTTCTATGGCGCTTCACGTCGATTCGGCATGTCAAGCCTTTTTGGCACGACGTGCCATTAAGGCGTACCGTGTCGATGAGGTCGAGAGACCACGAACGGAACGGAGTACCACCATGGAGCGCTTCAACGGACGGAACGTCCTGATCACCGGCGGCGGCTCGGGCATCGGCCGGGCCACCGCGCACCGGATCCTCGCCGAGGGCGGCCGGGTCGTCGCCGTCGACGTCAACGAGGACGGCCTGAAGTCCACCCTCGACCGCGCCACCGACGACGGCACCGCCGACCGCCTCACCACGACGGTGCTGGACGTGTCGGACGAGACCGCCGTACGGACCGTCGTGGCGGAGGCGGTCGCCGCGCTCGGTGGCCTGGACGTCCTGGTCAACGCGGCCGGCATCCTGCGCTCCTCCCACACCCACGAGACCGGCCTCGACTTCTGGAACCGGATCGTCGCGGTCAACCTGACCGGCACCTTCCTGATGACCCGGGAGGCGCTGCCCGCGCTGCTCGCGGGCGGGAAGGGCGTGGTGGTGAACTTCAGCTCCACCTCCGCCACCTTCGCCCACCCCTACATGGCCGCCTACGCCGCGACCAAGGGCGGCATCCAGTCGTTCACCCACGCCATCGCCGCCGAGTACGCGAAGCGGGGCCTGCGGGCGGTGTGCGTCGCGCCGGGCAGCATCGACAGCGGCATGACCAACAACCCCGGTCTGCCGGCGGACGCGGACCTCGGCCTGCTCGCCAAGCTCTCCCCGGCGCTCGGCCAGGGCTTCGCCGGACCGGAGACCGTCGCCGGGGTGATCGCGATGCTCGCCTCGGACGACGGCGCCTTCGTCACCGGGACGGAACTGCGGATCGACGGCGGCACCCACATGTGACGCCGACGGGGCGCCGCGGCCCGGGGCCCGTCGGGGGGCGCGCGGTCGGTGGGCGCCGCGCGGTCGCCCGGCGCCGGGCGGAACGGCTGGCCGGCCCGGGTTTCGGCTCGGCCCGACTCAGCCCGGCGCACCGCGAACGCCGCCGCGAACGCGGCGTGCCGGGCGGCGGGCGTCCTCGGCCACCGACGCCGACGCCGACGCCGACGGGCCCGGCCTCACCCCCGCCACTCCACCCCGAACGCCCGGGCCGGGTTGGTGGTGAGGATGCCGTGCGCGGCCTCGGAGCCGAAGGCCCGGGCAAGCCGGGGGGCGAGGGCGGTGAGGAGGTGCGTGGGGCCGGGCCCGGAGCGGGCGGTGCGGGTGGTGGTGTCGCCGCCGAGGAGCACCTGGTCGCCGTGTCCGGCCTCGACCAGGGCCGCCACCGTGTCGAACAGGTGGTGGTCGGTCGCGTGGTGGGCCCGGGAGGGGCCGTCCAGTGCCACGAAGGCGCCGCGGGCGGCGAGTTCACGGTGCAACCGGAGGTCCGGGAACCGGTTGAGGTGCCCGAGCACCACCCGCCCGGGCGGGACGCCGTGCCGTTCGCAGAGCAGATCGAGGACCTCGGGTGCGGCGGTGCCGAGTTCGTGGTGCACGGCGATCGGCGCGCCGGTGGCGTGGTGCGCCTCGGCGGCGGCCGCCATCACCCGGCGGGTGTGCGGACCGAGGCCGTGGTAGTCGCCCGCCACCTTGACCAGTCCGGCGCGAACGCCCTCGGGAGCGCCCCGCAGCCCGGTGGTGAGCTCGGCGGTGAAGAAGCCGGCCAGGCCCTCGTACCGCCGCTCCAGCTCCGCCGGATCGTAGTGGACCGCCTGGTGGAGCCCGGTGGCCGCGACCAGGTGCACCCCGGTCGCGCGGGAGAGGCCGGGCAGCGCGTCGGCCCGCCGTCCCATCCCGGCCGGCGTCCACTGGACGAACGCCCGGCCGCCGACGGCCGCGAAGCCCCGCAGCACCTCCTCCGCGGCGGCGGGATCGTCCAGTTCCTCGCCCGGCAGCACGGGGCTGCGCAGGAAGAGGTGGTCGTGGGCGTCGCAGACGCCGAGTTCGGCCGGATCGAGGTCGCCGAGGACGGTGCGGACGGCGGGGCCGGTGCGGACGGCGGGGCCGGTGCCGCCGGGGTGCGTGGGCGCGTTCATGCCGTGGCTCCCCCGTCCTCGGCGCCCTCCTCGGCGACTTCCGCGTCGGCCTCGGCGAGGACGGCGGCGAGGACGCGCAGTCCGGCCAGCGCCTTGGGCACGCCGACATAGGGCGCGAGGTGGACCAGGACCTCGGTGACCTCCGCCCTGGTCAGGCCGATCCGCAGGCTGTTGCGCACATGGTCGGCGAGTTGCGGCTCCACGCCGCCGAGAGCGGTGAGTGCCGCCAGGTTGGCCACCTGGCGGTCCCGCAGGGAGAGTCCGGGCCGCTGGTAGGTGCCGCCGAAGAGCGCGGTGACGATCCAGTCCGCGAAGCCGGGGGCGAGCTCGTCGAGCGGGCCCAGGGTGCCGGACCGGGTCCGGTCGCCCGCCAGTTCGGCGAGCAGGGCGTGACCGGCGGCCCGGTCGAACGGGGAGGGGACAAGACCCGCGACCAGGGTCGGGTCCGCGGGCGGAGTCGGGGTGGTGGTGGCCGGGTTCACGGGGAGGGCAGTCCTTTCACCAGTGGCGGCCGACGGGGAGCCGGTCGAGTTCGGGGCGGGAGAGGTGGCGCACGCGGTACCGGGTGCCGGGCGCCCCGGCCGGGGCGTCGGCGCGCCAGAGGGCGATCCGCAGCAGTTCCCAGCGGGCCGGGTCGAGGGCGACGGCGGCGGTGTGCAGGTCGGGGTGGTCGGGCAGGTCGGCCAGAGCCCGTTCGACGGCCTCGCCCGGGTCGGCGCCCTCCGGCAGCCGTTCCGTCAGCCGGGTGGCGGCGACGGGGCCGGTCGCCACCGGACCGTCGACGGCTCCCGGGCCCCGGCGGAGGCCCGCGCCGATCCAGTGCCGGACGGCGGGGCGGCCGAAGTCCGCGCAGAGGGTGCGGAATCCGGGGCCGAGGAGGAAACCGTTCATGGCCTCGGTGGTGCGCCAGAGGTAGAACGGCGCGTACTGGTTGACGGGCGAACCGTCGCGGCCGCGTTCGCGCACCAGGTACGCCTTGAGGCCCAGGCCGGGGCAACCGTCCAGCAACCGGCCCTTGGTGGCGATCCGCCGGTGGACGGTGCGCATGTCGTGGTCGGCGGGCAGGGTGATCTCGTACTGCATCGCGTGCACGGCGGACTCCCGGTCGGGACGGTGACGGTGTGGGGCGGCGGCGGCGGTGACGGCGCGCCGTGCGGCGGCCGCTGGACGGCCGCTCAGTCGCGCCGGTGGGCGGCGAACAGGGCGAGGGCGCCGCGGGCGGCCCGCTCGAACGGTTCGGCGCTGTCGGCCGCGCGGGCGAGCACATAGCCGCCCTGCACCACGGCGACCACGGCGGCGGCGAGATCGGCGGGCTCGGCCCCGGGCCGCAGTTCGCCGTTCGCCTGCCCCTCGGCGATCACCGCGGCGAGCCGCCCGCGCAGCCAGTCGAAGGTCTCCTCGACGGGCGCGCGCAGCAGGGGGTCGGCGACCACGTCCGGATCCTGGGCCATCCGGCCGATCCGGCAGCCGCGCAGGGCCTCGCGCTCGCGCCCCAGGTAGGCGGCGACCCGCTCGTAGGCGGTGCCGGGGCCGGCCAGGTCGGCCTCCGCGACGGCCCGCATCTGCTCGGCGCTGCGGCGCAGGGCCGCGGCGGCGAGGTCGGTCTTGCCGTCGAAGTGGTGGTACATGCTGCCCTGACCGACACCCGCCCGCTGCTGGATCGCCTTGGGGCTGGTGCCGACGTAGCCGCGCTCCCAGAGGAGGTCCTGGGTGCTTTCGATGAGCCGTTCCCGGGTTGCCATGTCCGCCACTGTACCTATGGGTACACACTGCTGTACATACCAGTAGGTACAGAATCTCCGGACGAGGCCGCCGAAGCACCGCGGAACGAGCGTGGACCGTGGGCCGCCCCCCGGCGGTCCACGGCCCTGTGTGATCGTCGTCCCCAGGAAATCCGCACGGCACTCGCCCGCCGGCCGTGGCGCGCGTCACCTCGCCGCCCACCGCCGGTCACCATGCGTCACCAGCAGGGGCGGGGCGGGCCGCCGGCGGAGGCCGGCCGCCGGACGCGAGGAACGAATCACCACCGTCCCGGCGGCGCCGACCTGGCAGGATGTCGCCATGACCTACCTCGCCGCGGACGACCGCTACGCCTCGATGACCTACCGCCGGGCCGGGCGCAGCGGCGTGCTGCTCCCGGCCGTCTCCCTGGGCCTGTGGCACAACTTCGGTGACGCCCAACCGCTGGACGTCCAGCGGGCGGTGCTGCGCCGGGCCTTCGACCGGGGCATCACCCACTTCGACCTGGCCAACAACTACGGCCCGCCGTACGGCAGTGCCGAGCGCAACTTCGGCCACCTGTTCGCGCAGGACTTCCGCCCGTACCGGGACGAGCTGTTCATCGCCTCCAAGGCCGGTTACGACATGTGGCCCGGCCCGTACGGCGACGGCGGCAGCCGCAAGTACCTGCTGGCCAGCCTGGACCAGTCGCTGGGCCGGATGGGCCTCGACCACGTCGACGTCTTCTACTCGCACCGTTACGACGCGGACACCCCGCTCGAAGAGACCATGGGCGCGCTGGACACCGCCGTCCGGTCCGGCCGGGCCCTGTACGCGGGCATCTCCAACTACCCGGCGGAGCAGCACCGGAAGGCCGTGGCGATCCTGCGCGACCTGGGCACGCCGGTGCTGATGAACCAGTGCTCCTACTCGATCCTCAACCGCTACGTCGAGGACGAGGGGGTGCTGGACGCCGTCGGCGACACCGGCACCAGTCTGATCGCCTTCTCGCCGCTCGCCCAGGGCCTGCTGACCGACCGCTACCTCAGCGGCGAGGTACCGAGCGGGTCGCGGATGTCTGTGGGCCGGTTCCTCCGCGAGGAGGCCCTCACCGCGGCGAAGCTGGAGCAGCTGCGGGCGCTGAACAAGGTCGCCGAGCGGCGCGGGCAGACGCTGGCGCAGCTGGCGCTGAGCTGGGTCCTGCGGGACGAGCGGGTGGTGTCGGTGATCATCGGGGCCAGCAGTGTGCGGCAGCTGGACCAGAACCTCGACGCGCTGGCAGGCGGCCCGCTGACGGGCGAGGAGCTCGCGGAGATCGACGCGATCGGCCGCTGAGGCGCGCGCCGGACCCCCGGAGCGCCCCCGGGACGGAACGCGCGGTGCCCCGCCGGTCGGTGCGTGACCGGCGGGGCACCGCACTCGTTGGACCGCGCGTACGGGACCGTCCGTACGCGTCCTTCGAGACCTCGGGAGTCCGCCGTGCGGATGTACCTCCTCCGGACCGTCGCCCGCTTCGCCCGGCAGCTGGCGCTGACCTCGCCGCTGCCGTTCCCCCTTCTTCCCGGCGCCCTACCGGCGGCGGACTCCCAGCGCCGGTAGCACCGTCTCGGCGACCCGGTGGGCCTCCTCCAGCAGCGGATTGCCGGAGAGGATGAAGGTGTCCACCCCGAGCGACTCGAACTCCTGGAGCCGCTCGACCACCTGGGCCGTCGATCCGACCACGGCGGTGCCGGGGCCGGGGCGGAACAGACTCATCCCCGGCCACAGGTTGGGATGGACCTCCAGCTCGCGGGCCCGGGCCGGCACCTTGCCACCGTGCTGCCGGAACTGCCGCTGCCAGCCGACGCCGTCCTCGCCGCGCACCCCGCCCAGCTGGCGGGCGTAGGTGGCCTCGCTGGTCACGTCGAGCAGCCGGTCGGCGGCGGCCCACGCCTCGTCCTCGGTGTCACGGACGATCAGGTGCAGTCGCAGACCGATCCGCAGGGTGCGCCCGTGCGCGGCGGCGCGCTCCCGGACCAGGTCGAGCTTCTCCTTGAGCTGCCGAGGCGGTTCGCCCCAGGTGAGGTAGACGTCCACGTGCTCGGCGGCCATCTCGATCCCGGCCGCCGAACTGCCGCCGAACCAGAGCGGGATGCCGCCCGGCTGGACCGGGGTGAGCTCGCGCAGGCTCGCCCCGGCGTTCCGGAGATCGTAGAACTCCCCCTTGTGGTCGAAGACTTCGCCGGAGGTCAGCCGCTTCACGATCGACCAGTACTCGGCGCTGAGCCGGTAGCGGTCGTCGTGCTCGACGTGCAGGCCGTACTCGCGCAGCTGCTCGGTGGAGCCGTTGACCACGTTGAAGCGCAGCCGCCCGCCGTGCAGGTGGTCGAAGCTGAGCGCCATCTTGGCCAGCAGGGTGGGCGAGATCAGCCCCGGGTGGACGGCGAGCAGCGGCTTGAACGCCGGGGTGGTGGCGGCGGCGAGCGCGTTGCCGAGGTCCCACACGTCGTGCAGGTCGGTCGCCAGCAGCGCGCCGGTGTAGCCCAACCGCTCCACACTGCCCGCCAGTTGCTGGAGGTAGCGGAGGTCGGCCGGGCGGCGTCCGGCCGGCTCCCAGGGGTAGTGGCCCTCGCGCGGGATGATGTACCAGAGGAATTCGGAGGCCATCGGTCAGACCGCCCCGGTGCCGGCCGTGACGGTGGCGGCGGTCGCGGCCGCCGCCACCGGGGCCTCCAGCGCGGGCAGATGGGCGTCGGCGACGACCACCCGGCGGTCGACGAAGCCGACCCGGTGGAAGATGTCGGCCGCCTCCTGCTGCTCGGCGACGAACGCGGCGGTCGCCGGCTCCAGCCGCCACGGCAGGCCGGCCAGGGCGGTCCGCCAGTCCTCGGCGCCGCCACCGAGGTCCGCCGCGGCGATCGCGGCGGCCTCCGGCAGATGGGCGGCCACCCAGGCGTCCGCGCGGCGCAGGGCGGTGACGATCGCCGCGACCACCTCGGGCCGGTCGACGGCGAAGCCGCGCCGGGTGAAGAAGACCGAGCGGTCGGTGATGACGTCGCCGGTGCGGACCAGCTCGCGGAACCCGCCGCCGCGACGGGCGGCCGCCAGCTCGGCGCCCTGGGCGATCCAGCCGGCGATCGCGCCCTCGCGCAGCCGCAGCGCCTGGTCCTCCCCCGCCGCCGGGCGGACGGCCGTGACGTCGGTCGCGTAGGAGAGGCCCTCCGCGTGCAGCGCCTTGGCGAGCAGATGGGTCTGCCAGGAGCCGATGGCCAGGACGACGGTGCCGCCCTTCAGGTCGGCGACCGAGCGCACCGGCCCGTCGGCGCTCACCAGCAGCGCGCCGTGGTCGGGGCGGGGCGCCGAGACCGCCGCGTAGACCAGGTCGTGGCCGGCGGCCTGGGCGGTCACCGGCGGGGTGGAGCCCGTGCCGCCGAAGTCGATCACGCCCTGTGCCAGCAGCTCGCCGGTACGCGTCCCGTCGGTGTAGTGGTGGAACTCCCCGGTCTCCCCGAGCGGAGCCAACTCCTCGTTCAGGTAGTCGAGTCGGGAGAGGTAGTAGAGGGACGGATTGCTGGCGTGGACGCCGAGGGCGATGGCCATGGGATCAACTCCTGTGGTGCGGGCGGGGCGGGGCCGGAGGGCGGGTTCAGGGCAGGCGGGCGGGCGGCGGACGGCGGACGGCGGACGGCGGACGGCGGACGGTGTCAGTGGACGCCGAGGTCGGCGAGCAGGCGGCGGCGCAGGTCGGCGAAGTCGGGGTCGGCCGGGTCGCGCGGGCGGGCGACGCCCACCCGTTCGTCCCGCACCAGCTTGCCGTCCCGGAGCACGGCGACCCGGTCGGCGAGCCGCACCGCCTCGTCCACGTCATGGGTGACCAGCAGCACGGCCGGCCGGTGACGGCGGACCAGATCGCCCACGAGGTCCTGCATCCGCAGCCGGGTGAGCGCGTCCAGGGCGGCGAACGGTTCGTCGAGCAGGAGCAGTTGGGGCGCCCGGACCAGGGCCCGGGCGAGCGCGGCGCGCTGCGCCTCGCCGCCGGAGAGGGTGGCCGGCCAGGCGTCGGCGTGCCGGTCGAGGCCGACCTCGGCCAGTGCCCTCAACCCGGTCTCCCGGGTGGCGGCACCGCGCGGCAGGCCGACCGTGACGTTGGCGAGCACCCGCTTCGAGGGGACCAGTCGCGGTTCCTGGAAGACCACCGTCCGCACCGGCGGCACCAGGACCGTTCCGCCGTCGGCCCGGTCCAGCGCGCCGAGGATGCGCAGCAGGGTGGTCTTGCCGGTGCCGCTGGCGCCGAGCAGGGCGACGAACTCGCCGCGCGCGATGGAGAGATCGACGCCGTCGAGCACGGCCCGGGTGCCGAACACCCGGCGCAGACCGCGCAGATGGACGGCCGGAGTGGTCCCGGCCCGGACATCGGCCTCGGCACCGGCCTCGGCACCGACCTCGGTCGGAGCCGACGCCGGGAGCGAGGTGGGGGCGGGGGCGGGAACGACAGCGGGGGTGGTGGTCATCGGGTGCCTCCCTGGGCGGCCCTGCGCCAGGGCATCAGGACCCGCTCCAGCAGGCGGACGGTGCCGTCGGCGGCGAGTCCCAGGACCCCGTAGATCAGGATGCAGACGGCGAGGATGTCGGTACGGGAGTAGTTCTGTGCCTGGGCCATCAAGTAGCCGATGCCCTCGGTGGAGTTGATCTCCTCGGCGGCGATCAGGGCGATCACGCTGAGCGTCATCGAGAGCCGGAGTCCGGAGAGGAGGGCGGGCAGCGCGCCGGGCAGGACGACGGTGCGCACGATCGCCCAGCGGCCGAGGCCGAAGCTGCGCATGGCCTCGATCAGCTTGGGGTCGGTGTTGCGGACCCCGCCGGAGGTCGACACGTACATGGGGAAGCTGGTGGCGACGCCGATCAGCGCGACCTTGGCCGTCTCGGTGATGCCGAACCAGACCATGAACAGCGGGACGAGGGCCAGGAACGGGACGGTCCGCAGGACCTGCACCGCCGAGTCGAGGAGTTCCTCGCCGAGCCGGAAGAAGCCGGTCACGACGCCGAGCACCAGTCCGGCACCGGCGCCGATCAGCAGGCCGAGGCCGGCCCGGGTGAGCGAGACGCCGAGGGCGTCGGTGAGTTGGCCGTTGCCCCAGAGTTCGCCGACCGCCTCGGCGACCTGGGCGGGCGAGGCGAGTACGTCCTGGGTGAGCGCGCCGGTGGCGGAGGCGAGGGCCCAGCCCCCGAGGAGGGCCAGCGGGCCGAGGGTGCGCAGGGTCAGCGCGAGGGCGCGGGGGCGGGAGGCCCGGCGGCGGGTGCGCGGTTCGACCAGCCCCGCGGCCCGGGCGGCGGCGGTCCCCGGATCGGCGCCGCCGGAGACCGGCACATCGGTGGCGGCGCTCACTTGGCGCCACCGCCGAGCGCCCCGAGGTCGATCAGGTAGGGCTTGACGTCGACCGGCTCCTTGGTGACCTTCTGCTCCGCGAAGAACGCGGCGACGGTTCCGAAGCGGGCGATGTCGGCCTCGGCGATGGCGTCGGCGGCGGCGCCCTGGCGGGTCACCTCGGTCGCGACGTCCTTCTCGGCGGCGGTGACGGCGGTCGGTCCGGAGTCGGTGAAGACATTGAGGTACGCGGCGGGATCGGCCTTCTCCTTGAGACCGTTCTCGCGCAGGTAGGTGTAGAAGGTCTTCACCACCTCGGGGTGCTGGTCGGCGAAGCCGTTGCGGACGGCCCAGACGGCGTAGTTGTCGGAGCCGACCTCCTTGCCGTTGACCAGGAAGTGCGCGCCGGAGTTGGCGATCGACGGGGTGGAGAAGGTGTTCCAGGTGGCCCAGGCGTCCACCTGCCCGGAGTTGAAGACGCCCGCCGTCTGGTCGGCGCGCAGGTAGACCCGCTCGACCTTGTCCGCCGGAACGCCGTTCTTCGCCAGCGCCTTGAGCAGCAGGTACTCGCTGGTACCGCCCTGGCTCACGGCGACCTTGCGGCCGACGAGGTCCTGCACGCTCTTGACCGGCGAGCCGTTCTTCACCAGGATCCCCTCGCCGACGCCGTCGGGGGCGGTCTGGGCGAACAGCTTGAAGCCGGGCTTCTGGGCGAGCGCGGCGACGGCGGAGGTGATCGAGCCCTGGGCGATGTCGAGCTGGTCGGCGGAGAGGGCCTGGGCGGCGGGGGCGAACGGGCCGGCGCTGCCGGTCCAGGCGACCTTGGCGTGGACGGCCGCGAGGGCGCGGTCGAGCGAGCCGTCCTTCTTCCCCAGGGCGAGGAAGCCGTTGTTCCCGGGGTCGGGCAGTCGCAGCCGCACCTCGGCCCGGCCGGAGCCGTCCCCTCCGGCGGCCGCCGCTCCCCCGTCGGCGGAGGAGCCGCAGGCGGTCAGCAGGGTGGTGGCGAGCAGGGCGGTGGCGGCGAGCAGGGGGCGGGTCGGATTCACGGGAACGGCTCCTGAGATCGGGGCGCGGGGCGGCGGGGAGAAGCGGCGGGAAGGGGCGGGTAAGGGGCGAAGGGTGGCGGGGGTCGGCGGACGGGGAGCCCGGGGGTGCACGGAAAGTCTCGGCCGCTACCCGTCAGTCACCGTGCGTCCGCCCCGCGGCGCGGCGGGCGGCGAGCAGGTCGCGGGCGGCGCGGAGCGGCTCCGGATCGGCCCAGGCCCGGACGTCGACCGGCCCGGCCAGGAATCCGTGCCGGTCGAGGAACCGCTCCTGCCGCTCCAGCAGGGCCAGGCGGTCCTCGGAGAGATCGAGGTGCAGGGTGCGGTGCCCGCCCGCCGCGTACGCCCCGGCGACCCCCTCCGCCCCCGCTCCGGTCTCGGCGCCCAGGATCCGTGCGACCTCGGCCGGCTGCCCGGCGGCCCAGTCGGCGGCCTCCAGCAGCACGGCGAGGAACCGGGTCACCAGCTCCGGGTGCCCGTCGAGCAGTTCCTGCCGAACGGTGATCGGCCGGGGCGTGCCGTTGTTGACCCGCGCCCGGCGGTCCGGGACGGCGTCCAGGTCGACGGCGACCTCCGCCCCGATCCGTCGGGCCGCCTCCACGGCGAGCGCGCCCTTCACGTAGACCGCGTCCACGACGCCGTCGCGCAGGGCCGCCAGCTCCGCCTCCCACTGCCCCTCGCCCGGCGCGGCCGGGACGTCCACCAGCTCGACGTCCGCCGGCGTGAGATCCGCCAGCGAGAGTGCTCCGTGCAGACCGGCCAGCGCCATCGCGCGCCAGAAGTCGATCGCGATCCCATGGTGTGGGACACCGAGCCGCAGTCCGCGCAACTGCCCCGGCCCGGTGACCCCGCTCCCGGACCGGACCAGGACCACCTGGCGCTCCTCGATCCAGGTGAGCCCGACCAGCCTGGTCCGCTCTCCGCGCGAACGGGCCCAGAGTGCCGGCACATTGCCGCCCTCGCGGAACAGCCCGGTCAGGGCGTGGGTGTAGTGGTGGTCGGCGGCGACCTCCGGGGGCGCGTCCTGGAGCGAGCGGACGGCTATGCCGTCGGCGGCGAACTCCCGGCCCAGCCAGCCCCGGTCGGCCGCGATGCCGGTCGCGGTGGGCACCGGGCAGCGGGTGAACCAGAGGGTGTCGGGCACCCCCGGGGCGACGGCGGCACCCGGGGAACCGGCGGCCGGGGACGCGGCGACCGAAGGTGCGGCGGCGGGAGGTGTGGTGGCGGGGGCCGGCGAGGGCCCTTCGGTGGAACTGCGGGCGGCACTGGGCACGATGGCTGGTCCTCTGCTGCGAGGGCGGGACGCGGGTGCGCCCCCGACGGCGGGGCGGCGGGCGCGGTGCGAGTCACCAGGGGTGATGGAGGAGATCGGGGGGGTGGAGCGGAGTCGTCCGGGGACCGGCGCGGGCCGGGGAGCGTCAGCGACAACACGCGCGGGAGGAGGGGCACCGGTGGGTCGTCACGGCACTGCTCCTTCCCGCGGTCCGGGCGCCGCCGGACGGGGCTGTCCGGTGCGCTGCGCCGAGCGTTCCACGGCGGGCGAGCCAGGAGCAAGGGTTTGCCACATCATGGGATCGCTTGTTCATGAACGGCATCCTTTTGCAACGCCGTTGACACATTCCCGCAGCACGCGCTGCCATAGTCTGGGAGCGACTCCGGTGAAACGGCCGGAGCCACGGACAGAACGAGAGATGCCATGGCCGAGGCCGTCACCGCCGCCCAGAGCCCGCCGGCCGGTGCCCAGGCCGTTCAGCGGGCCCTCGGGCTGCTGCACTGCTTCCACGACAACGGCCCCGACCTGAGCGCCTCGGACCTGGCCCGCCGGATGGGCCTGTCCGTGTCCACGGCGCACCGGCTGGCCCGCACCCTGGTCAGCGCCGCCTTCCTGGAGCAGGACGAACACACGGCCCGCTACCGGCTCGGCCCGGCGGTCGCCGAGCTCGGTCAACTCAGCTTCCACCGGCGGGGGCTGCACCTGGCAGCACCCGAACTCGACCTGCTGTCCCGCCGCACCGGCGCCGCCGCCGATCTCGCGATCCGCAGCGGTCCCCACGCGGTGATACTGGTCGGCGCCTCCGTCCGGCCGGACACCGGGCTGGGACTGCGCCGGCCGCTCCACTCGACCGCGCTCGGCAAGGTCCTGCTGGCGTGGCCCCGCCCCGGCGACGCGGGCGTGGCGACGCTCGGCCCGCTGGCGCCGTTCACCGACCGGACCATCACCGCGCCGGAACGCCTCGCGGAGGAGTTGGCGAAGGTCCGGACCGCCGGTCACGCGCTCAACGACGGCGAGTCGGAGACCGGGGTGCGGACGGTCGCCGTACCGGTGCTGGACGGCGCCGGCCAGGCCCGGTTCGCCCTCGCCGTCCGCTCCACTCCCGCACACCTCACCGACGAGCGGCTGGACTGGTTCCTCGACCACGCCCGGGCCTGCGCGGGCGCGCTCGCGGTCCTGCTGCTGCCGCCCGACCAGCGGATCTGAGACAGTTCCCGACGCGTGGTCAGAATGCGCGAAGGGACCGGGCGTTCGGAGGGAACGCCCGGCCCCGATCGATCGGCACTGCCGAGGTGCGGTGCCGCGAAGCACGGTGCGGCCAGGGATCGTCCGGCGCGCTCAGGCCGCCGGCGTGTACTTGTAGCCGACCCGACGGACCGTCACGATGCTGTCCCGGTAGGCGACTCCGAGCTTCCGGCGCAGTCGGGCCACGTGCACGTCCACCGTGCGGCCGTCGCCGACGTGGCCGTAGCCCCAGACGGCGGAGACCAGGTGGTCGCGGGTGTGCACCCGCTGCGGGTGCTCGGTCAGATGGGCGAGCAACTCGAACTCCAGATAGGTGAGATCGAGCAACTGGCCGTCCACATAGGCGTTCCGGCGCTCGGTGTCGACCGTGATCCCCCGGCCGGGCCGCACCGGACGCGCGCCGGCTCCGGCGGCACCGGCTCCGGCGTGGGCGGCTCCGGCGTCGGTGGCTCCGGCGATCCCGAGACCGCCGATGCTTCCGGCACCGGGCGCACCGAGGACCGACGCCCCGCCGGCGACGGCCGCACCGGCCTGCGGAGCCGGGATCGAAGCGGTCGGGAAGCCCTGCGGCCCGGCGCCCGTCACCGCGCCGCCGCCCTCTGCCGGTACCAGCACCAGATAGCCGACCATCGGCTGACCCGCCGCGGCGCCGAACTGCGCCCCGTACTGGGCCAGCAGGGCCTGCGGCAGCGAGCCCTGGGGCAGTGCCGCGACCACCGCCGCGCCCTCCGGCAGCGCCGCGAGCAGCGCCTGCGGCGGCAGCGCCGGAACGACCTGGGACACGGCCGGGGCGACCGGCGCGGTGGTGACCCGGGCAGGCCCGGACGGGCCGAAGCCGGGCTGCCCGAACCCGGACTGGGCGGACCCCGGCGGCGGGGAGCCCGGCTGGCCGGCGGCGGCCGGGCGCTGCGGTGCGGGCACCCCGTGGCGGCGATCGACGGGCGACGGGACGGAACGGACCGCGCGCAGGTGCGGGGTCGCGGAGGGGAGGGGAAGAGTGGCCGTGGAGGTGGAGGACATGATGTCGCTCATTTCGCGCGTGACGGACGGGGTGGAGTCGTCTGCGCGTCTACCGGGCGTGCTGCCGTGGACCGACCCGAGGTCAGCGGAGGGAGTGCCGGGACGCGCTGGGCGAGCCCGGACACGTCTGGTCGAACAGGTGCGGCTGCCGGGACGGCCAGAACGGTTCGAGGTCGAGGTGACGACCCCGTCTCCCGTTCGGGGCACGGTCCGCGCGGCCGTCCGACCGGGTGCGCCCCGTGCCGCGCCGCATCGCCCCGGCGGCCGCGACCGCCCCCGCCGCACGGACGGCGACGGTGACGGTACCGGCGGTGACCGGGGGAAGGGTGGGGACGACGAGGTTCACTGGTGCTCTCCGCGAGGCGGGCGGGGCCGACGGCGGCCGACCGGACGGCTGTCCGGTACTGCCGGGTCGACGGTGCGATGGACCGTCAGCCTCCGCCGGGCCCGGCCGGTGACTCCGGGACGGGCGCACCGGCCGGGAGACTTCCCGGGCGGCGAACGGCGGTGACGGTGAGGTGGCTGGCGACGTGGGGCCGGGTCAGCGACAACAGGCGCTGCAGATCAGCGCGTGGTCGATGTACCGCCGGACGGTCAGCGCCGGGGTGGCCGGCATGGCGAGATCGGCTCGGTCGGACCGGGTCGCGGCGCATCGCTGCTCGGCGTCCATGCTTCGGTCCTCCCCCCTCGGTCTGCCGGTACGTCCCCCGTACCGCGCTGCGGCGCGGGTGCCGGACGCACACCGGGTGCGCGGCACGTTCGAGGCACCCCGGCGGTGGGCCGGGCGGCCTTCGACACCAGAGCCTTCCACGCCGGGCCGGTCAAGGCAACCTGCCCGGCCGGGATCGTCCGGCATGTGAACACCCTGATGAGACGTCGATTGTCGCGGCGGGCGGGAGGCCCGGGTCGGACGGCCCGGGCGGGAGGACCGGGCCGCTCAGGCCCCGGTGGCCGTCCCCCGGCGCGACGCCGCGTGCTCGACCAGGGCCACCAGCAGTTCCTTGCCGTCCTCGCGGCGGCGGGCGTCGCACAGCACCACCGGGATGTCCGGGTCCAGGTCGAGCGCGTCCCGGACCTCCTCCGGCGAGAACAGCTCACTGCCCTCGAAGCAGTTCACCGCGACCAGGAACGGGATCCGCCGCTGCTCGAAGAAGTCCACCGAGGGGAAGCAGTCCGCCAGCCGCCGGGTGTCGGCCAGCACCACCGCGCCGAGCGCGCCGCGGGCCAGCTCGTCCCAGACGAACCAGAACCGGTCCTGACCGGGCGTGCCGAACAGGTAGAGCGCCAGCCCGGGCCGCAGGTCGATCCGGCCGAAGTCCATCGCCACCGTGGTGGTGCGCTTGGCCTCGACGCCCGCGGTGTCGTCCACCGGGCGGCCCAGCTCGCTGAGTTCCTCCTCGGTGCGCAGCGGCCGGATCTCGCTGACCGAGCCGACCAGGGTGGTCTTGCCCGCGCCGAAGCCACCGGCGACCAGGATCTTCACCGCGACCGCCGGGCCGCCCCGCCAGCGCGGGTCGTTGGCCCGCTCGGCGTCCCCGTCGTGCGCGGGGCCCGGGGCGGGGGCGGCGGGGGCGGCGGCGGGGGCCTGGAGGTCAGAGCGCACGGAGTCCATTGATCACGTCTCGCAGCAGGCGCTCGTCCGGCAGCTCGGCGAGCGGAACGGGTCGGGTGACGCTGATCAGCTCGGCGTCGTAGAGATCGCCGAGCAGGACGCGTACGACGCTGACCGGCAGGTCGGTGAAGGAGCCGAGCTCGGCCACCGAGATCGGCTCCCGGCGGCACCAGGCCAGGATGGTCTGGTGCTCGGGGTCCAGCACGTGGGCGGGGACGGCCGCCGCGACCGGCGCCGGGTCCTTGGCGACGATCAGCGAGATCAGGTCGAAGAGACCGTCCTCGACCGGCCGGGCCCGGCCCCGGGTCATCGAGTAGAGGCGCACCACCGGTCCGGCCTCGTCGTCGAACCAGCGGTCGTCGACCGGGGTCCGCGCCCGGAACAGGTCGAGCCCGGGCCCGTCTCCGTCCGGACCGTCCGGACCCCGGTCGGTGGTTTCCCCGCCGACCGCGCCGGCCGGCTCCGGATCGGCTGTCACCGGCCTCGGTTCCTCGTCCGCCATCGGACCGCTCATCTCCCGGGCGGGGCCACGTCGGCGCGCGGTTCGGCGGCCAGGTGCTCGCCGACCCGCTTGACCAGCAGGGCCATCTCGTAGGCGATCTGGCCGATGTCGGCCTCGGCCTCGCTCAGTACCGCCAGGCAGCTGCCGTCGCCGGCCGCGGTGATGAACAGGAAGGCTTCGTCCAGCTCGACCATGGTCTGGCGCACGCCGCCGACCTTGAAGTGCCCGCCGGCGCCCTTCGCCAGGCTGTGGAAGCCCGCCGCGACGGCGGCCAGGTGTTCGGCGTCCTCTCTGGCGAGGTCGCGGGAGGCGCCGGTGGCCAGGCCGTCACCGGAGAGGATCACCGCGTGGCGCAGGGCGGCCACTCGGCCCACCAGGTCGTCCAGGAGCCAGTTGAGGTCTCCGGACGACTGCGTCGAAGTGGTCATGAGTCAGTTCCTTCTGCTGGAGCGGGTCGTGCCGATGGTGCGGTTCGTGCGGACGGAGCGGGTCGTACGGGTCCCGCCGGACGGGCGGGTCGTACGGATGGTGCGGTGCCTTCGGGCGGCCCGTCGGACAACGGACCGGCGGGTGCGTCCGGTTCCACCGGGAGGCGCGGGGGCCGGACGAACCTGGTCGGCGGCGGCACCGGCGCCCGTCGGACCAGCGGCGCGGGTTCGCCCCCGGAGGGGCCGGTCAGCGCCGCCGGAGCGGGGGCCGGGGCCAGGGCTCGGCGTACCACCGGCCCCGGCGCGGGCGTCGGCGGATTCGGCGTCCGGGAGGCCGTCGGGGCGGCGGTCCGGGTGGCGCTCGGGGCGGTCGTCGACGCGGCCGCCGGCCGGGCGGAGGTGCTGCCCCGGCCCCGGGTGAAGCCGCGCTGGAACGAGGCGAAGGTGGCCCGCGCCTCCTCCGGCGAGCGCTCGCGCACCGGTTCGCCGTCGACCCCCGGTGCGTCGGAGCCGCCCGGGCCGTCGGCCCGTCCGGCGGCGGCCTCCGCCGCGCGCTCGCGCAGCTGCGGCGCCAGGTTCGCCTGCCGTACCCGCCGGGGCAGCCCGCCCGGCGCACCCGTCCTCGCGGTGCCCGGATCCGTCTCCGCGGCCGCGCCCGGGAGGTCGGCCTCGTCCGGGCTCGGGCTCGGGTTCGGCCCGGTGGCCCCGGCGCCCTCCGCCGTGGCCGCCAGTTCCTCCGCGCGCCGGTGCCGGCCGGTACCGGGCCCGGTCGCGTCGCCGGCGGCGGCCGCGACCAGCACGGGCCCGCCGTTGCCGCGCGAACGGCGCGGCAGACCGCCGGGCGTGCGGGCCGGTTCGGGCGCCGAGGGGCGAGGCCCGCCGGCGATCCGGTGCCGGCCGCCCGTTCCGTTCACACCCTTCAGCGCACCGCCCGCGGAGTTCGTGCCGTTGCCGCCGCCCGCGCCCCGCGCGTGCGGGGAGTCGTCGCCGGGGCCGTCCTCGTCCAGGGCGGGCACCGCGACCAGGTCGCGCTGTCCGCGCCGCCCGACCGCGGCCCGCCGACCGCCGACCGGACCGGGAGCGGTACCCGGCCCCGGGCCGGCCCCCGCCCCGGCTCCGGCGCCCGGACCCGAGGCCGCGGGCGGCTCCGGCAGCCCGTCCGGCGCCTCCGCCAGCAGTTCGCGCGGGATCAGCACCACCGCCGTGGTCCCCCCGTACGGGGAGGGCCGCAGATGCACCCGGATGCCGTGCCGGCGGGCCAGCCGGCTGACCACGAACAGGCCCAGCCGGTCGGTGTCGGCGAGGTCGAACTCCTGCTCCACCGCCAGACGTTCGTTGATCTCGGCGAGCGCCTGCTCGCTCAGCCCGAGCCCCCGGTCGTCGATCTCCAGCGCGAACCCGTGCGCCACCACCTCGCCCTGGACCGTGACCTGGGTGTTCGGCGGGGAGAACACCGCCGCGTTCTCGACCAGTTCGGCGATCAGGTGGGTGACGTCCGCGACCGCGCTGCCGAGCAGGCCGGTGCCGGGGAACGGCCGGACGATCACCCGGGCGTAGTCCTCGACCTCGCCGACCGCCGCCCGGACCACGTCCACCATCCGCACCGGCTTGCGCCAGGCCCGGCCGGGCGAGCCGCCGGCCAGGATGATCAGACCCTCCGCGTGCCGGCGCATACGCGTGGTGAGGTGGTCGACCTTGAAGAGGTCCTCCAGCTCCACCGGGTCCTCGGTGCGCCGTTCCATGGTGTCGAGCAGGGTCAGCTGGCGGTGCAGCAGGACCTGGCTCCGGCGGGCCAGGTTGACGAAGACGGCCGAGACGCCGCGCCGCAGTTCGGCCTGCTCGACGGCGGCCTCGACGGCGGCCCGCTGCACGGCGTTGATCGCGCGGCCGACCTGGCCGATCTCGGCCTGGCCGAACTCCAGCTCGGGAGCCTCGGCGGCGACGTCCACCGACTCGCCCTTGCGCAGGCGCAGCATGACCGAGGGCAGCCGGGTGCCGGCCAGTTCGTTGGCGGCGTTGCGCAGGCCGATGAGTTCGCGGACCAGGCCCCGGCCGATCCGGTAGGAGATGAGGACCGAGAGCACCACCGCGACCAGGCCGATCACACCGGCGATGCCGCCGCGCCAGAGCAGTCCGATCGCATAGGAGTGGTCGCGGTCGTCGATGGTGCCGGTCAGCCGGGCGTTGATCGCCGCGAGGTCGCCGAGGGCGCGGTCGGCGGTCTCCCGCCAGGCGTCGCCGTTGATCGCCTGCACCACCCGCTCGGGACCGCCGGCGCCGACGAAGTCCGCCTCCGCGCGGGCCAGCGCGGCCCAGGCTTCGCCGCCGCGCAGGGCGATGTAGTCGGCCTGGTCGACCGGGTCCAGTTCGGCGATGTACACGGTGAACAGCGCCTGCTGGTTGTGCAGGGCGTCGAGCGCGACCTGGTACTGCTCGGAGGTCGGCCGGCCGGTCCCGCTGCGCAGCCCCTCCATCGCCGCGTCCTCCTGGGCGAGGTACTCGCGGGCCCGCATCAGCTCGATCAGGATGGTCCCCTGACGCGGGAGCTGGCCGCTCTGCCGGGCGACGAAGGCGGACCGGAAGCCGAAGACGGGTTTGATCAGGTCGGTGTACTGGCCGAGGGCGAACTCCCAGTTCAGCGCGGCGCGGCCGATCTGGGCGCGGAGCGGGGAGAGCTGGTCGGCCGCGGCGAGGATCTGCAGGTAGCGGCCGCGCTGGGCCTCGTCGAGCCGGCTGCCCTCGGTGTCCTTCTTCAGCTGCAGGACGGCGAGGTCGTGGTCGGTGGCGGCGCGGGCCTGCTCGAAGGCGTCGCGGGCGGCGCGGGACGCCGGGTCGGCGAGCCTGCGGACGGCGGCCCGGCGCTCATTCTGGAGGTCGTGCGCGTACAGGTCGACCGGGGCGCCGAACTCCTTGTAGGTCCTGCTGACGTCCAGCCGGCTCCAGACGTCGCCGGTGGTGGCGAGCGTCGCGTACGCCCAGAGGGCGGTGAGGGCGACGATGGGCACCAGGAGCAGCGCGATGATCTTCGCGCGGATCGAGCTGCTGCGCAGACGCATGGAGTCCTCGGTCGGGAAGTGCCAGGCGCGGACGGGGTGCGGGGAGGCGTGGCGGGGCGGCGGGGAGACCCGGGAGCGGGAGCGTGGGACGTGGAGACCGTGCGACGCGGAGGCGGGTCGACACGGACGAGTTGACACGGACGAGTTGACACGGACAGGGTTGGTACGGACCAAGGGCCGGCCAGGGGCGGCTCTCGGCCGCGACCGGGTACCCCGGCCGCAGGTCTGCGAGACTCTACTACGCCCTGACCACTCGTTCGAGGGTCGAACCCACCCTCTTCCCGCACCGGCCCGGATCGTGTCCGGATCGCCGCCGCGATCACCGCTTCCGCACAGTCGTACGAGGCCCTCGACGGCTCCACGACACTTTCCGCACACCCCGGTGCCGATCTCGTCGCGTCACGGTCACAACCCTGGGCAGTCGGCGAGGGATCCGATAGTTTCGCTGCACCTGCAGGACTGATCGGGGGGATCGTGCGCGAGTTCACCACCCCCGCCCCGGCCGGACCGGCGGCCACCGGCGGGCTGGCCGACTCGCTCTACGACACCGCGGAACGCTCCCCCGCCCTGGTCCAGCTCACCCGCCGCGCCGGCCGCTCCCGGCGCGCCGCCGGGGACGCGTGGCAGGACGTCACCGCCGCCGGCTTCCGCGACGAGGTGCTCGCCCTCGCCAAGGGTCTGCTCACCCGGGGCGTGCGCTACGGCGACCGGGTCGCGCTGATGTCCCGCACCCGCTACGAATGGACCCTGTTCGACTACGCGCTCTGGTCGATCGGCGCGATCTCCGTCCCCGTCTACCCCACCGCCGCGCCCGAGCAGGTCCGCTGGATCCTCGCCGAGACCCAGGCGGTGGCCTGCCTGGTCGAGGACGAGGACCACGCGATGACCGTCGGCGCGGTCTGCGACGCGTTACCCGACCTGACCGGCATCTGGCAGCTGGACCGGGACTGCGTCGCGGCGATCGTCGAGGACGGGCACGGGGTGCCCGACTCCCTCGTCCACCGGCAGCGGCTCGGCGTCACCGCCGACACCGTCGCGACCGTCGTCTACACCTCCGGGACCACCGGGCGCCCCAAGGGCTGCCTGATCACCCACGGCGCGCTGGCCGCCGCCGCCGACGCGCTGCTCGACGGCTGGGGCGAGGCACTGCGGGACACCGGCGGACAGCAGCCGTGCACCGTCCTGTTCCTGCCACTGGCACACGTCTACGGGCGGATGGTGCAGATCGCCTCGATCCGCGGCGGCTTCCGGGTCGGCCATGTCTCCGAGGTGTCCACGGACGCGCTGCTGCCCGCACTCGCCGCGCTCCGCCCGACCTTCCTGCTCGTCGTCCCCTACGTCCTGGACAAGGTGTTCCAGCAGACCCGGCGCACCGCCGAGGAGGCCGGCCGCGGCGAACTCCTCGAACAGGCCCGGCAGGTGGCCGTCGACTGGGCGGCGGCCCGGGAACAGCGCGCCTTCGGGCACGGCCCCGGCCCCGGCACCGCGCTGCGGCTGCGCCACCTGGCCTACGAACGCGCGGTCTACCAGCGGCTGCGCACCGTGTTCGGGGGCCGGGTGCGGGCGCTGATGTGCGGCGGATCGACCCTGGACCGCGAACTCGGGCTCTTCTTCGCCGGGATCGGCTTCCACCTGTTCGAGGGCTACGGGCTCACCGAGACCTCGGCGGCCGTCACCGGCAACCCGCCCGGGCGGTCGAAGATCGGCACGGTCGGGCGGCCGGTGCCCGGCGCGACGGTGGCGATCGCCGACGACGGCGAGGTGTGGGTCCGCGGCCCCGGCGTCTTCGGCGGCTACCTCAACCATCCGCGCTGCACCGCCGAATCGCTCTTCGAGGGCTGGTTCGGCACCGGCGACCTCGGCAGCCTGGACGAGGACGGCTACCTGACCATCACCGGCCGCAAGAAGGACGTCATCGTCACCAGCAGCGGCAAGAACCTCGCGCCCGCCGCCCTGGAGGTCCGGGTGGAGTCCCACCCGCTGGTGTCGCAGTGCCTGGTGGTGGGCGACGACCGGCCGTACGTGGCCGCGCTGATCACCCTCGACCCGGCGGCGCTGGCGCACTGGCTGAAACGGCGCGGGCGCGGGCAGTCGGACCCGTGGACCGTCCTGGCCGACGAGGATCTGCACGCGGAGGTCCAACGGGCGGTGGCGGCGGCCAACACCGCCGTGTCCCGGGCCGAGTCGATCCGCGCCTTCCGGCTGCTGCCCAGGGAGTTCGGGGTGGAGCAGGGGCTCATGACGCCCTCGCTGAAGCTGCGGCGGGCGGCGATCGTCGAGTACTACGCGGCCGACATCGAGGAACTGTACGCCCCCTGACGTCTCGTCTTGTCCCGTTTTACGCAAGCGAATTGGGAGTCCGTCGAGTACGACCGGTCCCTTGACGATCGCAGTGGTCCAGTCCATTGTTTTGCTCCGGTCCGAGTGCGGCACGCCGAACGCTCCCGCCCCCTCCGGGAGCACCCCCACGTCCTTCTCCACCCGCCCGCCCCACGGGCGCGTCCCCCACGCTGGAGTCCCCACGTGTCCATCACCTCGCGCATGTCCACGCGCCTTTCCACGCTCGGGTCCGGGCGCCTGCCCACCCGTCCGTCCACCGGGCTGCCCACCCGGCTGCCCGCGCTGACCGCGTCGGCCGTGCTGCTGGTGGCCGGCCTGGCCGCCGTGCCCGCGCACGCCGCCGAGGCTTCGGCCTCCGCGCCCGCGGCTGCGGCGCCCGCCGCAAACCTGGCGACCAACCCCGGGTTCGAGATCCCCGCCTCCTCACTCGCCGACTGGGGCAGCGTGCCCGGCTGGCGCTGCTCCGGCGGGCCCGCCGAGGCGGCCCTCACCACCGCCGCCCCGCACTCCGGCACCTCCGCCCTGGCCGTCACCCCGGCCGGCGACGAGTCCACCGGCGAATGCGTGCAGACCGTCTCGGTCCAGCCCGGCACCACCTACACCGCCTCCGCCTGGGTCCGCGGCAAGTTCGTCTTCCTCGGCGCCACCGCCGGCACCGACCGCCCGACCGCCCCCGCCTGGACCGAGTCCACCAACGGCGGCTGGCAGAAGCTGACCACCCGCTTCACCGCCGCCCCCGGCGCCACCACGGTCCGGCTCGCCGTCCACGGCTGGTACCAGCAGGGCCCCTTCGCGGTCGACGACGTCCGGGTCGACGGGCCCGCGCCCGCCCCGGCGACCGCCGCCGCCTCGGTGCCGACCAGCGACAAGGTCGTCTTCTTCACGGTCGACGACGGCTGGCAGACCACCCCGGAGGCGGAGCAGGTCATCACCGCCAACAAGCTGCCGATCACCGCCTTCCCGCTGCCGATGGCCGCCGCCAACAACCCCGACTACTTCCGGCGGGTGACCACCGCACCCGGCTCCTCGATCCAGGACCACAGCGTCTCCCACACCGACCTCACCACCCTCTCGCCCGCCGAGCAGCAGGTCGAGATCTGCGACGCCCGCGACTCGCTGACCCGGCTCTTCGGCACCACGCCGACCGTGTTCCGCCCGCCGTACTTCGCCTGGAACGCCGACACCCTCCAGGCCGCCGCCAACTGCGGCATGCGCACCGTGCTCACCGCCGACGCCGACTTCAGCTGGGGCGCCTCCAACATCTGGCACGAAGGGACCCTGTCGCCCGGCGATGTCGTCCTGATGCACTGGACCGACACCCTGGCCGACGACCTCCGCCGCGCCCTGGCCGCCGCCGAGGTGGCCGGCCTCAAGCCCGCCGGACTGGCCTCCTACCTGCGCTGACCCGCAGGCAGCACCCGCCGGAACCACCTGCGGGCACCATCCGCGCGGCGCACCGCCGACCCCGCCCCGGGGCCGGCGGTGCGCTGTTCCCCGACGCGTTGACAGCAGAGCCGCGCGATGCCGGGACGGGCCGCGTGCAGCGTGCCGCCGGCCGCAGAGACGTGGGCCGGTCGGCTTGCCGAGCCCTCCCCTTCGGACTTCCGACAGTCCGGAGAGAGCTGCCCGGTCGTACGCCCATGTCCTCCTTGTCGTTCGATCAAGCTGTCGTCGAGGAGTTCCGCGCCCGGGGCGGAAGGGACGGCGGCCCCTTCGAGGGTGGGGACCTGTTGTTGCTGACCACCGTCGGCGAACGGTCCGGGCGGGAGAGCACCTCCCGCCCGGATTCGTGCGGGCGGACGGGCCGCTGATCGTCGCCTCGGCGGCCGGGGCGACCGAACATCCGCAGCGGTACCGCAATCTGCTGACCCACCCGCTGGTGCGGAGGGAACTCGGCACGGAGGTCCTCGATGCGACCGCCGTCCCCGCCGAGGGCGAACGGCGCGAGCGGCTGTTCGGGGCCGTGGTGCAAACGGCCCCCGGGTCGGGGGACCACCAGCGGCACACCGCCCGGCGGCTGCCCGTGGTCGTTCTGGAACGTCCCGGGACCGGGGCACCGGCGCGCGAAGCGGCGAGCCTCGCGGACAAACTGCTGGAGGTGCACGACTGGCTGCGCGCCCAACTGCGGCAACTGCGGACCGAGACCGAGACCCACCTCACCGGCGGTGGCGGGGTGGGGACAGGGATGGGGGTGGGGGTGCCGGGGACGGCAAGGGTGCCGGGGAGCTCCGGCGCTCGGACTGCGGATCCAGCCAGCACTGCCTGGCGCTCCGCCAGGACCTGACCGTGCACCACACCAGCGAGGACCGGGGCGCCTTCCCCGCGCCGGCCCGCAACCGCCCGGAGCTGCGGGGCGTGCTGGAACAGCCGACCGAGGAGCACCGCACGGTGGCGCGACGCAGGGACGAGCCGGTCGCGTTGCCGTCCGGCCTCGGTTCCGCCGAGCCGGAGGCTTCCGGGCCGCGCCGGCGCGGACGGCGGACGAATCGGAGGCTTATCTCGCCCACGAGGAGCGGGAGCTGCTGCCCGCCCTGGCCGGGACCCCGTTCCCCCGGACCGGGCACTGACGCGGCGGGCCCGTCGGCCCCTCCTGGATGGGGGGACCGGCGGGCCCGCCTGTGGCGCGGCCGGGCTCGGGGCCCGACTCGGGGTGGGGACCGAAGCGGAGTGGGGACCGAAGCGGAGTGGGGACCGAACCGGAGTGGGGCGTCGGCTCGGAGGTGGGGGCGGGGGCCGAGCCGAAGTGGGGGCCGGCTCGGAGGTGGGGGCCGACTCAGGGATGGGGGACGGGGGCCCGAGCGGGAGTGCGGGTGCGGTCGCGGTCGGGGTGGGGGCCGTCGGCGTGAGGTCGGGCCCGTGTGGGGTCGTCGGGTCCGCGTGGGGGCCGGGGTCCGACCGCGACCGCGGGGCGGGTCGCGGCGCGGGTCAGACCTGCGCGGTGAACACCGGCAGGAAGCCGCCGGAGTGGCCGGCCGCCTTCGGGTGGTAGCTCTCCTCCACCGGCAGGGTCGTGCTGTTCAACCAGGTGGTGCTGGAGCCGCAGATCTCGTGCTCCCGGAAGATCGACCGGACGTCGCCGAAGGCGAAGCCGGCGTTGGCGGCGCGCTTGGCGATGACGTCGTCCAGCGTGTCGGCGGCGCCGTTGATCGCGGCCCGCTTGGTGTCGCCGATGCCGAAGATGCAGCTGCCGCCGACCTTGTAGAGGTGCGGATAGCCGAGCACGACCACCCGGGCGTTCGGGGCCTTGGCGTGGATCGCCGAGTAGACCTGGTCGAGCTTGCCGGGCAGCGTGGTGGTGGCGTAGTTCTTCGCGGTGGCGACCGCGTTGAGACAGGCGCTCTCCGAGTCCAGCACACAGGTCTGCATCGTGCTGGCGAAGCCCGCGTCGTTGCCGCCGACGCTGATGCTGACCAGCGTGGTGGCCGAGTTCAGGGTGGAGAGCTGGTTGTTGAGCACGTCTCCGGTCCGGGCGCCGGAACAGGCCAGGAACGAGAAGGAGGACGGCGCGTGCGCGTTCTTCCACAGGTACGCGTACGCGTTGGTGCTGCGCTTGCAGCTGCCGCTCTCGCTCGTGTAACTGCCGGCTCCGAGGCCCGAGGCGTAGGAGTCGCCGAGCGCGACGTAGTTGACCCCGGCGGCGTGGGCCGAACCGGCTGTGACGAGGGTGGTCAGGGAGAGGAGCGCCGCGGTGACGGCGACGGACATGGCACGGGCAGGGCGTAGCATGACACCTCCTGGGAGTGACGTGCGTCACATAATTTGATACCAGGCGGTAGCTAACTCTGGAAGTTGTCATGCCAAGGCAATTGACGAACAGTCTGACAACGGCGCGGTGAACTGCCCCTTCTGACACGGTAGATGCCTCTGTACGCCGGTTTCGGCGGGTCGCCCGATCGAGGGACGGCACTCAGCCGGACGTGCGACCGTCGACGCCGAGGCGCTCCGGCCCTCGACCCCGGCTCCCGGTCGTACGCCGCCCGCCCGCTCAGGCCGTCGGCGGTTCCCCCGGACCGGCACCCGTCGGGCCGCCCGGGTTCGCCCCGGGGAACAGCTCGCACCCCGCCGCCGGCAACTCCTCGATCGTCTCGTTGGCGGCCGAGGGCACGCCCAGTCTCCGGACGGCGGTCGCCACCGCCGCCCGGGCCTGACGCAGCCCGGGCAGACCCCAGCCGAGCAGTTCGACGGCGAGGCCCGGCGCGACCAGCAACCGCCGGTAGTGCCGCCCCGAGGCCGGGTCCGGCGCGCTCGGACCGACGGCCCGCAGCGCGGCGGCCATCCGGACCCGAGCGCACTCGTGGCCACCGTTGGCCGAACCGACCCGGTCGTAGAGGTAGCCGAGGTAGTGCGGCGTGCCGATCAGCGCCTGTGCCTCCTCCGCCGCCTCCCGGGCCAGCGCCGAGCCGGGGTCACCGGCGTCCTCCGGCTCCAGCGAGCCCCCGGGCAGCGAGACGACGCCGTCCTTGGGGTTGACCAGGGTCAGCACCCGGCCGTCGGGCGTGAACAGCCACCCCCAGGACTGCTTCACCGGAAGTCCGGCGGGCACCCGCTCGCCCGGCCGCCACGGCCAGCCCGCGGTGGGACGCCGACGCACCCGGCCGAGCAGCTCGGCGATCTCCGCGCTGTACTCGATCCGGCTCATGCGTCCCCCTCTCGGTGTCGGGCTCGCCGGACCGACGGTGCGCGGGGACTGTTCGCGGTGCGCGGTTCGGGGCGGAGCGGCGGGCGCGGCGGCGTGGGGTACCGGCCGTTCCCGCTGTTGATCTTCCCCGAAATCTTCCCCGAACAGGCGGTCGATGAACAGTCCCCAGCGCCGCTTGGTGGACACCCGGCGCCGAACGCCCAGGTCAGCCGCGATCAGGCCAGGGGCTCACCCCCGCCCCCGGTCGGCCCCTCCCAGGGCGGCCGACCGCCCGGCGGACGGTCCCGCGGCGGCCCGTCACAGGCCCGGTCGGCGGGCCCGGCACCGGGTGGCCGCGCGGGTGGCCCCGGGCGACCGCCCCCCGGCGGCCCACCCTCGCCCGACGGCGGCGGAGCCGGCAGGGGGAAGCCCGGCAGCGGGACGACCGCCGGCGGGAACGGCAGGCCCCGACCGACATCGTCGGCGAGCTCGTCCAGCACCTCGCGGACGGTCATCGGCCGCAACCTCCCGCCCCGCAGGGCCCACCCCCGCACCGTCTGGCCGCCGGGGGCCGCCGGGTCCCCGTGCAGCACCATCGCACCGGAGCCGCCGACGGCCAGGCCAGCCGCCAGCGTGACGCAGAACGCCTCGGCGTCCCGCCCGCCGGGCCCGGGACGACCCCGCTCCACCCGGAGGTCGGCCGCCGAGGCCAGCTCCTCGCCGTCCTCGGCGCCGTGGCAGCGCAGGGTCAGCAGATGGAGTCCGTCACCGGCCCCCGCGCCCACCGCGAGCTGGACCTCGACGGCGTGCCGCATCACCGCCACCAGCCGCCGCTCCCCCGGCGGCCCCTCGCCCGCCGCCGTCAGCAGGGCCGCCATCGCGACGGAGATCCGGACCCGCGCCCGGTGGTCGTCGGCCAGCTCCGGCAGCAGCACCGCCAGTCGCTGCCCCGCGTAGACGAACGGCTCCCCGGCCAGCTCGGGATCGGCCGCGTAGGCGACCCGGGCGGCCGCCTCACCCGGCGCGAAGCCGAGCGCCTCGCAGTACTCCGCGTAGTCCGCCGGATCGAGCACCCGGAGGTGCACCTCCAGCCCCTGCCCCCGCAGCGCGCGCAGCTGGACCGCCACCCGACGCAGATAGGCGCGGAAGGTGAGCCCGCCGAACATCCCGTACCGCGCCAGGTCCGCGAAGTCGGCGGCGCCGACGGCCAGCGCGAGCGCCACCGGCTGCGGGGGCGGCGCCCCGCGCGGGCGGAGCCGCCGGTCCCGCACCCCCGGACCGGCGGGCCCGCCCGGACCGCCCGAACCACGCGGCCCGCCCGACCGGGGAACGCCCGCCCCGCCTCCCGGCGGCCGCCCGTCGGGAACCCTCCCGGCCGGTCCGCCCGGCCCCGGCCGGCGCCGCTCCGCCCCGGGGCCCCACAGCCGCCCCACGGGCGCGCGCCACCCCGAGCTGCGGCCGCCCGCGCCCGGACTCCGACCTCCGCTCCGACCCCGCTCCCGCTCCCGCTCCCGCACCGGCTCCCCCGCCCGCCGCTGCTCCGACCCCTGGAACCCGCTCCGCGTCCGCTCGCGCACGGTCGCCTCCCTCCGTCGCCGGCACTCCCGCGCCGGCCCCACGCCGCCCCACGAGCCCCTCGGCTCCCGGCGAACGCGAACATACACACCGTCACCGACAATCGACCCGCGGTGACCTCTCCGGGGCCCGGCGGACCCCCCGGAACCACCGGCCGCACCCGTTCCGGACCGGGTTGTCGGTGGCGCCCGTTATGGTCGGGAACCATGCGACTGCTGCATACCTCCGACTGGCATCTCGGGCGCTCGTTCCACCGGGAGAGCCTGCACGACGCCCAGCGCGCCTTCCTGGACCACCTCGTGGCGGTGGTCCGGGACGAGCGCGTCGACGCCGTGCTGGTCGCCGGCGACGTGTACGACCGCGCGCTGCCCGGCCTGGAGGCGGTGGCGCTGTTCGACGACGTGCTGCACCGGCTGGCCGACCTCGGCGTGCCGACGGTGTTCATCAGCGGAAACCACGACTCGGCCCGCCGCCTCGGCGTCGGCGCGGGCCTGATCGGCCGGGCCGGCATCCACCTGCGGACGGACCCGGGCGGGTGCGCCGAGCCGGTGCTGCTGGCCGACGCGCACGGACCGGTCGCCGTCTACGGGCTGCCCTACCTGGAGCCCACCCTGGTCCGGGAGCGGTTCGGACTCGCCCGCGGCGGGCACGCCGCCGTGCTCGGCGCGGCGATGGACCGGGTCCGGGCCGACCTCGCGGCCCGCCCGGCCGGCACCCGCGCCGTCGTCCTGGCGCACGCCTTCGTCACCGGCGGCGAACCCAGCGACAGCGAGCGCGACATCGCGGTGGGCGGGGTCGCGGCCGTCCCCGCCTCGGTCTTCGACGGCGTGCAGTACGCCGCGCTCGGCCACCTGCACGGCTGCCAGACCCTCGCCCCGCACCTGCGCTACAGCGGCTCCCCGCTCGCCTACTCCTTCTCCGAGCACGAGCAGCGCAAGAGCATGTGGCTGGTCGACCTCGCGGCCGACGGCGCGGTCACCGCCGAGCGGGTGGCCTGCCCGGCCCCCCGGCGCCTGGCCCGGCTGCGCGGCCGGCTGGACGAACTGCTCACCGACGAGCGGTACACCGCCGACGAGCAGTCCTGGGTGCAGGTCACCCTCACCGACCCGAGCCGCCCCACCGAGCCGATGGAGCGGCTGCGCCGCCGCTTCCCGCACACCCTCCAGCTGCTGTTCGACCCGGAGGACGGCACCGCCACCGTCTCGCCCTCCTACGCGGCCCGGGTCGGCGGACGGACGGACCTGGAGATCGCCGAGGGCTTCCTGCGGCACGTCCGCCCCGGAGCCGACCCCGACCAGGACGAGCTGGGCTGGCTGCGGGACGGCTTCGAGCGCGTCCGGGAGACCGCCGACCGGAAGGCGGAGCTGCCCCGATGAGACTCCACCGGCTGACCGTGACCGCCTTCGGCCCCTTCGCCGACGCCGAGACGGTCGACTTCGACGCGCTGGCGGCCGGCGGCCTCTTCCTGCTGCGCGGCGCCACCGGCGCGGGCAAGAGCAGCGTGCTGGACGCCGTCTGCTACGCCCTCTACGGCGAGGTGCCCGGCACCCGCCGGGCCAACCGGCTGCGCAGCGACCACGCCGAGCCCGGCCGGCTGACCGAGGTCCGACTGGAGCTGACCCTCGGCGGCCGCCGGCTGGAGATCGTCCGGATCCCCGAACAGCCCCGGCCGAAGAAGGTCGGCTCGGGCATGACGGTCGAGCGGGCCCAGACCCTGCTGCGCGAGTGGTCGGCCGACGGTGCGGGCACCGGCGGGAGCGAGCCCGGCTGGCGGGCGGTCAGCAAGTCGCACCAGGAGGCCGGCGAGGAGATCCACCGGCTGATCGGGATGAGCCGGGACCAGTTCTGCCAGGTGGTGCTGCTGCCGCAGGGCGACTTCGCGCGCTTCCTGCGCTCCGACTCGGAGGAGCGCGGCAAGCTGCTGCGCCGGCTGTTCGACACCGAGCGGTTCCAGTCCGTCGAGACCTGGCTCGCCGAGCAGCGCCGGTCCCACGAGGCCGCCGTCCAGACCGGGCGCCGCCGGCTGCGGGATCTGGCCAGCAAGGCCGAACAGGCGGCCGGACCGGGCGCCGAGCCGGTCGAGGGCCCGATGCCGGCCGAGGACGGGGCGGCGCCGAGCGCGACGGCGGACGCCGAGCTCACCACCGGCGTGCTGGGCTGGGCGGCGGTGCTGCGCGGCGGCGCGGCCGAGCGGCTGGCCGTCGCCGAGGCGGCGCTGGCCGGCGCGGAGGAGGCGCACCGGGCGGCCCAGCTGGCCCGGGAGGCCGCCGAGCAGCGGGCCGACCGGCAGCAGCGGTACCGGCAGGCGGCGCGGGAGGCGGCCCGGCTGGCCGAGGACGAGCCCGCCCGCGCGGCGGACCGGGGGCGGCTGACGGCGGCCCGGGCGGCGGTCGGCGTCGAGTCGGTGCTGCACCTGCGGGAGCGGGCGGCGGCCGGGTACCGGCGGGCCCGCGAGGAGGAGCACCGGCACCGGGCGGTCCTCGCCGAGACCGCGACCGGCGGGACCGGCGGGACCGGCCGGACCGGCGGGGCGGGCCTCGAACACCTCGGCGACGGCGGCGACGGCCCGGGCGGCGGCGGCCGAACGCTGGCCCACGCCGAGGCCGAGGAGCTGGCCGAGGCCGAGCGGCGGCTGCGCGCGGAGATCGTCCGGCTGGAGGCGGCCGGGGAGGACGAACGGCAGTGCGTCGAGCTGGCCCGCGCCCGGACGGCGCTGACCGCGGACCTGCGGCGCGCCGAGGACCTCGCCGAGGAGGCGGGCGAGTGGCTGGCCGACTTCGACGGCCGGTTCGCCGCCCTGCAGCAGGAGGAGTCCGCCGCCCGGGAGGCCGCCGCGGCGGTCGAGCGGCTGGACGCCCGTCGCGCGGAGCTGACCACCCGGCTCTCCGCCGCCCGGGACCGGGACGCGCTGGACGCCGAGGTCGGCCGGGCCGGGCCGCGCGTCGTCGACCTTCGCGGCAAGGCCCTGGACGCGCGCCGGCACGGCCTCGACCTCCGTGAGCGCCGGCTCGCCGGGATGGCCGCCGAACTGGCCTCGGGGCTGAGCGCCGGCGAGCCCTGCCGGGTCTGCGGCTCGGCGGAGCACCCGGCCCCGGCCCGCCCGGTCGGCGAGCCGGTCCGGGCCGAGGACGAGGAGCGGGCCCGGCGGGCCGAGGCCGCCGCCGAGCGGGCCGCCGACGCGGCCGAGCGGGAGCTGGCCGGCCTCCGGGAGCGTCGGGCGGAGGCCGCCGGCGCGGCCGGTGAGGAAGCCGCCACCGCCCTGGCCGAGGCGCTCGACGGGCTGGCGGCCGAGCACCGGGAGGCGGTCCGTGCCGCGGAGCGGCTCGGTGCGGTCGGCCGGGCGGTCGAACGGCTCACCGCGGAGCAGAGCGCCCGCCGGACGACGCTCTCCGAGGCCCGGGAGCGGAGCGTCGAACTCGCCGCCCAGACCCGCGCCCTGCACGCCGAGCAGGAGAAGCGGACCGCCCGGGTGGCGGCGGCCCGCGGCGACGCGCCGTCGGTGGCGGCCCGGGCGGCCGCACTCGACCGCCTCGCCTCGGCCGTGGCCGCGCTGGCCGGCGCCGCCCGGGCCGCCACCGAGGCGGCGCACCAGCTCAAGCAGGCGGACGACGAACTGGCCGCCGCCGCGGTGGCGGCCGGCTTCGCGAGCGCCCAGGACGCCGTGGCCGTCCTGCTGCCGCGGGCCGAGCGGGACGAGTTGGAGCAGCGGATCGACCGGCACCGGACCGAGCTGGCCGCGGTGGAGCGGCGGCTCGCCGAGCCCGAGCTGGCCGCGGCCGCCGCCCTGCCGCCGGCCGATCTGCCGGGCGCCCGGAGCGGGCTCGGCGCCGCCACCGACCGGCTGCGGGCGGCGCACGCCGCCCGGGACGCGGCCCACCTGCGCTGCGAGGCCCTCGCCGCCATCGGGCGGCAGCTGGCCGAGCTGGCCCGCTCGCTGGCCCCGGAGCTGGCCAGGTTCGCGCGGATCAGCCGGCTGGCCGCGCTCGCGGCCGGCACCTCGACCGACAACCGGCTCCGGATGCGTCTGGAGTCGTACGTCCTGGCGGCGCGGCTGGAGCAGGTGGCGGCCGCGGCGAGCGACCGGCTGGTCCGGATGTCCGGCGGCCGGTACACGCTCGTCCACAGCGACGACCGCGGCGGCGGCAACAAGCGCTCGGGGCTGGCGCTGCGGGTGGTGGACGCCTGGACGGGCACCGAGCGCGACACCGCGACCCTCTCCGGCGGCGAGAGCTTCTTCGCCTCGCTCGCCCTGGCCCTCGGCCTGGCGGACGTGGTCACCGACGAGGCCGGGGGCATGCCGCTGGACACCCTGTTCATCGACGAAGGGTTCGGCAGTCTCGACGAGCACACCCTGGAGGAGGTGATGGACGTCCTCGACGGTCTGCGCGAGCGGGACCGCGCGGTCGGCATCGTCAGCCACGTCGCCGATCTGCGCAGCCGGATCCCGGCCCAGCTCCTGGTCCGCAAGGGCCGGCACGGCTCCACCCTGGCGCCGGCGGGACGGGAGGACGCCTGACCCGGGGAGCGCACGCCCGATCCGGGCGGAGGACCGATCCGCGCGGTGGGCTCAGCCCGAGCAGGCGATCCGCTGGGCCTGCTGCCAGGCGCAGACGGGGCAGAGGGTGCTGCCCGGGTGGTCGGCGGGCAGCTCGGTCGGCTCGCCGCACAGCACGCAGTCCGCGCGCGGGCCGGCGGGATCGGGATCGGGGCGCAGGGCCGCCTCCGGGTCGCTCGGGGCGAGCTCGCAGACCGGCGCGGCCGCCGGGGTGCTCCGGGTGTCCTCGGTACGCTCGGCCGTCCGGTCGCCGAGGTCGGCCGTGTCCCCGCTGTGGGCGCCGCTGTGCTGCCCGGCTGTTTCACTCATGCCGCCTCTCTACTCCCCGGACCGGGGCGGACGCAAGGCGACCCCGGGCGGAACGGGCCCCGGGCGAGGCGGTGCCGGACGGAACGACCCCGGGCGAGGCGGTCCCGGGCGCGGGCGTTCCCGGGGCTGTCGCTACGGTGGCCGTATGTCCGACTCGCCCGGTCACGAGGTGCCCCGCACCGTCTCCTCCGTCCCGTCACCGGACCCACCGGTCCCCTCCGACCGGACCGGCGCCGCCACGGCCGCCCCAGCCGCCGGATCCGCCGGGTCCGCCGGGTCCGCCCTGGAGCGGAGGTTGCTCGCCGCCCGGGCCGCGGGACCCAACTACCGGGAGGTGGGCGCCACGGCGGACGTCCGGCTGCCGGAGGGCTACAAGCATCTGCGGCGGCGGGTGCATCTCGGGCACGGCCCGGAGGTCCTGGAGCGGGCCGGCCGCTTCGTCCTGGGCTGGGGCTGCCAGCTGGGCACCGGCTTCGCCGTCTTCCCGTTCGCGCCCGCCGAGCCCGGCGCGACCGTCCTCCTGCGGCTCCGCCTGCCGGGCAGCCACCGGCCCCGACTGGTGATCCCGTGCCGGGTGGTGTGGACGGTGGACGAGCCGGACCGGATCGGCTTCGCCTACGGGACCCTGCCGGGGCACCCGGAGCGCGGTGAGGAAGCGTTCGTGGTGTCGATGGACGCGGCGGGCGAGGTGTGGTTCGAGGTCGTCGCCTTCGCCCGGCTCGCGGCCTGGTACGCACGGCTCGGCCGCCCGGTCGCCGTCCTCTGCCAGTACCTGGCGATCGAGCGGTACCTCGCGTCGGTGGTCGACGCCGCAGCCGGCCCCGGCTCCGGGACACCGCTGCCGGACTAGAACCCGGCCCCGGCGAGGGCGCTCCGGGGCCGGGGCCGGGCGGCGTGCTCAGCCCAGGAAGGAGAGCCGGAGCGTGCGGCGCGGGTTGTCGCCGTTGGTGTCGATCAGCACCACCGACTGCCAGATGCCCAGCGCGAGTTGTCCGTCGATCACCGGCAGGGTGGCGTGCGGGGCCACCAGACCGGGGACGACGTGGTCGCGACCGTGGCCGGGGCTGCCGTGGCGGTGGCGCCACCGGTCGTCGGCCGGCAGGAGGTCGCGCAGGGTGGCGAGGAAGTCCTCGTCGCTGCCGGAGCCGGTCTCCAGGACGGCGATGCCGGCCGTCGCGTGCGGGACAAAGACGTTGAGCAGGCCGTCCCGTCCGACGGCGTGCTCGTCGAGGAACCGGACGCAGCGGTCGGTGATGTCGAGCGCGACCTCATGGCTTCCGGTGGTGATGTCGAAGATCTCGGTCCGGAAATTGCCGGAGGTGGAAGGGGAAGTGGAGTGGGAGGTGGTTCGGGAGTGGGTGTGGTCCGCCATGGCGCCATCCTGACCCACGACCGGGGGCGGACCGGCCAGCCTCGCCGACTCCCGGTGCCGGCGGGGTCGGCCGACATAGGCTGAGAGGTTCAGACCATTGACGACATCCGATGACCGGCACTGACCGTGGATGATCGGCGGTTGATCGATCAGAGCCTCGAACGGGCCTCGGGGCCGCACACTCCGGAAGGCGGGAACGCCGAAAGCCCGACGGTCGCCAGGATCCGTCGGGCCGGTGCCGAGGTCGTGCGTACGCGGGTGCGGGCGGAACGGCGGTACGGGAGTCCCGGGAGCGGGGTCCCGCTCAGCCGCGACTGCCGAAGAGCCCCCGCCGGAGTCGGCGCAGCGGCGCCAGCAGCTTGACCCGCGCGTGGCGGCGCGGCGGCGCGGTCGGGGCGCCGACGCCACGCGGCGTCAGTTCCCTTATCAACCCGAGCGCCTCGGCGGTGTCCACCGCCGGGAGTGCGGGCGCGCCGAGCACAGCCAGGTGTCGCTCGATCCGGCGGCCGGTCGCGCCGACGCCGCACTGGATCGCGGGCACCCGAGGCCGGGTCCGCACTTGCATGTCTTCCATCAGTTTTCCCACCCCTACGAGGCGCCAGGGCCGTGAGGCGAAGACTATCCGTGACAGACGGCCTTCGCGCAACCGTCCTGGTGTTCTGCAACCGTACCGTGCTGCGTCAACTGACACCGCACCAGGGCCCACCCGACCGATCACGACTACGCATCAATGATGGTGCACGACCGGCGGAACGTCATCAGGGTCTTCGGGTCGCACACCCGGCGCTCGCGGTGACGGTGTACGCCCGGCGCACGGGGTCACCACCCCCTCACCCGTCGTGGCCGACCGGCGGCCACCACGCGGACCTCGGACCGTCACCCGTAGGACACTCCCCGCCACACCCGCGCAAAGGTACGACTATCCCTTTAGGAAGTGAACACAACCGGGGGATTGACGCGGAACCGGGCTCCAAGCAATATCTCTATCGATCACGTGGGCGCGGACATCACTGACCTCCGTGTTCGACTGATGAAGATTCCGGCTCCCCCGTACCTACTGCCAGGCCGCCTCGACGCTGCGGTGGCCAGGTTTCGGGCGGCGCTCGGACCGGCGGCCGGCCGTAGAGGGTCGGCCGGGCCGCCACCAGGCTGCCGGTGCCACCCCGTACGGGGTCCGGCACCGGCGGTTCCTGTCGGGCCGCCCTCCGCCGTGACCGTCCCGGCGCTCGACCCGGCCGCCTCCAGCCGAGCCCCGGGCCCCGCCCACCGAGTCCCGAACCCCGAGGCCCGCCCACCGAGCCGCGCCGGGACCGTGCACGCCGCCCACCAGCGGCGCCGCCGCACCCGTCCTCCGCCGTCGGCCACGGCGCTCGCTAGACTCGGCCAGCGTGCCAGTCCTCCTCAGCATCGTGCTCCCGGTCCACGGGGTGGAGCGCTTCCTGCCCCGCTGCCTCGACTCCCTCCTCGCGGACACCCCGTCCTCCGAGTCCCGCTTCGAGGTGATCGCGGTCGACGACCGCTCCCCCGACCGCAGCGGCGCGATCCTGGACGAGTACGCGGCCGGCGATCCGCGCCTGCGCGTCCTCCACCTCGCCGAGAACCAGGGCCTCGGCGGCGCCCGCACCGCCGCCCTGCCCGAGGTGCGGGGCGCGTACGTCTGGTTCGTCGACAGCGACGACTGGGTGCCCGAGGGCACGGTGACGGCCCTCCTCGACGAGCTCACCGCCGAACTGGAGCGCGGGCGGCGCGGCGAGGCGCCCGCCGACGTCCTGCTGACCGACTTCGTGCACGTCTACCCGGACGGCGGGACCGAGCCCAACCCCTGGCGGCACGTGCTGACCGGATCCCCGCTCGTCGGGGGGGCCACGCTGGCCGAGCACCCGGCCGTGTTCAGGACGGTGATGTCGGTCTGGAACAAGGTGTTCCGCCGGGAGTTCCTGCTCGGGCTCGACGTCTCCTTCGGCCGCGGCTTCTACGAGGACATCTCCGTCACCTACCCCGCGCTGCTGGCCGCCGAGCGGCTGCGCTACCTCGACCGCCCCTGCTACTTCTACCGGCGCGGCCGGGCCGGGGCGATCACCAGTACCGCGTCCGCCAAGCACGCCGACGCCTTCGCCCAGTACGACGCGATCTTCGCCTTCCTGGACCGGGCCGACCGCACCGACGGATCCTCCCCGACCGCCCACTCCGGCGGATCCGACCACCCCGGCCGCCCCGTCCCCGGGTCGCTGCGGACCCTGGTCTTCGAGCGGACCGTGCAGCAGGCGCTCACCGTCTACGACACCCCGGGGCTGGTCCCGGTCGGACTGCGGCCCGAGTTCTTCCGCCGGATCGCCGAGCACTTCACCCGGCACCGCCCGGCGGGCTACCGCTTCCCCGGGGGCGTGCGCGGCGTGCAGTACCGGCTCGCGGCGCGAGGCGCCCGGCGCGCGTACGCGGAACTGCGCCGCACCGGCCGACTTCCGCGCGAACTCAAGCGCGGGGCGCGGGCGGTGGCACCGGCCCTGAAGAAGGGGGTGCGCAGCAGCGCCCGGTTCACCGCGTACAACACCTTCCGCCGGATGCCGTTGAACCCGAACCTGGCGGTGTACGCCGCGTACTGGCACCGGGGCTACGCGTGCAGCCCGGCCGCGATCTACGAGAAGGCGAAGGAGCTCGCGCCCGGGATCCGCGGGGTCTGGGTGGTGGAGAACCGCGCCCGGGCGGCGACGCTGCCGGAGGGTGTGCCGTACGTGATCGTCAACACCCCGGCGTACCTGAGGGCGATGGCCACCGCCACGTACTTCGTGAACAACGTCAACTTCCCCCGGACCATGGCGAAGCGGCCCGGTACCGTGCACGTCCAGACCCAGCACGGCACGCCGCTGAAGGCGATGGGCATGGACCTCCGGGACCACCCGGTGGCCGCCGACGGGATGGACTTCGACCGGCTCCAGGAGGCGATCGACCGCTGGGACTTCCTGGTCTCCTCCAACCCGCACACCAGCGAGCACTTCGCCCGTGCCTTCCCCGGCCGCTACGAGATGCTGGACACCGGTTACCCGCGCAACGACCGGCTGGCCACCGCGACGCCGGCCGGGACGGCGGCGATGCGCGAACGGTTCGGGCTGGCGCCGGGCCGCACCGCCGTGCTGTACGCGCCCACCCACCGGGAGGCGCGCGGCGGCTATGTGCCGCTGCTGGACGTCCGGGAGCTGGCCCGGCGGCTGGGGCCGGAGTTCACGCTGCTGGTCCGCACCCACTACTTCCACACCGGCGGCCCGGGCGACCTGACGGCGGACGAGGACGCGGCGGAGATCCTGGACGTGTCGGCGCACCCGACGGTGGAGGACCTCTTCCTGGCGGCCGACGTCCTGGTGACGGACTACTCGTCGATGATGTTCGACTACGCGGTGCTGGACCGGCCGATCGTCGTCTTCGCGCCGGACTGGGAGGAGTACAAGCGCGACCGGGGCGTCTACTTCGACCTGTTCGAGCAGCCCCCGGGCGCGCTGACCACGGATCCGGAGGAGTTGGTGGCGGCGCTGCTGGCCGGTGACCCGGAGCCGACCGCGCGGGCCGACTTCCGCAAGCGGTTCTGCCCCTGGGACGACGGCGGGGCGGCGGAACGCGTGGTCCGCCGGGTGTTCCCCACCACCGGCTGAGACCACGACGGCGCGCCGGACAGGGCGGGCACGACCGACAGTCCGGATACGACGGGCGGTCCGGGCACGACGGACAGGGCGCTACGCCGACGGGGCGCGACGGCGGGGGCGACACCGGGCCCGTGAACGCGAGGACGGGGCCCCGGAGACGATCCGGGACCCCGTCCGGGCCGTTCGGCCCCGGCCTCGTCAGCCCTGGCGCGCGGCCAGGAACTCGTCGAAGGTCAGCTCGCCGTCGTGGTTGGTGTCCATCTGCTTGATGATGGCCTCGGCCACGGCGACCGAGGTGGTGAGGTCACCGAGCTCGCGCGCGACGAGGGCGTACTCGACGGCGGTGATCCGGCCGTTGCCGTTCCGGTCGAACTTGTCGAACGCCGCGCGGATGTCGTCGACGTCTGCCATGGGGGCCTCCTGGGACCGAATCAACTGCTGATGTGCATTTCCGACGGCGGTACCCTACCCGCCCGTGGTGAGCGCCACTGCGAGCGGGAGTGGACGGGCTCGGGGGTGGGTGTCGTAGTCTGCGGGTCTGATCCCGGCCCGACCGGGGAAACGAACGCCGCTCTTCGTACACCGGGCCCGGGCACCTCCCGGGCGTGCTCGTCCAGGGAGGGACCATGCTCGATCTCGTCACCAGGCTGGTGCTGAAACCGCTCGCCCGGGGGATCTGGCGGCCCACCATCGAGGGCATGGAGAACGTGCCGCGCAAGGGCGGCGTCATCCTCGCCAGCAACCACCTCTCCTTCATCGACAGCGTGGTCATCCCGCTCACCGCGCCGCGCCGGGTCCACTTCCTGGCCAAGGCCGAGTACTTCACCGGCAGCGGCCTCAAGGGCGCGCTGTCCCGGGGCTTCTTCCAGGGCATCGGCGCGGTGCCGGTCGAGCGCGGCACCTACCGCTCCGCCCAGGCTTCGCTGGAGTCGGCGCTGGAGATCCTGGAGGACGGCAAGGCGTTCGGCATCTACCCCGAGGGCACCCGCTCGCTGGACGGCCGCCTCTACCGCGGCAAGACCGGCGTGGCCTGGCTGGCGCTGACCGCCGGTGTCCCGGTGGTGCCGGTGGCGCTGGAGGGACCGGAGGGGATCCTCCCGGTCGGCAAGCGGCTGCCGCGCCTCAAGAAGGTGACGGTCCGTTTCGGCGAGCCGCTGCACTTCGACGAGCTGCACGGCCAGGCGCGTTCGCTCAAGGCCCGTCGCCAGGTCACGGACGAGGTGATGACGGCGATCCAGCAGCTCTCCGGCCAGGAGTTCGTGGGGGCGTACAACGAGGTCCCCAAGGCCGCCTGAGACCGGCGGCCCCGCACCTCCGGTCCCGTTGCCCCCCACCGCCCCGGCCCGGGATCAGGGCGCGACGGCCACGGCCGGGGACTCCCGCCGGAGCAGCGCCGCGTAGCGGCCGTCCGCCGCCAGCAGCTCTTCGTGGGTGCCGAGTTCGGCGACCTCGCCGCGCTCCAGGACGACGATCTGGTCGGCCCCGCGCACGGTGGAGAGCCGGTGCGCGATGGTGATGGTGGTGCGGCCCTCCGCGAGGGTGTCGATGGCCTCCTGGACGGCGCGCTCGGTGCTGTTGTCCAGGGCGCTGGTGGCCTCGTCGAGGATCAGCACCGGCGGATTGCGCAGGATGGTGCGGGCGAGCGCCAGGCGCTGCTTCTCCCCGCCCGAGAAGCGGTAACCGCGCTCGCCGACCATGGTGTCGTACCCGTCCGGCAGGGCGGCGACGGTGTCGTGGATGCGCGCGGCCCGGGCGGCGACGACGAGTTCCTCGTCGGTGGCATCCGGTTTGGCGAAGCGCAGGTTGTCGGCGACCGAGGCGTGGAAGAGGTAGGTCTCCTGGGAGACCACGCCCACCGCGCGGGCCAGGGTGTCGAAGGACAGCTCGCGGACGTCGACGCCGTCGATGGTGACCCGGCCGCCGGTGACGTCGTAGAGCCGGGGCACCAGGTAGCTGAGCGTGGTCTTGCCGGAGCCGGTCCCGCCGACCACGGCGAGCGATCCGCCCGCCGGGATCCGCAGGCCGATCCCGCCGAGGGTGGGCCGCTCCTGCTCGGGGTCGTAGCGGAAGTCGACGTCCTCGAAGCGGACCTCGCCGCGGATCTCGCCGAGGGTGACGGGGCGCTCGGGCTCGTCGATCTCCACGGTCAGGTCGAGGTACTCGAAGATCCGCTGGAACAGCGCGAGCGAGGTCTGGACGGCGACGCCGGTGGCGAGCAGGCTGATGGTCGGGCGGAACAGGCCCTGCTGCAGCGAGACGAAGGCGACCAGGGTGCCGACCGAGACGATCGGCGCGCCGCCGGCGGCGGCCATGCCGGCCGCCCAGTAGATCACCGCGGGCATGGCGGCCATCACGATCTGGATGGTGTTCATCCGCCAGCGGCCGGCCATCGAGGCGCGGACCTCCAGGTCGGCCAGCCGGTCGGACTGGCCGGTGAACTCACGGGCGAGCGAGTCGGTGCGGCCCATGGTGCGGCCGAGCAGGATGCCACTGACCGACAGCGACTCCTGGACCGCCGAGCTCATCGCGGCGAGCTGCTTCTGGCGCTCCCCGGTGATCTTCTTGCGTTCGTTGCCGACCCGGCGGCTGATCCAGACGAACACCGGCAGGAGCACCAGCGACACCAGGGTGAGCCGCCAGTCCAGCGCCACCATGGCGACCACCGAGGCGACCACGGCGGTGAAGTTGGAGACCAGCGAGGTGGCGGTGGAGGTCACCGTGGACTGCATGCCGCCGATGTCGTTGGCGATCCGGGACTGCACCTCACCGGTACGGGTGCGGGTGAAGAAGGCCAGCGACATCCGCTGGAGGTGGCCGTAGACGGCGGTGCGCAGGTCGTGCATGACCCGCTGGCCGACGGTGGTGGAGATCAGGGTCTGGAGCACGCCGAAGACGCTGTTGACCACCGCGGTGGCGACCATGCCGAGCACCAGGACGGTCAGCAGTCCGGTGCGGCCCTGCGGGATCGCGGTGTCCAGCACGGCGCGGAGCAGGAACGGCGTGGTCACGGAGACCACGGCGGAGGCGGCCACCAGCAGGCCGACGAGGGCGAGGCGGCCCCGGTAGGGGCGGAACAGGGCGAGGATGCGCCGCCACTGGGTCGGCGGTCGCGGATCGTTCTCGGCGTGGGCGGGCGGGGTCCACTGAATGCCTTCTGGGCGCACGGTGGGGCAGCCTCCCTCGGACGGCGGCGCGGGCGCGGCGCCCGGGGGCGCGCGCCGGCGGCGGGTGGGCGGTCGGGCGATCGCCAGCATAACGAGAGAGGCTCATAGTTAGCAAAGCTAATAGTGAGATGGACTCCGCTGTGCTGGTCGAACCCCGACCGCGAGACCCGCCACGAGACCCGCCACGACACCCGCCGCCGCACCGGGGCGATCCCGGGCGGCCCGGGCGGCCCCGGGCTCAGGTGGTGCGGTACGTCCGGGCCGCCTTGGAGGAGACGCCGCCGAGCTTGCCGGACGGCAGCACCCGCGCGATCGCCACCGCCGCCTTGTAGCGCTTGCTCGGCACCGACACCGAACGCCCCCGGGCGAGGTCCCGCATGGCCTCCCCGACCACGCGCTCGGCCGACAGCCAGCCCCAGGACGGGATGTTCCCGGTCCCCATGCCGGCCCGCTCGTGGAACTCGGTGCGGGTGAAGCCCGGACAGAGCGCCATCAGCCGCACCCCGGTCCCGCCGAGGTCCCGCATCACACCCTGGGTGAAGCTCACCACCCACGCCTTGCTCGCGCCGTAGGTGCCGCGCGGCAGGAAGGCCGCCACCGAGGCGACGTTGACGACCGCGCCGCGCCCGCGCTCGCGCATCCCCGGCAGGGCGGCCGTGGTCAGCCGCAACACCGCCTCGATGTGCACCTTCAGCATGTCCAGCTCGTCCTGCAGCGGCACGGTGGCGAAGGCGCCGCGGTTGCCGAAGCCCGCGTTGTTCACCAGCAGGTCCACCGGGCGGGCGTCGTCGGCGAGGCGGGCCTCGACAGCGGCGATGCCCTGGTCCGTGGCCAGGTCGGCGGTGAGCACCTCCACCTCCACGCCGAACGTCCCGCGCAGTTCCGCGGCGGACTCCTCCAGCCGCCCGGTGTCCCGGGCCACCAGGACGAGTCCGTAGCCGCTCCGCGCGAGGCGGCGGGCGAAGGCGGCTCCGATGCCGGCGGTCGCGCCGGTGATCAAGGCAGTGGTCATGCAGCGACCGTACCTACTCCCGGGTACCGGCGACAGCACTGCGCGGTGGCGCGATGCCTCTTCGTGACGATCGTCACGGAGAGTGCCGCACTGGCGCCGGAAGGTTCGTGCTCGTATTGTCGTTCGAGGGGGCATCGCCGGGCCTGGCGATGGAACTTCGATGAGGAGGCACCCGATGCTTGCTCAGACCACCCGAACCATGCGCACGGCTCTCGCCACCCAGGCGGAGATCGACGCACTCGGCATGTTGATCACGGAGGACGAGGCGACCGTCAGCGACGCGCCCACGTACCGTCCGGAAGCCGCCAACCTGCTGCTGCTGGCAGGCGCGCTGCTGCTGTCGCCGAAGCCGCCGAAGGAGAAGACGCGGTAGTCGGAACGGACGCTGCCGGGCGACGCGCGGAGTCCCACCGCGCCACAGCCCTCCGGTCCCGCCGCGGCCACGAGCCCGGCGGCCGGGGCGGCAGGCCGGCGGCCCGGACCCCGGCGGGGCCACCCTGTGAACGCGCCGCGGCCCCGCAACACCGCGAAGCCCCCCTCCAAGGAGAAGCACGCAACCATGCCGACCGCCGATCTCGCACTCCGCGACGAATACGCCGCAGCGGTGGAGCGGCTGGCGGGCCGCACCCTCGACGCCCTCCGGGGCGCCGGGGGCGCGGTCGTGCCCGCGCCGCCCGCCTTCCCCGGCACCGGCCCCGTGCCGCGTCCGGTCCTCGCCGCCGCCCGGGTGCTCGGGCCGGACGTCCTCGCACCGCAGGCACTCGGTGCGAGCGGGCCGGACGAACAGGCCGTCCTGCTGCTGGCGGAGGCCCACCGGGCCTTCCCGCCGTCCGCCTTCCCGGCCCCCTCCCCCACCGCCTCGGCCTCCCCCGCCGGTGCCGCCGACGCCCCCGGCGCCGACACCGCCGCGGACGAGGACCGGGCCGCCGGCGCCGCCCTGGTCACCGCCTGGCGGGACTGGGGCAGCGCCGTCCTGCTCGCCCGCGCGCTCGGGCCGGCCGCCGACGCCCTGCTCCCCGGGGCGGCGGACGGGGGCACCGACCGGGGCACGCCGCGGCCGGCCCACGCCCCGCGTCCGGAGCCGTACGCCTGGCAGGGCTGGTCGGTGCGGATGGCCCAGCTGTCGGCGCTCGCCCTCCCCGGCCTCGACGGGCCCGTCCACGACGCCGCCCGCGAGCACAGCCTCGCCCTGGCCCGCGGCGCCGTCCGCTCCGTCCTGCGCTGCGACCAGCGCGTCGCCGCCCGTCTGACCCGCTGGCTCGCCTGGCTCGCCGCCGACGGGCGGGAACTGCCGCTGGAGGTCGAACCGATGCTGACCCGGATCCGCACCGTCGGCGACGGCAGCGCCCGCACCGCCCTCGAACTCGCCGTCGCGGAGTACCTGCTGACCGGAAGGGCGTCATGACCGAGCATCAGATCCTTTCCGCCGCACAGCAGTTGGGATCCCGGGCGTTGCGCTGGATGCACGGCTGCCACCAGCTCGGCTTCGGCCGGCTGCCCGCCGACGTCACCATCGACCTGGCCGACCCCAACAACGCCTACAAGCCGCTCGCGGAGGCCGCGCTCGCCGCCTCGCTCGTCCTGCGCGACGGCGTCACCGGCCCGCAGGACGCCCGGATCGCTCGGGAACTCCTGGACTTCGGCTGGTCGCAGCTGCGCGAGGGCAACCTCCTCTACGAGCGGCTGCTGCGCTACCCGGTGATGACCGACCCGCTGGAGAGCTACGTGCACTTCGCCCGGGCCGGCTACCGGCACGAGGCGCTGGAGGAGTTGCTGGAATCGCTCGCCCAGGTGCGCGGGATCCAGGCGATCGAGATGATGCCCAACCGGCGGCTCGCCCTCGCCAACGCGCGCCGGGTGATCGGGCTGCGCCACCAGCCCGACGACTGGCCCGCCCTCACCGCCGCGACCTGGCTGGGCGCCACCCCCGAGCCCTGGGCGATCGACTGGCTCACCGGCTACCACATCACCCACACCGTCTTCCACCTCACCGACTGGGGGGCGCGGCCCGAGAGCATGCCCGAGCCGCTGCGCGACTACGTCCGCACCTGGCTGCCGGTCTGGGTCGACACCTGGTTGGAGGTCGGCCAGTGGGATCTGGTCGGCGAACTGCTGGTCGCGGACTCCTGCATCGGGGAGCCGGTCACCGGCGCCCAGGGCTGGGAGGCGCTCGCCGCCGTCCAGCGCGAGGACGGGCTGATCCCCCGGGAGAGCGCGGAACCGGTGTCGGACGACCCCGAGCAGGCGTTCCAGGACCACCAGCACACCGCCGTGGTCGCGGTGGTCGCGGGCACCGTCACGCTCTCCCGCGCGCTCGGCGGCGCGGCGGTACCGGCTTGAGCCCCCGGTGAGCGGCGCGGAACGGGCGAGCGGCACCCGCCCGGCGCCCGGCACCTCCCGTGCGGGAAGCGCCCCGGCAAGCGCCCCGGGAAGCACTCCGGGGGGCAGCTCCGCAGCCGTCCCGGGACCGCCCGGCGACGGAGCCGGCCCCGGGGCGGACCAGCTCGCCGGACTCGTGCGCGCCGCCGGTCCGCACGCCACCGCCGTGACCCTCGCGGTGGCGCGCGGCGAGCGCTCCGCCGTCCACTGCCACGGGCGGACCGCCCGCGACGGCGGCCCGTGCACCCCCGAGACCGGATACGAACTCGGCTCCGTCACCAAGACCTTCACCGCCCTGCTGCTGGCCGAACTGGCCGCGCGCGGCGAGGTCGCCCTCGACGACCCCTTGCGACGGCACCTTCCGGCGGGGCGCCGGGCGCCGGTCGTCCGGCGCGGCGGACCGATCCGGCTGATCCATCTGGCCACCCACACCGCCGGCCTGCCGGGTCAGCCGCCGGGCCTGCTGGCCAGCGCCGTCCCGGCCTGGAACAGCAACCCCTACGCCGCCTACGACGAACAGCGGCTGTGGGCGGCACTGGCCCGAACCACCGTGCGCCGCCCGCCCGGCGAGGTGTACTGGTACTCCAACTACGGTGTGGGACTGCTCGGGTGGCTGCTCGCCGAGGCGGGCGGGGGACCCGACTACGCCGGGCTGCTCACCGAGCGGATCGGCCGCCCGCTCGGCCTGGGGAGCCTCAGCTGCTCCCCCGACGCGCCGCGACTCGCGACCGGCCACCACCTCGGGCGGCCGCTGCCGCCGTGGCGCATCCCCGCCCTCCCGGGCGCGGGTGCCGTGCGGGCCGGGGGCGCCGACCTGCTGCGCTTCCTCCGGGCCCATCTGGAGCCGGACGGCGGGCCGTTGGGCGAGGCCCTGCGGGAGGTACGGCGGCCCCGGCTGCGGCTGCCGCGCTCGGGCGACGGGATCTGCCTGGTCTGGAACCACCGCCGCACCCCGGACGACCGCGACCTGTTCTTCCACTCCGGCGCGACCCGCGGCTTCACGGCGTTCGTCGGCTTCTGCCCGCAGACCGCCACCGCCGTCGCCGCCCTCACCAACACCGGTCCCACCGTGCGGTCCTCGTTCAACCAGACCGCGTACGACAGCTTCAAACGCCTCGCCCGGCCGGACGGGGGCCCCTCGGGAAGCGGCTGACGCCCCCGTCCGGCGCGGGCGAGGCGGTCACTCCCGGTCGGACCGGGCCGCGGTCCCCGCCGCGGTGTCGGCCGCGCCGCCGGCGCCGACCGGGCGCAGGCGGGAGGCCGCGGTGGCGGCGAGCTGGGGCGCGAGCCTCGCCACGTCCCGCGAACCGACCACGGCGATCAGCGAGGGCAGCGCCCAGCGGACCGGCTGCATCCCGCGCAACCACGCCTGGGCGTAGACATGGGCGGAGCGCCGGGCGATCCCGGCGGCCAGGCGGTCCACCGCCGGCTCCAGCGGATAGGTCTTGTTGGCGGGCCACGGCAGCCGGGACCGCATCTGCTTGAGCACGGCGTCCTCGTCGGCCCCGCGCACCATGTCGGTGTCGGTCCAACTCAGGTACCCGACACCCACCTTGACGCCCTGGTGGGCCACCTCGGCCCGGATCGCGTGGGCGAACGCCTCGACGCCCGACTTGCTCGCGCAGTACGCGCTCATCAGCGGCGCCGGGGTCAGCGCCGCCAGCGAGGCGATCTGCAGGAGGTAGCCGCGGCTCTCGGCGAGGACGGGCAGGAAGGCCCGGGCGGTGGCAACGCTGCCGAGCAGGTTGACCTCGATCACCCGGCTGAACGCCCGGTGGTCGCTGTCCAGCAGCGGACCGCCGAGCGCGATCCCGGCGTTGGCGACAACGGTGTCGATCCGGCCGTAGTGCGCCTTGATCCGCTCGGCGAGCCCGGTGAGCGCCTCGACGTCGGTGACGTCGGCCTCCCAGGCGGTGGCGTCCGGGCCGCACTGCGCGGCGACGGCCTTCAGCTCCTCCGGTTCCAGGCCGACCAGCGCGACCTTGGCGCCGCGCCGGGCGAGGTTGCGGGCCAGGGCGGCGCCGACGCCGCGCGCGGCTCCGGTGACGACGGCGACCTGGGCGGAGAGCGGCGGGGTGGCGGTCATGCGACGGCGGTCCTCTCGGGGTCGGCGGTGGCGGCTTCGGGGACGGCGGGGGCGCCGTCGGCGGGAGTGACGGCTTCGGCGGGAGTGACGGCTTCGGCGGTGACGGCTTCGGGGACGGCGGAGGTGGTGGCGGCGGCGGGGGTGGTGACGGGCCTGGCCGGGAGGTGGGCGGTCGCCATCCGGTCGATCTCGGCGGCGACCTCGGCCGGCCGTTCGAGCGGCGCCATGTGACCGACCCCTGGCAGCAGGAGCAGCCCCTGCGGATCGGCGAGCGCCGCCACCATGCGGTGCGCGTGCACCGGCGGGGTGAGCCGGTCCTCGGCGCCGACCACGACGGCCGTCGGCGCGGCGAGGCGGGCCAGCCCGGGGCGGACGTCCAACCGGTCCAGCACCCGCGCCCAGTTGGCGCGGACGCCGGTCGGGCAGGCGTGCGCCATCCGGACGGCCACCTCGGTGCGCTCGGCGGGCGCGTCCGCGCCCATGATGGCGTACTTGAGCCCGGCCCGGCTGACCGGCCCGACCGGCCCGAGCGGCAGCCGGGACCGCAGTACCTGCCGGTGCAGGAAGCGGCGCAGCCCCGGCGGGCGCAGGGCGTCCGGGACGATCCGCACCTCGGTCAGGAGGTCGGACGGCCCGGTGGAGATCAGGACGGCGGCCGCCGTCCGTTCGGCGACCTCGGGGCGGGCGGCGGCCGCCATGATGGTCATGCCGCCCATGCTGTGGCCGGCCAGCACCGCCCGCTCGCCCTCCGGGACCACCCGGGTGAGGACGGCGGCGAGGTCCTCGGCCAGCGCGCGGGTGGAGTAGCGGGCGCGGCTCGACGGGATCTCGCTCCGGCCGTGACCCCGCTGGTCGTAGACCACCACCCGGTAGCGGTCGGCGAGCCGGTGGATCACCGGCGCCCAGAAGTGGGTCGTGCAGGTCCAGCCGTGCGCGAGGAGGACGGTGGGCGCTCCCGGCTGGCCGTGGACCTCGACGTGCAGCCGGGTGCCGTCGGCCGAGCGGACGGCCGACTCCTGGGTGGGAACCGGCTGGAGGCAGTCGGCGGGGATCGGACGGCGGCTCATGCCATGACCTCCTCGGTCGCGGTGCCGGCCACGGGCGGCCCCGACGGTGCGGACGGTGCGGACGACGGGGTCGGCCCGGACGACGAGGTCGGCTCGGACATCGAGGCCGCCCCGGGCGGCGCGGCCCGGTCGTCGCTGCGGAGGATCAGCTCGTACTCGGTGAGGTCCACCTTGCGGGTGGCGCGGCGGAACGAGGTGGTCGAACCGGGCCAGAGCACCGTGTTCTTGCCGCTCTTGTCCAGGTACCAGCTGCGGCAGCCGCCGGTGCTCCAGACGGTGCGGTCCATCCGGTGCTGGAGTTCGAGGTTCCACCGCCGCTGGGCCCGGGCGGTGGGCTGCATCGCGGTGGCGCCGATCTCGTCGAGCCTGGTCAGCGCGTCGATCATGTAGTTGAGCTGGGACTCGATCATCAGGATCATCGAACTGTTGCCGAGCCCGGTGTTGGGACCGATGACGAAGAAGAAGTTGGGGAAGCCGTGCACGGTGGAGCCGCGCAGGGCCTCCATGCCCTCCTTCCACTTCTCGGCGAAGCTCGTGCCGTCGGCTCCGAACACCCGGGAGCCCATCGGCATGTCGGTGACGTGGAAGCCGGTACCGAAGACGATCGCGTCCACCTCGTGCTCGCTGCCGTCGGCGGCGACCAGGGTCGAGCCGCGCACCTCGCGCAGTCCGGCGGGGACCACCTCGGTGTTGGCGGCGGCGAGCGCCGGGTAGTAGGTGTTGCTGAGCAGGATCCGCTTGCACCCGATCCGGTAGTCGGGGGTGAGCCTGGCCCGCAGGGCGGGGTCGGCGACGCCGTCGGCGAGGTGGCGTTCGGCGAGGCGCTGGACCAGCCGGAGCAGTCCGGGCCGCCGGACGAAGGCGTCCACCTGGAGCTCGCGCAGGGCGAACAGGGTGCCCCGGCGGGCCTTGGCGGTGATCGGGAAGCGGTCGTGCAGCCGCTTCTCCAGCCGGGTGATCGCGCGGTCCCGGCGCGGCAGGACCCAGGCCGGAGTGCGCTGGAACACCGTCAGCCTGCCCACCTGCGGCTGGATCGCCGGGATGATCTGGGCGGCGGAGGCCCCGGTGCCGACCATCGCCACGCGCTTGCCGTCGAGCGGGAAGTCGTGGTCCCAGCGGGAGGAGTGGAAGACCTTGCCGGGGAAGGAGTCCAGGCCCGGCAGGTCGGGGATCTGCGGGTCCGCGAGCGGTCCGGCGGCGGCCACGACGGCGTCGGCGGTCCACCGGCCGGCCGTGGTGGTGATCTGCCAGCGGGTCTGCTCGACGTCCCAACGGGCTTCGGTGACTTCGGTGTTGAAGCGCAGGTGGGGGCGGAGACCGAAGACGTCGGCGACCTTCTCCAGGTAGGCGCGGATGTCCGGCTGGCCCGAGAAGCTGCGCGGCCAGTCCGGATTGGGCGCGAAGGAGAAGGAGTAGAGGTGCGAGGGGACGTCGCAGGCGCAACCGGGGTAGCTGTTGTCGCGCCAGGTGCCGCCGACCGAGGCGGCGCGCTCCAGCACGACGAAGTCGGTGATCCCGGCCCGGCGGAGCCGGACGCCGGCGCCGAGGCCGCCGAAGCCGGAGCCGATGACGGCGACCCGGACGTGCGGGACCGCCTCCGGCTCGGCGGCTTCCGACTCGGCCGCTTCCGACTCCACGGCTTCCGACTCGACGGCTTCCGGTTCGACGGCTTCCGTTTCGACGGCTTCCGGCTCCACGGCCCCGGACGCGGTGCGCGACCGGTCCTGGGCGGTCGCGTCGGAGGCTCGGGGGCGGGGGCGCTTGGTGCTGGATGCCATGCGGCGTCCTCCTGAGGGTGGGGGACCGTGGGGCGCACGGCGCCGCTGCTCGGCGCGGCGCGGATCACGCCAACCGTGCCAGCAATCACTGGCACGGTTGGCAGGGTAGTCCTTGTTGACACTTGATGGAAGAAGCCCGACCGGTCCGACCCGGGAAGCACCCGTCCTATGCTGAGCGCCGTGGACAAGGTCGAAGCTGCCCCCGAGGACGGCCAACGCGAGTTCCGGGTGGAGGAACTGGCCGAAGCGGCCGGGATCACCACCCGTACCCTGCGCTTCTACCGCGAGCGGAAGCTGCTCCAGCCGCCCCGCAAGGAGGGACGGATCGCCTGGTACGGGGAATCGCACCTGTCCCGGTTGCGGATGATCGCCGAGCTGCTGGAACGCGGCCACACCCTCGGTGGCATCACCGAACTGATCGGCGCCGGCGAGAGCGGGCGGGACGTCGCCGAACTCATCGGTCTGGAGGCCGCGATCGTCGCGCCCTGGTCCGACGAGACGACGGTCCACCTCGACTGGGACGAGCTGAAGGCGGCCTTCGGCGACCAGCTCACCGACGAGAACACCGCCGAGTCCATCGACCAGGGCTTCATCACGGTCGAGGAGGACGGGATCACCCACGTCAGCCGCCGGCTGATGGACGCCACCACGGCGCTGGTGGCGGAGGGGGTACCGCTGGCGGTGGTACTGGCGGCCAGCCGACGGACCCAGGAACACGTGACGGCGATAGCCGAGATCTTCACCGCCCTGGTACGCGACCACGTGCTCGGCGCACTGTCCGCCGACACCCCGCTGCCGCCCGGCGAGGCCGCCCGGCTGACGGAGCAGATCCTGCGGATCCGCCCGCTCGCCCGTACGGTCACCGACGCCCAGTTCGCCCTGGCCATGGACCGCCGGGTGCACGCCGAGTACGACGCACTGCTGCGGCAGCGGCTGGAGCACCGGGAGGGCGACTGACGGTCGCGGAGGCGTAACGATCCGTGCCACCGGGCAGGGATCAGCCGCCTCGCCGCCTGCCGCCCGAACGGAGTCGCCCGATGCCCGACGCCCCCGCCCACCGCCGTTCGCTCCCCACCCCCGCCCGCCTCGCGCCGAGCCGGCGCGGGCTGTTCGCGCTGGCCGCCGGGCTGGCCGCCGGGGCGGCGCTCACCGCCTGCGGGTCCGACGGACCGGCCGCGGCCGGCGGATCGGACACGACCGGTACGACCGGAGCAGCCGGCACCACAGGGTCGGCCGGTACCGAGGGAACGCCCCGCGTGGTGCGGCACGCGCGCGGTGAGAGCACCGTCCCGCCCCGGGCCGCCCGGGTCGTCGTGCTGGACACCGACGCCCTCGACTCCGCCGTCACCCTGGGCCTCACCCCGGTCGGCGCCACCACCGTCGCCGCCGGCGCGCCGCTCTCCGCCTACCTGCCGGCCGAACGCCTCGCCGGCGTCAGGACCGTCGGGGTCATCGGCTCGCCCCAGCTGGAGGTGATCGCCGGGCTCCACCCCGACCTCGTCCTCGGCAACCAGGTCCGCGACGACAAACGCTACGACGAGCTGTCGAAGATCGCGCCGACGGTGCTGAGCAGGACCACCGGGCCGGCCTGGAAGGAGAACGTCCGGCTGCACGCCGAGGCGCTCGGCCGTCAGGCGGAGGCGGCGGCCGCCGAACAGGCTTACCGGGCGAAGGCCGCCGAGCTGGTGACGGCGCTCGGGGGGCCGGAGCGGGCGGCGGCGCTGAAGGTCGAGATGGCCCGCTTCCTCGCCGGGGCGCCCACCCGCCTGTACCTCAACGACACCTTCGTCGGCTCGATCCTCACCGACCTCGGCGTCGGCCGCCCAGCCAACCAGAACAAGTCCGGCTTCGCGCTGGAGATCAGCCCCGAGCAGGTCGACCAGGCCGCGGCCGACGTCATCTTCTACTCGGTCTACGGCGACCCGGCGAAGTCCGACCAGGACCGGATCCTCGGCGGCACACTGTGGAAGAGCCTCGACGCCGTGCGCAACGGCAAGGTCCACCAGGTCGACGACAATCTCTGGATGCTCGGCATCGGCTACACCGGCGCGGGCCTGATCCTCGACCAGATCCGGCGCGACCTCGTCGGCTGACCCGTGCCCGGCCGACCCGCACCCGGCCGACCCGGTCCCGGCGGGGCGACGGCGGGACGCGGCCCCCGCATCCCGAACTCCGGACCCCGAACCCCGAACCCCAAGAACGTGCCAAGGACGGACCGTCCGAAGCGGAGCCCCCGCGCGCTCCGCGTGAAGAATTCGCGGGACCGGGACGGGAGCCCGGACGCGCGCCGCACCCGGCCGACAGCAGGGGCTAGGCTCTCCGCTCGGCTGCCGCGCGGACCACCACGGCGCGGGGCCGACCGACCCGGGCCGGCGGACGGCCCGCAGCACGGGGGGAACGACCAATCATGAGCGACGGAACAGTGCCCGGCGCCGCCGGTGGCACCGTCAACGGCTCCGGGCCGGGCGGATCGGCCGGCCCGGACGGCTACCGCGTCAATGTCGCGGGTCTGAACAGCGTCGCCGAGCAGCTCGGCCGGACGGCCACCGACATCGCCGAGGCGAAGACGGCGTACGCGGGATCGGTCTGCTACGCGTCCACCGCCTTCGGCGAGTTCGGCGTGGACCGCGCCTGGTCCTCCTTCGACAGCGCCTGGTCGAAGGAGATCGGCGTGACCCAGCGCGCGCTGGAGGAGCTGTCCCAGAAGATGGCCACCACCACGGCGAACTACCGGGACACCGAGCACGCCGTCACCTCCGGCCTGGTTCCCGCCGGCGGCGGCCGGTGAGCAAGGTCAAGGACCTGGAGCACGCGCGGCACAGCATCGAGCAGTTCACGTTCATGCTGCCCAACCTGCACCTGGCGCAGGGCGTCGAGGAGGCACTCGCCGTCCCGGAACCGGTCGGCGACCCGGCGGCGGTCCGCGCTCGCGCACAGGACTACGCGAAGGCGGCGGCCTCCTTCGCCAAGGCCACCACCGACCTGTCCGGGGTCGCGGCCAACCAGCTGCCCGCGGTGTGGACGGGCTCGGTCGCCGAACACGCGACCCAGGCGGTGCACGCGATGTCGGCGGAGACCACGACCTCCAAGGACACCCTCACCCAGGCCGCCGAGGTGCTCGACGCCTGGGCCAACGACCTGGAGTGGGCGAAGTCCACCGACGCCCAGGGCCGCCAGCAGCTGCACGACGCCGGCGAACGCGCCCGGCACGACCCGACCGGCTTCGACCAGGGCGCCCGGGAGACGGCGCTGGCCGGCGTCGACGCCCGGCTGGCCGCCGCCCGCCGGGCCGAGAGCTGCGGCACCGGCACCGCAGGCAAGCTCAACCAGCTCGCCGCCAAGGCGCGCGCGGCGCGCGCCGGTGCCGGATCGATCGACCCGCTGGCGGCGGTGGTGCTGGCCACCGAGAAGAACCCCGGCGCGGGCGAGGACGGCGACTACATCCTCACTCCCAACCAGCTCGACCGGGCGAACCAGGTGCTCGGGGTGATGACCGGCTCCGACCAGGCGGCGTTCCGCGCGCTGCTCTCCGGCGCCAAGTCCCCCGAGGAGTCCGCCTACCTGTGGAAGGCGCTGGCGGCCGGGCACCCGGTGGCGGACATCCAGAGCTTCGACGCCCGGATCCACCCGTACGGCGACGACCCGGCCTGGCTGGCCCAGCACCTCGTACCGGCCACGTCCACCGACGACACCCGGCGCGAGTCCTCCGACAACCTCGACGTCACCTACCAGGGGCAGCCGGTCAGCCTCGACGGCTACGGCGTCTACTCGCAGCGCAACGTCAGCGACTGCGTCGCCGCCTCCACCGTCATCGCCCAGGCCGAGCTGGACCCGCTGCTGATGTTCCGGCTGACCACCGGCGGCACACCCGACACCCCCGGCGCCGACTCGCCGGAGAACTTCGGGCAGCGCCTCCAGGACGCCTACCTCGGCGAGTACCGGGACGGCCAGCGGGCCGACGGCAACAAGAAGGTCTACCCGCAGGTGGACGCCGGACTCGGCGCCACCGCCCAGACCTACCTCGCCGACAAGGACCTCGGCCGGGCGACCGGCGCCGACTACGAGCACGTGGAACTGAAGAGCGACGAGGACCGGCGCAACGCGGTCACCCGGATCGAGAAGTCCGTCGACGAGGGCCTGCCGGTGCCGATCACCGTGCGCAACGAGGACTCCGGCCACCAGATGATGATCATCGGCCGGGACGGCGACAAGCTCCAGATCTACAACCCGTGGGGCTTCACCTCCTGGGTGACGGAGGAGCAGTTCGTCGACAGCCAGCTCGGCGGGCTCACCCCCGGCGATCACCCGCTCGACCGGTCGACCGCCCTGGAGCTGCCGAAATGACCACCGTCCGGTCCGACGCCGAACTGGCGGACCTCGACGTGCCCGCCGCCGTCACCCGCGGCCTGCTGCTGGCCGGCGGGCCGCGCCGGGCCCTGTTCACCGAGGCCGCCATCGCCGCCGCGCACCGCGCCGAGGCGGCGGGCATCGGCCCGTACCCGCTGGGCTTCCTGGCCCAACACGTGCGGACGGGCGGCTTCGCGGCCGCGCTCGCACTGCCCGAGCCGGTGATCGGCGTGGCCGGTACGGCGCTCGTCCGCACCTGGCTGCGGGCCGCGGCCGCGACCGGGGCGGACGTGGGGCGCGAGCACCTGTTCGCACGCTGGCTGGCCGAGGTCGCCGCGCTGCTCGAACTGCGCCGGGACGCGCGGGCGGGAGGTGCGGCATGAGGTACGGCCCGAGGAAGCGCACGACCCGCACCCTCACCGCCGTCGCCCTCGCCCTCGGCGCGGGACTGGCGGGGCTGACCGGCTGCTCGTCGAGCGGCCCCGGCGACGTGGCCCCGGCCGCCCTGCTGGCCCTGCCGCCCGATCTCGACGCGGAGGCGGTGGGTGGTGGCAAGCAGCCCGCGTTCGAACCGAGCGAGGTCCACCTCGCCGTCGGCCGGACGGTCGGCGTGGACGTGCGGGTCGCGCCGCTGCCGCACGGCTGGCGCCTCGTCGACGGGGGCGACACCGCGCCGCTGCGCCGGGAGGCCGACAGCAAGCAGAGCACCTGCGCGCCGAAGAGCGCCGGCTGCGGCCACACCGTCCGCCAGAGCTGGACCGCCACCGGCGCCGGGAGCACCACCCTCACCTGGCGCTATGTCGACCTCGCGACCTGCAAGGAGGCGCAGAACCCGGCCTCCTGCCGGACCCTGGCCAGCAAGGAGGTCCGGGTCACCGTGGGCTGACGGCAGGGCGGCGTGCCCCCGCACGGCCCGGAACGCGGGTGCGGGGAGCGCGACGCGGGGCCTACCATCCGATCATGATCGAAGGTACGGCGGTACGGCTGCGCGCCCTGCGCGCGGAGGACGCGGAACACCAGCTCCGCTGGCGCAACGACCCGGAGGTGGTGCGGCTCGCGGCGGCCGGCGACCCACGCTTCGGCCCGACCACCGCCGAGGCGCTGGCGGACCGCTTCTCCCGGATCCTGCGCCTCGACCCGCGCGAGAGCGGCATCCTCACCGTGGAGGAGAAGGCCGGCGGCCGCCCGATCGGCATGGTCGACTACCGGGGCGTCGACCCGTACGAGGGCGTCGCCGAGCTCGGGATCTTCATCGGCGAGCGGGAGTTCTGGGACCACGGCTACGGCTCGGAGGCGCTCGGCCTGCTGGTGGACCACCTGTTCGGCATGTTCCCGCTGCACCGGCTGGAGCTGGACACCTGGAGCGGCAACACCCGGGCCGCCCGGGCGTTCACCCGGCTCGGCTTCCAGGAGGAGGGGCGCCGCAGGGACGCCGTCCTGCTCGCCGGGACCCGCTACGACCGCCTGCTGTTCGGCCTGCTCCGCCAGGAATGGGAGGCGCGCCGCCGTTCCTCGCCGGACGCCCCCGAAGCCGCCGACGCGACCGCCGCCGTCGGCTAGCCGTCCGCACGGGGTCGCGTCGCCTACCGGCTGGACGGGCCGGGGAGCGCGGGCGCAGAATTCCGCCGTGGTCGATCTGCGCATCCTCGCCCCCGACGACCCGGACGACTGGCCGCTGTGGCGGGACGCCCGGCTGGCCGCGCTCCGCGACGCGCCGCACGCGTTCAAGGTCCGGCTGTCGGACTGGCCGACCGGCGGCGAGCAGGAGTGGCGCACCCGGTTCGCGCGCCGGGACGCCGTGCACCTCGTCGCCGTGGCGGCGGACGGCTGGCCGGTCGGCCTGGCGGGCGGGCTGCCCTCGCCCGGACGGGACGGGGCCGGTGAGGTGCGCTCGCTCTGGGTCGGACCGGAGGCCCGGGGGCGGCGGACCGGGGACCGCCTCCTCGCCGCCGTGGAGGCGTGGGCCCGACGGACCGGCCGGACCTCGCTGCGGCTCGCCGTACTGATGGGCAACACACCCGCCGAGGCGTTGTACCGGCGCAACGGGTTCGTCGGCGTGGACGAGGCCCGGGACGAACGGGCCGCCGAGGAGCGGGTGATGGTCAAACAACTTGCCCCCGTGGCCCGTTGAGCGGCAACCCGCCGCCCGCCCGGCCCGGCCGTCAGCGGCCGTGCCCGGTGCGCGAACCCGGCGGCCCCCGGGGCGACATCTGAGCGGAAGCGTCCGTTTCGCGGTCAACCAGGGGTAAAGTCAGCGAGCATGGCCGAATCGACGGTACCGATCCTTCCCTGCCAGACCCTCGCACCGGTGCTCGACTTCTACACCGCACTGGGCTTCGAAGTGACTGACCATCAGCTCAGTCCCGACCCCTATGCGGTCGTCCAACGCGGCGGAATCCAGCTGCACTTCTTCGGCATGCAGCAGTACGACCCGGACGCCAGCCACAGCACCTGCCTGGTCCGCACCGACGACGTGGACGCGCTGCACGCGGCGTTCCAGGAGGGCCTGCGGTCCGCCTACGGGCGGGTGCCGAGCCAGGGCCTGCCCCGACTGGGGGCGATCGCCGACACCTCGTCCGGCATCCGGGAGTTCCTGATGACCGACCCCGGCGGCAACTGCCTGCGGATCGGCCAGCCGATCCGGGCCGGGCAGCACCACCGGCCCTCCCCCGAGGAGCCGTTCGCGAAGGCGCTGCACCACGCCGCGGTGTTCGCCGACTCCCAGGAGGACCCGGCCGCGGCCGCCCGGGTACTGGACCGGGCCCTGGAATCGCCGGACGGGCCGCCCGCCCCGGTACTGCTGTTCCGCATCCTGGCGCTGCGCGCCGACCTGGCACACCGGCTGGCGGACAGCGCCAGCGCCGAAGCCTTCACCCGGCGGGCGGACTCGACCGCCGAGGCGCTCACCGCGGAGGAGCGGGAGTCCGTCCGGGACGAGCTCAAGCACCTCGCGGATCTTCTGGCCTGAGGCGGACGACTCCGCGCGGAGAACGGCAACCGACCGACGAGCAAGGACGGATGACGGACCGTGATGTCCGCCATCCGTCGACCGGTCCCCGCGTCCCCGCACCGCCGCGCTGCCGCAGCGCCGCATTGCCGCGCGCCGTCGCTCGCCCCCCCCGGAGCGCTCAGGACACCCAGGAACGGGTGCACAGCACCAGCCGGTAGCCGTCCGGATCGGCCACCGTGACACCGTGTTCGTCCCAGTAGGGGTTGTGCGCGGGCACCCGTGTGCCGCCGACGGCCTCCAGGCGCCGGACCAGCGCCCCGTGCACCGGCGCCCCGAGGTAGACGACGAAGAGGTCGTCGACGGTGGGCGCCGGTTCGATCGGCCGCTCGGGGTCGTGGGTCAGCTCGAAGTGCCAACCGCCGCCCGGCGGACCGACCATGAGGAGGTCGTGCTCGCCCGGGACGTGTTCGGTGGTGCGCCACAGGACGGCCAGGCCGAGGCCGTCGACGTAGAAGCGCTCGGCCGCCGCGAGGTCCCGGGAGGGCCTCGCGACGCGGACGTGGACGGTGGAGTCGATCACGACGGGCGAGCCTACCGAGGCGGGTCCGACGGCCCCCGACGGACCCGTCAGAACCGCCGCAGCCTCTCCTCGTCGCCCGTCCGGGGACAGGTGACGCAGGCCCCGGCGGGCTCGATCGCGTAGTAGAGGCAGCAGCCGAGGCGGGTCCGGGTGTGGTGGGCGCGGCCGTCCTCGCCGTTCAGGACGCGGAAGTGCGCGGCACCGAGGAGTGGGTCGGTCTGGCCGGGGAGCACCGCCTCGGCGGCGGCGACGGCGGCGTCCTCCCCGGGCGAACCGGGGCCGCCGGCCGCCCCGGTGGACTCGTCGAGCCGCTTGCCCAGGTACCAGATGGCCGAGGCCAGGTCGTCGGTGACCATGCCCCACAGCGCCCGGGTGCCGCGCCGGGTGGGGGCGGCGAACGCGGCCAGCAGTGGTTCGACGTGGGTGACGACGGCGGCGCGCAGCTCGGCCCGGAGCTCGTCCTCGCCGGGAAGGGCGACCTGGGCGCGCGGGCGCAGCGCGAAGTCACCGGTGGGGGCGTGCATCCACAGGTCCGCGCCGTCGATGGAGGGGACGCGACCGCTCAGCCGCCAGGGTCCGGCGATCAGCACGCAGACCGACCAGAGGTAGTGGTGCAGCAGCCGGGAGGCGGCGACGTGCGGGCGCGGCGCGGTGCCGTGGCCGACGGCGACGGGGGCGATCCGCGCCGCCTCGCCGGCCAGGGCCGCGGCCAGCGCGTCCGGATCGGTCGCCAGGTCGGTCGCGGAGTACCAGCCGAGTTCGCGGTCCGGGGCGGGTTCGTCGTCCGTGAGCAGCCGCACCCGGAGCACCGGGCAGAGGTCGAACAGCAGCCGGTAGTCGGTGTCCAGCGGATTCGCGGGACGTGGCGCGACGGGTACCACGGCGGGCACCACGACGGGCAGGGCGGCAGGCACGACAGCAGGTACGGCGACGGGCACGGCGGCAGGCAGAGGCGGACCCGAGAAGATCATCGGCACTCCCGAGATCGCGTTAGGTGAGGCTCACCTTATAGGCACTCACCGGCCGGTTCGCGCCACCTCGGCCGGTCGCGGCGCCCGACTCGCCCGGTACGTACCAATCCCGGCGCGACTTGACTGGGTTAGGTATACCTAACCTAATATTTCGCCCCGTGCTGACCACCGATCCGCCGACTCCCACGACGCCGGCCCCGAGAGCCAGTCCAGCGGTCCGGCTCCCCCTGACGCTGGTCGCCGGTCTCGGCCTGCTGGCACTGTGCGCCGCGCTGAGCCTCGCGATCGGCTCCCGCACGATCCCGCTGGACACCGTCGTCGAGGCTCTGACGGGCGGTCAACACGGCGGCGACGCTGACGTGGTGACCGGACTACGGGTGCCGCGCACGCTCATCGGCCTCGCCGTCGGGGCCGCGCTCGGTGTCGCCGGGGCGGTGGCCCAGGGCGTCACCCGCAACCCGCTCGCCTCGCCCGTCACCCTCGGCATCAACGCCGGCGCGAGCTTCGCCGTGGTCGCCGCGATCCACACCTTCGAACTGACCCGCCCGGTCGAGTACGTGTGGTTCGCCTTCGCCGGTGCGGCGGTGGCGGCCGTGGCCGCGTACGCGATGTCGCGCAGCGGCGGGGACCTCGACCCGGTCCGGCTCGCGCTCGGCGGCACCGTGCTCACGGTGGTGCTCACCTCGTGGACGTCGGCGCTGATGCTGGCCAGTCACCGCACCCTGGACGAGGCGCGGTTCTGGCTGGCCGGGTCGGTCGCCGGGCGGCACCTTGACACCCTCGTACCGGTGCTGCCGTTCCTGCTGCTCGGCCTGGTCGCCTCCTTCGCCGTCGCGCCCTCGCTGAACGCGCTGGCGCTCGGCGACGAGAGCGCCCAGTCGCTGGGCGTGCCGGTGGCCCGCGTCCGGATGGTCGGCGGCCTGGCCGTCGTGCTGCTCGCCGGGTCCGCCGTGGCCGTGGCCGGCCCGGTCGCGTTCATCGGACTGGCCGCGCCGCACCTGGTCCGGCCGCTCCTCGGCAACGACCACCGGCTGCTGCTGCCCGGCTGCCTGATCGTCGGTCCGGTCCTGCTGCTCACCGCCGACGTGCTCGGCCGGATGGTGGCCCGCCCCTCCGAACTGGAGGTCGGCATCGTGACGGCGTTCCTGGGCGCGCCGCTGCTCGCCGTGCTGGCCCGCAGGGTGGCCCGATGAGCGCCCCGACGAACACCCCGGCGAGCGCCCCGACCTTCGACCGGACCTCCGGCGGAGCTGCCCACCGGGCTGCCGACGGCACCGCCGGGTCCGGTTCGCCCGCCCCGGGCCGGGGCACCTCCGCCGCCCGCCGCCGCACCCGGACCGCCGCCTGGTCGCTCGTCGCCGCCGTCCTGCTCGTCCTGCTCACCGGGGTCGCGCTCGGCACCGGGCAGGTCCGGATGACGGTCTGGGAGGCGCTGAGCGCGCTGGCCGGGTCCGGCGACCCCGGGAACGTGCTGGTGGTCCAGGAGTTCCGCGCCCCGCGAGTGGTCTCCGCGCTGATCGCGGGCGCCGGGCTGGCGGTGGCCGGCTCGATGCTCCAGCGGCTGTTCCGCAACCCGCTCGCCTCGCCCGACACCATCGGCGTCACCGGCGGCGCGTCCTTCGGCGCCGTCCTGATGCTCGCCACCGGAGCCTCGCAGGAGCTCATCCCGCTGGCCGCGCTGGGCGGCGGACTGCTGGCCGCGCTGCTGCTCGGCGGCTTCGCCTGGCGCTCCCGGTTGGCGGTCACCCGGTTGGTCCTGGTCGGACTCGCGGTGCAGCAGGGCCTGGCCGCCGCCGTCAATCTGATGATCGTTCGGTTCCCGGCCGAGCTGGCCTCCTCGGCGATGCAGTGGACCACCGGCTCCCTCTACGGCCGGAACTGGGACGAGGTCTGGATCGGCGGTTCCGCCGTCGCGCTGACCACCGTCGCCGTGGTGCTCGCCCAGCGCCGGGTGGCCGTCCTCGACCTCGGCGACGACTCGGCCGGCGGGCTGGGGCTCGACCCGCGGCGCGACCGGGTACTGCTGCTCCTGCTCACCATCGCCCTGGCCTCCCTCGCCGCGGCGCTCACCGGGCCGGTCGCGTTCGTCGCGCTCGCCGTGCCGCACCTGGTCCGGCTGCTCGCCGGACCGCCCACCCCGGGCACGCTCGGCCTCACCGCGCTCACCGGCTCCCTGCTGCTGCTCGCCTCCGACCTCCTCGTGCTCCATGTGATCCCCGTCCACGGCCTGCCGGTCGGTGCCGTCACCGCCACCCTCGGCGCGCCCTGGCTCCTGGTGCTGATGATCCGCCAGGGCCGGCTTCCCCGGAGGAGCAGCTGATGACCCTCGACATGACCACCACCGCCGACGCGGCGGGTGCCGCCGACGGCGCCGACGCCGCCGGAGCGGGCAACCGCCTCGCCGCCCACGGCCTCGACCTGCGCTACGGCAACCGGACCGTCGTGGACGGGCTGGACCTCGAACTGCCCGGCAACGCCGTCACCGCCATCGTCGGCCCCAACGCCTGCGGCAAGTCCACCCTGCTGCGCGGCCTGGTCCGGCTGCTGGACCCGGCCGCCGGTGGCGTCACCCTGGACGGCTCCGACATCCACCGGATGCCGGCCCGGTCGCTCGCCAAGCGGATGGGCCTGCTGCCCCAGCAGCCCGTCACCCCCGAGGCCGTCACCGTCGAGGCACTGGTCCGGCTGGGCCGGTTCCCGCACCAGCGGATGCTCACGCCGTGGTCCAAGGCCGACCAGGCCGCCGTCGAGGACGCGCTCGCCCGCACCGGCATGGCCGAGCTGCGCGACCAGCACGTGGACCGGCTCTCCGGTGGCCAGCGACAGCGGGCCTGGATCGCGCTGGCGCTGGCCCAGGACACCGACCTGCTGCTGCTCGACGAGCCGACCACCTTCCTCGACCTGCGCCACCAGCTCGACGTCCTCGACCTGGTCTCCGACCTGCACACGCAGGCCGGACGGACGGTGGTCATGGTGCTGCACGACCTCGGCCAGGCCGCCCGGTACGCCGACCACCTGGTCGTGCTCAAGGACGGCCGGCTCGCGGCCGCCGGGGCCCCGGGCGACGTCCTCACCGCCGAGCTGGTGGAGAGCGTCTTCCAGGTGGCCTGCCGGGTCGTGCCCGATCCGGAGACGGGTACGCCGCTGGTCGTGCCCCGGGCCCGGTCGAGACGCGCCGCCCCGGCCGCCCCCACCGCCCCGGCCGCCGCTGAGGACTGAGGCCCCGCCGCCGCACCCCTTCCCCGAGCTCCGGCCCCCCGGCCCGCTCCCCCCTGCCTCCGGCCGTGCCCGCCCACCGCGGGTCGTTCCGGCACCCCGCCCTGCCCCGAAACAGAGACAAGGAACCCCCGTGAACCGCTCCGTCCGCGCCCGTAGACTGCCCACCGCCGTCCTCGCCGTCGCGCTCGCCACCACCCTGCTCGCCGCCTGCGGCAGCAAGGGCGACAGCAAGGGCGACAGCAAGGCCGCCGCCACCGCCGAGTCGGCCGGCGACGCCTCGGCCGCCGCCGGTGCGGCCGCCGTCTTCCCGCGCACCGTCACCCACGCGGCCGGCACCGCCGAGATCAAGACCCGGCCCAAGCGCGTGGTGGTCCTGGACAGCGGCGAGCTGGACGACGTCACCCTGCTCGGCATCACCCCGGTCGGCGCGGTCTCCCCGCACATGAAGACCGAGGGCGGCTTCCCGAACTACCTCAAGGACAAGATCAAGGACGCCAAGGACGTCGGCCCGATGAACGAGCCGAACCTGGAGCTGATCGCCTCCCTGAAGCCCGACCTGATCCTCTCCTCGAAGGTCCGGCACGCCAAGGTCTACGACAAGCTGAACGCGATCGCCCCGACCGTGCTCGCCGAGACCACCGGCTTCCCCTGGAAGGCCAACCTCGCCCTCTACGCGCAGGCCCTCGGCAAGGAGGCGGAGGCCAAGAAGGCCCTCACCGACTACGAGGCCCGCGCCACCCGGCTGGGCGCGGCGATCAAGGCGAAGAACGGCGGCACCATGCCGACCGCCTCGGTGGTCCGCTTCGTGGCCGGCCCGACCCGGCTGTACGCCAAGGCGTCCTACAGCGGTGTGGTGCTGAAGGACGTCGGCCTGACCCGCCCGGCCGCCCAGGACGTGGACCAGAACATCCTGGAGGTCAGCGCCGAGCAGATCGACCAGGCCGACGCCGACCTGGTCTTCGTCACCGTCGCCGACGACCCGTCCAGGACCAAGCAGGGCGAGGTCCAGGACACGCCGGTCTGGAAGGGCCTGAACGCGGTCAAGAACAACCAGGTGTTCAACGTGCCGGACGAGACCTGGATGTCGGGCATCGGCGTCCAGGCCGCTGACGCCATGCTGGGCGACATCGCCAAGGCGGCGGGCGTCGACGCGCCCGAGTAGGCGCCGCAGCGCCCGGACGGAGCGGGCGGCGGGGCGGCGGGGGACGGCTGTGCGAAGCCGCCCCCGGGCCCGCCCCGGCCCGCACCGCTCCGCCCCCCGCGCGCACCCCGGCGCCCCCGGACGCCCACGCGCCGTCACACCCCACCCTCACCCGAGCCCGCAGACGCGCCCGCGCCTGCCCGCCACCCGCCGTACGGAGAGGACCCGCCCTGCCATGCGCCTCTACCTGCTCGCCCTCAACCCGACCGACTCGGTGACCGACGGATTCCTCCCGGCCGCCGCCCGCCTCGGCCTCCGCGTCACCGTCCTCACCGACCACGTCGAGGCCCACCGACGCGCCTACGCCGAACGGGAGTCCGCACCCGAGGTGATCGAGTGCGAGGTCCGGGACTTCCGCGAGGTGATCGGGCTGATCTCCCGGCTCCGGCTCGCCGACAGCACCGGCACGCCGTTCGCCGTCTTCAGCAACAGCGACCACCTGCAGACCCAGGCCGCGCTCGCCGCCGAGTACTTCGGCCTCCCGGCCAAGGACTGGAAGGCCACCCTGCGGGCCAAGAACAAGGGCGAACTCCGCCGCCACCTGACCGCCGCCGGCCTCGACGCCGTCCGCTCGGCCGAACTCGCCCCCGGGCAGGACCCGGCCGCGCTGCTCACGGCGGACCTCCCCTTCCCGGTCGTGCTCAAGCCGCGCGAGGGCGTCGCCAGCGAGGACGTCACGCTCGTCGCCGACGCCGGGGAACTCGTCCGGCGCGCCCGGGAGATCCAGGCCCGGCGCCCCGGCGCCGCCCTCGTCGCCGAGGAGTTCCTGGAAGGACAGCTGTGCACCCTGGAGACGCTGGGCGACGGCCACCGCCGGCACGTCCTCGGCGGGTTCCGGACCAGACTCTCCCCACCGCCGGACTTCATCGAGGAGGTGCTGGAGTTCGTCCCCGCGCACCCGCCGGCCGTGGTCGCGCAGGTGCTCGCCCAACTGGACGCGCTCGGGGTCGGACTCGGCGCCTGCCACACCGAGTTCGTCGTCCGGCCGGACGGCCGGGCCCGGCTCGTCGAGGTCAACTACCGTGCCATCGGCGACCAGTGCGACCTGATGCTCGCCGACATCCTCGACCTCCCGCTGTTCGAGCACATCCTCGCCGCCCACCTCGGCCTCGAACTCCCCGCCGACCTGGGCGAACGCTGCGCCGCGACCCGGCTGCGGGCCCGCAACGAGGTCGTCTGCGCCGACCGGGCCGGGACCCTCACCGCCGCCCCCGGACCGTACGACGAGGACCTCGACGGGGTCCGGCTCGCCTACCGGCCGCTGCGCCCGGTCGGCGAACGGCACGAGCACTACCGCACCAACCGCGACTACCTGGGCGTGATCCGGGCGGTCGGACCCGAGCAGGCCGCCGTCGACACCGCCGTGGCCCGGTTCGTGGCCGCCAACCGCTGGGAGATCACCCCGTGAGCGCCGCCGCCTCCCCCGCCGACCTGCTCACCCTCCGGGTCCTGTCCGCCCTGGTCCGCGAGGACGTCCTCGGCCTGCGCACCCGCGCCAAGGTCGAGCACCGGGCCGACGGCGCCTGGCTCGTCGTCGCCGAGGACGGGATCGCCGTCCCCGTCTCCGCCGAGGGCTTCCAGAGCGAGTACGCCGCCCGGCTGCCGCTCGTCGAGCTGGACGGCCGCCGGATGTCGGAGCTGGACGCGATCCTGACCGCGCTCTCCGCCCGCGCCGAGGACGAGGACCGGCCCGGCTGGTCGGCGTTCGCCGCGGAGTGCCGCCAGACCCGCGCCACCATGGAGCTGCACGAGCGGGTGCGCGACCAGGTGCACACCAAGCTCACCGACCTGTACGGCGCCGACCCGGCCCACTGGACCGGCCCCGCCGCCGCCCTCGGCCACGACACCCTGGCCGCCTTCCTCGACCACCCGGTCTACCCGACGGCCCGCGGCCGCTCCGGCCTCGGCGAGCCCGAACTCCGCTCCTACGCACCGGAGTTCCACCCCGCCTTCGAACTGCGCTGGCTCGCCCTGCCGACCGGCGCGCTCACCCGGCACGGCGACCGACCGCTGCCGCGCTGGTGGCCCACCGCGAGCTGGCTCGGACTCGACCTGCCCGGCGGCGACGCCGCCTGGGACACCCTGCCGGTCCACCCGCTGACCGTCGGCCCGGCCCTGGACGAGGCACTGCGCGCCACCGGTCTGACCGGCCGCGCCGTACTCGCCGAACGGCCCTACCTGACCGTCGTGCCGACCCTCTCGATGCGGACTGTCGCCGTCGCGGAGGACCCGGTCCACCACCTGAAGCTGCCGCTCGCCACCGCCACCCTCGGTCGGCTCAACCGCCGCACCGTCAAGCCCGGCACCCTGGTCGACGGCGCCGCCGGACAGCGACTGGTGGAGGCCGTGCTGGCACGCGAACCCCGGTTCGCCGGGAGGGTCCTGCACGCCGACGAGCAGACCTGGGCGCACGCCGGGCACGAACTGCTGGCGGTACTGCTGCGGCGCTACCCGGAGGGACTGGAGCGGTCCGTGACCGTCCCGCTCGCCGCACTGCTCGCCCCGGCCCCAGCCCCCGCCACGGCCCCGGATTCCGCTCCGCCCGCGCATCCGGACCCGGCCGCGCGGGCCACCGGCGAGCGCCTGGTCGTCGACCGGCTCGCCGACCGGTTCCACGACGGCGACCCGGTCGCCCTCTACGACGCCCTGCTGGAGCTGCTGCTCGACTGGCAGACCGCGCTGTTCGGCCACGGCGTCGCCCTGGAGTCCCACCAGCAGAACACCTCCCTGGTGCTCGACCAGGACGGCGGCCTGCGCCTGCTCTACAAGGACGACGACGGCCCGCGCGTCCACACCGCCCGGATGGCCGCCTCCCTCGGCGAACTCGCCCCCGCGCGGGAGGAGTTCGCCGACGACCGGATCTTCGGCGACGACGACCGGCGGCTGACCGACCTGTTCACCACCATCACCGGCCATCTGTGCACCGGATCGCTCGCCTTCGGCCTCGCCGCCCACGGCCGGGCCGGACTGGACGAACTACTGGCCCTGCTCCGCAAGCGGCTGACCGAGGCCGTCGAACGGACCGGACCGGCCGCCGAACCGCTGCGCGCCGCCCTGCTCGACGCCGAACGGCTCCCGGTCAAGGCGATGGTCACCGCCGGCACCCTGCTCAGCAAGCGGCGCTCGGGCGCCGCCGACATCAACAAGCACTACACCGACGGCCCGAACTACCTGCTGCCGCAACGGCGTCACACGACCGAGCCGGACCCCGCGCCGTGACCGTCGACGCGCTGCCCCGGCCGTCCGAACGCGAGACCCCCGCACCTGCCGGTCTCGACCGGCGCCAGGTGCGCGCCGTCGCCGCCTGCTACTTCGTCGCCTCCTTCGCCGCCCTCGGCCTGCCGCCGTACCTGACCGTGATCCTGCCCGGACTCGGCGACCAGGACGGGCGCTGGGCCGGCGTGCTGTACATCGTGCCGACCGTGTTCAGCGCCCTCGGCGCGCCGATGTGGGGGCGGCTGGCCGACCGGTTCGGCCGCAAGCGACTGCTGCTGCGCGCCCAACTCGGCCTCGCCGTCTCGTTCCTGCTGGCCGGCGCCGCCGAATCGCTGTCCCTGTTCACCCTCGCCCTGGTGCTCCAGGGCTTCCTCGGCGGCACCTTCGCCGCCACCAACGGCTACCTCGCCGCCGCCCTCGACGGCGCCCGGCTGTCCCGGGCCCTCACGCTGATGCAGGGCAGCGCGCGGGCCGCGCTGGTGGCGGCGCCGATCCTGGTCGGCACACTGTCACCGTGGATCGACCCGCACCGGCAGTACCTGCTGATGGCCGCACTGCCGCTCGCCGCGGCGGTGCTGCTCTCCCTGCTGCCGGAGCCGGGCCGGGCCGGGCCGGCGCCCGCGACCGACCCCGGCACCGGCTCCGCCCCCGGCACGCTCTCCGAGCCCGGCCCCGACCCCGCCGGCGCGGCCGCCCCGACGAGCACCTCCGCCGACGGACCGCCGGGCCGCGCCCCCCTGCGCGTCCTCTACGGCCTGGAGTTCGCCTTCGTCTTCGCCACGATCATCTCCTTCCCCTATCTGATAGCCCTGGCCGAGGAACGCCTCCCCGGGGTCTCCCGCACCACCACGGGCGTCCTGTTCGCCCTGCCCCACCTGTGCTACCTGGCGTTCGCGGCCCGCACCCACACCGCCTTCCTGCACCGCCCGCACACCGGCATCGCCCTTGGCTTCGCCCTGGTCGCGCTCGGCCTCGCCGGGCACGCCGCGGCGGACTCGCTCGCGACCTTCGCCGCCGTCCGGCTGCTGCTCGGCGCCGGACTCACCCTCGGACTGGTCTGCCTCTCGGTCCTGGCCGCCGAGGCGTGCCGGGGCCGGGCGCCCGGGCGGCTGTTCGGCTCGCTCGAATTCGTCTCCAAGAGCGGCGCCGTGGCCGCCGGCGCCGTCGCGGCACTGGTCAACAGCCGGTTCGGCGCCACCTCCCCCGTGCTGGTCGGCACCGCCGCCGCACTCCTGGCCGCCGTCGCGGCCACCGCACTCTCCTCCCGATCCCGCCAGCGTTGGAGTCGCTCATGACGCACCAACTGCCCACCGCCGACCATGCCGTGGTCCACACCCTGCTCAACTGCCTGCTCCGCGAGGTGTCCGCTCCCGAACACCAGACCGCCGTCACCGACGGACGACTGCTGATCCGCCTCCCCCGGCGCGGCACCCTGCTCCGGGTGGCCCTGCGCCGCACCTCGCTGCTCGGCGCGCACCGCTTCACCGGGCCGGTCGAGGAGGAACACCCGGGCGGATGGCGTGAGTTGGACTGGTACGAGCTCGCCCGGCAGGTCCAGGGCGAACTGGAGCTGCGCACCGGCACCGTCAACGAGGAGTTCCTCGGCCAGCTCGCCTCCAGCCACACTGCGGTCTCCACCGCCCTGGCCGACCGCCCCGAGCCCGGCCCCAACCGCTATCTGGAGTCCGAGCAGGCCCTGCTGTTCGGGCACCGGTTCCACCCCGCGCCCAAGTCCCGCTCCGCCGAACGCGGCGACTGGCGCGACTACGCTCCCGAGGCCCGCGCCGAATTCCCGCTGCGCCACCTCGCCGTGCGGCAGGAGCTGATCGCCGGATCCTCCACCGACCCGGACGCGACCGACCTCCTCGACGGGCTCGCCACCGTCCCGGACGGCTACCGGCTGCTGCCCGCCCACCCCTGGCAGTACGAACTCGTCGGCGACCACCCGCTGTTGCGCGGAGCGCTGGAGCGCGGCGACGTCGTCGACCTCGGCCCCGGCGGCACCCCGTTCGCGGCCACCGCCTCGGTGCGGACGCTGTACGGCGCGGGCGCGTTCCTCAAGTTCAGCCTCAATGTGCGGATCACCAACTGCCTGCGCAAGAACGCCGCCTACGAGCTGACCGGCGCGGTCACCCTCACCCGGCTGCTCGCCCCGGTGCTGGCCGACCTGGCCGCGCGGTTCCCCGACGCCGCCGTGCTGCGCGAGCCGGCCTTCCGCACCCTCGCCCTGCCCGGGGCCGACGGCCGGCCCGATCGCGCGCTGTACGAGGGCTTCGGCCTGATCGTCCGCGAGGGCCTCGGGGGCGCGCTGCGCCCCGGCGTCACCCCACTGCTGGCCGCCGCCGTCGCCGACGAGTACCCGACCAGTTCGGCGCACATCTCCCGGCTGCTGTCCGACCCGGCCGATCCGGCCCGCGCGCTCGACTGGTGGACGGCCTACCTGCGCCTGCTGCTCCCGCCGGTGCTGGCCGCGTTCTTCGACCACGGCGTGGTGCTCGAACCGCATCTGCAGAACGTCCTGATCGGCGTCGACGCGTCCGGCCGCCCGGCCCAGGTGCTCTTCCGCGACCTGGAGGGGACGAAGCTCGTCCCCGAGCGGCACGCCGAACTGCTCGCCGCGCTCCCGCCCGAGGTGGCCGGGCCGATGGCCTACGACGCCGAGCGGGGCTGGGACCGGGTGGTCTACTGCCTGCTGGTCAACCACGTGGCCGAACTGCTCGCCGCCGTCGCCGACCTCCACCCGGCGGCGGAGGGCGCGCTCTGGGAGGCGGTCCGCCGCGTCCTGGAGGAGTACGCGGCCGAGCACGGCTGCCCGCCCCGGCTGCGCGCGCTGCTCGCCGGCGTGCCGCTGCCCGGCAAGGCGAACCTGCTGACCCGCTGGGAGCGCAAGGCCGACCGCGCGGCCGGGTACGTCCGGCTGGCCTCGCCGCTGGCCCGCTCCGTGCTGGCCGAGGCCGCCCACTCCGGCGCCACCGCACCGCCACCGCCCGCCCCGCACGCGCCGTCCACGCCGTCCACGCCGTCCACGCCGTCCGCGCCGTCCGCGCGGTCCTTCGCCCGGATGCCGAACCCCGTCCAGGCCCCGCCCGTCGCCGCCGGAAGGACCCGATGACCGCCACCGACGCCGTCCGACGCCGGGCTGCGAGCCTGCACGCGGAACAACTCCCGTCCTACATCTACGACCTGGCCTCCCTGCGGACGCACGCCGCCGCCGTCCGGGCCGCCCTGCCGGAGCGGGTCGAGCTGTACTACGCCGCCAAGGCCAACCCCGAGGCCCCGGTGCTGGCCGCGCTGAGCGCGGCCGTGGACGGCTACGAGGTCTCCAGCGGCGGTGAGTTGGCGCATGTCCGGGCCGCCGTCCCGGACGCCCCGCTGGCCTTCGGCGGGCCGGGGAAGACACCCGCCGAGATCGCCGCCGCCGTGGACGCCGGGGTGCACCGCTGGCACGTCGAGAGCGAACAGGAGCTGTACCGGCTCGCCGCCGTGCTGGCCGACCGGCCGGACGCGGCCGTGGACGTGCTGCTGCGGGTGAACCTGCCGGTCGGGGCGGGGGCGCTGGACTCCGTCGCGCTGGCCATGGGCGGGCGCCCGACCCCGTTCGGGCTGGACCCGGACCGGGCCGAGGCGGCGGTCCGCCTGCTCACCGAACCGGTCGGCCCACTGGCCCCGGTCCGACGACGGCTGCGGCTGCGCGGTGTGCACGCCCATCTGGCGAGCGGTCTGGCGGCGTCCGAGCAACTGGCGCTGGCGGAGCGGATCGTCGGCTGGTCCGCCCGGCTGGCCGAGCGGCACGCCTTCGCACTGGACGAGGTCAACGTGGGCGGCGGCATGGCCGTCGACTACGCCGACCCGGACGCCCGGTTCGACTGGGGCGCGTTCGGCGAGGGCCTCGGCAAGCTGCTGGACCGCCACCCCGGCCCGGTCCTGCGGATCGAGCCGGGCCGGGCGCTCACCGCGTACTGCGGCTGGTACGCGACCGAGGTCCTGGACGTGAAGCGCAGCCACGGCGAGGACTTCGCCGTCGTCCGCGGCGGCACGCACCATCTGCGGACCCCGGCCACCCGGGGCCACAGCCAGCCGTTCGACACCCTGCCGGTCGAGGACTGGCCCCATCCGTGGGAGCGGCCCGCCGTGACCACCGGCCGGGCCACCCTGAGCGGCCAGCTCTGTACACCGAAGGACGTACTCGCCCACGCCGCCCCCGCCGCCGGCCGCCTCCGCGCGGGGGACCGGGTGCTCTTCGAGCTGGCCGGGGCGTACGCCTGGAACATCTCGCACCACGAGTTCCTGATGCACCCCCGCCCGGGCTTCCACTATCTGGACGGCCCGGCGCAGGACCGCTGACGGTCGGCGGCCGGCCGGTGACCGGCCGGCCGCCGACCCCCGTCGTCCCGGCCGCGCACGCCGGCTTCGCACGCCGGAACCATACAGACGTGCGAAGGTGGTAGCAGCGAAGGGAGCGCGCACGTGCTGATGGAGAAGGTGGCGGAGATCATCGCCGAGGCGTCGGCCGAGGCGGTGGAACCCCGGTTCCGGGCCCTGGCCTCCGGCGAGGTGATGGAGAAGGCCCCGGGCGAGGTGGTCACCGTCGCCGACCGCGAGGCGGAGAAGATCATCGCGCGGCGGCTGCGCGAACTGCTGCCCGTCCCGGTGGTCGGCGAGGAGGCGGTGGCCGCCGACCCCGAGCTCGCCCGGGCCCTGCACGCCGAACCCGCCGCCTGGCTGGTCGACCCCGTCGACGGCACCGCCAACTTCGTCGCCGGGCACCCCGACTACGCCGTGATGGTCTCCCTGGTGCGCGACGGCCGGACCGTCGCCGCCTGGATCCGGCAGCCGGCCACCGGCACCACCTACACCGCCGAACTCGGCTCCGGCGCCTGGCGCGACGGCCACCGGCTGACCCGCACGCCTGCCGGCACCGATCCGGCCGCCTGGCGCGGCTCGGTGAAGCACCGGTTCCTGGACCAGTCCCGCCGCCGGCTGATCGAGGCCAACGCCCGCGCCTTCGGCGAACTGGTCCCCGGCCGCCACGCCGCCGGCATCGAGTACCCCGAGCTCGCCGAGGGCGACACCGACTTCATCCTCTACTGGCGCACCCTCCCCTGGGACCACGCCCCCGGCTCCCTCCTGGTGACCGAGTCCGGCGGCCGCGCCGCCCGCCTCGACGGCACCCCGTACCGCCCCGAGGCCCCGGGCGGCGAGGACGGCCTGCTCGTCGCCGCCGACCCGGCCACCTGGGAACGGTGCCGGGAGATCCTGTTCGCGCCCTAGAACCACCCCTTGGCCGCCCCCGGGGGAAATCCGGGAGCGCGGCAGGCGGCCCGGCTCCTACACTCGGCGATCATGACTTCACGGCGATCGGCCACGCTGCTCCTCGGCGCCCTCCTCCTGGCCACGGCCTGCACCTCCGCCCCGGACCCCGGCGCCCCGGCCTCCGCGCCGACGGCGGCCGTAACCCCGGCCGACACCCCGGACGAGACGCCGCCCCCGCCGCTCGCGGTGCACACGCTGACGTCGGCGGAGGTGCAGTACGGCTGGTGGAACTGGGCGGCGGGCAGCGAGGCGAACCGCAGCCCGGTGCTCGACCGGGACGGCCGACGGTGCGGCGAGCGCCAGCACGAGGACATCTGGTACCTGGCCGGGACGACCGGCGGCGGCGCGGTCGAGCGGACCTGCGCCGTCCCGGTCGGCCTGCCGGTCCTGTTCCCACTGGTGACCAGGGTCGGCGAGGCCGCCGACTGCGAGGTGTTCATGGACCGGGCCCAGGGCTCCGCCACGCTGGACGGCGTCCCGCTGGCGGCCGAACCGCTGGGCGCGACCCGAATCAAGCTGTACTCCGTCGCCGGAAACGCCTTCGGGCGGACCGTCACCGAATCCGAGAACATCTGGTCGTGCGGCCTGTGGGTGCGGCTGGACCCGCTGGCACCCGGCAGCCACGAGCTCACGCTCCGCGGCAGCGCCGAGAAGCCGGTTATCTCGGTGGAGGTGGACTACCACCTGCGGGCGGCCGTGCCCACCCCCACCGGAGCGGTCTGACCCGGCGGCCGGTCAGCGTGCCGTGCCCCACGCCTCCCGGCCGGCCCGGACCACCTCGCGGAGCAGTCCGGCGACCTCCTCCGCGGTGGTGTGCGGGTTGAGCAGGGTCAGTTTGAGCCGGACCCGGCCGGGGCCCTCACCGGGCAGTTCGGTCCGGCCGACCACGGCCCGGCCGCCGCGCAGCAGTTCGCGCCGCAGTTCGGCGTTGACCCGGTCGAGCGCGGCCGGGTCCGGGCCGGGCTGCTCCGCCGCGGCCGGGCGGTAGCGGAACAGCAGGGCGGTCAGAACGGGTTCGGCGTGCAGCTCCAGCTCCGGTTCGGCCCGGACGGCGGCGGCGGCGGACCTCGCGAGGTCGTGGCAGGCGTCGACGAGCCGGCCGAGCCCGGACCGGCCGAGGGTGCGCAGGGTGACGGCGAGCTTGAAGGCGTCGGACCGCCGGGTGGTGCGCAGCGAGAGGCCCAACAGGCTGGGGTAGCCCGCCTGTTCGTCGTCGGCCGGGTTGAGGTAGGCGGCCCGGCGGGCGAGTGACACATAGGTCTCGGCGTGGCGGACCAGGAAGACGCCGGCGGCGGCGGGCTGCCAGCCGAGCTTGTGCCAGTCCAGGGAGACGGAGTCGGCGCGTTCGATGCCGTCGAGCAGCGGGGCGAGCCGGTCGGAGAGCAGGGCGCCGCCGCCGTACGCGGCGTCGACGTGCAGCCAGGCGTCGTAGCGGGCGGCGAGTTCGGCGACGGCGGGCAGCGGGTCGACGGCGCCGGTGTCGGTGGTGCCGGCGGTGGCGACCACCGCGACCGGGGTGTGTCCGGCCCAACTCGCCTCGGCCAGGGCGCGTTCGAGCGCCGTCGGGTCCATCCTCAGATCGTGGTCGACGTCGATCGGGACGACGGCGCGTTCGCCGAGGCCGAGCAGGGCGGCCGAGCGCTGGACCGAGAAGTGCGCGGCCCGGGAGGCGAAGATCCGGGGCCGGACGCCGACGGAAAGGCCGAGGAGTCCGTCGAGTTCGACGATGCCGTCGAGTTTCTGGTCGCGGGCGAGCATGAGGCCCATGAGGTTGGACTCGGTGCCGCCGGAGGTGACGACACCGGCGGCCCGGGCGGGGTCGAAGCCGACCAGGGCGGCGAGTTCGGCGAGCAGCGCGGTCTCCAGCGCCGTCGCCGCGGGGGCCTGGTCCCAGGAGTCCTGGGACGGGTTGAGGGCACTGACGGCCAGGTCGGCGGCGGCGGCCACGGCGAGCGGCGGGCAGTGCAGATGGGCGGCGCAGTACGGATCGGCGGGGTCGGCGGCACCGTGGGCCAGCAGTTCGGTGAGACGGGCGAGGGCGTCGGGGCCCTCGGGGGCGGCGAGCGCCTCGTCGACCCGGGCGGCGAGGTCGGCTGGGCGGCCGGTCGGCAGCGGGCCGCCGCGCCGGGTGGCGCCGGCCGCCAGCGCGCCGAGGACGGTGGCGAGCAGCGGGCCGAGCGCGGCGGGGCCGCCGACGCCGCCGGAGAGCGCGTCGAGGGATGCGCCGTCGCCCTCGGCCCCGGGCCCCTCCCCCGGGCCGCCGCGGCCTTCACCGCTCGGGCCGACGGGGCGCGGGCCGACACCGCCGGGGCCGACACCGCCGGAGCCGACGCGGCGCGGGCCCGTACCGCCGGAGCCGACGCCGCTCACGCCGACGCCGCCGCGATGGCGTCGGCGAGCCGGTCCAGCACCGCGGACGCCTGCTCGTCCGTGATGGTGAGCGGGGGCAGCAGCCGCAGGACGGCGTCGTGCCGGCCGCCGAGTTCGACGATCAGCCCGCGTGCCAGGCAGGCTTCGCGGACCCGGACGGCGAGCTCGGGCGCGGCCGGCCGGGCCCCGCAGGCGTCCGGCCCGGCGTCCGGGTCGACGAGCTCGACGCCGATCATCAGCCCGCGCCCGCGCACGTCGCCGATCGCGGGGAGCTCGCCGGCCAGCGCGCGCAGCCGGTCGACCATCCGCCCGCCGACCAGCGCCGCCCGTTCGGCAAGCCCGTTCGCGGCGACGTAGCGCAGGGTGGCGGCACCGGCCGCCATGGCCAGCGTGTTGCCGCGGAAGGTGCCGGTGTGGGCGCCGGGCCGCCAGCCGTCGTACTCCTCCCGGTAGACGACGACGGCGAGCGGGAGGCTGCCGCCGATCGCCTTGGAGAGGACCATCGCGTCCGGCAGGATCCCGCTGTGCTCGACCGCCCACATCGCGCCGGTGCGGCCGACGCCGGTCTGCACCTCGTCGACGATCAGCGGGATCCGGCGCTCGGCGGTGATCCGGCGCATGGCGCGCAGCCAGTCGTCCGGCGCGGGGACGACGCCGCCCTCGCCCTGGACGGCCTCCAGGACCATCGCGGCGGGCGGGACGACGCCGCCGGCCGGGTCGTCGAGCAGTCGTTCGACGTACGTGGCGGAGAGTTCGGCCCCCGCCTCCCCGCCGACCCCGAACGGGCAGCGGTAGCCGTAGGGGTAGGGCAGCCGGACGACCTCGCCGCCACCGGGCAGCGGCTCCTTGACGGCGACGTTGCCGGTGAGCGCGAGGGAGCCGGCGGTCATCCCGTGGTAGGCGCCGGTGAAGGCGAGGGCGCCGGAGCGGCCGGTGGCGGTCTGCATCAGCTTGAGCGCGGCCTCGACGGCGTCGGTCCCGGCGGGTCCGCAGAAGTGCACACGCGCCCCGTCGGCGAAGGCGGGCGGCAGGCTCTCGAACAGCGCGGTGGTGAAGTCGTCCTTCTCGGCGGTCGCGAGGTCGAGCAGGTGGAGCGGGGCGCCGCTGTCGAGGGTGCGGCGGATCGCGGCCAGGACCACGGGGTGGTTGTGGCCGAGGGCGAGGGTACCGGCGCCGGAGAGGCAGTCCAGGTAGCGGCGGCCGTCGGCGCCTTCGACGGTCATGCCGCTGGCGCGCACGGGGACGATCGGGAACGAGCGCGCGTAGGTGCGGGCGCCGGACTCGCGCAGACGCTGGCGGCGCAGGACGGCACCGGCCGAGGACACCGTCCCGGCGGCGGGCGCGGGCCCCGGGCCGGGCGCGGGAACGGCGGCGGCACGGGGGACGGTCGGACCGGTGGCGGGCTCAGCGGCGAGCGTCAAGGCGTACTCCCAGAAAATTAGGTGAGCCTAACCTTACTTGTCCGACCTGCCCTGATCCGTCCGGGGGCACCGGAACCACCCTTGCGAGTGACAGCCCGTCCATTCCTCAACGACCGGACCGGCCGGAGGTCACGGCCTCCGACCGAGGCCGGCGCGCTACCCTCGCCGCATGCCACCCTCGCCCCGGAGCGGCTCCACCGCCCCCGCCGACGACGACACCCCGACCGGCCGCGCCGCCGGACTCGCCCGCACCCGGGAGTTCTTCGGCGCCCGCGCCGCCGGCTGGGACGCCAAGTTCCCGGACGACGGCCCGCGCTACGCCGCCGCGATCGCCGAACTCGCGCTGCGCCCCGGCGACTCGGTGCTCGACGCGGGCTGCGGCACCGGCCGCGCGCTGCCGCCGCTGCGCGCCGCGGTCGGCCCCACCGGGCGGGTGCTCGGCGCCGACGTCACGCCCGAGATGCTGGCCGAGGCAGCCGCCCGGCACCCCGGCACAGCCGCCCTGCTGCTGGCGGACTGCGCCCGGCTCCCGCTGCCCGACGCCGCACTGGACGCCGTGTTCGCGGCCGGACTGGTGTCCCACCTGGCCGACCCGGCCCACGCCCTGCGGGAGTTCGCCCGGGTCGGCCGGCCCGGCGCCCGGCTGGCGCTGTTCCACCCCGTGGGCCGCGCCGCGCTCGCCGCCCGCCACGGCCGCCCCCTCACCCCGGACGACCTCCGGGCCGAACCCAACCTCCGCCCCCTGCTCGGTGCCACCGGCTGGCGCCTCGTCGCGTACACGGACACCGACGACCGCTACCTCGCCCTCGCCGAGCGCGCGGAGCACTGACCGGGGCGGGCCGGACCCACCCCGGGCGGGGGCGGGGGTGACCCACGGCCATGATCACCGACGTGCCAGACTCGGGCTCCGTACGCACCCGCACCGGGTGCCCGAGCGAAGGAATCCCGCATGGCACTCTTCGGCAACGCGCACCGGATCGACAACGCCGAGGCCCAGAAGGAGTTCGCCCGGCTGTTCGGCCAGGGCGAGCAGGTCCACGCGGCCTACCAGCTGGTCCGCGACGCCTTCCTGTTCACCGACCGCCGCCTGATCCTGGTCGACAAGCAGGGCATCACCGGCAAGAAGACCGAGTACCACTCGATCCCCTACCGTTCGATCACCCACTTCGCCGTGGAGACCGCGGGCAGCTTCGACCTGGACGCCGAGCTGAAGATCTGGGTCTCGGGCGCCGCGCTGCCGATATCCAAGAACTTCACCAAGGGCGTCGACATCTACGAGGTGCAGGCCCTGCTCACCCAGTTCGTGGCCCGCTGACCCCAGCACCGGAGCCGCCGGAGCCGCCCGTCCAGCGGTAGCACAGCTCGGGCCGGCCGACCGTGCCGTACCGGGGCTCGCGGGCGGCGAGGCCGGTCTCCACCAGGTGCTCCAGGTAGCGGCGGGCGGTGATCCGCGAGACCCCGGCCGCCGCACCGGCGGCGGCCGCCGACAGGCCGTCGCGGTCCGCGCGCAGCACCCCGGCCACGGTGTCCAGCGTCGGAGCGCTCAACCCCTTCGGCAGGGCGGTGCGTTCGGGCACCCGCAGCAGCGCGAGCGCCTGGTCGACCTCGTCCTGCCCGGTGGCCGGCCCGGTCCGGGCGAGGGTGTCCCGGTAGCGGGCGTAGCGCTCCAGGCGGTCGTGCAGCGCGGCGGCCGCGAACGGCTTCAGCAGGTACTGGACGACGCCGGCGGAGACGGCCCGGCGGACCATCGCGAGGTCCCGGGCCGAGGTGACCGCGATGACGTCGGTGGCGTGCCCGGCCGCCCGCAGGGTGCCGCAGAGCTGCAGGCCGTGCCCGTCGGGCAGGTAGAGGTCGAGCAGCAGCAGGTCGACCGGACGCCCGGCGGCCCGGGCCCGCTCCAGGAACCGCAGCGCCTCCGCGCAGCCGTGCACGGTGCCGACGGCCCGGAAGCCCGGCTCGCGCCCCACGTAGAGGGTGTGGGCGGCGGCGGCCACCGGGTCGTCCTCGACCACCAGGACGGAGATCTCCGCCGGTTCGGCGCTCCCGGCCCGTTCGGCGCCCCGGTCCCGGCCGGACCCGCGGCTCACGGGGCCACCGCCAGACGCCCGTGCTCCCCGGCGCCGTCACGCGCCGGGAGGTCGAGCGGCAGCCGGACGGTGAGCACCGCGCCGCGGTCCCGGCCGACCTCGACGGTGCCGCCGTTGCGCCGGGCGGCCTGGGCGACCAGGGCGAGCCCGAGTCCGCGCCCGTGGCCGCGCCCGCTCCCCGCCCCGGCGCCGGCCGCCCCGAAGTCCGTCGCCCCGACCTCGGCCGACCCGCCGCCGTGGCCGCCCGCGTGGGCGTCGCGCTTGGTGCTCCACCCTCGCCGGAACACGTCCTCCACCGCGCCCGGGTCGATCCCGGCCCCGGTGTCGGCGACCCGCAGCAGCAGGTGGTCCCCGTCGATCCGGGCGGTGACACCGACCTCCGGGGGCCCGGGGTGCGTGGCCGCGCCGGTGATCGCGGCGTCCACGGCGTTGTCGATCAGGTTGCCGAGCACGGTGATGAGGTCCCGGGCGCTCAGTCGCGCCGGCAGCACGCCGTCGTCGATCGAACTGTCCGGTGTGAGCGTCAACTCCACCCCCCGCTCGGCGGCCTGGGCGGCCTTGCCCAGCAGCAGGGCGGCCAGCACCGGTTCGCCGACGGCGGCCACCACCCGGTCGGTGAGCCGCTGGGCGAGGGCGAGTTCGGCGGTCGCGAACTCCACCGCCTCGCGGTGACGGCCGAGTTCGATCAGCGAGACGACGGCGTGCAGCCGGTTGGCGGCCTCGTGCGCCTGCGCGCCGAGCGCCTCGGTGAAACCGCGCACGGAGTCCAGTTCACCGCTCAGCGCCTGGAGTTCGGTGTGGTCGCGGAGGGTGAGGACGCGGCCGAGCCCGGTGCCGATGGTGGAGGTGTTGAGCACCACCACCCGCTCGGCGGTCAGATGGACCTCGTCCCGGACCGGCGTGTCCCCGGCGACGGCCGCCAGCAGCGCGTCCGGCAGCCCCAGCCCGTCGACCGGACGGCCCTCCACCGGGCCCGCCAGACCCAGGAGTTCGCGCGCCGCGTCGTTGCAGAGCACCACCCGGTGCTCGCGGTCGAGCAGGACCAGCCCCTCCCGGACGGCGTGCAGGGTGGCCTGGTGGTACTCGTAGAGATGACTGAGCTCGGCCGGCCCCATGCCGTGGGTGTGCCGCCGCAGCCGGGAGTTGGCGAGATAGGTGCCGATCCCGCCGACGGCCAGCGCGGCCCCGGCGACCCCGACCAGCGCGAGCAGCGGACCGCGCAGCTGTGCCGAGATGGACTGCACCGTGATGCCGGCGCTGACCAGGGCCACCACCCGGTGCCGCTCGTCCAGCACCGGGGTGACCACCCGCACCGACGGGCCGAGCGTGCCGGTGTAGGTCTCGCTGCGGGTCTCCCCGGCGAGCGCCCAGTCGATGTGCCCGAGGAAGGGCCGCCCTATCTGCTCGGGCAGCGGGTGGGTCCAGCGGACGCCGGCGGTGTCCATCACGGTGACGAAGGAGACGCCGGTGTCGACCCGCACCCGCTCGGCGTAGGGCTGGAGCACGGCCGTCGGATCGGGCGCGCCGGCCGCCTCGCGGACCGTCGGCGAGTCGGCGACGGCGCGGGCGACGGCGGTGACCTGGCGACGGGCCGCGTCGTCGGCCCGGCCGGCGGTGAACAGGTAGGCGAGCAGCGCCCCGCCCGCGACCACGGCGGCGACGATGACCACCTGGACGACGAAGAGCTGTCCGGCCAGGCTGCGCACCAGTCGGCGCGGCGGGAGAGGGGTACGCACGGACATGCCTGTCAGTGTGCACCACGACCGCGCCGGAGCGGACCGGGGTACGAGCCCGCGGTGACGTGAACTCTATGAACGCAAACGTGACCCGCGTCACGCCCGGACGCCATAGTCGGAGCGGCCCACCACCCGGGCCCCCGGGACCGCGGGCCGGCGCACCCCCCATGGGCGAACCCCTCCACGAGGGCAGGCCCATGAGCGCACGCCCACGAGCACGCACCCGTCGCGGACCCCCCTTGACGGGCGCCTGTTCGTGGGCGCACCCCCACGGCGCACGCGGCGCCGGGCACAGCAGGGCGAAGGAGCCACAGATGTCGATCACCGGAGCAGCGGCGGGCACGGGCGCCAGACCGAAGGACCGCACCCACGTCCTCTATCTCGCCGTGATCGCGGCGGTCGTCGCGGGTGTCGTGGTGGGACTGGCCGCACCGGACTTCGCGGTGGAGCTCAAGCCCGTCGGCACGGGGTTCGTCAACCTCATCAAGATGATGATCAGCCCGGTCATCTTCTGCACCATCGTGCTCGGCATCGGCTCGGTCACCAAGGCCGCCAAGGTCGGCAAGGTCGGCGGCCTCGCGCTCGGCTACTTCCTCGCCATGTCGACCGTAGCCCTCGGCATCGGCCTGCTGGTCGGCAACCTGCTGGAGCCCGGCGGCGGCCTCCACCTCACCGCGGCGCTCGCCAAGTCCGGCCACGCCCAGGCCGCCGCCGGCGGCGCGCAGTCCACCGCCGACTTCCTGCTCGGGATGATCCCGACCACCATGCTCTCCGCCCTCACCGAGGGCAAGGTGCTGCAGACCCTGCTGATCGCCCTGCTGGCCGGCTTCGCCCTGCAGGCGATGGGCCCGGCCGGCGCCCCCGTGCTGCGCGGCGTCGAGCACGTGCAGCGGCTGGTCTTCCGGGTCATGGCGATGATCATGTGGGTGGCACCGATCGGCGCCTTCGGGGCGATGGCCGCCGTGGTCGGCGCCACCGGCACCGCCGCACTGAAGAGCCTCGCTGTCATCATGGTCGGCTTCTACCTGACCTGCGCGCTGTTCGTGGTCGTGGTGCTCGGCACCCTGCTGCGCCTGGTCGCCGGCGTCAACATCTTCACCCTGCTCCGCTACCTCGGCCGCGAGTTCCTGCTGATCCTCTCCACCTCCTCCTCGGAGAGTGCCCTCCCCCGGCTGATCGCCAAGATGGAGCACCTCGGCGTCAGCCGCCCGGTGGTCGGCATCACCGTCCCGACCGGCTACAGCTTCAACCTGGACGGCACCGCGATCTACCTGACCATGGCCTCGATCTTCATCTCGGAGGCGATGGACAAGCCGATGTCGGTGGGCGAGCAGCTGTCGCTACTGGTCTTCATGGTGATCGCCAGCAAGGGCGCGGCCGGCGTCACCGGCGCCGGACTGGCCACCCTCGCGGGCGGGCTCCAGTCGCACAAGCCGGCCCTGGTGGACGGCGTCGGGCTGATCGTCGGCATCGACCGGTTCATGTCCGAGGCCCGGGCGCTGACCAACTTCGCCGGGAACGCCGTCGCCACCGTGCTGATCGGGCAGTGGACCGGGGAGCTCGACCGCGAGCGGGCCCGGCAGGTGCTGGCGGGCGAGGTGCCGTTCGACGAGCGGACGCTGCTGGACGCGGACCCGCACGGCGGGACCCCGGCGGCGGACCCCGCCGCCCCGGTCGGACCGCCCTCGGCCGTCCCCGCCCCGGCTGCGGCCACCCCGGTCCCGGCCGCGGCCGCGGCCACCACCACGACGGCCGCCTGACCGGCGGCCCGTCCCTCCCGCTCCCCTGGTCCGGCGCCCCGCCCAACCCCCCGGAAATGGCGACGGACCAGGGGTCCCACGTGTTCCGGGACCGGCGCACCCGTACGACGACAGGCGCGGAGCACACGTCGCGATCACCGCGCCCGGAGCAGCGCGGCGGGCGAGCGCGAGCACGCCCGCCGGAATCACCTGCCTGGCGCATCCTCCCCGGTCGACAGACGCCCCGCTCGCGCCCGCCCTGCGCCGGTCGACGGTGCGCGCCGGCCGGCGATGGGACGATCCCGCGGGTGACGGACCGGCCCGGACGGACCGGCCCGCGCCCGCTCAGACCTCTTCCGAGCCGCTGAGCGCCCAGCTCAGCCCGGTCGCCGGATCCTCCAGCGCGAGGTGCAGGTGCCGCAGCCGGTCGGCCGGATCGTCCCAGGTGAAGCAGCGCATCCGCGCGACCAGGGCGCGGACCTCCGCCCGGTCCGCCGACTCCGGTCGCTGTGCGCCGGTCATCGCCGTCAGCACCCGCCACAGCGCCAGCCGACCGTGGGCCGCGCCGTGCGCGCGGTCCGCGACGCCCGCCTGCACCAGAGCCGGCCAGGCGAGGGCGAACGGCAGATACCCGCCGACGACCCGCGGCCCGGGCGCGAGCTGCGCGGCGGCCCCCGCCGCCGACCCGCGCACGCAGACCGTCCGGGCCCAGCCGGCCAGCTCCGCCAGCGCCCGGGTGGCCGACTGCCCCGGCAGCCGGACACCGGGTTCGGGGAGTTCCACCCGGGCCAGCCCCTCCCGGCTGGCGGGCAGCGTCAGCAGGGCGCTGCGCGAACCACCGTGGCGCAGGTACTCCCGGACCGGCATGCCGTCGGCCCGCCCCACCGACTCCCAGGGCTCCAGCACCAGCGGCACCCCCTCGGGGTCCGGTTCGGCGCCCCAGGAGAGGTCCTCGCCGAGCAGTACCCGGGTCTGCGCGACCAGCCGCCGCACCGGGGACGGCCCGATCAGCGGGGCCAGCCGCCGCCAGGTGTGCCGGGTGGCCAGCACTTCCCAGAGCGGTCCGGCGTCGTGGTCGGCCACTCCGGCCGCGGTACCGGGGCCACCGTCCGCGTCGAACAGCCGTGCTGCCACCTCGGGCGGCGCGGCGTACGCGATCAGGTGGCCGAGCGCGGCGGTGGCGATGCCGGCCCGGCTCCGGGCGGCCGCGACCGCCCCGCCTCCGTCCGCCAGGTCGAGCGCGACGGCGGCGGCACGGGCCTGCCGGTAGGCGCCCAGCAGTTCGATCCAACGGCCCGCGTCCGCAAGGGAGCGGAGCCGATGCTCCTCGTACGTGATCACGATTTGCAGCGTACGGGGCGAGGCCGGGGCTCAGCTGACTTGCCGTCAGACCGGTGCGTCGGACCCCGCGCGCGCCCCTGGCACATGCCCGGACGCGCGTCCGGCCGGAGGGTCGGACACGCGTCCCGTCGGCGGCTCGGACACGCGTCCGGACGGGGAGCCGGGTGCGCGGCGGCCGCCGGGGCCGGCCTCGGCGGGCGACTCGCGCTCCCGCTCAAGGACACCCCGCAGGCGATCCAGCGCCCGGCGCCGGGTGACCGCCAGGGTGGATCGGTGCACGCCGAGGAGCGTGGCGGCCTCCTCCAGGCTGTACCCGTCGAGGTCGACCAGCAGCACCACCCTCGCCTGCTTCACCGTCAGCCGGCGCAGCAGCCGCACCACCTCCCAGTGCGCCTGCAGCTCGGCCACCCCACCGCCCGAGGGATCGTCACGCCCACCGCTCCCCCCGCCGACCGCCGCGGCACCACCGATCGGGCCGACCTCCTCCGGCAGCCCGTACGGGAGCAGCCGACGACGGTCGCGACGCCACTCGTCGCGCACGACATTGGCCATCGCGGTGAACGCGTAGGCGTAGGGCCGGGGATGGCCGAGGAAGCGGGTGGGATTCCGGGCGATCCGCAGATACACCTCGTGGACCACGTCGCCCGCGCCGGACGGGTCCCCGAGCATGCGCACGGCGGCTCGCTGGAGCCGGGGCAGCAATTCCGTGAACACCCGGTCGAATTCCGCGGCCTCGACCGACGGGCGCGAATGCGGGCCGGGACCCGGGCCCGGATCCGCCCCGCCCCGGCAACCGGCAGTGACTTCCATCCCGCCCCCTCGGAAATTCGGCACCCCGAAGGCCCGGCCGATCGATGTCGGACCGCCGGCCGCACGCCCCTGTGACGCACATCACATCATAGTTCGTCACCACACCGTTCCGCAGCCGTTCGCGTACGGGACGGGAGTGGAGCCGGGTGACACCTGGGCGGTTCTGCAAAGCCCGGGGGGTGACTTTGCAAAACCGCGCCAGCACTTTGCAGAGTCGCCCCCGGGGTGACCTCCGGCCGCCGTCCCGGAGGTCACCCGCTGAAGATGACGTGCCAACGGCGGCCGGGCGCGGAGGCGTTCGGATCCCCACCGGCCGGGGTGGAGCCGCCGCCTCCGCCCCGGCCGCCACCCCGGGCAGCTCGCACCGGGGTCGGCGGCCGGGGCGGCTCGGACCTGGCGGGTGCCCCGGGCCGGGCGGACTCCGCGCGGAGGCCGGGGTGGTCGAGCAAGGGTGCTTCTTGTGCCGTCCGTGCGTGCGCTTCCGACCCGGGGTGCACGGGACGCTATCGGCGCGGCCGCCCGGCGGCGGCGAGGATCCGCGAATCCGCCCGCGGCACCGGGGCGCTGTGTTCGAATGTCCCGGTCGTATGCCCCGACCGGACAGGCCACCCTGGCTACGGAGCCCCCGGGCCGGGGCACTCCCCTTCCGACTCTCCCTTGCCGTGGGCCACTTGCCGTCGTCCGCATGCCATCGGCCACCTCCGTCGGCCACGCGGCACCAACCGCGAACCGCCTGCCGTCAGCCGTCAGCCGTCAGCCGTCAGCCGTCAGCCGTCAGCCGTCGACCCTCGGCCCTCAGCCGCGCGGCGTCAACCGGACCCGCATCGGACTCCGCACCTGGAGCGTGATGCCCTGGCCCAGCCGGACACCGCGGTCCACGGCCTCGAAGTCGAAGTCCCGCAGCAGCGCGCCCAGCGCCAGCACCGACTCCAGCATCGAGAAGTGCTGCCCGATGCAGGCCCGCGGCCCGCCCCCGAACGGGTACCAGGCGTACCGGTGCCGCTCCTTCTCCCGCTCCGGCAGGAAGCGGTCCGGGTCGAAGCGGTCCGGCTGCTCCCAGTGGTCCGGGTGCCGGTGGGTGACCCACGGCGCGAGGATGACCTGGGCACCGGCGGGCACCACGTACCCGTCGATCACCGACTCGTCCACCGAGCGGCGCCCCATCTGCGAGGCGGCCGGGTAGAGCCGCATCGCCTCCTTCAACACCTGGGTGAGGTAGGGCAGCGCCTCCAGATCGGCCGCCACCGGCGTCCGTCCGGCCAGGACGGCGTCCGCCTCCTCGCGCGCCCGGCGCCGCTGCTCCGGGTGCTTGGCCAGCAGGAAGAGCGCGAAGGCGAGCGAGGTCGCCGTGGTCTCGTGCCCGGCGAGCAGGAAGATCAGGACCTGGTCGCGCAGTTCGGCCGGGTCGAGCCGCTCCCCGCCCTCGCCCCGGGCCCGGGTCAGCAGCTCCAGCAGGTCGTCCGGGCCGGCGTCGTCGACGACTCCGGCCGCCCGCCGCACCGCCCGCTCGGCGATGATCCGGTCGCACACCGCGTAGAGATCGCGCTGCGCGCCGGTGGCCCGCCGGTTGGCCGGCGTCGGCCAGCCGCGGGGCACCCGGACCGGCGCGAAGCCGCGTTCGAGCACGAACTCGCCGAGCACCGGGAAGCTGTGGTGCACCACCCGCACCGCCGCCTCCACGTCCGCCCCGAACAGGATCCGGGCCACCGTGCGCAGCGCGAACCGGGACATCTCCTCCGCGACGTCCACCACGCCGCCGGGCACCGCCCGCCAGCGGTCCGCGAGCACCGCGCTCTCCTGCCCGATCGCCTCCGCGTAGCCGTCCACCCGGCGCCGGGTGAACAGCGGCTGGATCAATCGGCGCTGGCGCTGGTAGTCGCCGTCCTGGCTGGTCAGCAGGCCATTGCCGAGGCTGGTCCGCAGTTCGTCGTAGAAGCTGTTGTCCTTGCGGAAGTTGGCGGCCTCGCTGCCGAGCACCTGGTGTGCTCCCTCGGGTGAGAACACCGCGTAGAACTCGGCCCGCAGTCCGGGCGGCCCGGCGGTGAAGCGGACCACGTCGCCGTAGTCGCGGCGGGCGTCGAGGTACGTCCGCAGCGGACGCCGGGTCAGGTCGAGCAGTGAGCCCACCAGCGGGAGTCCGGGCGGCCCGGGTATCCGGGTGATGGTGGCGGCGGTGCCGGTGGTGCTGGTGGTCGCGGCGGTCAGCGACATGTCCCCTCCTCGGTCGTACGCCCCGCCGGTCCCGCGCCCGGTCGGACGCCCCCGTCGCCGACCGCGCGACCGGTCGGTCGTGCCCTCGTTCCGTCCCCAACGTAACTGCCGGGTAATCGGCACAGAAGGGGCGCACGGGGCGCGGCCGACGCGCACCTCCCCGCGCTCGCCGGCCGCCCCGCGCCCCCTCGAACACGGCACGGACCCCGGACGGCACCCCGGGACGGCTCGCCTCCTCCGGTGGCGGCTTGCGTCTTCCGACAGACCTGTCACCCGCTTCGTCACTCCTGGCCTGTGCGATGAGACAGACGAAAATCAGCCCGCATATGCGGCACTATGATCGGCGTAATGGCCGCATCTGCGGCCTTGACCCCGCGCCCCTCCCGGCGCGCCCAGGAGGGGAAGCCCAGGAATGACCATCCGCAGAATCACCGCCACCGCGGCGGCGGCCCTCGTTCTGGCCCTCGGCGCCACCGCCTGCGGCAGCGACGGCGACACCGACGCCAAGGGCACCAGCAGCTCCCCCGCCGCCCCCGGCACGGGCGCGGCGACCGGCACCGCCACGGGTGCGACCAGCGCCCCGAAGGCCACCGGAGCGATCACGGTGTTCGCCGCCGCCTCGCTCAAGGAGACCTTCACCGACCTCGGCAAGAAGTTCGAGGCCGCCAACCCCGGCGCCAAGGTCACCTTCAACTTCGGCGGCAGCTCCGCCCTCGCCACCAGCATCAACTCCGGCGCCCCGGCCGATGTGTTCGCCGCCGCCAGCCCCGCCACCATGAAGACCGTCACCGACGCGGGCGGCGCCACCGGCGAGCCGAAGACCTTCGTGCGCAACACCCTCGCCATCGCCGTGCCCAAGGGCAACCCCAAGCACTTCGCCGGCCTCGCCGACCTGACCGCGCCGGGCGTGAAGGTCGCGCTCTGCGCCAAGGAGGTGCCCTGCGGCGCCGCCGCGCTGACCGCGCTCAAGGCCGCCAATGTCGACCTCACCCCGGTCACCCTGGAGCAGGACGTCAAGGGCGCGCTGACCAAGGTCGAACTGGGCGAGGTCGACGCCTCGCTCGTGTACCGCACCGATGTCAAGGCCGATGCTGCGAAGATCGACGGCGTGGAATTCCCCGAGGCCGCCAAGGCCGTGAACGACTACCCGATCGCCGCCCTCGCCAAGGCGCCGAACAAGGACGGCGCCGCCGCCTTCGTCGCCTACATCCAGTCGTCCGAGGCGCAGCAGGTGCTGACCGCGGCGGGCTTCCAGGCGCCGTGATCCGTCGCACGGACCGCACGGCCCCCGGGGGCTCCAAGGGCCTCGGGGGCGGCGCCGCCGACCGGGCGGGCGGCACGCGCCGGCCGCGCGGGCGGCGGCGGGCGCACCGGGTCCCGGCCGCCCTGCTGCTGCCCGCCCTGCTCGGCCTGGCGTTCCTCGTGCTCCCCCTGGTCGGGCTGCTGGTCCGGGCCCCCTGGAGCACCCTGTCGGACCAGCTCACCAGCCCCCAGGTGTGGGAGGCGCTGCGCCTCTCGCTCGTCTGCGCGACGGCCGCCACGGCGGTGTCCCTGGTCCTGGGTGTGCCGCTGGCCTGGCTGCTGGCCCGGACCGAACTGCCGGGCCGGCGGCTGGTCCGGGCCCTGGTCACCCTGCCGCTGGTGCTGCCGCCGGTGGTCGGCGGCGTCGCGCTGCTGCTGGTGCTCGGCCGGCGCGGCATCGTCGGCTCCTGGCTGGACTCCGCCTTCGGCATCACCCTGCCCTTCACCACCACCGGTGTGGTGATCGCGGAGGCGTTCGTCGCGATGCCGTTCCTGGTGATCAGCGTCGAGGGCGCGCTGCGCGCCGCCGACCCGCGCTACGAGGAGGCCGCCGCGACCCTGGGCGCCTCCCGGCTGACCGCGTTCCGGCGGGTCACGCTGCCGCTGATCGCCCCGGGCATCGGGGCCGGCGCCGTTCTGGCCTGGGCGCGGGCGCTCGGCGAGTTCGGCGCGACGATCACCTTCGCGGGGAATTTCCCGGGCCGCACGCAGACCATGCCGCTGGCCGTCTACCTCGCGATGGAGTCGGACCCGGAGGCGGCGATCGCGCTGTCCCTGGTGCTGCTGGTGGTGTCGGTCGCGGTCCTGGCGGGGCTGCGCGAGCGCTGGATGTCCACGCCGTGAGGCGGGCCGCCGGGACCGCGCCCTCCCGCCCGCCCGGTCCACCGCCCTTCCCCGCTCCCGCCCCTGTCCCCTTCCCCGCCCCCGGAGCGCCACGCCGATGACCTCCCACCCCGGCGCAGCCGGTCTGGACGCCCGGCTGCGGGTCGACCGCGCCGCCTTCACCCTGGACCTCGCCCTCACCGCCGCCCCCGGCGAGGTGGTCGCGCTGCTCGGCCCGAACGGCGCCGGCAAGTCCACCGCCCTGCGCGCGCTGGCCGGCCTGTTGCCGCTCGGCGCCGGTCACCTCCGCCTGGACGGCGAGGTCCTGGAGGACCCGGCCCTGCGGCTGTACACCCCCGCCGAGGAACGCCCGGTCGGCGTGGTCTTCCAGGACTACCTGCTCTTCCCCCATCTGAGCGCCCTCGACAACGTCGCCTTCGGCCCGCGCTGCCGGGGCCGCTCCAAGCGCGAGGCCCGCGCCGAGGCCGCGGGCTGGCTGGAGCGGATGGGCCTGGCCGGGCACGCCGGCGCCCGCCCGGCCCGGCTCTCCGGCGGGCAGGCCCAACGGGTGGCTCTGGCGCGGGCGTTGGCCGTCCGGCCGCGACTGCTGCTGCTGGACGAGCCGCTGGCCGCCCTGGACGCCCGCACCCGGCTCGACGTCCGGTCCCAACTGCGTCGCCACCTGGACGAGTTCGAGGCGGTCGCGGTCCTGGTGACGCACGATCCGCTGGACGCGATGGTGCTGGCCGACCGGCTGGTGGTGATCGAGGACGGGCACGAGGTTCAGTCCGGCCCGCCGGCGGAGATCGCGCGCCGGCCGCGCACCGACTACATCGCCCGGCTGGTCGGACTGAACCTCTACCGGGGCACCGCGGACGGTCACCGGGTGACCCTGCCGGACGGCGCCGTGCTGACCACCGACGAGGACCGGTCCGGTCCGGTGTTCGTCGCCTTCCCGCCGTCCGCCGTCGTCCTGCACCGCTCGCGGCCGGAGGGGAGCGCGCGCAACGTCTGGGAACTGACGGTCAACGGGCTCGACCTCCACGGCGACCAGGTGCGGGCCGACCTGGCGGGGGCCGTCCCGATGGCCGCCGACCTCACCCCGGCGGCGGCCGCCGAACTCGGCCTGGCGCGCGGCACGACGGTGTGGGCCGCGGTCAAGGCCGCCCAGACCCACGCCTATCCGGCCTGACCGCACTCGCCCCCTACCGGCCCCCCACCGGCTCGGGTGGTCACTCGGCGGGCGTCACGAAGCCCGACTCGTAGGCGAGGACGACCGCCTGAGTCCGGTCCCGCGCGCCGAGCTTCGCCAGCACGCTGCTGACGTGGGTCTTCACCGTCTGCACCCCGAGGAAGAGGTGTTCGGCGATCTCGCCGTTGGTGAGCCCGCGTGCCACCAGACCCAGCACCTCGGTCTCGCGTTCGGTCAGGGCGGCGCGGGCCATCGTGCCGCGCGCCGCCGCGTTGCCCCGGGCGGTGGCGAGCCGACGGATCTGGGCGGGGAAGAGCAGCGACTCACCGGCCGCCACCAGCCGTACCGCCTGGGCGATCTCGCTCGGCCGGGTGCGCTTGAGCAGGAAGCCGTCCGCGCCCGCCCGCAGTGCCTGGTAGACGTAGTCGTCGATCTCGAACGTGGTGACGACCAGGATCTTCGGCGCGTACCCGCCGGGCGCGGCCGCGTCACGGACCAGTTCCCGAGTTGCGGCGAGACCGTCCAGACCGGGCATCCGAACGTCCATCAGGACCACCTGCGGGCGCAGTCGGCGGGCGAGCGCGATCGCCTCCGCGCCATCCGCCGCCTCCCCGACCACCCGCAGGTCGCCCTGCGCCTCCAGTACCACCCGCAGGCCGGCCCGGACGAGTTCCTCGTCGTCGGCCAGCAGATTGTCGATCGTCACCCGTCCAAGCGTAGGGGTACCCGAACGGCCAGCACCCACTCGCCGGACTCGGCGCCCGCCGTGGCCTCGCCGCCCAGCAGCACGGCCCGTTCACGGATGCCCCGAAGTCCCTTGCCGCCCCGGCGCGGTGAACCGTCCGTCCGGCCCCGCTCGGCACCGGACGGACGGGCGGGGTGCGAGTGCGCCGGGTGCGGGCGCAGGGTGTTGGCGCAGCGCAGTTCCAGGTTGCCGTCCCGGAGCGCGATCCGGATGCTGATCGGCTCCCCCGGCGCGTACTTGAGGGCGTTGGTGAGGCCCTCCTGCACGATCCGGTAGCCCTCGCGGGAGAGCACCCCGGGGAGGGCGCCCGAGCGGACGTCGACCGATGCCTCGACGGGGCTGCCGGCCGCCCTGGTGGTCTCGAACAGGGCGGGGAGCCGGTCGATCCCGGGCCGCTCCCGCGCGTCCTCGCCGCTGCCGGGGTCGCCCGACGCGCCCCGGCCTCCCGGCTCTCCCGGCTCTCCCGGCTCTCCCGGGTCGCGCAGCAGGGCGAGCGTGCGCTCGAGGTCGTCCATCGCCCGGCGGCCGGTCTCCTCGATGATCTCCAGCGCCTCGGCCGCGAACGCCGGGTCGCCGACCTCGCGCGCCGCCCCGGCCTGGAGGACCGTCACCGTCAACGCGTGGCCGATCGAGTCGTGCAGCTCGCGCGCCAGCAGGTTGCGCTCCAGCAGGCGTTCGGCCCGGAGTTCGGCGGTGGCCAGGCGCTCCGCCGGGGACGGCCCCAACAGCCGCACCGCCATGGCGAGCTGGAGCCGCCCGGCCCCGACGACCAGCCAGCCGAGCGCGAACAGCGGCACCGGCGCCAGCAACGGCGCCCAGACCGACCCGCCCGGACCGTCCGCCAGCGGCCCGAACACCGTCCGCTCCGGCCGCGCCACCAGGTCGAAGGCGGCGCCGGCCAGGAGGACCGAGGCCGCGCCGACCAGCCCGCCGAGGAGCACCCGCCCGACCAGCCAGGCCGCCGTCCGCCGCCGGTCGGCCCAGCCGCGGGCGGGCTCGACGGCGATGTCCCGCTCCCGGTCGGGCACCAGCAGCAGGCGCGCCTGCACGCCCTCCGCCCGCCGCATCGCGGGCACAAGCGCGGCCAGCCCCAGCAGTGCCGCGTCCACGGGCACCGCCCGCGCCAGCACCTCGCCCGGGCTCCACCCCTCGACGCCCGGATAGACCATCAGCACCACGCCGACGAAGACCGGACCGATCATCAGGTGCAGCCAGCGCGAATAGGTGGAGGCGCTCAGCAGGGGCGCGAGTATTCGGGGCATCGCGCCATCCTGCCAGCTCAGGGCCCTGCGGAAACTCCCGCTCGGGAGGGAGGCGGATCCCCTCCCGAGCGGGATCCGCCGGACCCCCGGGGCGCGGTCCCATGGAGTCACCGAAGCACGGAGGAACGGAGGACGGTTGTGATCAAGGTGGAGGGCCTCACCAAGGAGTACGGCGGGGTGCGGGTGGTGGACGGGCTCGACTTCGAGGTCGCCCCGGGGGTGGTCACCGGCTTCCTCGGGCCCAACGGCGCCGGGAAGAGCACCACCATGCGGCTGGTCCTCGGCCTCGACCGCCCCACCGCCGGCCGGGCCCTGGTCGACGGCCGCCCGTACGCCGAACTCGACCGTCCGCTGCTGCGGGTGGGAGCACTGCTCGACGCGCAGGCCCTGCACGGCGGCCGCACGGCTCGGGGCCACCTCCGCTGGCTGGCCGCGAGCAACGCCCTGCCGGACCGCCGGGTCGACGAGGTGCTCGACCGGGTCGGCCTGACCGGGGCGGCCGGGCGGCGGATCCGCGGCTTCTCGCTCGGCATGCGCCAGCGCCTCGGGGTGGCCGCGGCACTGCTCGGCGATCCACCGGTCCTGATGCTCGACGAGCCGGTCAACGGCCTGGACCCGGAAGGCATCCGCTGGATCCGCACCCTGCTGCGCGGACTGGCCGCCGAGGGCCGGGCGGTGCTGGTCTCCTCGCACCTGATGACGGAGATGGCCCTGACCGCCGACCACCTGGTGGTGATCGGCCGGGGCCGGCTGCTGGCGGATTCGGCGACCTCGGACTTCATCGACCGCCACGGCCGGACCAGGATCCGGGTGCGGGCCGTCGACCCGGTCCGGCTGGCCACGCTGATGCTCCGCTCCGGCCTGGACGCGCAGCCGTCCACCGACGGCGCCTGGGAGGTCACCGGCACGGCGGCCGAGGAGATCGCCGCCCTGGCCGCCGCCGACGGCGTGGTGCTGTTCGAGATCGCCGTCCAACAGGACTCCCTGGAGGAAGCGTTCATGCGGATGACCGCCGACAGCGTCGAGTACCGGGCGGTGGCCGCGTGACCGCCACGACCGGCTCGACCGGCTCGACCGGCTCGACCGGCTCGACGATCCCGGCCGCCCTGCGCGCCGAACGGATCAAGTTCACCACCCTGCGCTCGCTCTGGCTCACCCCGCTGGTCGGCCTGCTGCTCACGGTCGGGTTCACCACCGCCGTCGCCGCCACCCTCGGCGACAAGGACGGGAGCATCACCGCCGACCCGGGTGTCGGCATCCACTACGGCCTCAACTTCGGCCAGGCGGCACTGGTCTGCTTCGCCGTCCTGCTGTTCGGCCAGGAGTTCAACACCCGCATGCTCGGCCTGTCGCTGACCGCCGTCCCGCGCCGCGGCCGCCTCTACGGCGCGAAACTCGCCCTCGCCGCGGCGGTCGCCCTCGCCGTCGGAGTGCTCGGGACGGCCGGGGCGTTCGCCGGCTACGCCGCCTTCGTACCGGAGGTCCGGGGTGGCCCCGCCCTCGTGCGCAGTGCCGCGGCGGGTGCGCTCTACCCGGTCCTGCTGGTGGTGTTCTGCCTCGGGCTGACCGCCGTCCTGCGCAATCCCACCGCGGCCATGGGTCTGCTGCTGCCGGTCGTCTTCCTGCTCTCGCCGCTGCTGTCCGGGGTCCCGGTCGTACGCCACGTCGTGCAGTTCCTGCCCGACCGGGCCGGCCAGTACGCGCTGCGCTGGAGCGACGACCCGCAGGTGGCGTACGGGCACTGGACCGGCCTGTTGATCATGGCCCTGTGGGCCGTCGCCGCCACCTGCGGCGGCATCCGCAGCCTGCGCCGCCAGGAGGTCTGAGACGTGCCACCGAGGTGGAGCACCCGCCGCCCCGGGGCCGCGGGTGTCCTTCCGGGCGGACGGGCCGCGTCCGCCTCCGTCTCCGTCTCCGTCTCCGCGTCAGTCGGTCCGGAGACCCACCGCCAGGGTCAGTTCGAGGATCCGGTGCGGCGACGCGAGATCCGGGAACAGCTCCCGCAGCTGCGACATCCGGTACCGGACGGTCTGCGGATGGACGAACAGCGCCGCCGCCACCTCGTCCCGCCTGCCCTGGTGCAGCAGCCACGCCCGCAGCGTCTCCTCCAGCCGCCGCGCGGTCGCGACGGGCAGGGTCCGCAGCGGTGCGAGGGCGCGGGCACGCAGGTCGGCGAGCGCGTCCGCGTCGGCGCTCAGCACCAGCTCGGGCAGGTGCTCCTCGGTGTCACGAATATCGGCGGAGAGGGCCCGCGCGCGTACGGCCCGCGCGTACGAGGCGGACGCGCGGGTCCACGGCCGGGCCGGGCCGACCACCGCGCTGCGGCCGGTCAGCTGCCGCAGGAGGTGCGACCGTTCGGCGTCGGGGACGAGCAGCACCCCGGTGGCGTCCGGCAGATCGTCGAGGACGAGCGTGCTCGGGTCGAGCGCGCGGTAGGCGGGCCGGGCCTGCGCGGCGGGCAGCAGGACGGCGGTCAGCGACAGCGGGGGCTGCCACCCGGCCCGTTGCCCGGAGGCCAGCAGCACGTCCGGGCTCGCTCCGGCGAGGAGGTCGCGGGCCAGGTGCTCCAGGTGGCGCTCCTGGGCCCTGCCTCGGGCGGCCAGTTCGTCGGCGTGACCCGCGGCGCTCGCGGCGGAGAGCTCGTCGATGTAGGCGAAGGTCAGCTCGGCGAACTTGGCGACCTCGGCCGCGGGCAGCCCCGCGGGCACGGCACCCGCCGCCAGGCATCGCCAGGCCACGCGGGCGCCGACGCGGTAGGCGCTGAGCAGGGCGTCCATCGAACGGCCGTCGCGCACCTCACCGCGGCCCAGCTCGTAGGCCGCGCCCCCGGCGTCGCCACCCGTGGCGTTCCCGCTCGCCAGGTCCAGGTAGTGCCCCAGGGCGGTGCGCACGGCCCGGCGGATGGTGCCGCCCATGCGGCCCGAAAGAGCGTTGGCATAGGGAGGGACCTCGTCGATGATCGCCTCGACGACCTCGTCGGCGGTGGCCGCCAGCGCGGCCCGAAGCGCCGCGACCGTCGTCGCGTCCAGCACCAGCTCGCTGGCCCTCCGGATGGCATGGCTCATGTTTTTGTTCCCTACGAACAATTCAGCCGACCAGATTTACGTCCTACGGTCAGGACTTTACGCCTTGGGCGCAGCAAGCTGGAGGCATGACGAGTGCAACCCTCCGCGGCAGAGCATGGAAACTGCTGGAGATGGTCACGACGCCGCTGCTGCCGTCGGACTACCTCGACCTGGTCAGCCCGCTGCGCGCGGGCGCCGATCTGCGGGGGCGCATCGAGGCCGTGCGCCCCGAGACGGGTGACGCCGCGACCGTCGTGATCAGACCGGGGCGGGGCTGGCGCGGCCACACGGCCGGCCAGTACGTGCGGATCGGGGTCGATGTCGACGGGAGGCGCCTGTGGCGCGCCTACTCCATCACCTCACCGACGAACCGCCGGGACGGCCGCATCACGATCACCGTGAAGGCGATCCCGGACGGCAAGGTCAGCAACCACCTCGTCCGCAGGGCGGCCCCGGGCACGCTGATCCAGCTCGACCAGCCGACCGGTGACTTCGTACTGCCGCGCGCCAGGCCCGCCAAGGTGCTCTACCTGACGGCCGGCAGCGGCATCACGCCCGTGATGGGCATGCTGCGCGACACCGGGTTCGACGACGTCGTCATGGTCCACTGCGCGCCGCGGCCGCAGGACGTGATCTTCCGCGGCGAACTGCACGACCTGGTCGCGGACGGGAAGCTGCGCCTCACCGAGGTGCACACCGACACCGACGGCAAGCTCGACCTCGCCCGGCTCGGCGAACTCGTGCCCGACTGGGCCGAGCGCGAGACCTGGGCCTGCGGGCCCGCGGGCCTGCTCGACGCCGCGGAGGAGCACTGGACCGGGCACGGCGTCCGGGAGCGCCTGCACACCGAGCGCTTCCGCCCCAGCGTCGTCGTCACCGACGGCGGAGACGGCAACGGCGGCGGCGAGGTCACGTTCAGCGCCTCCGGCCGGACCGTCGACGCGGACGGCACCACGCCGTTGCTGGACGTCGGCGAGGAGGCCGGCGTGCTCATGCCCTCCGGGTGCCGTATGGGCATCTGCTTCGGCTGCGTCACGCCGCTCAAGGCGGGCGCCGTCCGCGACCTGCGCACCGGCGAGATCACCGAGGCCGAGCCGGGCGTCCTCATCCAAACCTGTGTGTCCGCCGCCGCGGGCCCCTGCGACATCGAACGGTAGAGGCACCTTGACCGCCATCGACCCCACCGCCCACCTGACCGCGGAGCAGATCGAGCAGCTCGGCCGCGAGCTGGACGCGATCCGCGACGAAGTGATCGCCGATCGCGGCGAGAAGGACGCCGCCTACATCCGCCGGGTCATCTCGGCGCAGCGCAAGCTGGAGCTGGCCAGCAGGGGTGTGCTGCTGTTCTCGATCTTCCCGCCCGCGTGGCTGATCGGCACCGCCGGCCTGTCCGTGGCGAAGATCATGGACAACATGGAGATCGGCCACAACGTCCTGCACGGCCAGTGGGACTGGATGCGGGACCCGAAGATCCACTCCACCACCTGGGAGTGGGACCACGTCTCGCCGTCCGACCAGTGGAAGCACTCGCACAACGAGCTGCACCACACGTACACCAACGTGATCGGCAAGGACAACGACCTCGGATACGGCATCATGCGCGTCGACGAGGACCAGAAGTGGCACCCGTTCCACCTCGGCCAGCCGCTGTGGAACTTCCTCAACGCCTGCTTCTTCGAGTACGGCATCGCGGCGTACGACCTGGAGCTCGGCAAGAACCTGCACAAGCGCCGCCGCAAGAACCCGGAGTTCCGCGCCCGGGCAGCCGCCGTCGGCCGCAAGATCCGCAAGCAGGTGCTCAAGGACTACGTGATCCACCCGCTGCTGTCGGGCCCCTCGTTCCTCACCACGCTCGGCGCCACGTTCACGGCGAACCTGGTCCGCAACATCTGGTCCCACTCGGTGATCATGTGCGGGCACTTCCCCGAGGGCGTGCAGGTCTTCGAGCGCCGGTCGATCCAGGGCGAGACGCGCGGCCAGTGGTACCTGCGCCAGATGATGGGCTCGGCGAACATCAGCGGCAGCAAGGCCATGCACTTCATGACCGGCAACCTGTCGCACCAGATCGAGCACCACCTCTTCCCGGACCTGCCGAGCAACCGGTACGCCGAGGTCGCGGTGAAGGTGCGCGCGCTGTTCGAGAAGTACGAGCTGGAGTACGTCACCGGCCCGCTTCCCAAGCAGGTGTTCTCCGCGTGGCACCGGGTCTTCCGGCTCTCGCTGCCGAACCGGAAGCCCAAGGTCACGACCCCGGAGCAGGAGCGGGAGCTCGTCCCGGCCTGACGCCCGGCGGCGCGCGCCACTGCCGCGCCGACCCGCCGCCCCGTTACCGCGCCGTCCCACTGCCCCGCCGTCCCACCTACCGCGCCGACCCGCTGCCGCGCCGACCCGCTACGTCGCCGCGGCGGGCCGGCGCGGCGCGTTCACGGGCGCCTGAGACGCGGGGTGGGGCAGTAGCGCGTGCCGCCTTCGACGACGACGGTCGGCCCCGGGGCGATCTCCGTGAAGCCCGCGTCCCGGACCACCGGGAGATCGCTCACCACGAGTTCCGCCCACGCCTCCGGCGTCGCCGTGCGGACGGCGAGCGCGAAGCCGCCCTCCGCCCACTCCTTGCGCCGGACCTCGTCCAGCCGCCACCAGGCGAGCTGCGCGGCATGGCCGGTCTGCGCCATCGTCTTGCCCGCGCTCATCTCCAGCTCCGGGTTCAGCCACAGCACCGGCACACCCGGCGCCGGCGGGCCGACCGGGCCGGTCTCCTCCAGGTCCGTGCCCGACACCTGGAGCTTCGCCAGCTCCTTGGGCCAGCCGTCCAGCGGCACCGGCGGGAACACCCGCACCTCCGCCTCCGACCCCGTCACCGTGATCCCGGGCAGCTCCCCGGCCCGGCGCCACTCGCCGCCCCGCGCCCGCCGCACCACCTTGCGGATCCGGGCGTCCTCCCAGGCCGCCACCCGCTCCGCCCACTCGCCCTCCGGCTCGACCGTCCGCGGGTCGTTCAGCAGGGTCAGCACCGCCCGCGCCGAGGTCTCCAGCGCGTCGGTCCGCCCGGGCGGCGTCGCGCGCTCCATCCGGACCAGCAGCGGCAGCACGAACTGCTCCCGGCTGTCACGCTCCTCCGGTGTCGGGGCGGAGGCCGGCGCGGCGGTCGTCCCCGGGGCCGGATCGGAAATCCGGTCGGAGGCCGGGTCGGGAACGGGGGCGTCGAACGGAGAAGTCACCCGACCAGCATGCCAGCCCCCGCCCCGCGGCGATCACCGCGGGGCGCCGGACGCGAGGTCAGCGGCGGAAGCCGCGCTGCGCGTCCCGCTCCTCCGCGTCGTCGTAGTTCAGGAACCAGCCCTCCGGATGGGTGGCGGTGAGCAGCAGTTCGGCGCGCTGCTCCGCGGTCAGCTCCGGATCGCCGTCGTCCGGCCCGTAGACGCCGAACAGCTCGTCGTGGCAGCCGTCCCAGTCGTAGTCGTACAGGTCCGCGGGCAGGTCGCCCATCATGTCGGCGACCGACTCGGGCTGCGCGCCGAGCAGTGTCCGGGCGTCCACCAGCGCCATCCGCAGCGCGATCTCCTCGGCCAGGCAACGCGGCAACGGCCATTCGCCGAGCGCGAGGTCGTCGGCGAGGTCGTCGAAGGTGCGCGCCATCGCGCGGCGCCAACTGCGGTGAAGGCGCCAGGTGCGCTGCGGCAGCCTCCCGAACACCGTCCAGTCCGCCTCCTCGCCGTCGGTGACCGGCTCGTCCTCGTGCTCGTCGAGGTCGTCGTAGGCGGCGTCGGCCAGGCCGAGCAGTTGGGCGTGGAGCAGGCACGCGGTGCGCGGGGTGAGCGTCCAGTCGCCCGCCGAGGCGCCGCCGTCCTCCTCCTCGCCGTCGAGCGGGAACAGCTCCGCGAAGTCCGGCGCGAAGTCCTCGGTGACGCTGATCTCCAGCGTTCCGCCGACCGCCTCGACCCCGGGGATCGCCGCCACCAGCCGGTCCGGGTGCAGCAGTGCGCCGAGTGCCGCGTTGGCGTCCTCGGCCACCTCGCGCAGCAGTTCACGGCGCTGTCCGGCCGGATCGATGCCGTCGAAGTCCAGTTCCTCCACGGCCGCGATGGCCGCGGCGCGCAGCGCCGGCCAGTTCGTGATCCGCAGTCCCAGGACCACCGTCGCCTCGATCTCCTGCGCGCCCGAGTCCTCCGCCGCGCCCGGCCCCTGTGGATGATCGCTTCGCTCGCCCATGGGGCTACGGTACGGCCTTTCGGCCGTCCGATCACCGGTCTGTTCCGGCTACCCTTCGCGTTCTCGCCGTCACCGCGCCGCCGTCTCCCGGCCGCGCCCCCGCGCGCCTCTGTTCGACGGCGCCGAACCGCCCGCAGGATGGGCGCCATGGCAAACATCGACGAGTACGGCGGCGGGCAGCGCCCGGACGCGCAGGTGCTGGTGGTCACCACCAACGACATCCCCGGCTACCGGGTGGACCATGTGATCGGCGAGGTCTTCGGCCTGACCGTGCGCAGCCGGCACATCGGCAGCCAGATCGGCGCCTCGCTGAAGTCGCTGGTCGGCGGCGAGCTGCGCGGCCTGACCAAGACCCTGGTGGAGAGCCGGAACGAGGCGATGGAGCGGCTGGTCGAGCAGACCAAGGCGCGCGGCGGGAACGCGGTGCTGATGTTCCGGTTCGACGTCACGGAGGCGGCGGACGTCGGCACCGAGGTCTGCGCGTACGGCACGGCGGTGGTGATCGCCCCGGCCACGGCCTGAGGCCGGCGGTTCCTGGGCCGGCCCGACCCGGCCCCGCGGCCGCGGACGGGCCGTGGGCTGCGGACAGACCGTGGGCTACGGACAGGCCGTGGGCTACGGACGGCCGACGGTGCTGATGTTCGGATTCGACGTCACAGCGGTGGCGGACGTCGGCACGGAGCTGCGCGGGCCCGCGCGTGCCTGCGGACGGGCGCGCGCACGGCTGTGTTCCCGGCCGGGTGGCGGCCGGGAACACCAGCCGCGCAGCGGATGTTTCACCGGCGTGACTGTTTACGGTGCAACCAACTCCGGCCCGATCCACCGGGTCGACGTCGTGGTGATCGGCGCGGGTCAGGCGGGCCTGTCCGCCGCCTACCACCTGCGCCGACGCGGCTTCGCCCCGCACCACGAGGCGGGCGGGGACGGTGGGCCGGGCGGGGACGGTGACACCGGCGGGGGCTTCGTCGTCCTCGACGCCGACGACGCCCCCGGCGGCGCCTGGGCCCACCGCTCCCCCTCACTGCGGATGGCCACCGTGCACGGCTTCCACGACCTGCCCGACGTGGAACTGCCCGAACCCGACCCGAACGCACCGGCGCGCGAGGTGGTCCCGGGGTACTTCGCGGCGTACGAGGCGCAGCACGCGCTCCCGGTGGTACGCCCGGTCAAGGTCCTGGCGGTGCGGTCGGAGTCGGCGCGGCCCGACGCCCGGTTGCTGGTCGAGACCGACAGCGGCACCTGGTCGGCCCGGGCGCTGATCAACGCCACCGGTACCTGGACCCGGCCGTTCCTACCCCACTACCCCGGCCGGTTCGCGGGGCGGCAGCTGCACTACGCCGCGTACCGGGGGCCGGAGGAGTTCGCCGGCAAGCGGGTCCTGGTGGTGGGCGGGGGCGCCTCCGCGATCCAGGTGCTGTCGGAGGTCGCGGCGGTCGGCGAGACCGTCTGGGTCACCCGCACCCCGCCGGTGTTCCACGCCGGGCCGTTCACCCCCGAGTACGGGCGCGCCGTGGTCGCCAAGGTCGAGGAGCGGGTCCGCCGGGGACTGCCGGTGCGCAGCGTGGTGAGCGTGACCGGGCTCGGCCCGTCGGTGGCCTACCGCCGGGCCGAGGAACTGGGCGCGCTGCACCGCCGCCCGATGTTCGACCGCCTCACCGAGCACGGGGTCGCCTGGGGATCCGAGGAACTCGGCGTCGACGCGATCGTCTGGGCGACGGGCTTCCGCCCCGAGGTCGGCCACCTCGGCCCGCTCGGCCTGCGCTCCCCCGACGGCGGCATCGCCCTGACCGGCACCCGGGCCACCGCCGACCCCCGGGTCCACCTGGTCGGCTACGGGCCGTCCGCCAGCACCGTCGGCGCCAACCGCGCGGGCCGGGCGGCGGTCAACGAGATCGTCGGGCTGCTCGGCGCCCCGGCCGGCGTCGAGGTGGTGGCGGAGACGGCGGCCGGGTAGGGCCGAGCCGTGGAACCGGGCGGGCAGCCGTCCGGGGCGGGCCTCCGTCCGGGGCAACGGTCCGGGACGAGCGCTCCGGGCGAGCGGTCCGGGGGCAACGGTCCGGGACGAGCGCTCCGGGCGCTCGTCAGCGGTCGAAGTCGACCGTCACCCGGTCCGTCACCGGGCGGGCCTGGCAGGTGAGGACGTAGCCGGCCGCCAGCTCCTTCTCCTCCAGGGCGAAGTTCCGCCGCATCACCACCTCCCCCTCGGTGACCAGGGCGCGGCACGTCCCGCACACCCCGCCCTTGCAGGCGAACGGCAGGTCCGGCCGGGAACGCTGGGCGCCGTCCAGCACCGACCGGTCGCGCGGCAGACTGAGCGTGCTGCCCCGGCCGTCCAGGACGACGGTGACCTCGCTGCGTTCGACGCCCTCGGCGCCGGCCGCCGTGCCGGGTGTGTCGTCGGCGCGTTCACTGACCGGCTCGTCCTCGGCGTGGAACAGCTCCTGGTGCACCCGCTCCGTCGGCACGCCCAGTCCGCCGAGCAGTTCCTTGGCCCCGGTGACCATGCCGAACGGCCCGCAGAGCCACCAGTGGCCGACCGCCGTCACGTCCACCAGCGCCCGCAGCAGCGCCTCGACCCGCTCCGGGTCGAGGCGGCCGCTGAGCAGTTCGGCGTCCCGGGTCTCCCGGGAGAGCACGTGGACCAGCTGGAACCGGCCCAGGTAGCGGTCCTTCAGGTCGGCCAGCTCGTCCGCGAACATCACGGTGTCGCTGCGCCGGTTCCCGTAGAGCAGGGTCACGGTGGAGGTGCGGTCGGCGGCCAGCACGGAAGCGGCGATGGACAGCATCGGCGTGATGCCGGAACCGGCGGCCAGCAGCACGTGGTCGGCGGGCTCGCCGAGGTCCGGGGTGAACAGACCGGACGGCGTCAGCACCTCCACCTCCTCCCCCGGCCCGGCGTCCCGCACCAGCCAGCGGGAGAACAGGCCGCCCGACACCTCGCGCACGGCGATCCGCAGCGGGCCGCCGACGGGGGCGCAGATCGAGTACGAGCGGCGCTCGTCGACCCCGTCCACCACCCGGCGCAGCGTCAGCGTCTGCCCCGGACGGAACGCGAACTCCGCCGTGAGCCCGTCCGGCACCGCGAAGGTCACGGCGACGGCGTCGTCGCAGAGCCGCTCCACCGCGGCGACCCGCAGCGTGTGGAAGGCCGGACGGCGGGCCGGGCGGACGGGCGGCGGCGTGGCCGTCGCCGCCGACGGCGGGACGGCCGACGCGGCGGCCGGGGCAGCGGCGGGGGTGGCGGGTGGGACGGCGGCCATTCAGATCTCCTTGACGCGTTCGAAAGGCTCGCGGCACTCGCGGCAGCGCCACAGCGCCTTGCACGCGGTGGAGCCGAAGCGGGACAGCTCCTCGGTATCGGTGCCGCCGCAGAGCGGGCAGGCGACGGGCGCGGCGGCCACCGTCCGGGTCGGGCCGAGGCTCAGCAGGGTGGCGCCGCCGGCCGCCGCCCCGCCCCCGGGCCGGGGCGGGGCGATGCCGGCCTCGGCGAGCTTGCGCCGACCCTCGGCGGTGATCAGATCGGTCGACCACGGCGGGTCGAGCCGCAGCCGGACCCGGACGTCCGCGAACCCGGCCGCGCGCAGCCGCCGGTCCACATCGGCGGCCATCTCGGCGACGGCGGGGCAGCCCGAGTACGTCGGGGTGAGCCAGGCGGTCACCACCTTGTCACCCGGGCCGCCGCCCGCCTCGACACCGCCCGCCTCAACACCGCCCACCTCGACGTCGGCCACCTCGACTTCGGCCAGCACGCCCAGGTCGGCCAGGGTCAGCATCGGCAGCTCGGGGTCCGGCACGGCGGCCGCCACCGCCCAGGCCGACCCGCTCCTCGCACGCTCACCGCTCGACGAGTGCTCAGCGGCCGACGTACGCTCCCCGGCCGACTCACGCTCCCCGGCCACGGCCGTCACCACGTCGCGCCCGGATGCGCACGGGCCAGCACCTGCAGCTCGGCGAGCAGCGGGCCCAGGGCCTCACTGTGCACGCCGTCCCGGCCCGCCCGGCCGCCGACGGTCGCCAGCCCCGGCACGTCCGGCACGGCCAGACCGGCTTCCGCCAGCACCGCCGCCAGCGAGCGCAGCACCGGTTCGCGCAGCGTCGCCGGGTCCACCCCGACCCGCGGCTCCACCGGGTGCGCGGTGAAGAGCTCCTCCAGCAGCGGCCAGACCGCGTCCAGACCGGCCTGCATCCGCGCGGCCGAGGACGGCGTGCCGTCGCCGAGCCGCAGCGTCCACGCGGTGGCGTACTCGCGGTGGTAGGCCAGCTCCTTCACCCCGCGCGCCGCGACCGCCGCCAGCACCGGGTCGGCGTGCCCGGCCAGCGCCTCGTACAGCGCGCCGCGGACGGTGGAGAACAGCAGCAGGCGGGCGATCGAGTACGCGAAGTCCCCGTTCGGCGCCTCGACCAGGCGGACGTTGCGGAAGTCCCGCTCCTCGCGCCAGTACGCCAGGTCGTCCTCGGTCCGCCCGGAACCGTCCGCCTGCCCGGCCCGGGTGAGCAGTTGGCGGGCCTGGCCGAGGAGGTCGAGGCCGAGGTTCGCGAGCGCGACCTCCTCCTCCAGTTCGGGCGCGCGGGTGCACCACTCGATCAGGCGCTGGGAGAGGATGAGCGCGTCGTCCCCCAGCATCAGGCAGTAGGCGGCGAGGTCGGTCCCGTCCAGCCCGGGCGGGACGGCGGTGTCGACCCCGAGCAGCGGGTCGGCGAAGCCCGTCCCGTACGCCCAGCGGCCCTCGCCCTCGGGCTCGGGGGACGCCTCGGCGAGGCTCAGGTACACGTGGTCGTCGGTCATGGTTCGGCTGCTCCCGGTCAGATGTGCGGGACATCCTCGGGGATGTCGTAGAAGGTCGGGTGGCGGTAGACCTTGTCGCCGCTGGGCGCGAAGAAGGGGTCGCGCTCGTCCGGGGTGGACGCGGTGATGGCGTCGGAGCGGACCACCCAGAGGCTGACGCCCTCGTTGCGGCGGGTGTAGAGGTCGCGGGCGGCGAGCAGCGCCATCCGGTCGTCGGCCGCGTGCAGGGAACCGACGTGCACGTGGTTCAGGCCCCGCCGGGGGCGCACGAACACCTCGTAGAGCGGCCAGCCGGCCTTGGACTCGGTCACTTTCCGTTCTCCTGTTCCGTACCCGTACCCGTACCCGTGCCTGCTCTCGTACCCGAAGCCGTGCTCGCAGCCGTAGCCGTAGCCGTGTCGGCGGACGTGCTCGGGCCCGCACCCGTCCCGGCCTCGGCGCGGCGCTTCTCCGCGTACGCGGTGGCCGCCTCGCGCACCCACGCGCCGTCCTCGTGGGCGGCCCGCCGCCGTTCGACCCGCTCGGTGTTGCACGGGCCCTGGCCCTGGATGACCCGGGTCAGCTCCGACCAGTCCGGCTCGCCGAAGTCCCAGCTGCCGCGCTCCTCGTTCCAGCTCATCCCCGGGTCGGGGAGGGTGACTCCGAGGTGCTCGGCCTGCGGCACGGTCATGTCGACGAAGCGCTGCCGCAGCTCGTCGTTGGTGTGCCGCTTGATCCGCCAGGCCATCGAACGGGCGGTGTTCGGCGAGGCGGCGTCCGACGGGCCGAACATCATCAGCGACGGCCACCACCAGCGGTCCACCGCGTCCTGGACCATCTGCCGCTGGGCCTCGGTGCCGCGCATCAGCGTCATCAGCAGCTCGTAGCCCTGGCGCTGGTGGAAGGACTCCTCTTTGCAAATACGGACCATGGCGCGCGCGTACGGGCCGTAGCTGCAACGGCAGAGCGGCACCTGGTTGCAGATCGCGGCGCCGTCGACCAGCCAGCCGATCACACCGACGTCGGCGAAGGTGAGGGTCGGGTAGTTGAAGATCGAGGAGTACTTCTGCCGGCCGGAGATCAGCTTCTCGGTGAGCTCGGCGCGGTCCACGCCGAGGGTCTCGGCGGCGGCGTAGAGGTACAGACCGTGACCGGCCTCGTCCTGGGCCTTCGCGAGCAGGATCGCCTTGCGCCGCAGGGAGGGGGCGCGGGTGAGCCAGTTGCCCTCGGGCTGCATGCCGATGATCTCGGAGTGGGCGTGCTGGGCGATCTGGCGGACGAGAGTCGCCCGGTAGGCGTCGGGCATCCAGTCGCGGGGCTCGATGCGCTGCTCCGCGGCGATGACGGCCTCGAACGCCTCCTCGGGCGACGCCCCGGGCCGCTCGGCCACCTCTGCTGTCACCACGGTCCCCTTTCGCTGCCTTTGTCGCCGCCCGTCGACGGGCCGCCCCGGCCGGCGCGGTCGCCCGCCGAGGGCAACCGACTGACCGTTCGGTCGGTACCATTGTGCGCGGTGAGGCGGGCGACTGACAAGGGAGCACCGCCGATGACGGGGCGGCGAACCCGGGGACGGGCCCGACGGCGTGGGCCGGGAGCGGGGAAGGACGGGGGATGGGGAAGGGCTGGGAACGGGAACGGCCGGGCCCGGGCCCCTGGGGGCTCGGGCCCGGCCGAGTAACGTGCCGCCGTCGGCCGGTCACTCGCCGAGGGCGCGGAAGTCCCGGGTCAGGCCGACGTCCGGCGCAGGGCGGCCAGTTCCTCCGCCCGAACGGCCCGCCCGGCGAACACCTCCGCCTTGCGCTCCTCCATGCGCCGCAGCACCGCGCGCCGCTCCCGGGCGGCGAGGCGGTCGATGTAGAGACCGCCGTCCAGATGGTCGGCCTCGTGCTGGAGGCAGCGCGCGAAGTAACCGCGCCCCTCGACGACCAGCGGCCGGCCGTCCAGGTCCCGGCCCCGGACCACCGCCCGGTCCGGGCGGGCCAGGGCGGCGCGCGGACCGGGGACGGAGAGACAGCCCTCCTCGTCCTCGACCAGCCGACGCGCCCCGGCGGGCAGCTCGTCCAGCACCGGGTCGAAGATGTGGCCCACGTGCCGGACACCGTCATCGTCGAAGCAGTCCCAGACGAAGAGCCGGAGGTCGACGCCGATCTGGTTCGCGGCCAGACCGGCCCCCTCGGCGACCCGCATGGTGGCGAACATGTCGTCGACCAGCCGCGCCAACGCGGGTGTACCGAACTCGTCCTCCGCCACGTCCCGGCACCGACGGTGCAGCACGTCCTCCCCGACGACGGTGATCCGCCGCACCTCTCCCCGCAGTGCCTCCGGCGGCACCTCCGGGTACGCCGCCACCGGTTCGCCCTGCAACCTCACCTGCCCCCGGACCGGCTCCACCCGCTGGACCGTCGACTCGCGTCGCGCCATGACCTGCTCCCCCTCCGTCCTGCCCGATTCCTCTGCGCCGCCGCATCGCCGCGGTCGCGCGGCCCCGTGGGGCCTCGGCGCCGCAGGGCCGCGTCACTGTCCTCCGCGCGCCCGCGTTGCCGCAATCCCGCGGTCTCGCATTCGCGCGTTCTCGCCTTCGCGCGCCGCTGCTCGCCGAGTTGCTCCGTTGCCGCGTTGCCACACCGCACTGCCGCGGTCCCGGTGCCACGGCGCCGGACGCGGCGGGTGGCACTCGGCCCTTGGCGAGTGAAGAGTGGCGGGCAGGAGCCGACACGGGCGTTCCGCCATCGACTCCACTGCTCGCCACTCTTCCACACTTTGCAAAGTGCGCACTTTGCAAAGTGTGGAACTGACGGCCACCAGGTCGCCTCTCGCGGCCCGTCAATGGCCGTACATCGGATGAAAACACTGCTTTTCCACAGCCTCGCGCGACCCGCACTTGCCAAGGAACTTTGCAAAGCAGAGTCTTTGCAAAGTGACCACCCACAACAATCCCGCCGAACCGGCCGCCCTCCAGAGCGGGGCGCCCTCCCGGCCGCTGCCGCAGCACGCGGTCCGCGCCGCGCTGCTCGACCTGATCGCCGAGTGGGGCAGCATCACCTCGAACCAGGCGGCACAGATGATCCGCCAGAGTTCCGGTACGTGCTCCTTCCACCTCCGACAGCTGGCCCGGTACGGGCTGATCGAGGAGGCGCCGACCGGGGACGGCCGCTCCCGCCCGTGGCGACTGCGGTGGGAGGGGTCGCTGATGCCGCCCGAGCCGGGCGCACCGGCGGCCGGCCGGCCCGGCGACGATCCCATGTCCGACCTGACCCCCGAACTGGCGACCGACCTGGAGGACGGCAGCTACCGGCACTGGCTCGCCAACCGGTCCGCCGCGCCCGCCGAATGGCAGCGGGACCAGACCTCCAGCGACGTCCTCCACCTCACCAGCGACGAACTCGCCGACCTCGGCGCCGCCGTCCGAGCCCTGCTCGCGCCCTACCGCGGGCGCGAACCGCGCGCCGGAACGCACCCCGTGGCGGCGGTCGCCCGGTTGTTCCCCCTGCTCGCGGACACCGGCGGCGACACGAAGGCACGCTGAAACTGCTGACGGCTGACGGCTGACGGCTGACAGATTTCATCATCTGCCAGCCGTCAGCCGCCATCAGCCACCGTTCGCCGACTACCGACGGGCAGTCGTCAGCCGTCGCCGGCCGCCGCCGATCCGGCGCTCGGGCCCGTCACCCCTCCGAACGGTCGCGCAACCGCGGGAGCGGAACGGCGAGGAGCGCCGCAAGCAGTGCGATCCTCGGTGCCAGCTGGTCGATCCGGATGTGTTCGTGCCGGGCGTGCGCGCCCCCGCCGACGGCGCCGAAGCCGTCGAGCGTGGGGAGTCCGCGCGAGCCCGGCAGATTGGTGTCACCCGCACCGCCCGCCGGACCGCCGTCCAACTGCTGCCCGAGCACGGCCGCGAGCGAGCGGACGTGGCGCAGCAGCGGGTTCGCGGAGCGTTCGGGCCAGGCCGGACGGCTGGACAGCACCTCGGTCCGCACCCGCGCGCCCGGCCGCAGGGCCGTCAGCCGGGCGAGGTTGTCGAGGGTCCGGCGCTGGGCCTCGGTGGTGGAGAAGCGCAGCCCGAGTTCCGCCTCGGCCCGGCCCGCCACGACATTGGCCCGGCTGCCGCCGCTGATCCGGCCCGCGTTCAGCTCGGTGCCGGGGAAGCTGACCAGGCCGCGGACGGCGACGAGCTGGTCGACCAGTTCGTCGACCGCCGAGACGCCGTCGGCGGCGTCGTTGCCGGCGTGCGCCTCGCGCCCGGTGACCGTGAGCCGCACCCGGGTGGAGCCGCGGCGGGCGGTCTTGAGCCGGCCGTCCGGGTGGGGCGGTTCGAGGCCCAGTACGGCAGCGGCGTCCCGCAGTTGGCGTTCGACCAGGCGCTTGCCGTCCGGGCTGCCGACCTCCTCGTCGGAGACCACGACCAGCCGGACCGTGCGGTGGGGGCGTTGGCCGAGGTCGGCGAGCAGGGCGAAGGCGCCTTCCAGGATGGCGAGTCCGCCCTTCATGTCCACCACGCCGGGCCCGCTCAGGGTGCCGTCCTGCTCCGTGACCGGCCAGTCGGTGAGGATGCCGGCCGGCCAGACGGTGTCGTGGTGACCGACGACGAGGAGGTGCGGCAGGCTTTCGTCCCGCCCCTCCCACTGGAGCACGAGATGGTCGCCGGCCGGGCCCGGTTCGCGCTGGACCGTCGCGCCGGTGGCCCGGAATCCGGCGGCCAACTCCTCGGCAAGGGCGTCGAGTCGGGGCGCGTCGCCGCTGGGGGACTCGATCCGGGCCAGGTCCGCGCAGCGTCGCCGAACGGCTCCGGCGAGGGTGCGGGCACGGGTGGTGAGCGCCTGGGGCAGACCGGGGAGAGCGGCGGTGGGGCCGAACTGGCCCTCGCTGTCGGTGACGGCCGGAGTGTGGGGGGCCGCTGCGGTGGGTGGCGCGGCGGCGGGTGTGGGGGTGGCCGGGGCGAGGGTGGTTCGAGCGGTGCCGGTTCTCGCGGTCGTGCCGGGGGCGTCGGTGCCGTGAGCGGCGCCGGCGGTCCTGGTCGGCTCGACGGGGGCGAAGGCAGTGGGGGCTGCTGTCGTGGTGACGGCGGCAAGGGTGGCGCCGGCCGTCATCGTGGGAGCCGGGACGGTGTTCACGCCGGTGGCGGTGGCACTGGTGGCGACGGATACGGTGACGGCCGGCACGGCCGGAGCGACCGTCGTCACCGGAGCAGTGATCGCGGCCGGAGCGGTGATCGCGGCCTGGGCCGTGCTCGCGCCGACGGCGACGGCCACCGGGGCAGCGGCGGGGACAGAGGTCGCGGCGGCCGTGGGGCTCGCCGCGGGAGTGGCGGGGCGGACGGCTTGAGGACTCAACGCTTGCCTCCGCGGCCGCCGCCGGTATACAGCGGCCGCGCGGGTCGGCCGGGGCGACCGGTCCGCCCCGACCAGGTCACCGGGCCGACGGGCCCGGCCGTGACGGCGGGACACCAAGAACGTCCGTCCGTTCCAAGTACGCTGGAACGACTGGGCGGCGTGTGTGGCATGTGCGTCCTCCTCGCTCGATCCGGTGGCCCCGATCGTCCCGGGCCTCCGTGGACGGCGGCTTCCCTTGCGGCGGGCGCAGAACGACGCACCACCACAGGGAAGCCGATATGTGAGCCTAGAAGAACCGTTCGGTTTCCTGCGAGGTGGCCCTGCTCCCAGCGTGCCGGGGCCGGATTGCGCCCCGTCGCCCGGCCGCTGGACGGCGGTCGGCGCACGACATGCGAACCCGGCTCGGCGCGCGGGCGCGGTCGCCGGATCGCGCCCACCTCCACCATGGACCCGGGGCCGGGGTTCGGCAGCACAGGACGCCAAGCCGCGCCTTTTCCAAGCCAGATGGGTGACGGCGGATCGGCGTCGAGTACCGCGCGGCGCTGATCCGGGGGCGGTCGGTTCGGGGCAAATCACGGTGTTCCCACGCGATCAGGCGGAAATGACGGCGGAACGGCGCAGAACGGCAGGGCGGTCGGGTCAGCCGCCGTCGCCGACCGGTCCGGCGTCCCGGGCGAGCAACGCCGCCTGGACGCGGTTGCCGACACCCAGTCCGGTGAGGATCCGGCTGACATGGGCCTTGACCGTGCTCTCGCGCATCCCTAGGACGGCCGCGATCTCGGCGTTGGAACGGCCGACGGCGAGTTCGCGCAGTACCTCGCCCTCGCGCGGCGTCAGCCCCGCCAGCCGGTCCCGGGCCGCGACCGCGCGGGGCTCACCGGTGCGGTGGTAACGGTCGATGAGGCGGCGGGCGGCGGCCGGGTGGAGCATGCCCTGCCCGGCGGCGACCACGTGGACGGCGCGGGCGATCTCGGCGGGCGGGGTGTCCTTGAGCAGGAAGCCGTCGGCCCCGGCCGCGAGCGCGCGGTAGACGTACTCGTCGAGGTCGAAGGTGGTGAGCGCGATGACGCGCGGGCCGTCCGGCAGCGCGCGGAGGCGCCGGGTCGCGGCGATGCCGTCGAGCCTGGGCATCCGGATGTCCATCAGGGCGACGTCGACGCGCTGGCGGGCGGCGAGTTCGACGGCCTCCAGGCCGTCGGCGGCCTCGGCGACCACGGTCAGCTCCGGGTCCTGGGCGAGCAGGTCGACGAGTCCGAGCCGGACCAGCGCGTCGTCGTCGACCACCATGGTGCGGATCACGTCGCCTCGCTCGGTGGGTTCGGGCCGGTCTGCGGGCCGGCGGCCGGTGGGACGGGTGGAACGCCGTCGGGTGGTGCGCCGCGGCGGGCGGGTACGACGGCTGCGGCGGGTACGGCCGGTACGGCCGGTACGGCAGGTGTGATTGGTGCGGTGGGTGCCATGGGTGCGATCCCCGGGTTCCGAGCGCGGGTCGGATCCGACGTGCGGGCGGCCGCCGCCCGGCCGACCGTCCGGCCCGGTGCGCGGACGGCCGAGCCGGACGGTGACCGGACCGGTGCCGGCAGGCGGGCCGCGAGCCGGAACCCGCCCCGGCCGTCGGGGCCCGCGTCGAAGCGCCCGCCGAGCGCGCCGATCCGCTCACCGAGCCCGACCAGGCCGTAACCGCCCCCGGTACAGGCACCGGCCGGAGCCGGGGCGCCCGCGCCGTTGCGCACCTCGACGGTCGTCGCGGGCGCGCCGTACCGGACGCGGACGGTGACCGGGGCGGTGTGCGCGTACTTGCGGGCGTTGGTCAACGCCTCCTGGACGACCCGGTGCACGGCCAGCCGGTGGGTGGTCGGGATGTCCTCCGGGTCACCGGCGAGGGCGAGTTCCACCCGCTGGCCCGCACCGGTGGCCTCGGCGACCAGTTCGGCGAGGTCACGCAGGGCGGGCGCGGGAACGGGCGGACGGGAGTCCGGTTCGACGCGCGGGCCCGTGGTCGCACCTGTGCCCGCACTCCCCCACCCGGTGGCGGTGCGGACGCCGTCGAGCGCCCCGGTGGCACCGTCGGCACCGGCCCCAGCGCCACCACCGGTCGGTCCGCCGGGACCGGACCGACCCCCGTGACCGAAAGGACCTGCGGGGCCGGACGGACCGCGCGGCTCCGGCGGCCCGTCCGGCGGGGACGCCCCCAGGAGTTCGGCCGGGTCGGCCCGGAGCGCTCCGAGGACGTCGCGCAGGTCGTCGAGCGAGCGGGCCGCCGTGGCGCGGAGCAGTTCGAGGCGATGGGCGAGGCGTTCCGGGTCGTCCGCCGCCGTGCCGGCCCGGGCCCGGTCGCGCAGCACACCGGCGTGCAGGACGAGGAGGCTGAGCCGGTGGGCCAGGACGTCGTGCATCTCGCGTGCGATCCGGGCACGTTCGGCGGAACGGGCCTGGTCGGACCGGAGTTCGCGCTCCCGGTCCAGCGCTTCGACCTTGGCGTTCAGGGTCCGGATCAGCACACGGCGGCTGTGCAGCCACAGACCGAAGGAGAGGACGGCCGCCTCGATCAGGAGTTGGGACCCGGTGGTGCCGGCCCAGTCGGCGAGCGAGTCGACACGGACCGCTCCGAGCCCCGCGAGCACGACGGCGGCAGCGAGCGCCGGACCGGAGCGGCCCGTCGAGGCCAGGTGGAAGACGCTGAACAGGCCCGGGAAAGCGCGGTTCAGCAGTCCGCTGAGGAGAACCGGCAGGACGGCGGCGGCGACCGGGTGGCGGCGGGCGAGCAGCAGGGACAGCGCGGCGAACACGGCCCCGGCCACGCGCACCGGGCGCCAGGGGAGATCGTGGACGCGCCACTGGGCGAGGGTCTCCTCGACGGCGAGCACGAGAACGGTCAGCAGGAGCAGCGTCTCGGTCGGGCGGTGTCGTCCGGGGGCGTACCAGCCGAGCCGCGCGGCGCGCGGACGGCGCGGTGTGCCCGGCGGTTCGATCCGACGGAACGGCCCGGCCCAACGGGTCAGGGGGAGTTGACGGGCCGGGCGAGGCGGTCGGGTCCGGTCGTTCATTTCGTTCGTCGCCTCCTTCCGTCCCTCGTCCGGGGCCCGATGCTACGACGGACCGACCGTGCGCCACCCCTGCCGATCGGCCATCGGCACCCTCGACTTTCGTCGGGGGTGCCGAGCGTCTTTCGGCCGTTCCACGCAGGACGAACCATCTCTAGCGTCGCTGTCATGACGCCACCTCAGCTCTGCCACGGCCCCACTTCCCCCGCTTCCCCCGCCTCCGCCCCCTCCCGCGCCGCCACCCCGGAGCCCGCGAACGCCGTGACCGCTCGCGCCGCACGGCAGGGGCGGAGCGGCGGCGACGGGTGGCTCTTCCTGTCCGAGGCACTGCGCGCCTTCCGGCTGACGGGCGCGGTGGCGCCGAGCGGGGTGGAGCTGGTGAACGCGCTCGCGGTCCCGGCGACGAGCCGCCCGGACCGGCCGCTCTCCGTGCTGGAGGTGGGGGCCGGGACGGGTGCGGTGACGCGGCGGCTGGTCCGGGTGCTGCGGGCGGGAGACCGGTTGCACGTGGTGGAACCCAATCCCAGGTTCGCACAACGGCTGCGGACGGACGAGGAGTTGTCGCGACGCGGGGCGGAGCTGGGCCTGCGGCTGTCGACGTGCCGGGTGCAGGACCTCCCGGGGTGCGGCCCGCCCGCCACCGGCGACGACGGCAGGGACGGAAACGAGGACAAGGACGGGGACGGCGGCCGCGAGGGCGGCGGGCCGCGGGCGGTCGCCGAACGGTACGACGTGATCGTGTCGGGGCTGCCGTTCACGAACTTCGAGCCGGCGGAGGTCCGGCGCGTCCTCGACCTCTATCTGCGACTGCTGGTACCGGGAGGCGAGCTGACGTACTTCGGATACCTGGGGACATCGGCGGCACGGCTGCTGACGTCCGGCCCCCGACAGGGCTCGCGGCACCGGGCGGTGCTGCGGTTGCTGCGCCGGTTCGAGGAGGACTACGGCCTGGGGAGCCGGGTGGTCTGGCGGAACGTCCCCCCGGCACGGGCCCACCTGTTGCGCGCCCCGGGCGGGGGCCGGACGGCGACGGACGCGGCACCCGAGGACGCGGGGGCCGTGGGTGCCGGCCCGTGAGCGCAGGCCCCGCGAGCACGGAGCCCGCGAGCACGGGCGCCGACGCGAGCGCCGACGGCCCGACGGGCGGGGTCGCCGCGTCCGCCCGATGATGGACCGGGCGGCCCCCGGCCCGGCCGGCTCGGCGAGCAACGGACCCGGGCGGCAGGCCGCGCAGCGCTTCGAGCAACGAGGAGTCCGCGATGACACTCACGATCCGTGACGCCGAGGGCGGCGGCCGCTTCGAGGCGTGGACCGACGACACCCTGGCCGGGTTCGCCGAGTACCTGCGCGGCGACGAGCTGGTGGTGTATCCGCACACGGTGGTCGAGCCCGCGTACGAGGGACAGGGCGTCGGCGGGGCACTGGCCCGGGCCGCCCTGGACGACGCGCGGGAGCGGGGGCTGCCGGTCCTGGCGACGTGCCCGTTCATCAAGGGGTGGATGCTCCGGCATCCCGACTACATCGACCTGGCGTACGAGAACCGGAGCCGGGTGAGCGACTGATGACCACCGCCGGCGGCACAGGCGCCGAGGGCGCACGCGACCGCGGTGCCCGGGCGTACCGGGGGGCCGGGATCACGGTGTCCTTCGACGCCCGGCTGTGCCGACACGCCGCCGAGTGCGTCCGCGGCCTGCCGGCGGTGTTCGACACGGCGCGGCGGCCGTGGATCATGCCGGACGCCGCCGAGCCCGGCATCGTCGCCGAGGTGGTGCGCCGCTGCCCGACGGGCGCGCTGGCCTACCGGTCGGCGGACGGCGGGACCGAGGACCCGGACCGGCCGACCACGGTGCGGCGGACGGCCGACGGTCGGCTGCTGGTCCGGGGCGAGCTGCGGGTGACGGAGGCGTCGGGGGAGGTCCGGGAGACGCCGCGGGCGATGCTGTGCGGCTGCGGCCGGAGCGCGGAGCCGCCGTACTGCGACCGGAGCGGGGCGTGCGGCGGGCACGAGGACTGACCGGCTCCGGAGACCGTCGCACCCGGCCGGCCCCTCGCTCGCCCACCCTCCGAAGCCCCCGGACTCCAGGATCGACAAATGACAGCTGACAGATTTCAGATGACAGATTTTGAAATCTGTCAGTCGCTGTGTCATCGTTGACCCATGTCCACCACCCAGAACCCCCGCCAGCTCCCCCCGCGCACGCTCGGCGCCACCGGCCCGAAGGTCTCCCCCCTCGGCCTCGGCTGCATGGGCATGTCGGACCTCTACGGCCCCGCCGACGAGGCCGAGAGCATCGCGACCATCCACGCCGCCCTCGACGCCGGCCTCACCCTGCTCGACACCGGCGACTTCTACGGCATGGGCCACAACGAACTGCTGATCCACGAGGCGCTGCGCGGCCGCGACCGCGAGGACGTCCGGATCAGCGTGAAGTTCGGCGCCCAGCGCAGCCCGGACGGCCAGTGGCTCGGCTACGACGCCCGCCCGGCAGCGGTCAAGACCGCCCTCGCCTACACCCTGCGCCGCCTGCGCACCGACCACATCGACATCTACCGCCCGGCCCGGCTGGACCCGGTCGTCCCGGTCGAGGAGACCGTCGGCGCGATCGCCGAGCTGGTCCAGGCCGGCTACGTCCGCCACATCGGGCTCTCCGAGGTCGGCGCCGACACCCTGCGCCGCGCGGCCGCCGTCCACCCGATCAGTGACCTCCAGATCGAGTACTCGCTCATCTCCCGCTCCGTCGAGGCGGGGATCCTGCCCGTCGCCCGCGAGCTCGGCATCGGCGTGACCGCCTACGGCGTACTCTCTCGCGGCCTGCTCAGCGGCCACTGGCAGACCGGCCGGGAGCTGGCCGGCACCGACTTCCGCGGCCACAGCCCCCGCTTCCAGGGCGACAACCTCACCCACAACCTCCGGCTCGTCGACGCCCTGCGCGCGGTCGCCGCCGAACGGAACGCCACCGTCGCGCAGATCGCGATCGCCTGGGTCGCCTCCCGCGGCGAGGACATCGTCCCGCTGGTCGGCGCCCGCCGCCGCGACCGCCTCACCGAGGCCCTCGGCTCGCTCGACGTGGCCCTCACCGAGGCCGACCTCGCGGCCATCGAGGCGGCGGTCCCCGCCGGGTCCGCGGCCGGCGACAGGTACGCTGCCGCCCAGATGGCCCATCTCGACAGCGAGCACTGAGGCGCGGTCCCGGCCGTGCCGGAAGCCCGCTCCGGGCGGGGCCGTCGGCACCCGTACCAACCGCCGGACGCCCGGTGGCCCCACTCCCGGACGGCCGCCCACCGACCGGCCGTCCGCCCGCCGCACCCCGGCGGGCGGACGCCTCACCCGTAAGGACGTACCTCCCCGTGAGCACGGACAGCGCACTCACCGCCGAGCAGATCCTGAGCGCGACGGAGGACGTCCTCAGGCGCTTCGGCCCGGCGAAGGCCACCGTCGTCGACGTCGCCCGCACGCTCGGCGTCAGCCACGGCAGCGTCTACCGCTTCTTCCCGAGCAAGGCGGCGCTGCGCGAGGCCGTCACCGAACGCTGGCTCGCCCAGGCCCACGACGACCTGCGCCTCATCGCCACCGGTACCGGACCGGCCGCGGAGCGCCTGCACCGCTGGCTGAGCACCCTCTTCGCCGCCAAGCGCCGCAAGGCCCTCGACGACCCCCAGCTGTTCGCGACCTACATGACGCTGGTCGGCGAGAACAGCCACACGGTCGAGACCCACGTCGAAACGCTGATCGCCCAGATCGCCGGGATCGTCCGGGACGGCGCCGAGAGCGAGGAGTTCCACTCCGCCCCCGTGGAGTCGACCGCTCGTGCCGTGTTCGAGGCGACCGCCCACTTCCACAACCCCGCCCACGCGGGAAGTTGGTCCGACCCGGCCGCCGACGAGCGGTTCGAGGCCCTCTGGCGGCTCATCCTCGGCGGCCTGGCCGCCAGGGCCTGATGCGCTCAGGGCCCGGCTTCCCCGCGGCCCGACCTTCCTGCCCGGGGCACGGATCGGGGCGGGGCGGGGCTCCTCGCCCCGCCCCGCCCCGATCGCCGTCAGTTGCGGGAGTTGCCGAAGACGAGCCGGTAGAGGATCAGCAGCACCAGGGCGCCGCCGATCGCGGACGCCCAGGTCGCCAGGTCGAAGAAATGCGCCGCCACCGGCCGGTCCAGGAACTTCGCGGAGATCCATCCGCCGACGAAGGAACCGGCGACACCGATCAGAGTGGTCACCACCAGACCCCCCGGGTCCCGCCCCGGCAGCAGCAGCTTGGCCAGCGCCCCGGCCACCAGGCCCAGCACGATCCATGCGACGAAGCCCATGCGCCTACCGCCCTTCGAGCCGTACGACTGCCCCGTGCACGCCGTACTCCTTGGCAAGGACGCCGCGCCACCGCCGGGCGGTTCCGCGCCCGGCCCGTCCGCGCGCGAAGGCCCGCGGCCCGCGGTTCCCCGCTGGCGTGGCACCCTTCTCGGGACCCGACTGCCCCGGAATACTGCGGCCATGCGCATCCTGATCGCCACCGCCGGCTCACGGGGCGACGTCGCCCCCTTCACCGGACTCGGCGCCCGCCTCCGGGCGGCCGGCCATCAGGTGGCCCTCGCCACCCACACCACCTTCGCCGACTCCGTCCGCGCCTGCGGACTGGAGTTCCGCCCGCTGCCCGTCGACCCGCGCGCCGAACTCGCCTCCGCCCACGGCCAGCAACTCCTGCGAGCCGGTTCCGGACCGCTCGCCGTCCTCCGACTGGTCCGCCTCGCCCGCGCGTTCACGCCCGCCCTCGGCGCGGGGATCGCCGCCGCGGCCGAACCCGGCGCCGACCTCCTCCTCACCACCAGCACCACCGCCGACCTCGGCCAGGCCGTCGCCGAGGCTGCCGGCATCCCCAACATCGCCCTCCACCTCCAACCCCTTTCCCCCACCAGGGAGTTCGCCCCGGCCGTCACCGGCACCCGCTCCCTCGGCGGACCGGGCAACCTGCTCGCCGGCCACGCCGTCCAAGCCGCCGTCGACCGGCTCTTCGCTCCTGCCGTCCACGGACTCCGCCGCCAACTCGGCCTGCCCGCGAGCTCTGTGGCACGCGGCCGACGCAACCGCACCGTGCTGCACGGCTTCTCCCCACGAGTCGTCCCCCGCCCCGCCGACTGGCACCCGTCCCTCGGCGTCACCGGCTACTGGTGGCCCCGCACCGACCCGGACTGGCAACCCCCGCCCCGCCTCCTGGACTTCCTCGCCGCCGGACCGCCACCCGTGTACATCGGCTTCGGCAGCCTCGTCGTCCCAGACCCCGAACGGCTCACCGCCACCGTTCTCGCCGCCGCCCGCGCCGCCCGCGTCCGCGTCGTCGTCCAGTCCGGCTGGAGCGGCCTCACCACCCCCGACGACAACGACGACGCCCTCACCATCGGCGACACCCCGCACGACTGGCTCTTCCCCCGCATGGCCGCCACCGTCCACCACGCCGGCGCCGGCACCACCGCCGCCACCCTCCGCGCCGGCACCCCCACCATCCCCGTCCCCGCCCAACTCGACGCGCCCTTCTGGTCCGCCCGCCTCACCCATCTGGGCACGTCCCCAGGCCCCATCCCCCTCCCCCGTCTCACCGCCCCCCGCCTCGCCACCGCCATCCGCCAGACCCTCGACAACCCCCACCACCGCACCCACGCCCACACCCTCGCCACCGCCCTCGCCACCGAGGACGGCCCCGCCCACGTCCTCGCCGTTATCGACCGCTTGTCCCTGTGACACCGGGCGCACCCCGTTCGTTGTCGAAGCACTCCCGTCGCTCGGTGCGGTGAATCCGGCGATACGTTCGGACGAGGCCCCGCACGTGCGGGGCCTCCCGCGAGCACGGCATCAACAGGAGGCAGCATGGGATACCGACCTGGTCGGCGACAGGTTCTCGGTGGAGTCGCGGCAGCCGCGGCGGTGACCGTCCTCTCCGGCGGAGGGCGGGCCTTCGCACAGGAGCCACGCTCACGGGGAGGCGAACTCGCCGATCGCTTGCGCGAGCTGGAGCGGGCGCACGCCGCCCGGCTGGGAGTCTTCGCCCAAGATGTCGTCACCGGACGGACGGTGGCGTACCGCGCGGACGAACTGTTCCCCATGTGCTCCACGTTCAAGACGCTCGCCGTGGGCGCGGTCCTGAGGGACCTCGACCGGGACGGCTCGTTCCTCGCCGAACGACGGCACTACACGGCAAAGGACGTGACGGAATCGAGCTACGCGCCGATCACGGGCCTGCCCGGGAACCTCGAAGCCGGCATGACGGTCGAGGAACTCTGTGCCGCCGCGATCCAGTACAGCGACAACGCCGCCGCCAACCTCCTCCTCCGCGAACTCGGCGGCCCCGAGGCGATCACCCGGTTCTGCCGCTCCGCCGGTGACCGCGTGACCCGGCTCGACCGCTGGGAACCCGCGCTGAACTCCGCGGAACCAGGCCGGTCCACGGACACGTCGAGCCCTCGCGCCATCGGCCTCACCGTCGCCCGGCTCACCGTCGGCAGGGCCCTCGACCCCTCCGACAGGCACCGCCTCACCGGATGGCTGCTCGGCAACACCACCGGCACCAACCGCCTGCGCGCCGGCCTGCCGACGACCTGGGCGATCGCCGAGAAGACCGGCACCGGCAGCTACGGCACCACCAACGACGTCGGAGTCACCTGGCCACCCGACGGAGGCCCGATCGCGGTGGCGGTCCTCTCCACCAAGACCACCCCCGACGCCCCGGCCGACGAACCCCTCCTCGCCGCGACCGCCAGGCTGATCGCCACCGCGCTGGCCTAGCCACCAGCACTCTCGCCTCGACCGTCACGGCCGGAAGAGAACCGTCATCGCGCGCACGCTTGGTCACTTGTCCCGATAGCCTGACACCGAGCCACACTCCCACCGGATTGCGAAGAATGCCCGAATCAAAAGAAGTTGCAAAAACCGCCACCCCCGCGTGACAACATCCCAGCTCAAGAACTCTGCTCCCCGCGCGTGCGGGGTTGGTCCCTCGACAGTCCAGTCGTAGGAGCCGACGGTCTCCTGCTCCCCGCGCGTGCGGGGTTGGTCCCCGCGGCGGCCGCGGCTCCAAAATCGAGATTCACTGCTCCCCGCGCGTGCGGGGTTGGTCCCGGGGCGGTCTTCTCCTGGATCACGAAGACGAACTGCTCCCCGCGCGTGCGGGGTTGGTCCCAGCAGGCCCAGCAGCGCGAAGCCGATCTTCTGCTGCTCCCCGCGCGTGCGGGGTTGGTCCCCGTGCCACGTCGTCCCGGTCGCCATGGGCGGCCAGCTCCCCGCGCATGCGGGGTTGGTCTTTCCTGGCAAATGGGTCCAATCCAGACACCATGCTTCGCCCCGCCCGCGCGAGGCTGATCTCCGCTGTTGCGTGCCTGCCACGCTGAACCGGTCGCGAGTGGCAGCGGTACAGCGGTTGGCGCTGAGGAATGATCTTCGCTCCCGGGGTGGCCCGGCCAGAACGGGCGCACGCTGGAGGTGTGGCTGAGGACCGGAACGCCGAGCTTGCCGCTCTCGCCCGCCAGGCCGTGGCAGCCGCGGGCGGGCCTGCGGCTGCTGGTCGAGCGGATGGGCGATCTCGGCTGGCGGATGCAGGACCACCACGACGAGGACCTGCTGAACATCGCCTCCGCCCTGCGCGGCACCGCGATCCTGATCGCCCTCGACACCGAGGACCTGGACCTGCACGAGGAAGTCACCGGGCGCCGGGTGCACGAGGTGCACGATGTCGCCGAGTGGCTCCGAGAGCACGGCGAAGGCGACGGCCGGCCGTTACCCTGCCGACCCGGGCCGGTTGCCCCGGCCGCCGGGGACGACCCGCAGGACGGGGCCGGCGGGAGCGAACTCGCCGAGGTCGAGAGCGGCGTCGCGCCAGTTGGCGATCAGTTGCAGCAGGCGGGCGGTGTCGTCGGGGAACGGCGGCGGCTCGGCGCCGGGGACGACGGGCTGCAGGATGGCCGCGGCGAGCCGGACGGCGTGCAGGACAGTGGTCCCGCGCGGGTCGATGCCGCCGGCGTGGCCGACGTGCCGCAGGGCGTCGAGGCGCTTCTCCAGCTCCAGCAGCATGTCGTAGACGGTGACCGAGCCGTGGGAGGACTGACACCCGGAGCCGGCCAGGGCGGAGACCACTTCGCCGCAGCCCCACCGCCCCCACCGGCCAGGCCGGGCATCCCGGAGGACTGAACCCCCGGACGGCCAGACTCGCCGGCTCGCCTCCCGGGAGAGGACCGGCCCGCGTTCCGTGACGACGGGCGGCCGGTCGGAGCCCGAGCCCGCTTCCGCTCCGCCCGCGCGGGACTCCGGGCCCCGCCCCCACCCCGGGCGGCAGCGGCGCGAGGTCCTGGGACGCCCTTCCGTCCCAGCTGTGATTCACGTCACTGCCGGCAGCTCGGTGCAGCACCCGGCCCCGTTCCGCCGTCATAGGGGCAGTGATCGGGACGGAACGAGGAGAGGAGGTCGGCGGGTGAGGTTTCGCAGGAGCGGTCCGGGCAACGGATTCACGGAGTTCGTCGCACAGCGGTCGGGAGCGTTGTTCCGCACCGCGTATGCGCTGACCGGTGACGTGCACGTGGCCGAGGATCTGGTGCAGGAGGCGCTGGAGCGGGCGTGCCGACACTGGCGGAAGGTCGCGGTGGCGGACTCGCCGGAGGCGTACGTGCGCAAAGTGCTGGTCAACCTGGCCAACGACCGCTGGCGGCGGCTGTCGCGCCTGGGCGAGCGCCCCGGGCTGTCGGGGGTGCCCGAGACGGCCGACCTCCGGGACCGGTTCGGGCAGGTGGATCTGCGCGCGGAACTGATCGAGGCACTGCTCGGGCTGCCGATGGGCATGCGCAGCGTGGTGGTCCTGTACTACCTGCACGATCTGGACGCCCGGCAGGTCGCCGACATCCTGGACATCTCTTCGAGTGCGGTGAGGTCCCAGCTCGCCCGCGGCCTGGCCAAGCTGCGCGATTCCGTATCGGGCGCCCGGGCGCCGCACACCCCGTCGGCCGCTTTCGGAGGTACGAAGTGAGGAACACGTCGTCCGGACCCGCCCCGTTCGAGCCGGGCCTCGAAGCCGAGCTGCGTGCCGCGGTGGCCTCCTTCGCCGACGGGCCGACGGCGCCGGTCGTCGACGCGGCCGCGATCGAGCGAGTCGTCAGCCGCAGCCGCACCCGCCGGGCGCTCTTCGGCACCGCCGCGGCGTGCTGCGCACTGGCGTGCGCCACGGTGGGGTTCTTCGCGCTGAAGCCCGTGCCGCTCGCGCCCGGCGCCTCCCCGTCCCTGTCCGCGCCCGGCGCTTCCCCGTCCCTGTCCGCGCCCGGCGCCTCCCCGTCCCTGTCCGCGCCGGCGAACGGGGCGTGCACCCCGCTCGCCACCGGCACCCCCAGGAGCGGAAGTGCCGATGCGACTCCGACACACGAGCGGGAGCAGACCGCGGGAGCGGGCATCGCGCTGCCGGACCTGGCCGGCATGCCGGTCGAACAGGCCGGAAGCCTGCTGCGCGGACTCGGACTGAGCTGCACGATCATGCGGCACACGGACTGGAACGCTCCCGCCGGGCAGGTGATCAGCAGTGCCCCCCGGGGCGGCGCAGAACCGGTGGCACCGGGCTCGTCCGTCCTCCTGCTGGTCTCGACGGGCAAACCCGGCGGATCCTGAGCGACCGGGTCCTTCGGCCCGCGCACCGGCGGACGGCGCCCCGTCCTGCCGGGCAGGGAAGCCACCCGCAGCGGGGGAACGGCTGCGGGTGGCGGGCTCCGATGCCGTCAGCCGCGCAGCTCGCTCGGCATCGTCTTCGGGTTGCGGAGGTCCTGCCCGAGGCGGCGGCCCCGACCGGCGCGGACGCGGGCCCGGCGCGCCGCGTCCGCGCAGGTCGTACCGGACGCCGGCGACCGGCGTCCGGTGGTGCTGACGCCCTATAGAGTTGAGTGGGCCCGGAGCGCGGTGCCGGGATTGCTCCCGGTCCGTTTCTGCGGACCCCTCGCCGAACCCGCCGTGCGTGTCTCCACGCAACGGGCTCTCCACGGAGACATCCGTCAGGCTGCGCCCTCTGTCCATCGGTTGGGGATTCGGGTCGCTCGCCATCGGTAGCGGGTCACGGGGACCTTGCCCATGTCGAACAGCTCGATTCCGCCCGCCGTGATCGGTAGCCACCGCCCGCTGAGGGCGGTGTGCTCCCGGCGGACATCCGTCCAGTTCCAGCGGTGCCGGGTGGAGAGCGTCCGGATCAGCCGCCACCACAAGAAGTGAGCGAGCGTCCCGAACCGGCTCTTCGCCACGGCATGCCGGAAGTAGGCGGTCCACCCTCGCGTGATCTGGTTGTGCCTGATCAGCAGGGACCGGAGATCGTGTTGCGATGTTCTGTGCGTCAGGGCACGGATCTTCGCCTTGAGGTCCTGAATGGGACGCTTGGCGATGAACGTGTAGAAATCGTCCGCGTAGCGGACGATCCTCCAGGTCGGCTTCCCAGGACGCGCTTGTCCTTCACCCGGGCGCGCACGCGGTCCATCAGGGCCACGTGGTCGATCCGGTCGGAGCACCCCTCGATGTCCGCATCCAGCACCCAGCGGTATCCGTGGGTGCCGAAGTGGTGGATCTCGGCGATCGCGTCCTGGGACCGCCTGCCCGGTCTACGAGTGCTGCCGCAATCGCGGATTCGGCCTTCGATCCGACCATGGAGTAATCACATGATGCCCAGCTCCCTGCCCTTCGGCCGCGGCCGTCACGGCGCGATGACCCTGCTCAGCCTGCTCGCCGTCTGCGTGACGGCCGGGGCGGGATCGAGTGCCCCGGCCGATGTCGGCGTCCGGCTCGTTGTCGTGGTGCTGGTTGCCGTGGTGGTTGTCGCGGCCGGTGCCGGGCGCGCACGTCGTCACCGGTCCCACCGGGCGCAGTGACGCCCTTGGTCCCACGGCGCCGGTAGTCGCCACTGCCCGCTCAGGGATCAGTGGACGAAGACGATCCGAAGCACCCCTCCACCGAATCAACGACCGTCGAAACGGCGGCGCTTGGAGGCTTTGCTCCAGCCGCTCGTGACCCCCTCCGGTGGCGGCCCGGCGCGGGGCGACGGCAACGGGCGGTCTGCCGGACGGTGGATCAGTGTGAGGCCCTCGTGGTCCACCGGTTGCCACCGGTGTTCGTGGGTCGCGAAGGCGAAGCCCTGCTCGGTGTCCGTGCTGTACGTGAGGACGGCCCGGCCCCGGCCTGATGACGATGCCGGTCAGGAGCACCTGTACCGGCTGGGGCAGCTTGACGTCCTTCACGGCGGAGAGCAGGGTGTCGGCCCCGAGCACCTCGGTGGACGCGTCGAGCAGCTCGAACTGCACGTCACGCCAGAGCTTTTCGCTTGTTCCGGGAGTGCGGATCAGGTCCTCGCGCAGTTCGAGGTCGTGCAACTGCCCGTGCCCCGGCGGCACCCCGTGGTGCCCGCCGGCCACCACCGCCCACTGCCCGGCGGCCCGGTGCTTCCATCCGCGCCGTTCCACCAGCCATTCCTGGATGATCAGTTGGCCGGCGGGACCGTGCGGGGCCAGCCGCCGGTCGTCGCCGTACTGCTTCGGGTCGCGCATCGCCAGCCCGGCCTGCCGCATCCTGGCGGCGAGTCCGTCGACCTGGCACGCGAACGCGGGTGTCGCCTTGCCCGTGTCGTGCGTGGTCGCCAGCCGCACCGCGAGCTCCCGGGCCGATCGCCGGCCGCCCCCGAGCGCCCCGGCGATCGACTCCCGCACGTTCCTCGGATGCCACCGGTCCCACAGCAGCCCGGCGACGGCCCCGCTGTCCGCCATGTGGCTCCACAGCGGCATCCATCCGGAGGTGCCTTCCTCGGACTTGGCCCAGACGGTGCGAGCGGCAGCGGACAGCCGCGCGTGCAGCTCTGGACCGACAGGCGTTCCAGTCACGCCGCCATTCAACAGGGCCTGCGGGTGCACACCGAGCGAACGACCGGGAGTGATCACATCTGATTGATATTGAATCGCTTCGGAGTTCGCTCGGGGCTCGCCCGGGGATTCACGTCGAGGGTCGCTCCGGGGAAGGCACCGGGGATCAGGGGGCCGCGGGTGCGGCCAGGGCGGGGACGATGTGGGTGCCGTAGGCGTCGATGGTGGGTTCGACGGCGTCGTGCATGGCGTAGACGGCGAACTGGTCGACGCCGAGGCCGCGGAGGTGTTCGAGGCGGGCGAGGTGGGTCTCGATCGGGCCGATGACGCAGAAGCGGTCGACGATCTCGTCGGGGACGAAGGCGGTGTCGGGGTTTCCGGCGCGGCCGTGGTGGCTGTAGTCGTAGCCCTGGCGGTCCTTGATGTAGGCGGTGAGGGCCTCGGGGACGAGGCCGGAGTGCTCGCCGTAGTGGCGGACCAGGTCGGCGACGTGGTTGCCGACCATGCCGCCGAACCAGCGGCACTGTTCGCGGGCGTGGGCGAGGGCGGCCGGGGAGTCGTCGGCGGTCACGTAGGCGGGGGCGGCGACGCAGACGGTGAGCGCGTCGGGGTCGCGGCCGGCCTCGGCGGCGGACCGGCGGACGGCCTTGACCATGTACTCGGCGAGGAAGGGGTCGGCGAGTTGGAGGATGAAGCCGTCCGCCTGACGGCCGGTCAGGTCCAGGGCCCTGGGTCCGTAGGCGCCCATCCAGATCGGCAACCGGGCGCCCTCGCCGACCCAGGGCAGGTGCATCTCGGTGCCGTCGACCTCGGCGGTCCGCCCTTCGGCCAGCTCCTTGACGGCGTACATGGCCTGGGAGAGCCGGTCGAGGGTGGCGGGCTTGCGACCGGCCACCCGCATCGCGGAGTCGCCGCGGCCGATCCCGCAGACGGTCCGGTTGCCGAACATGTCGTTGAGCGTGGCGAACAGGGAGGCGGTCACCTCCCAGGTGCGGGTGGAGGGATTGGTGACCATGGGACCCACGGTGAGGGTGCTGGTCTCGGCGAGGATCCGGCTGTAGACGACGAAGGGTTCCTGCCACAGCACGCAGGAGTCGAAGGTCCAGCCGTGGCTGAAGCCGGCCCGCTCGGCGCGGATCATGCGATCGATGAGCAGGCGGGCGGGCGGGTCGGTCTGCAGGACGAGGCCGATGTCCAAGGCGGGCTCCGGGAGTTGTGCGGATGTGCGGGCGGGAGGGGCGACCGGTGGCGGGCCCGGCCGGGCCGGTGGTTCAGCCGAGGTACTGGCAGGTGTCCCGGCGCAGGAAGGTGCCGTGCCCGGCCCGGCCCAGCCAGGTGCCCCGGTCGAGCACCACGGTGCCCCGCGAGAGCACGGTGCGGGCCCGACCGGTGAGGGTGCGCCCCTCGTACGCCGAGTAGTCGACGTTCATGTGGTGGGTCGCGGCGGAGACGGTCTGGACGGCGTTCGGGTCGTAGACGACGACGTCGGCGTCGGCCCCGGGGGCGAGGGTGCCCTTGCGCGGGTGCAGGCCGAACATCCGGGCCGGGGTGGTGCAGGCGATCTCGATCCAGCGGCGGCGGCTGATCCGTCCGTCGACCACGGCCTGGTGCAGGAGGTCCATCCGGTTCTCCACGCCGGGCAGGCCGTTGGGGATCTTCGAGAAGTCGCCGCGGCCGAGCTCCTTCTGGCCCGTGAAGCAGAACGGGCAGTGGTCGGTGGAGACCACCTGGAGGTCGTTGGTGCGCAGCCCGCGCCAGAGCGCCTCCTGGTGTTCACGGGGCCGCAGCGGCGTGCTGCACACGTACTTGGCGCCCTCGAAGCCGTCCGCGCCCTCCTCGGCGAGGTTGTCGGTGGAGAGGAAGAGGTACTGCGGACAGGTCTCGCCGAAGACCGGGAGGCCCTCGTCGCGGGCCCGGGCGAGTTCGGCGAGCGCGGAGGCGGCGGAGACGTGGACCACGTAGAGGGGGCTGCCGGCGACCTGCGCGAGCTTGATCGCCCGGTGGGTGGCCTCGGCCTCCAGCAGTTCGCGGCGGACTTCGCCGTGGTAGCGGGGCGCGGTGCGTCCGGCGGCGAGGGCCTGCTCGACGAGGACGTCGATGGCGATGCCGTTCTCGGCGTGCATCATGGTCAACCCGCCGTTGGCGGCCCCGCGTTGCATGGCGCGCAGGATGCGTCCGTCGTCGCTGTAGAAGACGCCCGGGTAGGCCATGAACAGCTTGAAGGAGGTGGACTCGCCGGAGTCGACGAGGGCGTCCATCTCCTTGAGGACGGCGTCGGTGACGTCGGAGACGATGGTGTGGAAGGCGTAGTCGATCGCGCAGTTGCCCTCGGCCTTGGCGTGCCAGGCGTCGAGACCCTCGCGCAGACTGCCGCCGACCGGCTGGACGGCGAAGTCGACGATGGTGGTGGTGCCGCCCCAGGCGGCGGCGCGGGTGCCGGTCTCGAAGGTGTCGGAGGCGTGGGTGCCGCCGAAGGGGAGTTCCATGTGGGTGTGGGCGTCGACGCCGCCGGGGACGACGTAGTGGCCGTCGGCGTCGATCACGGTGTCCGCGGTCCAGGAGAGGGCGGCCCCGCTGCCGGTGGCGGCGAGGGCGGCGATCCGTTCCCCCTCGATCAGGACGTCGGCGCGCAGTTCCTCGGTGGCGGTGACGACGAGGCCGCCGCGGATGGCGGTGCGCCCGGTCCGGGCGGTGGCCGAGCCGGTGACGGCCGAGCCGGTGGCGGACTCCGCGGCGGCCCGGCCGGCGGCGGGGGTGCTGCTCGGGGTGCTGGTCATGGTGTGCTGGTGCCCCTCTCCGTCACGCCTCGGTCAGTGGTCCGTACGCCTCCGGGCGGCGGTCGCGGTAGAACGCCCACTGCTGGCGGACTTCCTCGATGAGGTCGAGGTCGAGGTCGCGCACGACCAGCTCCTCCTCCTTGTCGGAGGCCACCTCGCCGACGAACCGGCCGCGCGGGTCGACGAAGTAGGAGGTGCCGTAGAAGTCGTTGTCGCCGTACTCCTCGGTGCCGACGCGGTTGATGGCGGCGACGTAGTAGGCGTTGGCGACGGCGGCGGCGGGCTGTTCGAGCTGCCACAGGTAGGCCGACAGGCTGCGGCTGGTGGCGGAGGGGTTGTAGACGATCTGCGCGCCGCCGAGGCCCAGGGCACGCCAGCCCTCGGGGAAGTGCCGGTCGTAGCAGATGTACACGCCGACCTTGCCGACGGCGGTGTCGAACACCGGCCAGCCGAGGTTGCCGGGCTTGAAGTAGTACTTCTCCCAGAAGCCCTTGACCTGCGGGATGTGGTGCTTGCGGTACTTGCCGAGGTAGCTGCCGTCGGCGTCGATCACGGCGGCGGTGTTGTAGTAGACCCCGGGCTGCTCCTCCTCGTAGACGGGGACGACCAGGACGAGGCCGAGCTCGCGGGCGAGTTCGCGCATCCGCCGGACGGTGGGGCCGTCGGGGACGGGCTCGGCCCAGCGGTAGTGCTCCTGGTCCTGCACCTGGCAGAAGTACGGGGCGTTGAAGACCTCCTGGAAGCCGAGGATCTTCGCGCCCTGGGCGGCCGCCTCGCGGGCGTAGCGCTCGTGGAGGGCGATCATGCTCTCCTGGTCGCCGGTCCAGCGGGTCTGGACGAGGGCGGCACGGACGATCTGCGACATGGGTACCTCCGCAACTCCGCGGCCCGTCCGGGGGCGGGCCCGCGGTCCGAGGGTCGGCGGGCGGTGCTGCCTGCGGTGGATGTCTACGTGCGTAGAAAGTTGGTGCGTCGACCGTAGGCCCGGCTTCGGTCGCCTGACAATACGTCCGACACAACGCGGCCCGGGCGATCTTGCCCGGCGGACACGCGGGGTCTCGTAGGTGGGATGAAACGGTCATCTACCCCGGGAGCGCACTCCTTACTCATTCGGGTGAATCCATGCTCGGGGTGGGGCGCAGCGGGGCAGGAAGGTGGTGACGCCCCTCCGGCCGCCGGTCCGCCGGTCCGCCGGATCGAGGTACCGGGGCGGGCGCGGGGCGCGGGGTGCGTCCCCGGGGTCGGGTGGTGGTGCGGTGGTGGAGAGGGGTGGGTCGTCGTGGCGGCCGAGGACGGGTCGGTGGGCGGGGTGCCCGCCGGGGTGGGGGTGGCCTCCGGGAGCGGGGCGCTCACCGGGAGCAGGGGGCTTTTCAGGGGCAGGGTGCCCGCCTGGGGCGGGGTGCTGCTCGGGCTCGCGGTGCCGGTGCCGGCCGTGCTCGGGTGGCTGCTGTACGCACGGCGGACGGCGGCCGACCAGGGCGCCAGGGACGTCCGGCTGCAACTCGCCGGCTCCCGGTCCGCCGCCGAGGCGGTGATCGCCGGGCAGGCACCGGAGTTCCGGGCCGCGCTGGACGCCGACCTCTGGCTGATCGGTGGTTACACCGTCACCCTCGCGGCGGCCGGGCTGCTCGGGGCCCATGTGTTCACCCGGGCCCACTGGCGGTCGGCGGCACTGGCCGCGGGCCTGGCGGGCGTGCTGGCCGGCGTCTGCGACGTGGCCGAGGACGTCCTGCTGGAGGCCGGGCTGGGCCGGGACGGTCCCGGGCCGACGGGTGGGGACGCGCCGTTCGCCGCGGCGGCCGCGTTCGCCACGGTCAAGTGGCTGCTGCTCCTCCCCTCGGGGGCGGTCGCGGTCGTGGTGTGCGGAGCCACCGTGCACCGGGCGGTGCGCGGCTTGCTGCAGCGACGGTCGGAGGACGGCGAGGGCGGCGAGGACGGGGGCGGGGGCGAAGCGGCAGACCGGGCGGAGCACAGGAACGAGCGACAGAACGGGGGCGGGGACAGGAACGGGAGTGGGAACGGAAGTACGCACCGGCACGAACGCGGGGAGGTCCATGGGGACGGGGACGGGGACGGGGACGGACACGGGCAGCAGGGACGCGAGGCCGACGGGCGGGCCGCGCCGGGGCAGGGCGAGGCCGGGCCGGCCCCGGGACCGGATCCGCCCACCGCCGCCGGACCACCGCTGATCCCGCCGTGGCCGGTGCTGACCGCGCGGGGCGGGCGGTGGCCGCCCGGGCCCCGGGTCCACGGACCGCTCACCCGACAGACCCGCTGGCACAACGCCGCCCGGGTGCCGCCCGGCCGCGAACACGCTCCGCTCGGCTTCTGCGTCTCCGGCGGCGGCATCCGCTCGGCCTGTGTCACCCTCGGCGCGCTCCAGGCACTGCGGCCCTGGCTGAAGCGGGCCCGGTACCTGGTCGCGGTCTCCGGGGGCGGGTACACGGTCGGCGCGATGCAGTTGGCACTGAGCGACTCCGCGCCCGACAGTCCGGTCCGGGTACGGTCCGGACTGACCGCCGACACCGTGCTCGAACCCGGCTCGCCCGAGGAGGACCACCTCCGCCGCCACTCCAAGTACCTCGCGGACGGCGCGGGCGAGTGGCTGGTCGCGCTCGGCACGCTGCTGCGCGGCCTGGTCGCGGCGCTCTCGCTGCTGCTCGCCACCGTCCTGGTGCTCGGCCTCGGCCTGAGCCGGTTCTACCACCTGGTACCGCTCGCCGACCTGGACGGCCTCGCCGGCGCCGTCGGCCCGCGGGCCATCGGGTCCGGGGGTGCGGGAGGCTTCGGCAGTACGGGCGGATCGCCGACCGTCCGGGTACCGGTCCTGCTCACCCTCGTCGGGCTGCTCTCGGCCGCCGCCACCGGGTGGCTGCTCTGGCTGCTCGCCTTCTCCTGGCTCGGCTGGAACACGCCGCTGCCACGCCTCCTGCGCCGCTTCTCGCACGGCGCGCTGGCGCTGGCCGTGCTGCTCGCGCTCGGTGTGCTGGCCGTCCCCGGTCTGGCCTGGGGCGCGGTGGCTCTGCGGCGGGCGCTCGCGGTCGGCGCCCGCCAGGCCGGGGCCGGAATCAGCCTCACCGTCCTGCTCAGTTACCTGGCGCTGCTGCTGGGCATCCTCTGGCACGGTCGCCACGTCATCGAGCAGGGGGCGGCGGCGCTCGGCGGCGCCCTGCGCGGAGCCCGCCGCAGCCGTCTCACCGTCCGGATCACCGAGTACCTCGTGCTCTGGTCGGCCCTGACCGCGCTCACCGTCGGCGCGCTGCTCGCCTTCGGGTGGGCGGTGGCCACCGGACACTCCTGGCCGACCGCCGTCCAGGTGCTGCTGCCGCTGGTCCTGGGCACGGTCGGCCTCAACCTCGACCAGACCTGGATGGGTCTGCACCCCTTCTACCGGCACCGTCTCGCCTCGGCCTTCGCCGTCAGGCGGGCGGTCGGGGACGGAACGGAGGACGGGGCGGAGGACGGGGCGGGCGGCGAGGAGGCGGGCGGCGAGGTCCTGGCCCGGCCGTACCACTTCTTCCGCGAGCAGACCCGGCTCAGCCACTACGGCGCCCGGCACCCGGACTTCCCCCAGGTGATCTTCGCGGCGGCCGCCAACCTCTCCGGGAGCGCGCGGACGCCGCCGGGTCGGCGGGCGGTGTCGTTCACCTTCTCCTCCGACTACGTGGGCGGTCCGGACGTCGGGTACGCGCGCACCGACCTGCTGGAACGGCGCACCCGGCGGCACATCGCCCGGGACCTCACGGTGCAGTCCGCGATGGCCGTCTCCGGCGCCGCCTTCTCCTCCGCGATGGGCCGCCGGTCCAGGGCGTTCCAGGGGTTGTTCGCGATCACCAATGCCAGGCTGGGCACCTGGCTGCCCAACCCGGCCGCCCTCGCCCCGCTCTGGGCCGCCGAGCGGGACTGGCGGTACGCGCCGCAGCCCGCCGTGCGTCGGCTGTCGTACCAACTGCGGGAGGCGTTCGGGCGCTACCCGATGGACGCCCGGTTCCTGCTCACCACCGACGGCGGGCACTACGAGAACCTCGGCCTGGTCGAGTTGCTGCGGCACGGCGTGCGGACGGCGGTCTGCGTCGACGCGAGCGGCGACTCCGCCTTCGCGGGATCGCTCGCCGCGGCGATCACCCTCGCCCGGGAGGAGTTGGGCATCACCATCACCCTCCGCGAGCCGGACCTCCTGGTCCCGGGCAGCGCCGGGGCCGGGAGCGGAGCCGACGGCGGGGACGGGAGCGGGAGCGGGCGGGCTCCGTTGCGCGGTCTGGCGGCGCGCCTGGCCGACCGGCTGTCCGCGCGGGCGGTCGTGGTCGGCGACATCGTGTACCCGTGGCCGCTGGAACTCGGGGCCTCCGGCGGCGGCGCGTCGGCCCGAAAGGGCACCCTGATCGTCGCGCAGGCCGTACTGACCCCCGACATGCCGTACGAGCTGCACGCCTACGCGGTGGGCGATCCGGCCTTCCCGTACGACGGCGCCGGTGACCAGTGGTTCGACCACCGGCAGTTCGACGCCTACCAGACCCTGGGCCGGTACCTGGGCGAACAGGCGGGCCCCGCCGTCGAAGCGGCGCTGGTCGGGGCGGGAGCGGACCAGGCGCCGGCGACGGGGGCGGCCAAGGCCAAGGTCGGAGGCGCCGACGGCGTGCCCCCGGACCGGCCGGGCCGGGGTCCGCGCCGGGCCGGGACCGTCCCCGGCCCCGGCCCGGCGCCCGACGCCGAACGGGTTCCGACCGCGTCCGACCAGGGAGGCGACGGGCAGCCGTGACGGTGCTCGCTTGACTCGTGCCGTCCCGTCGGGAAGGATCCGGCGCATGGACACCGGCACCACTCTGGTCTGCCGCCTGCACGTCGACCTCCGACGCCAGGCGAGTTCCATGTGTGCCTGTTGACCTTGTCCTTCCCCGCCGGTTCCGCTCTGTGACCTCTGCCAGGGCCCGCGCCGCGCACTCGCTCTCCTGACGCCACGCCGCCCCGCACGACCGCGCCTGCCCGCCGGTCCGACCGGGGTGGCACCGCACGGCGACGCAGCAGTCCGCCCCGTCCCGCCCCGCCGCACCATGTCCCACGGCGGCGTGCGGGCCGCACGGCGGACGGCTCCACGACCACCGCCCGCCCGTCCCGAGGACACCCACATGAACCTGGACCTCGCACCCGCCCCGCACACCGCCGTCACGACCTCGCCGGCCTCGGGGGTGGCACTCACGCCGGCACCCGCACCGGCCCAGGCACCCGCACCAGCCCCCGCCCCCGAGGGAAGAGCTCCGCTCACCCCGGCCGTGCTGCGGGAGCTCGTCCGCGAGCTGGCCGAGCAGCCCGAGCAGTGGATCCACCACGTCCGCCTCTCCACCGAGGAACGCTGGTACCGACGGCTGGCGGCCGACGAGGACCACGAGGTGTGGCTGATCAGTTGGCTGCCCGGCCAGTCCACGGGCTTCCACGACCACGGCGGCTCGCGCGGGGCGTTCACCGTCGCGCTGGGCGAGCTGGAGGAGCTGTCGCTGGGCGGTCCCGAGCAGGGGCTGCTGATCAGGCGGATCGGTTCCGGCACCACCCGGGCGTTCGGCCCCGAGTACGTGCACGACGTCCGCAACACCGCGCCCGGCCCGGCCGTGACCCTGCACGCCTACTCCCCGCCGCTCAGCTCCATGGCGCACTACGAACTGCGGGCAGGTGGCCTGGTCCGCACCTCCGAGGAAGGACCCGACCAGTGGTGACCACGATCGACGACCTGGTGGACCGCGCCCGTGCGGGAGTGCACCGCCCCGGCCCGGACGAGGCGCTCCGGGCGCAGCGCGCGGGCGCGCTGCTGGTGGACATCCGCCCGGCGGCGCAGCGCGCGGCCGAGGGGGAGATCCCCGACACGCTGATCATCGAACGCAATGTGCTGGAGTGGCGGCTCGACCCGACGGGCAGTCACCGGATCCCGCAGGCCACCGGCTACGACCTGGAGGTGGTCGTGGTGTGCTCGGAGGGGTACGCGTCGAGCCTGGCCGCCGCGTCCTTGCGCGAGCTGGGGCTGCACCGGGCGACCGATCTGGACGGCGGGTTCGTCGCCTGGGCGGCCGCCGGACTGCCGACCCGCCAGGGAGGCTGACGGGTCGAAGGATTCGAGCACGCGCCTCGCGCTCCCCGCGCACGTCCCGTGCCGCCGGTGCTACCGGCGCACCCGGTGGTCCCGGCGCACCCGGTGCTCCGGGGCGCTCCCGGAGGGCGTGGTCACCGTGTCGGCCGGTCCCGGTGAATCCGACCACGCCCGGTAAATCAGGGACACCGGGTTCACCAGGTCATAGGCTGATCAGAGTTTCCGCCGGTCCGAAGGCGGGCAACCACGCGACCGACGGGCACACCACAGAGACACACGACAGCGACAGGCCGACAGACCGGCACAGCGACAGACACCACCATCGGCGCCGCCACCGGGGGCCGCCGAGACGAGGAAATTCCCCGTGATCAGATTCGACGGCGCGGGCAAGCGCCACCCCGACGGCACGGTCGCCGTCGAGGGCCTCGACCTCGACGTCCCCACCGGTCGGACGACCGTGCTGGTCGGCCCGTCCGGCTGCGGGAAGACCACCCTGCTGCGGATGGTCAACCGGATGGTCGAGCCGACCTCGGGGCGGGTCCTGCTGGACGGCACCGATGTGGCGGCACTGGACCCGGCCAAGCTGCGGCGCGGCATCGGCTACGTGATCCAGCAGGCCGGGCTGTTCCCGCACCGGCGGGTGATCGACAACATCGCGACCGTTCCCTACCTGCTCGGCTGGGACCGGAAGAAGGCCCGCGCCCGGGCGGCGGAACTGCTCGACCTGGTGGGGCTGGCTCCCGAGACCGCCAAGCGGTACCCGTTCCAGCTCTCCGGCGGGCAGCAGCAGCGCGTCGGTGTCGCGCGGGCGCTGGCGGCCGACCCGCCGGTGCTGCTGATGGACGAACCGTTCAGCGCCGTCGACCCGGTGGTCCGCGCCGGGCTGCAGGAGGAGTTGCTCCGCCTCCAGTCCGAGTTGCACAAGACGGTGCTGTTCGTCACCCACGACATCGAGGAGGCGGTCCGGCTCGGCGACCAGGTGGTGGTGCTGCGCGAGCGCGGGCGGATCGCCCAGCTCGCCGATCCGCACACGCTGCTGACGGCGCCGGCGGACCTGGACGTCGCGGCCTTCCTCGGCCGTGACCGGGGCCTGCGCGGGCTCGGGCTGCGGCCCGCCGCCTCGGTCGCCGTCCGGCCGATACCCGGGGGTCCGGGCGGAGACGCCGCCGGGCGGCCTCCGCGGGGGGTCCGGTTCGGGGGCTGGGAGCTGATGCTGGACGACGGGCGGCGGCCCATCGGCTGGATCGACCGGGACGCGGCGGGTGCGGCCCTGGAGCCCGCGCCCGGGTTCCGGCCGGACGCCGACACCCTGCGGGCCGCCCTGGACGCGGCGGTGCTGTCCCCCTCCGGGATCGCCGTCGCCCTGGATGCCGAGGGCCGCGCGACGGGTACGGCCGACCGTGAGACGGTGCTCGCCGCGCTCTCGGCCCGCCCGCCCGCCACCACCACAGCCGCCACGGCCGCCCCGACCGCCGGGACCGCCGACACCGGGACCACCGGGACCACCGGGACCGCCGACACCGGGACGGAAGGGGCCGACCGGGCCGAGACGGACGGAGCCGGCGGTGGACGATGAACCGCTCGTCCGCTGGTACTGGATCGGCGACCACCTCGGCTACCTCGGCGACCTGCTCGCCGACCACGCCGTCATCGCCCTCGTCCCGGTGCTGATCGGCCTACTGCTGGCGGTCCCGCTCGGCCTGGCCTGCACCCGGTTCCCGCGCCTCTACCAGCCACTCGCCGCCGTGTTCAACATCGTCTACGCCCTGCCCTCGCTGGCCGTCTTCGTGGTGCTCATCCCGTACACCGGGCTGGCCACCCAGGCCACCGTGATGATCCCGCTCACCTTCTACGCCGTCGCCGTGCTGCTGCCGACCACGGTGGACGGGCTGCGCGCCGTCCCCGACCCGGTGCGACAGGCCGCGACCGCGATGGGCTACGGGCCGTGGCACCGGCTGGCCGCCGTCGAACTGCCCGCCGCCGTGCCCTACCTGGTGGCCGGTCTGCGGGTGGCCGCCGTCTCCAGCATCTCGCTGGCCTCGGTCGGCGCGCTGGTCGGCCGGGGCGGGCTCGGCTACCTGTTCGTCGACGGTTTCCAGCGCACCTTCCCGACCCCGATCGTGGCCGGGATCGTCCTGATCGCGGTGCTCGCCCTGGCCGTGGACCTGCTGCTGGTCGGCGCCCGCCGGCTGCTCGCGCCCTGGGCCGTCCGGGAGAAGGGGGCCGGGCAGTGAACTGGTTGACCTGGCTGGGGGACTTCTTCTCCGACCCGGACCGCCGCAGCGGTTCGAACGCGATCGTCCACCGGATCGCCGAGCACCTGCTGCTCTCCGGCGAGGCCCTGCTCTACGCCGCGGTGCTGGCCGTCCCGCTCGGGCTGCTGATCGGCTACACCGGGCGCGGCGTCACCGTGGTGACCGCGATGGCCGGCGCCGCCCGCGCGCTGCCGACGCTCGGACTGGTGACGCTGGCGGTCCTGCTCGCCGGGGTCGGTGACACCGCCGTCCTGGTGCCGCTGGTCGCGCTGGCGGCGCCGCCGCTGCTGGTCGCCGCCGTCGAGGGGGTCCGGGGCACCGACCCGGACGTGCGGGACGCGGCCCGCGGGGTCGGGCTGACGCACCCGCAGGTGCTGTGGCAGGTCTGCCTGCCGTCGGCGCTGCCGACCCTGCTGGCCGGCTTCCGGACCGCGACCGTCCAGGTCATCGCGACCGCGACGGTGGCCGCGTACGTCGGGCTCGGCGGCCTCGGCCGGTACGTCGTCGACGGGCTGGCCACCCGGGACTACGCGGCGACGATCGGCGGCGCGCTGCTGGTCGTGCTGCTGGCCGTCGCGGCCCAGGCGTTCTTCGCCCTGCTGGCCCGGTACGCGCTCCCGCCCGGGCTGCGGGCGCAGCGGCGGGCCGCGGAGCGCCGCTCGTCGTGACCGCGCGGGCCGCCGGCAGCCCGGCCGCGCCCGCCGCGCCCGTTGCGCCCGCCGCACCTCCGATCGTTTCGTTCTTCACCGTTGACCATCCCGAGAGGACACCTGTCACCATGTCGACATTCACCCCAGCGAGCGGTTCCACGGCCCCGAAGCCGAGCGGCGCTCCGGCGGTGCGCCGGACCGCCGGCGTGGCCGCACTCGCCGCACTCGCCCTCGCCGCGACCGCCTGCTCCTCCTCCGGCGGCGACCCGCTGGGCGGCGGCGCGTCGACCTCGGCGGCCGCCGGCGGCAGCACCTCCGCGGGTGCCGCCCCCGGCGGGACGGTCGTGGTCGGCTCGGCGAACTTCCCCGAGAACGTGCTGCTCGGCTCGATCTACTCGCAGGCGCTCCGGGCCAAGGGCGTGAAGGTCGAGGAGAAGTTCAACATCGGCAGCCGCGAGGTGCTCTACGGGCAGCTGCAGAGCGGCAGCCTCTCCGTCCTGCCGGAGTACAACGGAGCGCTGCTCTCCTACCTGGGCGGAAAGTCGGCCGACCCGACCACGGCGGCGGTCAACGCCGAGCTGACGAAGACGCTGCCCGCCTCCCTCGGGCTGCTGGAGTCCTCCCCCGCCGAGGACAAGGACACCCTGAGCGTCAGCCAGGAGAGCGCCGACAAGTTCGGGCTCAGGACCATCGCGGACCTGGCCGCCCAGGCGGGTGAGTTCACCATCGGCGGCCCGCCGGAGTTCAAGTCGCGGCAGGAGCAGCCGCTGAAGGACGTCTACGGTCTGACCTTCAAGGAGTGGAAGTCGACCGGCGAGACCACGGCCAACGCCGTCAAGGACGGCTCGATCCAGGTCGGCAACGTCTTCTCCACCGATCCGAAGCTCGCCCAGTTCAAGCTGGTCCCGCTCGGTGACCCGAAGAACCTCTTCGGCGCCCAGAACATCACGCCGCTGGTCAACAAGGCCAAGGTGGACGCGACCACGACCGGTGCGCTCAACGCGGTGTCGGCCAAGCTGGACACGGCGGGGCTGCTGGCGCTGATGAAGAAGGTCGCGGTGGACAAGGAGGACCCGTCCGCGGTGGCCAAGGACTGGCTGAAGACCAACGGGCTGTCCTGACCCTCGGGTGGGCGGGAGGCCGTGGTGGGGCGGGACCGGTCGGGAGGACGGCCCCGCCCCACCACGGCCTCCCCTCCCCCCTCCGGGGCCGGGTCGGCGACGGCCGGGGAGCGGGTGTCGATCCCGGTTCGACAGATCTTCCCTTGAGCGGCGCGAACATGACAGTGTGACGGCATGCGCACTCGTCTTCTCGCCGCCACCCTCACGGCATTCGCCGCGGTGAGCCTGGCCGCGTGCTCCAGCTCCGGCTCGGGCTCCGGCACCACCGCGGCCGGCACCACGGCCCCCGACTCCCCCGGCGTTTCGGCCGCCGCGACCGATCCCGGCCCCGCCCCGGGAGCCACCGACCCGTCCGGCGCGACCGGCGGCACCGCGGGGTCCGCCCCCGGCGGGACGGCCACCGGTTCGACCGGAACAACCGCCGGGACCGGCACCGGAACCACGGCCGGAACAACCGCCGGAACGACCGGGTCCGCCACCGCGAACCCGCCCGCCCCGGCGGCCACCGTCCCCGCACCGGCCACCGGCGCCCCCGCCGACTCCCCGGCCCCGGCCGACCCCGGCAAGCCTCCGGCCGAGCCCCCGGCCTCGCCGAAGCCGGCGCCGCCCAGCGACGCGGGACTGCCCGGCAAGCCCGCGGCCGATGTCACCGCGCAACTGGTCGCCGCCCTGGACGCGATCGATCCCGCGATCGTCGGCGGCAAGCCCGAACAGGCCGTCGACCGGGCCCGCAACCAGTGCCAGGCGATGTACCAGTTCCCGAAGGACCGGGCCAAGTTGATCGACCTGGCCAACCAGCGCTTCACGGATCCCGCCCACCCGCAGGGTTTCGGGGCCGAGAAGACGGAAAAAATTCTCGACGCGCTGCGCACCGTCCTCTGCCCGTCGGTCTGAGACCGGCCCGACGGACCTCGATCGGCCCGGTGTCCTGAGCGCCGGGCCGCCGTGGCCGCGCGCGACGACCAACCGCGCGGCCACGGCACACCTTCCACCGGCTCAGGCGGCACTCCAGGCGGTGTCCTTGTCGTCGGACGAGACGAAGAAGTTCATGGTTCCTCCTTTCCAGGGGTTGACGGGCGGACGGATCTGAGCGTCGGCACGGGGCGCCGGCTGGCCGGCACACCACGGACGGGCTCGTACAGGTGGAACGGCCAACGGGGCGGCGGACGCACCGCGCGGGCCGACCTGTGCCCCGACGGACCGGAACGGGACCGACCGGGGCACGCCGACGGCGTTCCGGCAGGCCGATCGGCACAGGGAACGGACACCCGACGGGCGGGGACCCGGCAGACGGACACCCCGGGACCAGGACCCGACGGGCGGGAACCCGGCGCGGGCGGGCACCGGCCAGCAGCCATCACGACGCGAAGTCACCACGACGCGAAGTCACCACGGAGCGAGAGGTTTTCGGGCCCGCCGACAGGCCGGTCACGGACCGGTTTGCGGACAGGCGGCGGACGAGCGGCGAGGCGAACGGACACGGCCCGGCCGTCGTCCGCCGGAGGCGGCGCGCGGGGGCCGGAGAGCCGGGGGCTCACCCGTGCGGGCGGCAGGCGCCCTCTCTGTCGAACTTCCAGTCGAGGTCTCGCATGACTCCGATGATGTCCGAGCGTCCGCGCCGGTCACAACCGGATTGTTCGACGGTTGACCGATCCTCGGCCAACCTCAGCCCTTCGCCAACGAACTGTTAGGACTCTTGACAGACGAGTGGTCTAGTCCAACCATAGGCATGTCGATCCGACCGGGATGCACTGTGGGGGTGTGACCACCGGCGGCTGAGGCGATGTCCTGCCCTGCTCCGCTCCGCCCCCAGGCCCCGTCACGGCCCCTGCCCGCGTCCGCGCGCGCCGCTCGTCCGTGCCCTGCGTCCTTGGGGTTTGCACACCCCCGAGCACCGCCCCGCCGTACGGCCGAAAAGCTCCTCTCCCGGCCCGGCACGTCCACCCCGCGGCATCCGCCGAGGACGCCGCGGCACAGTTCCGCACGCTTCACCAACGTCCTGCCCCACCACGTCTGTTGGAGAAACCATGCGTCTACCCAGATCACTTCGGGCCGCCCTGACGGCCTGTGTCACGCTCGTCGCGTCCGCCGGCCTGGTCGCCGGCGCGACGACGGCGGGCGCGGCGCCGACGGCCCCGGCCACCACCGAGGCCGCGGCCGCGGCGACCCCGCTCCCCACCCGGGTGTTCGCCCCCTACTTCGAAGCCTGGACCGGCGAGAGCCCGGCCACGCTGGCCGCGCAGTCCGGTGCCAAGTACCTGACGATGGCGTTCCTGCAGACCGCCACCAAGGGCTCCTGCACGCCGTACTGGAACGGCGACACCTCGCTGCCCGTCGCGCAGTCCTCGTTCGGCGCCGACTTCGCCAGGATCCGGGCCAACGGCGGCGACGTCATCCCGTCCTTCGGCGGCTACACCGCCGACACCACCGGCACCGAACTGGCCGACAGCTGCACCGACGTCAACCAGATCGCCGCCGCCTACGAGAACCTGATCACCACGTACGACATCAGCCGGATCGACCTCGACATCGAGGTCGACTCGCTGGACAACTCGGCCGGTGTCGACCGCCGCAACAAGGCGATCAAGCTGGTCCAGGACTGGGCCGCCGCCAACGGCCGGCAGGTCCAGTTCTCCTACACGCTGCCGACCACCACCAGCGGCCTCGCCGCCAGCGGGCTCGCGGTGCTGAGGAACGCCGTCACCAACAACGCGAAGATCGACGTCGTCAACATGATGACGTTCGACTACTACGACAACGCCGCGCACGACATGGCGGCCGACACCCAGACCTCCGCCACCGGTCTGTACAACCAGCTGGCGCGGCTCTACCCGACCAAGACCCCGGCTCAGCTGTGGGGTTCGATCGGCATCACCGAGATGATCGGCGTCGACGACTTCGGCCCGGCGGAGACCTTCACCCTCGCCAACGCCACCACCGTCTACAACTGGGCGGTCTCGAAGGGCATCAACACGCTGTCCTTCTGGGCGCTGCAGCGCGACAACGGCAGCTGCGCCGGCGCCGCCGCCCGTGACGACTGCTCCGGGATCGCCCAGAACACCTGGGACTTCAGCAAGATCTTCGCGCAGTTCACCAGCAACACCCAGCCGGTGAACGACTTCTCGGTCGGCGTGAACCCCAACGCGGGCACCGTGGTGGCCGGTTCCTCGGCAACGGCGACGATCAACACCGCGGTGGTCTCGGGTTCGGCGCAGAGTGTCGCGCTCACCGTGACCGGCGCCCCGGCCGGCGTCACCGCCACCGTCAACCCCGGTAGCGTGACCGCCGGTTCCCCGGCGACGCTCAGTGTCGCCACCACCGCCTCCGCGGCCCCGGGCACCTACCCGCTCACCGTCACCGGCACCGCCGCCTCCGGCAGCCACACCAGCACCTACACGCTGAAGGTGACGAACACCCAGCCCGGCAACGACTTCTCGGTCGGCGTGACCCCCGCCACCGGTTCGGTGACCGCCGGCTCCTCGGCGACCGCGACCGTCGGCACGGCCGTCGTCTCCGGCTCGGCGCAGAGCGTCGCGCTCACCGTGACCGGCGCCCCGGCCGGCGTCACCGCCACCGTCAACCCGGGCACCGTGACCGCCGGCTCCTCGGCGACGCTGAACGTCGCCACCACGGCCGCCACCACCCCGGGCACCTACCCGCTCACCGTCACCGGCACCGCCGCCTCCGGCAGCCACACCAGCACCTACACGCTGACCGTCACCGGCGTCACCCCGCCCGGCGGCCTCGCGAACGGCGGTCTGGAGACCGGCAGCCTCGGCCCGTGGACCTGCCAGGCCGGCGGCAGCGTGGTGGGCACCCCGGTCCACTCCGGCTCGTACGCGCTCCAGGCCGCGGCCAACGCGTCCCAGACCGGCCAGTGCTCCCAGACCGTCACTCTGGCGCCCAACAAGTCCTACACCCTGAGCGGCTGGGTCCAGGGCAGCTACGCCTACGTCGGCGTGAGCGGTGGCGCCACCGGCTCCACCTGGACCAGCGCCTCCGGCTGGACCAAGCTCAGCGTCCCGTTCACCACCGGCGCCTCCGGGACCGTCACCGTCTACCTGCACGGCTGGTACGGCCAGGGCAGCGTCTACGGCGACGACTTCTCGATCGCCTGACGGTCGGACCGTCCGCGCGGGCGCGGAGCCGCCGGAGGGCGACAGAAGGACGAATGACGGCGACCGGCTGAGCGACTGCGCGACTGAGCGCCTGAGCGCCACCGTCGGTCCTCGTCCACCGGCCGCCCCGCCCCACTCCCCCGCCGGGGTGCCACGACCACCTGTCGTGGCACCCCGGCGGACTCCGTTCGGCGGCCTCCGGTGCCGGGAACGGCAGGGGACGGCCGGGAACGGCAGGGCGGTGGACCTAGGCGGCGGCCGGCTCCACCGCGTCGGCCGGGACGGGCCGCGCGGGCCGGAGCAACAGCAGGTAGGACGCCGCCGAGAGCAGCGCGCAGCTGAGCACCACGACCGCGAGCAGCACCGCCGACGGGCTGCCGCCCAGGCTGCTGAGCGGGGCGACCAGGGCACCGCAGAGGAAGGTGCCGGTACCGAGGAGCGCGGAGGCGGAACCGGCGGACTGCGGGGCGACCAGGCTCAGCGCCCGGGCGGCCGAGTTCGGCAGGACCATGCCGAGGCTGGCCATCATCACGAACAGCGAGGCGCAGACCGCGACCAGCCCGAGGTCCCAGACCGCCGTGACCAGGACCAGGGACACCCCGGCGGCGATCATCACCGCGAGGCCCGTGCGCATCAGCGCGTCGGCGGTGAACCGGGGCGCGAGGACCCGCCCGTTGAGCTGGGTGGCGCCGACGATCGCCACCGAGTTGAGCCCGAACAGCAGGCTGTAGGTCTGCGGCGACACGTGGTAGACGTGCTGGAGCACCACCGAGGAGCCGCTGATGTAGCCGAACAGCGCACCGAAGGCGAACGTGCTGGTCAGCAGCAGCCCCAGGAACGGCAGGTCGCGCAGCAGCCCGCCCATGGTGCGCAGGGTGGCGCTCAGGCCGCCGCCGCGCCGGGCGGAGGCCGGGAGGGTCTCGCGCAGGGCGGCGAAGGCCACCAGGGTGAGCAGGAGGCCGAGGGCGGCCAGGGCGCCGAAGGTGCCGCGCCAGGAGGTGAAGCGCAGCATCTGCGCGCCGAAGAGCGGCGCGAGGATCGGGGCGAGGCCGGATATCAGGGTGATCGAGGCGAGGAAACGGATCATCGCGACGCCCTCGAAGCGGTCGCGGGCGACGGCCCGGCCGATGACCAGCCCGGCGGCGCCCGCGGCGCCCTGGACGAAGCGGGCGGCGATCAGGACGGTCAGGTCGGGCGCGATCACGCAGACGACGCTGGCGAGGGTGTAGACGACGAGTCCGACGAGCAGCGGCGGCCGGCGCCCGAAGCGGTCGCTGAGCGGCCCGAAGATCAGCTGCCCGGCGGCGACGCCGAACATCGAGAAGGTGAGGGTGAGCTGGACGGCGGCCGGTTGGGCGACGAGGTCGTCGGCGATCGCGGGCAGGCCGGGCAGGTAGAGGTCGGTGGTGAGGGGGCCGAGGGCGACCAGGCCCCCGAGGACGACGATGGCGGCGCGGCCGGTCGCGCCGCCGGAGGCCGCGGCAGCGTCGGTGGCAGCGGCGTCGCCGGTGGTCGCGGCGTCCTTGGCGGGGGTGGCGGGGGCGGTCGACGTGTCACCGGCAGAGCCGGCGGTCGGACCAGGCATGGGGCTCCTCTCGGAACGGGCACGGCGATCGTGCTCGCTCCGTCCTACCCCAGCGCTCCCGGCCACCGACAGCCGGGGGCCGCCGCCCGGACCATTTCACCGCCGCGCGGCCCCGGCCCGGCCGCCCCGGCGCGGCCCGGGGGGGTGCCCCGGGACGACCGGGTCCGCCGACGCGGGAGCCCCGGCGGAGGGACGTCAGGTCAGCGCGGAAGCTTCTCGGCCCGGAGGGCGGCCTGCACGGCGGCGCCGTCCTGCCACGCGTAGAGCTGGTTACCGGTCAGGGTGACCTTGTAGTGGCCGCAGGAGCCGGTGACCTTCGAGGTGATCCCCTCCGGGAACCAGCCCGCCTTCAGCGTGACCGGCGCCAGGTGGTTGCCCTTCTCGGTCGCGGTGGTCGTGCAGCCGGCCGGCAGCCGCCCCTCGGGGACCGTGGCCCGCAGCAGGCGGTCGTCGCCCGTGGTGGACATCAGGTAGCGGACCGACGAGGCGTTGTCGGGCAGCCAGGTCGGCATCGAGCGGCGGTCGGCCTTGGCCTCGCTGCCGCTGGCATAGGTGCCCTGCTCCTGGTGCCGGCCGTCGTACCACTCGGCGACCCTCGGCCCGACCGCCACGGCGGCGACGGCGGCGGCCATGCCCGTACCGACCACTCCGATGGCGATCTTGCCCGCGATGCCGTTCATGCCCGTGTGTCCTCTCCCGCGCCCTGCTGCTCAGCGTCCGCTCCCCGAGACCCGTCGGGGCCGGGAGCGGCTCCCCGTTGTCTTCCATCCTGGCGGGCCCCGGGGGGCCGGTCGTCACCAGGAGGTCTTGATCCACCGCCGTCCTTGGGGGGTACGGCCTCCACCTTGAGAGGTACACGCGTCCGACCGGTCTCGGGGTTCACCCCGGACGAGCCTGGCCCGGGACCGGTCGGCGCGCAGCCCGGCCGGGGCCGCCCGGGTGCCGCGACGGCGTGTCGGGTCACCCGGGCGCCGGACGCCGCCGGAGGGTGTGCGGGCCGGGCCGGCGGGCGGGTCAGGCCGCCGCGGCGGCGGGCAGGGCCACCGGGAAGGGTCGGCCGTCCAGGGTCCAGTGCGGGTCGATCGGCCGGCCGAGGGCGGCGTAGACCTGGGCCGCGACATCGGGGTGGCGGATCTCCCCGGTCGGCGGGGCGGCGGGGATGCCCGGACCGGCGCAGGCCACCCAGGCGGTGCGCTCCTCGACGGTCCGCCCGCCGTGGCCGCCCACGTCGACGTGGCCGTGGTCGGTGACGACGATGACGGTCCACGCCTCCTCGGCGTGGCCGGGCCGGGCGCGGACCGCGTCCAGGAGTCGGCCGAGCCGCTCGTCGGCGGCGCGCATCGAGGCGCGGTACTCCTCGCCGCAGCCGAGGAAGTGCGCGGTCTCGTCGACGGCGCCCAGGTAGACGAAGGAGGCTTCCGGGTCCGCGTCGCGCAGCACGTCCACGGCCTCCCGGGTGACCTCCTCGTCGACGGCCTCCCACGCCTCGGGGGTGTCCTCGGCGGGGGCGACGTAGCAGAGGCGGCCGGGCGCGCGGAACAGCGGTCCGCCGGACTCGCCGATCACCAGCGGGTCCCAGCCGGCCGCGACGAAGGTGCGGCGGCGGTCGCCCCGGGCCAGCCGGGTGGTGAAGTCGGGGAAGACGTCGAGCCGGTTGCCGCCGAGGTGGTTGCCCCAGACGCCGTGCTTCGCGGGCTCGACGCCGGTCACGATGGTGGCCCAGCACGGTCCGGACATGGTGGGCGTGGACTCCGCCACCGTCACGGGCACCAGGAAGCCGGCCTCGGCGACCTCCGCGAGCCTCGGCATCGGGACCTGCTCCAGCAGGTCGTACCGGACGCCGTCGATCCCGACGACGAGGACCCGGGGGCGCGGCAGCGGAGGTATGGACATGAGCGGGGCGGTTCCTTTCACGGTGCGGGTGCCGACCGTGCCCGCGCCGGGGCGGGCGACGGCGACCCGGCCATGCTTCACGGCCCGCCGGACCGCGAGGTTGCCTCCCGGACAACACCGGATGTCCTGGCCGTGTCCGTCCGGCGCCGGCCGCGGTCGGCGCCGGACGGGAGTAACCCGCCGGAGGTCACCGCGGCGGGGTCACCGCGGCGGGCGGAACTCGTGCACCGCCTCGATGCGCCCGACGATGTGCCGGTTGAACTCCGCCAGCTCCTCGGCCGGTACCCAGAGTTCGAGGATGGTCCGGCCGCCGGCCTGCCGGACGGGGTACCGGCTCAGGAAGGCGGTCTCCACCTCGAAGCGGGTGACGTGGCCGACCCCGGACGCGGGCACGTTCCAGTCCCGCGCGATGCGGATCGCGTAGTCCTCGTTCAGCACCGGGTAGAAGATCGGCTGGTCGGGCAGGCGCGGTGGCCAGGCCCGCCAGTCGGAGGCCGCGACCAGGGCCAGCTCCTCGGGGCCGGTCGGGCGCCAGAGCGTCGTGGTGGCCACGGCTGGCGTGGTGGGCGCGGTGCTGGGCTGGGTCGTCGGGCCGTTCATGGACACGAAATTAACCATGAACGGCCCGGACCGGAACCGGTTTTCACGGGCACCGGGCACCGGACGCCTGGCACCGGGCACCCGTGGGCCGGTCACTGGTACGCGGCCTCGCCGGTGATCGCCTCGCCGAGGATCAGGGTGTGGATCTCGCCGGTGCCCTCGTAGGTGAGCACCGACTCCAGGTTGTTGGCGTGCCGCAGCACCGGGTACTCGGTGGTGATGCCGTTGGCGCCGAGCACGGTGCGGGCGCTGCGGGCGATCTCCAGCGCGGCCCGGACGTTGTTGAGCTTGCCGAAGCTGACGTGGGCCGGTCGCGCCGCGCCCTCGTCCTTGAGCCGGCCGATCCGCAGGGCGACCAGGTACGCCTTCTCGACCTCCAGCATCATCTCGACCAGCTTCTGCTGGGTCAGCTGGAACCCGGCGATCGGGCGGCCGAACTGGACCCGGCTCTTCGCGTAGTCGAGAGCGGCGGTGTAGCAGTCGCGGGCGGCGCCGACGGTGCCCCAGAGGATGCCGTAGCGGGCCTCGTTGAGCGAGGAGAGCGGTCCGCGCAGCCCGGTGACGCCGGGCAGTACGGCGTCGGCCGGCAGCACCACCTCGTCGAAGGCGAGCTCGCTGGTCACCGAGGCGCGGAGCGACAGCTTGCCGTGCACGTCGGTGACGGTGAAGCCGGGCATACCGGGCTCGACCAGGAAGCCCCGGACGCCGTCCTCGGTCTGCGCCCAGACCACCGCGACGTCGGAGAGGGAGCCGTTGGTGATCCACATCTTGGAGCCGGAGAGCACCCAGTCGGCGCCCTCGCCGGCACCCTTGCGCCGGGCGCGGGTGCGCATGTTGGCGGGGTCGGAGCCGAAGTCCGGTTCGGTGAGGGCGAAGCAGCCGATCAGTTCCCCGGCGGCGAGGCCGGGCAGCCAGCGCTGCTTCTGCTCCTCCGAGCCGAACGCGTGGATGGAACGCATCGCCAGCGAGCCCTGGACCGAGACGAAGCTGCGCAGGCCGGAGTCGGCGGCCTCCAGTTCCATGCAGGCGACCCCGTAGGCGACGGCGGTCGAGCCGGCGCAGCCGTAGCCGTCGAGGTGCATGCCGAGCACGCCGAGGGCGCCGAGTTCGGGGGCGAGTTCGCGGGCGGGGAAGACCCCGCGCTCGAACCAGTCGCCGATGTGCGGACGGATCCGGTCCTCGGTGAACTTCCGCACGGTGTCGCGGACGAGCCGCTCCTCGTCGGTGAGCAGGTCACCGACGGCGAGCAGGTCGGCGGGGTCGATCCTGGTCGGCTTCGCCATGGAAGCTCCTTGTAGTCTCGGCGGCGCGAACCGGGTCGCGGCGTTGGGTACCGGCGAGTATCGCGCACCGGACGCCTCCCGGGACGGTCCGGAACGAGGGAGTGAGCATGTACACAGTCGAGCCGTTGACGGCGGAGGAACTGCTCGGCTCGGCGGAGCGGCTGGGCGAGTTGCTGGCGGACACCGTCGACGGCGGCGCCTCCCTCGGCTTCCTCGCCCCGCTCGACCCCGGCGCGGCGGCCGACTGGTGGCGGGCGCTGGCCCCGGACATCGGGGCGGGGCGGCTGCTGCTCTGGGTCGCGCGCCCGGCGGCGGGAGCCGTCTCCGGTTCGGACGCGGACTCGGGATCGGGCTCCGGCGCCGGCGCCGGCTCGGACGCGGGCCGGCGGATCGCGGGCACGGTGCAGCTGCGTCCGGCGTCGACCGCCAACGGCCGGCACCGGGCGGAGGTGGCCAAGTTGATGGTCCACCGGGCCGACCGGGGCCGCGGTCTGGCCGGCCGGCTGCTGGCGGCCCTGGAGACGGCGGCCGCCGGGCGCGGGATCCGGACGCTGGTGCTCGACACGGAGACGGACAGTCCGGCCGAACGGCTGTACGCGGCGGCGGGCTGGACCCGGGTCGGCACGGTGCCGGACTTCGCGACCGACCCGACGGGAGCGCCGCACGCGACGACCATCTACTTCAAGGCGGTCAAGGCGGTCAAGGAGATCAAGGCGCTGCCGGTGACCGCCGGCACCACCGACACCACCGGGCCCGCCTCGGCGGGCCGGACGGCCGCGTCGCTACGATGACCGCTTTCGCACACGGACGAGCGAGGGGTGGACCGTGGGACGTTGGGCTGTCGTGGTCGAGGAGACCGAGGGCGTCGGGGACCACCGGATCTGGGGCAGCAAGGTGCTCGCCGAGGTGGCGGGCACCCGGGAGGACGCCGTCGCCGAACTGCGGCGGCTCGTCCCGGCCTACACCCCGCAGCACCCGTTCAACGCCCGGCGGCGCCGACTGCTGCGGGACGGCGACAGCTATCTGCTGATCCTTCAGGGGAGCATGCGGGACTACCACTGCGTGTTCCGGGTGTGGGAGCTGCTGTGGGACAGCAAGCACCCCGAGGTGCAGCAGGAGCGGCTCGCGGAGGCCCAGGCCCGGGAGGAGGAGGCCGGCTGACGGCCGCCTCCCCGCCGCGGTCTCAGGCGACCCCGCAGAGGCGGAGCACCGCCGTGGTGGCGGCGGCCGCGACCACCACCAGCGGGAACGGCGCGCGCCGCAGCGCCAGGACGCCCGCGACCAGGACACCGGCCGGCCGGGCCCAGCCCGCGAAGTGGGATCCGTCGGTGAGCGCGCCGGTCGCGACCAGGGCGACGAGCAGCACGGCGGCGGCGACGGCGAGCAGGTGGCGCAGCCGGTCCGAGACGGTGAGCCGGCCGCCGAGCAGGGGGCCGGCCAGCCGGAACGCGTAGGTGCCGGCGGCGAGCAGGAGGATGGCGAGCAGGGACATCAGTGGACCTCCTCGGCGAGCGGTCGGCGTTCGCCCCCGGCCACGGCGGCGGGGTCGCCCCCGGCCGGGGGCTGCGGGCGACCCGCGAACAGCAGTCCCGCCAGCGCGAGCAGCACCGGCAGGCCGGCCGGGACGAACGGGGTGGCGGCCACCGCGACGGCGGCGCCGGTCAGGGCGGCGGTGCGGGTGCGGCGGTCGGTGAGCGAGGGCAGGACGAGCGCGAGCAGGACGGCGGGGAAGGCCGCGTCCAGCCCGAGCGCGTCGGTGTCGCCGATCAGTCCGCCGGCCAGCGCACCGGCCAGGACGGAGGCGTTCCAGATCAGGAACAGGGCCAGGCCGCAGACCCAGTACGCCGCCCGGCGCCGGCGCGGGTCCGGCTGGAGCAGGGTGAAGGCGACCGACTCGTCGGTGAGCAGCTGCGCGCCGAGCAGCCGCCGCCACACCGGGCCGTCGAGGGTGTCGGCGACGGTGAAACCGAAGGGCAGCAGCCGGGCGTTGAGGACGAGGCCGGTGACCACGGCGGCGAGCGCGCCGCCGCCGGAGAGCACGATGCCGACGGCGGCGAACTGCGAGCCCCCGGCGAAGACGAGGACGGACATGGCGACCGGCACCCAGAGGGGGAGGCCGCCGGAGACGGAGATCGCCCCGAACGAGGCGCCGACCAGGGCGTCCGCGAGGCACACCAGGGCGATGTCGCGGAGGGTGGCCCGTTCGAGGGTTCGGAGGAGCGAACGCATGTCCAGTAGAGTGAACCCGATCGGTGTCGTTCGTCAAGGCGAACGCCTGGACCTGTGGAGCGAACGCGAATGAGTGGAAGCAGCAGCGGATCCGACCGCGGCACCGAAGGCAGCGGCGCCCCGGGGGGCGAACTGATCGAGCTGATCTCGGTGTCGGTCCGGCGCGAGCGCGAACGCGCCGGACTGTCGATGGCCGAGCTGGCCCGCCGCGCGGGAATCGCCAAGTCGACGCTCTCCCAACTGGAGTCGGGCGTCGGCAATCCGAGCGTCGAGACACTGTGGGCGCTCGGCGTCGCGCTGGACGTGCCGTTCAGCCGACTGGTCGACCCGCCGCGCCCGGTGGTCCGGGTGGTGCGGGCCGGCGAGGGTCCGGTCACCCACTCCGAGCGGGCCGACTACGCCGCGACCCTGCTGGCCTCCTGCCCGCCCAACGCCCGGCGCGACATCTACCGGATCGAGGCCGAGCCGGGCGAGACCCGGGCCTCCGACCCGCACATGCCGGGCACCGTCGAGCATGTGCTGCTGGGCGCCGGACGGGCCCTGGCCGGGCCGACCGGGGCGCCCGTCGAGCTGGGCCCGGGCGACTACGTGAGCTACCCGGGCGACGCCCCGCACGTGTTCCGGGCCCTGGCGCCGGGCACCCTCGCGGTGATCGTGATGGAGCACGTCTGAGGGCGGCGGGCGGGCGGGCCCACCCGGCTCGCCCGCCCGTTCGCCCCCGGCCCCACTCCGACCCCGGCTCCGGCTCCGGCCCCGGTCCCGGTCCCGGCTAGAGCTTCAACAGCCGGTCCAGGAAGGGATTGCCGAACACCCGGTGCGGGTCGTGGCGGTCCAGCACGGTGACCGCCTCGTCCCAGCCGGCGCCGCCGCCGGCACGGTGGCTGGCGGGGATGACCCGGTCCAGCATGTCCGCGTCGGCCCAGGCGGCGTCCTCGGTGTAGGCCCAGCCCTTGGACCACTCGACCCGCAGACCGGCCCGGGTGCCGTCGAAGGAGCGCAGCAGGGCCTGTTCGAGGTCCCGGGCGAAGCGGTGCAGCCCGGGCGTGCCGGGGAAGCCGAGCACGTCGAGCCAGACCGCGGTGTCCCACTCGGGCCGGTCCGGGCGCGGGCGCAGCGCGGAGAGCAGCGGCGGCCGGGCGCCGGGCACCCCGGAAGCCGCCGGGTCGTCCGTGCCGGTGACCCGGATCTCCACCGCGCCGTTCACCGGGAACTCGCCGCGGGTCCGGTAGTCGTCGAGCAACCGCCGGTACTGGTCGGCGAATTCGGCCACCACCCACTGGAGGTCGGCGCGCCGGGCGAGGACCGCGTAGCCGTTCGCCGTGACCCGCAGGGTGGTCGGGCGGACGTACTGGAGCAGGGTGCGGGAGGGGCCCCAGAGGTCGGAACGCAGGCCGCCGGCGAGCAGGTGGGTGAGCACCTCGCCGGTGAGCAGGTCGCGGAGCAGGCCGCCGGACAGCAGCACGTCGGTGAGGTCGCCGGTGAGTCCCACCGCGGCGATCAGGTACTGGAGCTGGCCGAACAGCGGGGCGGATCCCCAGGCTCCGGCGAGGAGGTCGCCGGCCAGCCGGGCGACCGGCTCCGGAATCGAGTCCGAGAAGGGGTAGTTGTAGGGCTCGTCGACGGCGCGGGAGCCGAGCGGGCGGTTCGGGGCGATGCTCCAGGTCTTCAGCCACGGCCGGTCGGTGTAGGCGAACCAGATCGCCTCGGCCCGGCCGTCGCGGTCGACGAAGTCGGCGAAGGTGCGCGGGCGGAAGAGGCCGCCGAGGCCGGTCGTGGTGCCGGGGCGGGCGAACAGTTCGGCGGCCGGGATGTCCAGCCGGCTGACGCAGCGCAGCGGGCGGTCGGCGCCGGCCCGGAGCACCACCTCGGTGACGAAGGCCCGGCCGAGGTGGACCAGGAAGGCGGCGCTGTCCGCCTCGGACCGGTCGAAGGTCCGCAGGGTGTAGCGGTCGGTGGCCGGGTCGAGGACGACGGCGGTCAGCCGGGTCACCTGGTTGCTGACCGAGCCGTAGCCGTGTCCGTCGGCGCGTGTCTCGCCCGCGGCGGGGACGGCGGTGCCGTGGCCGCCGATCGCGAGCACGCCGCCGACGGTGAGTTCGCCGGGGGCGGGGACGGCGGTGAGGCCGAGGCCGCGGTCGGCCAGGTGGGCGAGCAGGGCCTCCATGGTGGCGCCGGTCTGGGCGCGGACGGTGGTGGGCGAGTCGGCGGTGACGGCGGTGAGGTGGCGGGTGGTGTCGAGCAGCAGCACCCGGGCCGCTCCGGGGGTGCCGGCGGCGACGGTGAGCGGCGCCCAGGTGTGCCGGTGGCCCTGGGCGCGCAGGCGCCAGCCGTGGGCGCGGGCCCAGTCGGCGAGCGCCGGGACCTCCTCGGGGGTACGCGGGGCGCAGGTCCAGAGCTGGTCGGTGGCGATCTCGCCGGACCAGTTCCGGTAGACCCGCTGGAACAGTTCGGTGCCGACGGGCAGGTCGGGCGGGACGGGGGTGGCGGCCCGGGCGCTGTCCGGTCCGACGGTGCCGGTCACCAGCCAGCCGGTGGTGCCGAGCGCGGCGGAGATGCCGAGGAGTCGGCGGCGGCTGAGGCTGCCGTCCCCCGCCCGGTCGGGCTCCGGGCGGTCGTCCCGGCCCCGTCCGCGGTGGTGCCGGTGGTGCTGGTGGTCCGCTGCTTCCGTCATGCCCGCCCCTGTGTCCCGTGTCGGTGGACCGTGTCCGGTGGACCCGCGTCCGATTTCTCCCCCGATTCCGGGTGAGCGTACGAAGCAGTGGCCGGAGCCCCCCGCCCCGGCTCATGATCTTCACTCGAAGTAATGAACCTTGCCGGATTTCCCGGTGCACTCGTAGGTTGATCGTGATCGACGTTCCCGATCTTCTCCGGAGGCCCCGCCGTGCCCGCGTCCGCACCCCTGACCGTCGCCGTCGCGCAGCCCGCCTGCGCCGAACCGGGCCGGCCCGACACCGTCGCGGTCAACGTCGGGCGCCACGCCGCCGCAGTCCGCGCGGCCGGGACCGCCCGGCTGGTGGTCTTCCCCGAGCTCTCCCTCACCGGCTACGACCTCGCCGCGCCCTCGGTCGACCCGTCCGACGAGCGCCTCGCGCCGCTGGTCGCCGCCTGCGCCGAGACCGGCGCCACCGCCCTGGTCGGCGCGCCGGTGACCGACCCGGACGGCCGTGACTTCATCGCCACCCTCGCCGTCACCGGTACGGGCGCCTCGATCGCCTGCCGCAAGATGAACCTCTACGGGAACGAGCCCGAGCGTTTCGCCGCCGGCGATCGGCCCGCCCTGCTGGAACTGGACGGTCGGCGCCTCGGCCTGGCGATCTGCGCCGACGCCGCGAACCCCGGGCACGCCGAGCTGCTGTCCGGGCTCGGCGCCGAGGCGTACGTCGCCTCCACCCTGTACGGGACGAATCCGGAGGCGCTGGCCACCAAGGCGGCCCGCTACCCGGCGCGGGCGGCGGACAACGGCGTCTGGGTGGTGCTGGCGACCGCCGCCGGGGCGAGCGGCGAGTTCGCCGACAGCTCCGGCGGCTCGGGCGTCTGGGCCCCGGACGGCAGCGAGGTCGCCAAGGCGGGCACCGGGACGGGCGAGGTGGTGACCGCCGTCCTGGGGTAGTCACGAGTGTCGGGCCCGGGTATGTGCTCCGTCCGGGCGCGTACCGTCCGGGCCCGAGGGCACCGCGTCCGGCCCGGAAATACCCCGGGCCCGCGCGCGGCTGTGGTCAGCGGAAGCCGAACCCGGCCGGAGCGGGGACCCTGGATCCGCAGGGGTCCCCGGCCCCCGGTCCGACCGGGACCGTTCAGGAGGTGCAGCGCACGATGGGTGACGAGCAGTACCGGATCGAGCACGACTCGATGGGCGAGGTGCGGGTGCCGGCCGCGGCGAAGTGGCAGGCGCAGACGCAGCGCGCGGTGGAGAACTTCCCGGTCTCCGGCCAGCGCCTGGAGCGGGCCCACATCGCCGCGCTGGCGCGGATCAAGGCCGCCGCCGCGCGGGTCAACGCCAGGCTGGGCGTCCTGGACGAGGAGACCGCCGGGGCGATCGTGTCGGCCGCCGAGGAGGTCGCGGCGGGCCGGTGGGACGACGAGTTCCCGGTCGACGTGTTCCAGACCGGCTCGGGCACCTCGTCCAACATGAACGCCAACGAGGTGATCGCCACCCTGGCCGGCGAACGCCTCGGCCGGCCGGTGCACCCCAACGACCACGTCAACGCCAGCCAGTCGTCCAACGACGTGTTCCCGTCCTCGATCCACATCGCCGCCACCGCCGCCGTCAGCCACGACCTGATCCCCGCGCTGGAGCACCTGGCCGAGGCCCTGGAGCGCAAGGCGGCCGAGTTCGCGGGCGTGGTCAAGGCCGGCCGGACGCATCTGATGGACGCCACCCCGGTCACCCTGGGGCAGGAGTTCGGCGGCTACGCGGCGCAGGTCCGGCACGGGCGGGAGCGGCTGCTGGCCACCCTCCCCCGGGTCGCCGAACTGCCGCTCGGCGGCACCGCGGTGGGCACCGGCATCAACACCCCGCCCGGCTTCGCGGCGGCGGTGATCGAGGAGGTCGCGCGCACCACCGACCTGCCGCTGACCGAGGCCCGCGACCACTTCGAGGCGCAGGGCGCGCGGGACGGCCTGGTCGAACTGAGCGGCCAGCTGCGCACCGTGGCGGTCGGCTTCACGAAGATCGCGAACGATCTGCGGTGGATGGGCTCGGGCCCGCGCACCGGCCTGGGCGAGCTGAACCTGCCCGACCTCCAGCCCGGCTCCTCGATCATGCCGGGCAAGGTGAACCCGGTCCTGCCCGAGGTGGTGCTGATGGTCTCCGCCCAGGTGATCGGCAACGACGCCACCGTGACCGTGGCCGGGGCGAGCGGGAACTTCGAGCTCAACGTGATGCTGCCGGTGATCGCCCGCAACGTCCTGGAATCGGTCCGGCTGCTCGCCAACAGCGCCCGGCTGCTGGCCGACCGGACCGTGGACGGCCTCACCGCCAACGTCGAGCGGGCCCGGGAGTACGCGGAGTCCTCGCCCTCGGTGGTCACGCCGCTGAACCGGTACATCGGCTACGAGGAGGCGGCCAAGGTCGCCAAGCAGGCGCTGGCCGAGCGGAGGACGATCCGCCAGGTGGTCCTGGAGCGCGGGTACGTCGAGCAGGGGCTGCTCACGGTCGGGCAGCTGGACGAGGCGCTGGACGTCCTGCGGATGACCCGGCCCTGAGATCCGGGACGGCGCGCGCCCGGGGCGCGGACGGCGGCCTCGCCGTTCCGCGCCCCGGGTTCCGGGCTTCCGTCGGACGTCAGCCCTTGGCTCGGCCGGCCCGGCCGAGCCGCATCGCGGCTCCGTTCGACGTCATGGTGGCCATCGAGATGGCGGCGAGCCCCAGCAGGAACATCACGCCACCCGCGATCATGCAGGTCACGATGTTCTTGCCCCGGTTCACCTCACCCGAGACGACCCACGGGGACACGAACGTCCACGCGCCGAGCAGGGTAGCGGCCCAGGCCCGTGCGTGCGTGCGCTCGTACGCCGAGCCGTAGCCGGCCATCAGCACGCAGTAGGCGATGCCGACGATCAGGCAGGTGACCGTCAGCGTGCTGAAAGCGGTGAAGCCGACGATCCATGGCGAGGCCGCCAGGAACAGACCGGCCAGAACGGCCAGGGCCTCGACGGCCTGGGCCCGTGGGGTCAGGGTGACCCGCTCGTAGTGCTCCCGGAGTTCGACGATGTCCGGATGGTGCTCCATGCCCATCGGGATCTGGGTAGACACCGATACCACCTCCTACGTGCAGAACATGGAGGGCGCAAGCCCAGTACCATTCTGGCGCCGTTGGGCCGTTTTGCACCTTTTCGCCGGGGAAGCTACCCTGCCCACCCGCCGCTCCGGGCCCCCGCCCGACCGGGTGACCTCCGTCTCAACCCCGCCCGCCGCCATTGCGTATGCAACTCGTTGCATAGCAGGATGCCGCCCATGGCACTGGAGCACGCGATCCTCGTCTCGCTGCTGGAACAGCCCGGTTCCGGCTACGAGCTGGCCCGGCGCTTCGACCGGTCCATCGGCCGTTTCTGGACCGCCACCCACCAGCAGATCTACCGGGTGCTGCGGCGGATGGAGACGGACGGCTGGGTCTCGGTCGAGGAGGTCGCCCAGGACGGGCGGCCGGACAAGAAGGTGTACTCGGCGGCCGCGCCCGGCCGGACCGCGCTGGCCGCCTGGCTGCGCGAACCCGTCGAGGCGGAGACGGTCCGCCACGAGCTCGCCGTGCGGATCCGAGCGGCGGCCTTCGACGACCCCGCCGCGCTGATCCCCGAGGTCGAACGGCACCGGGACGGCCACGCCGCCCTGCTCGCCCACTACCTCTACGGCGAGGGGCGCGACTTCCCGGCCCCGGAGGCGCTCGACGCCCGGCAGCGGCTCCAGCACGTGGTGCTGCGCGGCGGGATCGAGTACGAGCGGATGACGCTCGCCTGGCTGGACGACGTGCTCGCCACCCTGCGCGAGCTGGCCGCGGACGCCTCCTCCCCCTCGTCCGACACCGCCACCGCCACCGCCACCGCCTGACCCTGCGCACTCCTCGCCCCACCCTCCACCCCCAGCTCTCCACCCTCGACCCCGGGAGCCCGCGATGCTCTTCAACCCGCGTACCTACGACCCCGCGCAGTTCGACGAGCCGACCCGCCGACTGCTGCGCGCGACCGTCGACTGGTTCGAGTCGCGCGGCAAGAAGGCGCTGATCGACACCTACATCGATCGCAGCTGGTACGCCGACTTCCTCGAATTCGCCGCCAAGGAAGGGCTGTTCGCCGAGTTCCTGACGCCGTCCGCCGCCGACCCGGAGAAGCGCTGGGACACCGCCAGGATCGCCGAGCTGAACGAGATCCTGGGCTTCTACGGCCTCGGCTACTGGTACACCTGGCAGGTCACCATCCTGGGCCTCGGCCCGGTCTGGCAGAGCGAGAACGAGGCCGTCCGGGCGCGGGCCGCCAAGCTCCTCGCCGAGGGCCACGTCATGGCGTTCGGGCTCTCCGAGCGCAGCCACGGCGCCGACATCTACTCGACCGACATGGTCCTCACCCCGGACGGCGAGGGCGGCTTCACCGCCACCGGCTCCAAGTACTACATCGGCAACGGCAACGTGGCCGGCCTGGTCTCGGTGTTCGGCCGCCGCTCGGACGTCGAGGGGCCGGAGGGCTACGTCTTCTTCGCCGCCGACAGCCGGCACGAGGCGTACCACCTGGTCAAGAACGTCGTGAACGCCCAGATGTACGTCAGCGAGTTCCGGCTGGAGGAGTACCCGGTCCGCGCCGAGGACGTGCTGCACACCGGCAAGGCCGCCTTCGACGCGGCGCTGAACACCGTCAACGTCGGCAAGTTCAACCTCTGCACCGCCTCCGTGGGCATCTGCGAGCACGCGATGTACGAGGCCGTGACGCACGCCCACAACCGGGTGCTCTACGGCAAGAAGGTCACCGACTTCCCGCACGTGCGCCGCGAGTTGACGGACGCCTACGCGCGGCTGGTGGCGATGAAGCTGTTCGCCGCCCGCTCGGTGGACTACTTCCGCACCGCCTCGCCCGAGGACCGCCGCTACCTGCTCTTCAACCCGATGACCAAGATGAAGGTCACCACGGAGGGCGAGAAGGTCATCGACCTGATGTGGGACGTCATCGCGGCCAAGGGCTTCGAGGCGGACACCTACTTCGACAAGGCCGCCAAGGACATCCGGGGCCTGCCGAAGCTGGAGGGCACCGTCCACGTCAACCTGGCGCTGATCCTCAAGTTCATGGCCAACTACCTGTTCGCCCCGGCCGAGTACCCCGCGGTGCCGACCCGCCGGGACGCCGCCGACGACGAGTTCCTGTTCCGGCAGGGCCCGGCCCGGGGCCTCGGCGCGATCCGCTTCCACGACTGGCGGGCCGCCTACGACGCGCACGGGCACCTGCCGAACGTCGCCCGGTTCCGCGAGCAGGCCGACGGCTTCTGCGCGCTGCTGCTGGAGCACGCGCCGAGCGCCGAGCAGCAGGCGGACCTGGACTTCCTGCTGGAGATCGGCCAGCTGTTCGCGCTGATCGTCTACGGCCAGCTGGTACTGGAGCAGGCCGAGCTCACCGGGCTGGACCAGGACCTGCTGGACCAGGTCTTCGACGCGCTGGTGCGGGACTTCTCCGCGCACGCCACCGAGCTGCACGGCAAGGCGTCCACCACCGAGGCGCAGGCCGCGTGGGCGCTGGCGCACGTGCGCCGCCCGGTCGCGGACGGCGCCCGGACGGCGAAGGTGTGGGGCATGGTCGAGGCGCTCTCGGGCGCCTACGAGATGGCCGAGTAGCCGCCCCGCCCGTGCGGAACCCGGGGGTGCCGGTCGGCGGACCGGCACCCCCGGAGTCGTGTCACCGGCGGACCGTCAGAAGGTGAGCTTCCAACTGTCGATGTAGCCGGTGTCCTGCGGCCCCACGTCCTGGACCTTGAGCTTCCAGGTCCCGTTGGCGGCCACCGCGGACGCGTTCACCGTGTAGGTGGTCAGCACGTTCGGCGCGGAGTCGCTGCTGGACGCCTTCAGCCGGAACGAGGTGCCGTTCGGCGCGACCAGGTCGATGACCAGGTCACCGCGGTAGGTGTGCTTGATGTCCACCCCGACCTGGAGCGCGGACGGCGCGTTGCCGGTGCGGCCGGTGACGGCCACGGAGGAGGTGACCGCCGCCCCGTTGTCCGGGACCTGCACGTCCGCGGTGTTCTCGAACACGGTGCCGGTGGGCGGGGTGGTGCTGCCGGCCGACAGGGTCCAGATCGCGTAGGCGATGGCGTCGGTCATCCGGTCCAGCGCGGTGTCGTTGATGTTGGCGCTGGTGTCGCAGGAGGAGTGGTAGCAGCGGTCGAAGGGCTGGCCCGCCGTTCCGCCCCACTTCGCGGCCTGGGCGCTGGTCTTGGTGTAGTCGGCGCCGCTGAACAGGCCGCCGACCCGGATGCCCGCGTCCTGGAACGGGGCGTGGTCGGACCGGCCGTCGCCCTCGAAGTCCTGTTCGGTGGTGATGCCGATACCGGCGAAGTAGTCACGGAACAGGGCGTCGAGCGCGCTGTCGTAGCGGTAGGTGAAGTAGCCGGGGTTGGGCGAGCCGATCATGTCGAAGTTGAGGTAGGTGTCGATCTTCGAACGGTCGGCCGCGGAGAGGCTGTTGACGTAGTTCTTGGAGCCGACCATGCCGTACTCCTCGGCGCCCCACCACCCGAACCGCAGGTGCTTGGAGGGCGTGAGACCGGCCCGGGAGACGGCGAGCGCGGTCTCCAGGATGCCGGCGGAGCCGGAACCGTTGTCGTTGATGCCCGGCCCGCCGGTGACGGAGTCCAGGTGGGCGCCGGCCATGACGACGTGCGAGGTGTCGCCGCCGGGCCAGTCGGCGATGAGGTTGTAGCCGGTCGAACCGTTGTAGCTGAAGGTCTTCAGCGCGGTGGTGTAGCCCGCCGCGTCCAGCTTGGCCTTCACGTAGTCGATGGACGCCTTGTAGCCGGTCCGGCCGTGGGCGCGGTTGCCGCCGTTGGCGGTGGCTATCGACTGGAGCTGGGCGAGGTGGGCCTTGACGTTGGCCACCGGGATGTCGGGGGCGGCGGCCGTCGCCGGGGCGGCGACGGGGGCGGCCGGGGACGGCGCCGAGGGCGCCGCGGCGGCGGCCGGGGTCAGGAGGGCGGCCGCGAGGGTGACGACGGCGGCGGCGGACAGGGCGGATCGGCGCAGGCGGGATCGCCGCGGGGCGCGCTCGGTCAATGGAGGCTCCGGTATCTGATGGGGCAGAACGGAAGCGCGCCGTTCGCGGGCGGCGTCGGGATGGTGAGGGGGGTGTGGGGCCGACATCGCATCGCAAAGTTGACGCGACCATGATGATTGAGGGTGCGTCCGGTCCCGTCAAGAGGCAGGGGTGAGAAGGGCCGCCGGGGCGGGCGGCGTGGAGCGGCGGCCGGGAGCGGCCGTCAGCCGTCGGCCGACGGCCGGTCCGGGGTGCGGGGCAGCTCCGCACGGACGAGGGCGCCGCCGTCGTGGTTGCCCGTGCTGAAGCGGCCGCCCAGCTCCTCGGCGCGCTCGGCCATCGAGCGGAGCCCCAGTCCCGACCCGCTCCGGCCGACCGACCGACGACCGCCCCCGCGCGCCGGGTCCGCCCCGTCGAGCGGCTCCGACAGCTCCGACAACCCGGGCTGCTCGGGCAGGTCCGACAGGTCCGACAGGTCCGACAGGTCCGTCGGGCCCGAGGGGAAGCCCCGGCCGTCGTCCCAGACCTCGACCACCACCGCCTCCGGCCGCACCCGCAGCGTCAGCCGGGCCTGCCCGGCCGCCGAGTGACGCAGGACGTTGTGCAGCGCCTCGCCGCTGATCCGCAGCGCCGCCACCTCCACCGCGGCCGCCAGCGCCGGCGGCGGGTCCGGGTCCAGCACCAGCGCGATCCGGACCCGCGGCCCGTCCAGCTCCGCGACCAGCCGTCGCAGCGCCACCGCGAGCCCCTCCCCCGCCAGCGCGGCGGGCGCCAACCCCTCCGTGATCCGCCGCAGTTCGTCGATCGCCTGCCCGATCCCCGCCGACACCGCCCGCAGCGAGCGGGCCGCCGACGAACCCTCCGGCACGGCCGCCCTGGCCGTGTCGACCCCCAGCCGCAGCCCCGAGAGCGTGGGCCCGAGCCCGTCGTGCAGGTCGTGCCGCAACCGGCGGCGCTCCTCCTCCCGGGCGAGCACGATCTGCCGCCGCCCGCGCTGCAGCTCCTCGTACATCCGCAGCGAGGCGATCGCGGGCGCGGCCTGGTCGGCGAGGAAGCGGAGCACCTCGTGGTCCTGCGCGTCCAGTTCCGGCTGCCCGGCCCGCGGCGGCGCGTAGAGGTCGCCGATCACCGCGCCCTCGTAACTGAGCGGGAACACCTGGCTGTCGGGGCCGACGGTGCCGACGGAGGCGAGTTCGTGCGGACCGGTGCGGGTGTGCAGGACCACGCGGGCGCCGGGCAGGCCGAGGGCTCCCACCACGGTGTCGCACAGCAGCGGCGGGGCGTCGGCCGGGCTGACCGCGCGGCTCAGACGCTCGGCGAGCGCCCGCACCACCTGGTAGGGGCGGGCCCGGTCGCCGTAGTAGAAGCGGTCGACGGCCCGCACGACCCAGCGGGTGGTGGGCCCCAGCAGTCCGCCGATGGCCAGCGCCCCGGCCGCCAGCAGCTGCGCGCCCGCGTTGCTGGCCTCCGGCAGGGCGCGGCGCAGCAGCAGGGCGATGCCGAGGTAGCCGGCGATCAGCAGGGCGATGACCGCGAGCACGCTGAGCATCCGGCGGGTCGCCCGGTCGAGGTAGCGGGAACGGTCGCGGGTGAACGCGTAGCCGACCGCGCCGAGCATCCACAGCGCCGACCCGGCGAAGTAGGCCACCGCCGCGACGCTCTCCGAACCCCCGATCCGCAGCGCGATGTTGGTCGTGACCAGCCACACCAGGTACGGCACCAGCACGGCGGTGACGCTGCGGTGCGGCCGCGCGGAGCGGCGCCAGCGGACGGCGGCCACGGTCAGGCTGGTGAGAACGATGCCCCAGGCGACCAGGGTGGCGTGCCATTCGTCGAGCGGCAGTCCGCGCCCGTCCGGGACGAGGACGTCGCCGAAGTACGGCAGCGGGCTGCCGAGCCGCACGGCGCAGGCGTGCAGCGCGCTCCAGACGGCCACGGCCGCGACGAACGCGCGGCCCGGCCCGCCGGGCAACCGCCCCTCGGGCAGCCAGAGCGGCAGGGCCAGGGAGACGAAGACGAACAGGGTGACGGAGGCGAGCAGCAGCCCGGCGCCGAGGGCCCGGACCGCCGGTCCGGCGTCGGCGGCGGCGCCCGCGAGGAGGGCGAAGCGGGAGAGGCAGCCGCCGAGACCGGCGGCCAGCAGACAGTGGCCGAGGCTTCGGCCCGCCGGTGCCCCGGTCGGGGCCGGGGCGGCCCCGATGCCGGTACCGATGCCGGAGCCGGGGCCGCCGTCGGAGGCCCGGGCGGGCGCCGGTTCCTCGGCTCCCGGTCCGGCTCGGTGGGCGAGGACGAGCAGCCCGGAGAGCGCGAACGCGAAGCCGAGGAGGACGGTCTCGCCGTCGTGGAGGTAGAACGGCGTGGCCCAGGCGGCGTCCTGGTGGGTGACGGCGAGCAGGACCCAGCCGAAGCCACTGAGCAGGGTCGCCGCACAGGCCCAGGCGGCCGGGGTGAGGCCGCCGCGCCGGGGCGGTGCGGACGGGCTGCCCGGCCGGGGGGCCGACGGCCGCGCGGGCGCGGCGGGCGGCCCGTGGTGCGCGGCGGTGCCGGTGGAAGCGGCGGTGCCGGTGGACGCGGCGCCGGGCCCGGTGCCGGTGGTGGCCGAGGTCGCGGCCGGTTCGCTCATGAGAGCCTCCTCTCCCGCATCCTCGGTGTCCCGGCGTCCCGGGGGCGCGGGACGCCGGTCCGGTCCCGGTCCCGGGCGCGCGGTCGGACGACGGTCCGGGGCCGGGCGCGCGGTCGGACCGCCGCCCGGGTCAGCTGTCGCCGAGGCCCATGTCCCTGGCCCGGGCCACGGCCTCCGCCCGGGTGGCGACGTGCAGCTTCTCGAAGATGTGGGTGACGTGGTTGCGCACCGTCTTCTCCGCGACCACCAGCTCGCGGGCGATCCGGCGGTTGTCCAGCCCCCGGGCCACCAGGTCGAGCACCTCCGCCTCGCGGGCGGTGAGCGCCGGGAACAGCTGCCCGGCCTCGCGCACCCGCGCACCGGCCAGCAGGGTGGTGATCCGCTCGGCCACGTCCGCGCCGAACACCGCGCCGCCGGCCGCGACCGTCCGCACCGCGTGCAGCACCTCCTCCCGGCCCGCACCCTTCACCAGGTAGCCGCGGGCCCCGGCCTGGAGCGCGGCGAGCAGGCTCCCGTCGTCGTCCGCCATGGTGAGCATCAGTACGGGCGGGGACGGCGGGTCGGCGGAGAGCCGTCGGGTGGCCTCCAGTCCGGAGCCGTCCGGCAGCGAGAGGTCCATCACGACCATGTCCGGACGGTGGCGGGCGACCGCCTCCGGCACCTCGGCCACCCGCTCGGCCTCGGCGACGACGACGATGCCCTCGGCGCTCTCCAGGGCGGCCCGCAGCCCCTCCCGGAACAGCGGGTGGTCGTCGACGATCAGGACCCGGACGGGTGCGGTCGCCGACTCCTCGTCCGGGTGCGGTCCCCCGGTCCGGGGGGCTTCGGAGGGCTGCTGTTCATCCACCTGGCCGACACTACCAGCGATGCCAGTGTGACTTTCCGTGACCGAATGGCCGGGTGGCCGGGGCGGACGAGACCGCTGCCCCATGCGCCCGGGACGGCGGGCGGCCGAGACTGGGGAGAACGCGCCCGATCCGGCGACCGGCCCCCGGTGGACCCCGCCCTCACCCCTCCCTAGGCGGTGCCATGACCACGGTGACCCCTCTCCCGCCCCTGCCGCGCACACCCGCCGGGGCCCCGCCGCGCCGGACGCCCGCCCGGCGCAGCCTCACCGGGGCCGCGGCGCTCACCGTGCTCTGCCTCGCGGTCGCCACCCTCTGGGTCTGCTACGTCCTGGTCCACCTCGACTCCCCGGGGGTGGAGGCCCCCCGGGACCAGCTCGCGATCCTGCTCTACGCGCTGCCCACCGCCGGCGCGGGCATGCTGCTGCACGCCCACCGGCCGGGAAATCCACTCGGTTGGGTGATGCTCGTCTACGCGCTGACGTCGATGCTGCCGAGCGCGGCCGCCGCGCCCGTCTGGGTGGAGGTCTCCGACCCCGGGCTCGTAGGCGCGGCGGCCGTGGTGCGGGCGGTGTGCGACACGGTCAGCACCACGCTGTTCTACGTCCTGCCGCTCTGGCTGCCGACCGGACGGCTCACCGCCCGCGGATGGTGGTGGTACATCGGCGCCGTCACCCTCTGGACGCTCCCCGACACCATGTCCTTCCTGGACCGGGCGACCGTGTTCGGCCGCCCGAATCCGCTCGCCGACAGCGCGGCCGCGAACGCCTTCGGCTCCGTGTCCGACCACCTGGACCGTCTCTACGAACCGGTCAACTACCTGCTGATCGGCGTCGCGGCGGCCGTGCTGCTGGTCCGGCTGCTCCGCCGGAGCGCGCGCCGCCACCGCGCCCACCTGGCCGGCCTGCTCGGCGCCTACCTGCTGTGGGCCGGCATGCAGGACTACTACACCCGGCGGTTCCAGTACGAGTACTGGCTGAGCTACTCGCTGTTCACGGCGGCGGGCGCGGTGTGGGCGGTCGCGGTGGCGTTCCTGGTGGTGCGCGGCGGCGGGTGGCGGCTGGACCGGGCCGCCCGGTCCGTGCTCACCGGCCTGCTGCTCGCCGCCGGGCTCACCGTGGTGTTCGTGGTCTGCGCGGCGGTGCTCTCGGGCTGGCTGGTGCCCGGCCGGGGCGGCGCCGCCCTGGTCCTGATCGCCCTGCTCCTCGCCCTGGGCGCGGGTCTGCCCCGGGCCGCCCGGCGGGCGGTGGGCGTCGTGGACCGGCTCTACTACGGCGAACGGGCCCAGCCCTACCAGGTTCTCCGCACCCTGGCCGGGCAGGTCCGGCAGGTCGTCGATCCGGAGCGGCTGCCGTCCGCGCTGTGCGGCACCGTCGCCGAGGAACTGCGGCTGCCGGGTGTGGCGTTGGCCGTCACCACCCGGGCCGGGCGGCGCCCGCTGGCCGCGGTGGGGCGGCTGGACGGGCCGGTGCAGGGCTTCGCGCTGGTCCACCACGGCACGACGATCGGGGAGTTGACCGTCGGGCTGCGGGCGGGCGAGGAGCGGCTCGACCCCAGCGACATCGACATCCTGCGCTCACTGGCGGACCAGGCGTCGCCGGCCGTCGCCTCGTTGCGGCTCCAGGAGGACCTCCAGGCCAGCCGGGAACAGATCGTCGCGGCGCGGGAGGAGGAACGGCGGTGGCTGCGGCGGGACATCCACGACGGGCTCGGACCGGCACTGGCGGGCCTGCGGCTGCGGGTCGACAACGCGGCCTCGGTCGCCGCCGGGGCGGCGGCCGACGTGCTGGCGCCGACCCTTCAGGGCATCTCCGGCGACCTGGCGCTGACGATCAAGGAAGTCCGGCGGATCACCGACCGGCTCGGACCCGCCCCGCTCGGCGAGTTCGGCCTCACCCGGGCCATCGAGCACCTGGCGGCCACGTTCAGCGGCGACGGCCTCGCCGTCAGCACCACGCTGCGGCCGGACCCGCTGCCGGAACTGCCCGCCGCCGTCGAGGTGGCCGCGTACCGGATCACCGCCGAGGCCCTGAACAACGTGCTCCGCCACGCCCGCGCCCGGCACGCCGAGGTGGCCCTCCGGGTGGACGAGGCGCACCTCACCCTGACCGTCCAGGACGACGGGGTCGGCTTCGGCGACCCCCGGACACCCGCCGAGGAGCACCCGGAGGCGGGCCCGGGGCAGCGCCCGGCCAGGGGCCCGGAGCAGCGCCCGGACGCGGGCCCCACCGGGACCGGCCCGGCCGACGGGGTCGGACTGCGGTCGATGTCGGACCGGGCGGCCGAGATCGGCGGCCGCTGCACCGTCGGCCCGCTCCCCCGCACCAGCGGCACCCGGGTCCTCGCCGTCCTCCCCCGCCATCCCTCCCGCGGTCCGCGCCCCGGCGCCTGACGGTCCCCGGTCCGCCACGGGTCGATGCCCGTGCCCCCGCGTGGAGCGCGGGGGCACGGGCGGGGGACGGTAGAGGGACGAGGGGACGCCGCGGGCGGAGGGCGCGGAGGGGTCAGGGCTTGCAGTCCTTCTCGCCCGGCTTGCAGCGGCACTCGGTGACCGTGGTCCCGTCGGCGGGCGCCGCCTTGGCCAGCGCGCCGACGGCGCTCCTGATGACCACGGTGGCGGTGGCGATGCCGACGACTACGGATGCGACGCCGAACGTCTTCGATCTCGTGTTCGTTGCCATGAGTGGTGCTCCAGACTTCTTCGCTTCGAACGGTCCGACCGATCGACCGCTCTGCCCTCCACTCTGGTCGGCGGCGCGCCCCGGGCACATGGGCCTGCCGTCCTGTTCCGGTCCCACGGCCGGAACCGCCCGGCCCCCGCCGGGGTGGCGGGGGCCGGGCGGCTCGGCGACGGTGGGGCAGGCCGGGGCCGGACGGGTCGTGGCGGATCAGGGCCTGCTGCGCCGTTCGGCGCGGCGCCGGGCCAGGGAGTCCCTGGTCGCGGTGGTGCGGCGCGGGGCGTCCAACGCGAGGCAGAGCACCTCGGCGCCGAGCGGGCCGGCCTCCAGTCGCAGCGGAAGCCCCCGGGGTGCCAGCAGCAGATCGCCGTCGACGGCCAGGTGGTCCGGCTCGTCGGCGGTCCGACCGACGAGCAGCGAGCCGCGCACCACGAAGAGGACGGTCTCACCGTCGGACCGTCCCGGCAGCGCGTGGTGCGCGCCGGGGCCGAGCCGCAGGTGGTCGAAGGTCTCGCAGGCGCTGGCGAGCATGGACCGGCGTGCCAGGCAGCGGAGGCGGACCCGTTCGCCGTTCGGGCCGAGGATGACGGTGGCCGAGGCGGTGGCGGTGGTGACGATCACCGTGCTTCGCCTCCCTTCGGGCTCGGAGGGGTCTCGGGGCGGTCGGGGGTCTCGGCGGCGCGACCGTTCGCGGACGGGCGGTCCGTGAACGGGTGGTCCGTGGACGGGCGGCCGGTCGGGGGACGCCGGGGCGCCGGGGGGTCCGCGCTCGGGTGTTCGGTGCCGGGCTGTTCGGTGCCGGGACGGTCGGCGAGGGGGCGGTCGGTGGCGGGGCAGTCGGTGGCGGGGCAGTCGGTGCCGGGCCGCTCGGCGGTCGGGTGGGCGGTGGCACCGCCCGGACGGCCGGTGACGGCGAGGACCGCGTGGAAGTACTCCAGCCCGGCCGTACCGGCCCTGAGCACGGTGCGCGCGCCGAGCGGCAGGGTCAGGGCGGTGCCCTCGACCAGCGGGAGTCCGGAGTCGGCGACCGTCGACGCGCCGGTCCCGTCCTGCTCCGGCACCGTGGCGGTGCCCGAGCCGGCCGTGATGTAGAGGGCGCGCTCGACGCCCTCGGCGGCGACCTCGACGCTGCGGCCCGGATCGAGCCACTGCAGTCCGACGGCGCGGAGCGGTCCGGTCAGCACCCGGGTGGGGTCGACGGCGCCGCGTCGGCGGAGGTCGGTGATGACGGTGCCCGTCATGACGGGAACTCCTTCTGCTGTGCCGCGGTCCCTGCTGGGCCGCTTCTGTTCTCCACCGTGCGGCGCCTGCCGTCCCGGCCGCACGGGGACCCGGTCCCGTCCTGTTCCCGTACGGCGCCCGGGCGTCCGTCCCCCCGGTCCGAAGATGTGGTCGGGCCGGTCCCGGCGGCCCGGTGGTCCGGCACCGCCGCCCGGCTGCGCGGAACGGTGACCCGGTCGGCCCGGGCCGCCGCCCAGTCGACGGCGGAGCGCAGTACCGCGCCGTCCACCGGGGTCAGCAGCCGCCCGTCGGCGCAGTACGGGCGCCCCAGGCCGGCGAGCAGCAGCAGCCCGGGCCGGGCGGCGGCGACGGCCGCGACGGCGAGCCGGCCGAGGTCCGACCCGGACGGCAGGGCGGTCGCGGAGCCGTTCCGCGCGAGCAGTTCCCGGTGGGCCCGGCCGGTCGGGCGGTCGGCCAGGCCGAGCCGGTCCGCCACCGCGGCGGTGAGCAGCAGGCCGAGGGCGTCGGCGTCGCCGGGAGCGAGGGCGGGGCCGAGGGCCGCCCGCACGGCGGCGGCGAGGCTCCGGCCGTAGCCGAGGGCGAGCGCGGGGCCGGTCTCGTCCGGGTCGAAGCAGATCAGGGCGGACCGGGCGTCGGCGCACAGGGCGAGCAGCGCCGTCAGGGTGCGGGCGTCGTGGCGGGCCCCGGGCGTGAGCAGGTCCGGGAGCGCCGGGTAGTGGACCGGGCAGACGGCGAGCACGTGCCGGACGACGGCGACGAGCCCGGCCCGGGTCCACGCGGCGGGGCGGGCGGCGCGCAGGTCCGACCGCACCCAGGCCAGGGCGGCCGGGACCGGACCGCGCAGGCCGAGGGCGGGACCGCAGGCGGCGGCGAGGTCGGTCGGCACCCTGACGACGGCGGCCAGGACCGCGCAGGCGCGTTCGCCGCCGACCGCGACCACCGTGCCGTCGGGGCGGGCGTCCGCGTCCGACCGGCCGTCGGCGGCGGCGAACGGCTCGGCCCGGAGATCACGCAGGACGGTGGGCGCCCGGGCCCCGGCGAGCGCGCGGACGCGGGCCAGTTGCTCCCGGGGCGCGGTGCCGTCGGTGACGAGGACGAACCGGCGGGTCTCGAACTCGGCCAACCGCGTGCCCAGTTCGCCCCAGGAGCGGTCGTCGTCGCGAACCGCGAGGGTGAGGTGCGCGGCACCGGCCTGGATCCGCCGGTCCAACCGGGCGCTGCGGCGCATGGGACCTTCTCCCGTTCGGGTCGGAGGCCCAGCGTGTCGCGCCCGCCGACCCGGATGCCTGGGGCCCGAGGCCCCTCCGTGCCCCGCCCGCCGGGCGGGACGCCCGGGGCGTTCGACCCAGGGACGTGCGACTTGCGGGCATGCGGGCTTCGGGTGTGCGGGCATGCGGGCTCGCGGCAGGGGCGGAAGCGGTCAGCCGTCGGCCGACGGCACGCACCCCGCCGCCGGCTCCGGCCGACGCCGGTCGGCCGGAAGGGTCGCCGGGAGCGCGGCCGCGGCGGCCGTCACCGCCGACCAGGCACGCAACCACCCCGCCGCGCCGACGAGTTCGCGGCCGCCCAGGTCGTCGACGAGCACTCCGGCGCCGATCCCGGACGGCAGCGGCAGCCGTCGCCGGCCGACCCGTCGGCCCACGGTGTCGGCGACCTCCTCGCCGAGCGCGATCGACTCCAGCAGCGGGTGCCAGACCGGCAGTTCGAGCCGCCGCATCAGCCGGAGGATCCGTTCGGCCTGCTCCCCGTCGACCAGACCACGTCCGCGGGCGACCGCCGTGGTCAGCGCCATGTCGACGCAGACCGCCTCGCCGTGCAGCAGCTCCGGCAGGGCGCGCGTCTCCACCGTCGGGCTGAACGTGTGCCCGTAGTGCGGCGGACGCTCCGAGCCCTCCTCCCCGGCCCGGGGAAGGATCTCGACGCGCGCGCCGTCGACGACGCTCCCGTCGAAGCCCTTCCCGTCGACGACGCGCGCGAGCACCGCGGTGCCGATGCCGGCGGCCTGGAAGCGGGTGTCGAGCAGGTCCCGGCCGCGCCGTTCCAGCAGCCCGAACAGCTCCGCGTCCGCGATCAGCGCGACCTTGAGGATCTCGGCGAGACCGCTGGCCACCTGTCGGCGCCCCAGGGTGACCAGGAAGGCCGGGTCGACCAGGGTCTCGACCCCGGGGCGGTGGGCGACCAGCCCGTGCAGGGTGGTGGGGACCCGCACGAACGGCGTGGACCGGCGGTAGAGGCCGCAGGCGAGCCCGACCACCTCGGCGAGCGCGCCGCCGCCGACCGCGAGCACCGGCGCGCCGAGGCGCGGGATCCCGAAGGAATCCATCCGGTCGGCGACCTGGAACACCGCGTCCATGGTCTTCACCTGCTCGTGGACCGGCAGCACCAGCGTCTCGCGCTCGACACCCCGGGCGTCCAGGTAGTGCCGGAGCCGGTGGCCGTGCAGCTCGTGCACCCGGGCGTCGACGACGACGAGCCGGCGGCCGGGCGGGCCACCGGCCCGGGCCAGCACCGGGCTGCCCGGATCCAGCAGGCCGGGCACGAAGCGGACCCCCGGGCGGGCGGGGTCGGCGGCCGGGGCGGGAGGAGGCACCGCGGGGGCGGGGCGGTCCTGGGATCGGGGGACGTTCACGGGTCGGCTCCTTCGAGCGGGACGGGACGGCGCCGGGGGACGCGGACGGACGCGGACCGCGGGCGGACGCGGACCGCGGGCGGGGGGACGGGCCGGCGGGTGAGGGATCGACCCGCCGGGCCGCTGTTCCCACGGTGCGGCGCCCGCCGTCCCGGATGCACGGGTGGACGGCCCCATCCCGGTCCCGACCCCGCGCGGGACCGCGCCCGGGCCGGGCGCCGGACACCGGGAGTCCGCCGGACCACCGGGAGTCCGCCCCGCCACCCCGGCGACGTACGGTGGAACGGAGAGGCCGCACCCATGCCCGCCACCCGCATCCGTTTCACCGACCGCGCCGACGCCGGCCGCCGACTGGCCGCCCGGCTCGCCCACCTGCGCGGCCCGGACACGGTGGTGGTCGCCCTGCCGCGCGGTGGGGTGCCGGTGGCCGCCGAGGTCGCCGCCGCGCTCGCCGCGCCGCTGGACATCTGCGTCATCCGCAAGCTGGGCGTCCCCGAGCAGCCGGAGCTGGGGGCGGGCGCGATCGGCGAGGACGGGGTGCGGGTGCTCAATCAGGAGGTGCTGCGGCTCGCGCGGGTCACCCCGGGGCAGTTGGCCGCCGTGGAGGCGCGCGAACGGACGGAGCTGGAGCGGCGGGCCCGCCGCTACCGGGGCGACCGGTCGCCGGTCGACCTGCGCGGGCGAACGGTGGTCGTGGTCGACGACGGTGTGGCCACCGGTTCGACCGCGCGGGCCGCCTGCCTGATCGCGCGGGCGCGCGGAGCCCGGCGGGTGGTGCTCGCCGTGCCGGTGGCGCCGGAGGAATGGACGGAGCGGCTCGGCGACGTCGCGGACGAGCTGGTCTGCGTCGCGACCCCCGCACCGTTCTTCGCGATCGGCGAGTTCTACGCCGACTTCGCGCAGACCGGGGACGCCGAGGTGCTGCGCCACCTCGGCGGGGCCGGAGCCACCGGCGGGACCGGGGCCGGAGCCGGAACCAGCGGCGCGAGCGGAGCCGGAGCCGCGGTGGCGGCCGCGACCGGGCCTACCGCCGCCGACCGCGAGCTGACCGTCCCCGCCGCCGGCGTCCGCCTGACCGGCCGGCTGACCGTCCCCGGCGGCGCCCGCGGCCTCGTGGTGTTCGCCCACGGCAGCGGCAGCGGTCGGCACAGCCCGCGCAACCTCCGGGTGGCCGAGGAGCTGAACCGCGCCGGGCTGGCCACGTTCCTGTTCGACCTGCTCACCGAGGACGAGGAGTCGGACCGGAGGAAGGTCTTCGACGTCGCCCTGCTCGGTGCCCGGCTCACCGACGTCGCCCGGGCCCTGGCCGCGGGGACCGGAGGCGGACCGCCCGTGGACTCCGGGAACGGACCACCCGTGGAAGCCGGGAGCGGACCGCTCCCGGGGCCTCCCCTCCCCCTCGGCCTGTTCGGCGCGAGCACCGGCGCCGCCGCCGCGCTGTGGACCGCCGCCCGGCTCGGCGACGGAGTGGCCGCGGTGGTCTCCCGGGGCGGGCGGCCGGACCTCGCCGGGGCCCGGGTCCTGGCCGCCGTGACCGCGCCGACCCTGCTGATCGTCGGCGGCCGGGACCCGGAGGTGGCCGACCTGAACCGGCGGGCGCGCGAGCACCTGCGCTGCGAGAGTGAACTCGCGGTGGTCCCGCGGGCCGGCCATCTCTTCGAGGAGCCCGGCACGCTGGACCGGGTCGCCGAGCTGGCCCGGGACTGGTTCCGCGACCGTTCCGGCGCGGGCCCGGGACTGGGAGCCGGACCGCTCTGAACACCGGCCCCGACGGAGGACACGGCCCGTCGACGACCTGCGGACGGCCGGTACGCAGAACCCGTGAAACCCCGCCGATCCACCGGGCATTCTGCACAGCCCGATCGGCGATTTCCTGATCACCTTGTACACATTGAACAGTGAAAACCCGACCTGTTGCCCAACCACCCCGACTGGAGCAAGCTCTCGGCACAACCGCCCGCACCGCCTTGCCCACCCCCAGCGGCGCGGTCGCCACCAGCGGATGCCTCAACGCCGAGGCTCAATGTGGAGGAACGACCGATGACCCCGCAGTCCCACGCCCTTGAGCTGACCCCCGAGGAGCGCGAGGCCGGTCTCGACGCCGAGCAGCTGCGCCGCCTCGTCGGCCTCGTCGAGCACGACCCCGCCACCGACCCGTTCCCGGTCACCGCGCAGGACGCCGTCGTGTTCGTGGTCGGCAACGCCACCCAGACGGCCCAGTTCTACCAGGTCGTCTTCGGCATGGAGCTGGTCGCCTACTCCGGCCCCGAGACCGGCCGCCGCGACCGCAAGGCATACGTGCTGCGCTCCGGCTCCTGCCGCTTCGTGATCAAGGGCGGCGTCGCCCCGGACAGCCCGCTGCTGGACCACCACCGCCGCCACGGCGACGGCGTCGTCGACCTGGCGATGGAGGTGCCGGACGTGGACAAGTGCATCGCGCACGCCCGCGCCCAGGGCGCCACCGTCCTGGAGGAGCCGAACGACGTCTCCGACGAGCACGGCACCGTCCGCCGCGCCGCGATCGCGACCTACGGCGAGACCCGCCACACCCTGGTCGACCGCTCCCGCTACACCGGCCCCTACCTCCCGGGCTACATCGCCGCCGAGAGCCGGGTCAAGCACCCCGAGGGCTCCCCGCGCCGCCTGTTCCAGGCCCTGGACCACGCGGTCGGCAACGTCGAGCTCGGCAAGATGGACGAGTGGGTCACCTTCTACAACAAGGTCATGGGCTTCGTGAACATGGCCGAGTTCGTGGGCGACGACATCGCCACCGACTACTCCGCGCTGATGTCCAAGGTCGTCGCCAGCGGCAACCACCGGGTGAAGTTCCCGCTCAACGAGCCGGCCATCGCCAAGAAGAAGTCGCAGATCGACGAGTACCTGGAGTTCTACACCGGCCCCGGCTGCCAGCACATGGCCCTGGCCACCAACGACATCCTCACCACCGTCGACGTGCTGCGCTCGCGCGGCGTCGAGTTCCTCAACACCCCCGACTCGTACTACGACGACCCCGAGCTGCGCGAGCGGATCGGCCACGTCCGGGTGCCGATCGAGGAGCTGAAGAGCCGCGGCATCCTGGTCGACCGCGACGAGGACGGCTACCTGCTGCAGATCTTCACCAAGCCCATCGGCGACCGCCCGACCGTCTTCTACGAGTTCATCGAGCGGCATGGTTCGCTGGGCTTCGGGAAGGGCAACTTCAAGGCGCTCTTCGAGGCCATCGAGCGCGAGCAGGACGCCCGCGGCAACCTCTGAGACCGGCCCGCCCCCGCGGGCGGCCGGCCACCGCTGGAGCCGTACGAAGGTCTGGGCCCCGGAGGGTCCGGGAGGAGCAGGGACGATGGCGCACTACCGGCAGCTGGGCAGCATCCCGCCCAAGCGGCACACGCAGCACCGCACGCCCGAAGGCGGACTGTACTACGAGGAGTTGATGGGCGAGGAGGGGTTCTCCTCGGACTCCTCGCTGCTCTACCACCGGGGCATCCCGTCGGCCGTGGTGAACGCGGTGCCGTGGGAGCTGCCCGACCAGTCGACGGTCGCCAACCACCCCCTGCTCCCCCGGCACCTCAAGCTGCACGAGCTGTTCGCGGGCCAGGAGTGGAAGTCCGCCGACGTCGTCGGCAGCCGGCGGCTCGTCCTCGGCAACGGTGACGTGCGGATCTCGTACGTCGCCGCCGGGGCGCCGAGCGAGCTGTACCGCAACGGGCTCGGCGACGAGTGCGTGTACGTGGAGTCCGGCTCCGGCACCCTGGAGACGGTCTTCGGCACGCTGGAGGTCGGCCGGGGCGACTACGTGATCATCCCCCGGGCGACCACCCACCGCTGGGTGCCGACCGGCGACGAGCCGCTGCGCGCCTACTGCATCGAGGCGAACAGCCACATCACCCCGGTCAAGCGCTTCCTCTCCAAGTACGGGCAGCTGCTGGAGCACGCGCCGTACTGCGAGCGGGACCTGCGCGGCCCGTCCGGCCCGCTGCTGGTGGACGGCACGGACGTCGACGTCCTGGTCAAGCACCGCGGCCCGAACGGCATCGCGGGCACCCGGTACACCGTGCCGCACCACCCTTTCGACGTGGTCGGCTGGGACGGCTGCCTGTACCCGTACGCGTTCAACATCAGTGACTACGAGCCCATCACCGGCCGGATCCACCAGCCGCCGCCGGCCCACCAGGTGTTCGAGGGCAACGGGTTCGTGATCTGCAACTTCGTTCCCCGCAAGGTGGACTACCACCCGCTGTCGATCCCGGTGCCCTACTACCACTCCAATGTGGACAGCGACGAGGTGATGTTCTACTGCGGCGGCGACTACGCGGCGCGCAAGGGCTCGGGCATCGCCCAGGGTTCGATCTCGCTGCACCCGGGCGGGCACACCCACGGCCCGCAGCCGGGCGCGTACGAGCGGTCGATCGGCGCCGAGTTCTTCGACGAGCTCGCGGTGATGGTGGACACCTTCCGCCCGCTGGAGCTCGGCGAGGGCGGCCGGGCGACCGAGGACCCGAACTACGCCTGGACCTGGGCCGGTCGGGGGCCGCAGTCGTGAGCGGCACCGCCTCCGCCGCCGGGGCGGCCACCGTTCCGCCGCTGTTCCAGGGGCTGTTCGACGACGCGGCGGTGTTCCCGCCCGGGAACCTGCCCGTCGCCGATGCGGTGCCCGCGCACCGCGCGCACCGCGCCGCCCCGTACGCCGACGCCGTCGGCCCGCTCCTCTGCGGGGCGGGCCGGCTGGGCGAGCTGGCCGCCGCGGCGGGCGCGACGACGGGCACCTCGGCGGGCGCCGCCGACGGCACCGCCCACCGGCTCCGGGTCGGGCTGGTGCTGCCGGGGGGCAGCTCCGAGCTCGGCCCGGCCCTCACCGCCGCCGCCCCGTTCCTGGTGGCCGGCGTCGAACTGGCCACCCGGGACGCCGCCGAGGCCGTCGCCGCACTCGATCTGCTGCTGCCGCCGGACGTGCCCGCCGCCGTCGAACTGCCGCGCGAACTGCTGCGGGGCGACGGGCTGGAGGAGGTCCTCGACGTCCTGGTCGACAGCCCGTACCGGGCCAAGTTCCGCACCGGCGGCGTGGTCGCCGGCGCCTTCCCGGACGAGGCCGAGCTGGCCGGCTTCCTCACCGGGTGCGCGCAGCGCGGCCTGCCGTACAAGTGCACCGCCGGGCTGCACCACGCCGTCCGGCACACCGACCCGGTGACCGGCTTCGAGCACCACGGGTTCCTGAACGTCCTGCTGGCGGCGGCGGAGACCGACCCGAAGGCGGCGGCCGACATCCTGGCCGAGCGCTCCGGCCCGGTGCTCGCCGAGGCCGTTCGCACCCTGACCGACCATCAGGTGACGGTGATCCGCAACTCGTTCACCGCGTTCGGCACCTGTAGCATCGCCGAGCCCCTGGACGACCTGGCCGCCCTCGGCCTGCTGTCGCCCACCCTGACGCCCCAGGAGGACCGTTGACCACCCCCCGCAGCTGGCTCGCGCCCGCGAACGACTCGCCGTTCGGCGTGCACAACCTGCCGTACGGCGTCTTCACCGCGGCCGACCGGCCGGGCACGCGGCGGATCGGCGTCCGGATCGGCGACTTCGTCCTCGACGCGGGCGCCGCCGCCCGGGCCACCGGGGAGCCCTCGGTCCTGCTCGACGCGGACTCGCTCAACCCCCTGCTGGCGGCCGGCCGCCCGGTGTGGACCGAGGTCCGCGCCGCGCTGACCCGCTGGCTGACCGACGAGGCCCACCGGGACGCGCTCACCCCGCTGCTGCTGCCGCTCGCCGAGGTGGCGCTGCACCTGCCGTTCGAGGTGGCCGACTACGTCGACTTCTTCGCCTCCGAGCACCACGCCACCAACCTGGGGAAGATCTTCCGCCCCGACTCGGAACCGCTGACGCCCAACTGGAAGCACCTGCCGATCGGTTACCACGGCCGCTCCGGCACCGTGGTGGTGTCCGGCACCCCGGTGCGCCGCCCGCAGGGGCAGCGCAAGGCGCCGGCCGACGCCGTCCCGTCCTTCGGGCCGTCCCGCCGACTGGACATCGAGGCCGAGGTCGGCTTCGTCGTCGGCGCGCCCTCGACGATGGGCGAGCCGGTCGCCCTGGACGGCTTCCGCGAGCACGTCTTCGGCGTCTGCCTGCTCAACGACTGGTCCGCGCGGGACATCCAGGCGTGGGAGTACGTACCGCTCGGCCCGTTCCTCGGCAAGTCCTTCGCCACCTCCGTCTCGCCGTGGATCGTGCCGCTGGACGCCCTGGAGCACGCCCGGGTCGCCCCGCCGGCCCGCGACGTCGAACCGCTCCCCTACCTCGACGACCGCGCGGGCGACGAGCCCTGGGGCCTGGACCTCGCCCTGGAGGTCCGGCTGAACGGCCACCCGATCTCCCGCCCGCCGTTCGCCTCGATGTATTGGACGGCTGCCCAACAGCTCGCCCACATGACGGTCAACGGCGCCTCGCTGCGCACCGGCGACCTGTTCGCCTCCGGCACCGTCAGCGGACCGGAGCCGGAGACCCGCGGCGCCCTGATCGAGCTCACCTGGAACGGCGAGAACCCGGTCAAGCTTCCGGACGGCTCCACCCGCACCTTCCTGGAGGACGGCGACGAGGTGACCATCACCGCGACCGCCCCCGGCCCGGCGGGCACCGTCATCGGCTTCGGCGAGGTCACCGGCCGCATCACCCCCTGACCCGGCGGGGACCCCCCACCCGGGTCCCCGTCGCGGCACCACCCGCGGTACCCGCAGCACGGAGGGCGGCACCGGTCACGCCGGTGCCGCCCTCCGCGTTCTCACGTCCCGCCGTACCGCCGTACCGCCCCGGCGTACCCGCCCCACCCGCCGTACTCGCCCCACCCGCCGTGCTTGCCGAACGGCCCGGGCCCGAAGGTACGGTGGCAGCAAGGATCTTGGCCGCACGGGCCGGCCGACCGACGGACGGGAGTGGGGACGATGGGCGACGAGGTGCTGGTCCGACGGGACGGCGGGGTGGGGCGGATCGTGCTCGACCGGCCCCGGGCGCTCAACTCGTTGACGCACGGCATGGTGCTGGACGTGCGGGCCGCGCTGGACACGTTCGCCGGGGACGACGCGGTGCGGGTCGTGGTGCTGACCGGCGCCGGGGAACGCGGCCTGTGCGCGGGCGGCGACATCCGGGCGTTCCACGACGACGCCAAGCTCGGCGGGGCGGGCACGCGCGCGTTCCTCCGCGACGAGTACCGGCTGAACGAGCTGATCTCCCGCTACCCGAAGCCGTACGTGGCCGTGATGGACGGCATCACCATGGGCGGCGGCGTCGGCGTCTCCGCCCACGGCTCGGTGCGGATCGTCACCGAGCGTTCCGTGGTCGCCCTGCCGGAGACCCGGATCGGCCTGGTGCCGGACGTCGGCGGCAGCCGGCTGCTGTCCCGGGCGCCCGGCGAGCTGGGCACCCACCTGGGGCTGAGCGCCGCCTCGATGACACCCGGCGACGCGCTGCTCTGCGGGTTCGCCGACCACTACGTGCCCTCGGCGGCGCTGCCGGAGCTGCTGGCCGGCCTCGGCGGCGGGCCGGTGGCGGAGGTCGTCGCCCGGTACGCGGAGCCGACGCCGGCCGCGCCGCTCGCCGAGCAGCGGGAGTGGATCGACGCCTGCTACGCGGCCGACAGTGTGGAGGAGATCGTCGCCCGGCTCCGGGCCAGTGGCGTGCCGGAGGCCAAGCAGGCCGCCGAGGAACTCGCCGAGCGCTCGCCGACGATGCTGAAGGTGACGCTGAGCGCGCTGCGGCGGGCCCGGTCGCACGGTTCGCTCGCGGAGAGCCTGGAGCAGGAGTACCGGGTTTCGTGCGCGGCGGTCGCGCACCACGACCTGGTCGAGGGCATCCGGGCGCAGGTGGTCGACAAGGACCGCAACCCGCGCTGGTCACCGGCGACGCTCGCCGGGGTCGACGAGCGGGCGGTGGCCGCGTTCTTCGAGCCCCCGGCGGACGGTGACCTGCGGCTGGACCGGATGGACGGGTGACGACCGTCTCGCGGATCGAGACTGGCGCGAGGAGGCCCGTTTCGGAGATCGTTGGACGGTCCTGGCGCGCCCCGAGAGGGGCCGAGCAGCGGAATGGGAGTCAACGGCGATGACCGAGACCTACGAAACGATCCTGGTGGACCGCAAGGGCCGGGTCGGACTGATCACGCTCAACCGGCCGGAGGCGCTGAACGCGCTCAACACCACGCTGATGAACGAGGTCGTGGCCGCCGCCACCGCGTTCGACCGTGACCCGGAGATCGGCTGTCTGGTGATCACCGGCTCGGAGAAGGCTTTCGCGGCGGGCGCGGACATCAAGGAGATGCAGGGCAACAGCTTCCCGGACGTCTACCTGGACGACTGGCTCGGCCCGTGGGACCGCCTCGGCGAGCTGCGCAAGCCGGTCGTCGCGGCGGTCGCCGGCTTCGCCCTCGGCGGCGGCTGCGAGCTGGCCATGCTGTGCGACATCCTGCTCGCGGCGGACACCGCGAAGTTCGGTCAGCCGGAGATCAAGCTCGGTGTCATCCCCGGCATCGGCGGCTCCCAGCGGCTCACCCGCGCCGTCGGCAAGGCCAAGGCGATGGAACTGTGCCTCACCGGCCGGATGATGGGCGCCGAGGAGGCCGAGCGGGCCGGCCTGGTGTCCCGGATCGTCCCGGCCGACCAGCTGCTCGCGGAGGCCCTCGCCACCGCCGAGAAGGTCGCCGCGATGTCCACCCCGGCGAGCATCATGATGAAGGAGAGCGTCAACCGCGCCTTCGAGACCACCCTCGCCGAGGGCGTGCGCTTCGAGCGCCGCCTCTTCCACGCCACCTTCGCCACGGCGGATCAGAAGGAAGGCATGGCCGCCTTCGCCGAGAAGCGCCCGGCGGAGTTCAAGCACCGCTGAGCCGGCTCTGAGGGGGCCCCTTCGTCGACCGGCGAAGGGGCCCCTGCTGCTCAATCACCCCTCCGAACGGTCCGGCTGGGGTCGTCCAACCAGACCTGCTGCCCTGCGGGCGTGACGGTCAGCCCGAACCGCTCGGGGCCCGGCCTGCCTTGCCGGTCCCACCAGCGGTGGGCCTCCTCCACCTCCGCCCAGAGTCGACGCGGCCCGTACTGGCGCACCGTGCCGTCCGGGTCGACGGCGGCCCAGGAACGGGCATCGGTGGTCGCCACCCAGAGCCGGGCGGCGTCCTCCTCCCACGCGGTCCACACTTCGCCGAGGCGCAGGCCCAGGGCGAACCGGGCCTCCCACGCATCCCCGGTGACCTGCCGGGGATCGAAGGAGGTCCGGCTCTCGTCGGGCACGTGCTCGTCCCCCACCACATCGCGGAAGATGCGCAGGTCCTGGCGCTGGGTGCGCATCAGCATGAACGCCGAGTGCGGGCCGAACCGGCCCTGTGCCGTCCGGTCCAGTCCGACGGTGAGCCTGAGCAGTCCCCAGCAGATCATCGGGCTGTCCCACGGCGTGAGGACGACGCCTCCGGGCGCGGTCTGCTCGATCCACGCCCGGGGCACCCGGCGGACCGAGCAGGTCGACACGATCCGGTCGTACGGGGCCCGGCGCCGCCAACCGTCGGCGCCGTCCCCGCAGATCACGTCCGCCCCGAGACCCGCCGCGTACAACGACGCCCGCGCCTGCCGGGCGACGTCGGGGTCGATCTCCACCGAGACGACGTTCTCGGGCCCGAGCCGGTGCGCCAGCAGCGCCGCGTTCCACCCGGTGCCGGTACCGATCTCCAGCACCCGCATACCCGGCCGGACGTCGAGGTCGCACAGCATCCGCACCACGACCGAGGGAGTCGAGGCGGAGGAGGACGGCCACGGATCGGGCGACTCCTGGCCGTCGTTGACCTGGGTGACTACTGGGACGTCGGCGTAGGCGGCGCCGAACCAGCAATCGTGGGCGGTAGGAAGATCACACGCCTCGTAGTCGCCGCTGTCGTCCGCCAGCCAGATCCGCTCCGGCAGGAAGTTGTGGCGCGGGACAGCCTTGATCGCCTCCCGCCACTCACGGGGAACGGGGCCACCGAGCGCTTCGCCGACGGCCCGGAGCAGGCCGCGCACGGCGGCCTGCTCCGGAAGATGCACGGAGTCCGTCACTTCTTGTCGTCGTCCTTCCGGTGCTTGGGGTCGGGCAGCGGCCGCGACCCGTCGGGCGACGGCTTGGCGGTGCCGGGGTCCTTCTTGCCGCCGTGCCTGCCGTTGCTGTCCTTGTCGGTTCCCCAGGCCATGGGTTCCTCCTTGTGGTGCTGTGTCTACCGGTCGGGCGGGCGGGGCGTGGGCGGGTTGAGGGGCTTGGGCTTCGGCGGCTTCGGGTCCGTGATGAACACAGCAGACCTACTTCCGATCTGACGAGGCGGGTTCGTCGGCCCGTCCGTGCCACCGGTTCGGCGGCACGGACGGGATTCAGCGGAATCGGTGGATCAGCACCAGGGCCGCAGCGACAAGATGGAAAGCCGCAGCGACCGAAACCCCGCATGCGGCCCAGAACGCCACTGGATCCGGTCCGATGGGCGATCCGTCCTCGGAGCCGCCGATCGACCGAGGCGGCGCGGTCGGCCGGGTGACAGTCCCCATGGTCGGGCCCGCCTCGACGCCCTGGAGTCGCGGGTCAACGGCGGGATTCTCGGTCACGGGTCGTCTCAAGTCCCCTCAGGGTGTCAGCAGTAGGGGGCAGACTCACGACGAAGGGTCCTTCCTCAGGAGCCGGATGCGGACCGATCACGGCCCACACCAGCTTGCCGCCGTGGTGGGGCTCGTAGCCGCTCGCCACCGCATATGTGCTGATCAGCCCAAGGCCACGCCCGGACTCGTCGCCAGAGCCGGCATCGCGGATCATCGGAACGTTGGTTGTGCTGTCCCTGACCGTGACAACGACGTGGTCGTTGTCGAGCCACATCTCAGTGTCGATCAGCCCGAGGTGGGGTCGACCGTGCCGACTCGCATTGGTCACCAGTTCAGTCAGGACGAGGAGCACGGCGAACGACTGGTCACCGTCCCGGTCGAGCCCCCATGTGCCGAGGACATCAGCGGTGTTGGCCCGGAGACCGGTGACGGCAGCAGGCGCCCGATCGACCACCCACGTGGCTCGTGGCACTCCGTACGGAGTCTGCGGGCAGGGTTGCAGCTCGGGACTGCGAGCGACGCATTGCGGCTCCACCGCATGGAGTCGGACAGGGTGCGGCACTGAGGGCTCCTGTGGGGTGACAGGGAGGCGGGAAACAGCATCCGGCCTGCAAGGGAGTTCAGGCCCGACACCGTCAGCCGCCCTGCACTCCGACGACCGACAATGCGGCCTTCCTGGCGGCTGCGTTCCAGTCAACGGGCATCACAGCCGTTTGGGCAGGGTGGTTTTCCGACCGCGCGCTCGCAGCACACCGGAGGTTTTGGTGTTCTCTTTACCTGCCCGGCTGTGCCCAATACCGTGAAGGCACTACTTTGCGCTCATGGGCGACAACGCTGCGCTTCGCCGACGACTGGCCGAACTCGGCCTGAGCCACGCCGAGCTGGCACATCGTGTGAATCGGCACATCGAGAAGGTCAGCGGCCGCTACGGCAGTTGCAGTCAGCGCACGGTGCGGGACTGGCTCAGCGGCAGGACGGCCTGGCCGCATCAGAAGCAACGCGCTTCGCTGGAGGCAGTATTCGACTGTCCGGCCGAAGAACTCGGCTTCACCCCGCGGGCTGCGAAGCGTCCCGCTCCGCCGCCGGAGGAAGACGTGCGACGTCGAACCTTCATCGCATCCGGTCCGGCCGCCGTCGCGGGCTCAGCGTTCCCGTCCTCCAGCAGCCGGACCATGCTCGGCGCATCCGACGTCCTGAGGCTGCGCTCGGGCCTGGAGACGCTCCATGCCCTCGACGACAACCAAGGCGGCCACGCCGCACTGGAACGGGCCGCCCTCACGCACGCCGAGCAGGTCCTGGCCGCGCTCCGCAGAAGCAGCACCACCGAGCGAGTGCGCCGCCGCCTCTTCAGCACCGCCGCCGACTTCACCGCGATGGCATCCTGGTCGTGCATCGATGCCCGCGCACTCGACGACGCACAGCGGCATGTCGACACCTGCATGCGGCTCGCCGGCCTGGCCCAGGATCCGACTGCTCAATTCAAAGCCTGGAACCTGATCGCCATGCTCAGCAATCAGCGAGGCCGCCACGCCGACGCCGTCGCCGCTGCCCAAGCGGCTCGGGCCACGGGCATCACACGCCGTGACCCGATGTTCTCCTCGCTCGCGCACGCTCGAGCGGCGGTCGGGTATTCCAACAGCGGCGAGCGTCAAGCAGCGATCCGCTCCCTCGGACTCGCCAATGAAGCGCTCTCCCGTACTCACCAGGAGCCCCGGCCGTCCTGGATGGCGTTCTACGGGCCGGCCGAGCTCCACGCACTGACCGCGCTCGTCCACGATCGGCTCGGCGAAAACCAACAGGCCGAGAGCGCGTCCCATCAAGCACTCGCCGTGCTTCCGGACCAGTTTCGCAGGAACCGTTCCCTCATCACCGCGCGCCTCGCCCTGGCCCAGCTTCGCCAAGGTGACCTGGAGTTGGCTGCCGCAACCGCGTCCACCGTCTTCGACCTGATGGACGGCGCCCCGCTGCCCGGCCGTCTACGAACCCTCCTCGGTGACTTCCACCGGGATCTGCTGACCCTTTCAGCGAACAGCGGGGCTGCGAGAGAGTGGGCCGACCGCCACCGGAGCGAATGGAGCCGAACGTGATCGAGCTACGCCACTACCAGCAGGACGCGCTCCCGGAGGGCTTCCGTCGAACGCTGCTCGACATCCACGCGGACGCCTACGCGGCCGAGTTGGTCACCGACGAGTTCGTGCAGCGCTTCCCGTGGTTCGTCGACCACTGGACGAGCCTGGCGGGCTTCGCCTGCGTCGTCGCCTACGACGGCGACGAACCGGTCGGCTTCGCCTACGGGGCCCCGCTGGCCGCCGGTCGGGAGTGGTGGCGCGAACTCCTCGCCGTCCCTCCTCAGCGGTCCGCTACTTTCGGCTTCTCCGAGCTGATGATCCGCCCGGCCTGGCGAAGGACGGGAATCTCGGCGCAGCTCCAGTCCGCGCTGATCGACAGCCGGCCCGAGGACCTTGCCGTACTCCTCGTCGACCCCGGGCACCACAAGGTGCAACGGCTCTACGAGTCCTGGGGCTACACCCCGGTCGGCTTCAGGCAGCCCTTCCCGGACTCACCCCGCTTCGCGGTCATGCTCCGCACGCTCAGGTAGGAGCGTGCGGAACGACACCACCCGATTCACCGGAGAGGATTCCGAGGAATGCCTGATGACTTGTCCTCCGTGGCACGCTTCCTGTTCGAGGCCGGGACGCTCAAGCACACCAAGCGCACGGGCTGGTGGATGGCGGGCGTCCGCGATCCCGAGTCGGTGGCCGAGCACTCCTGGCGGACCTCGCTGCTCGCGTCGATCATCGCCAGGCTCGAAGGGGCGGACCCGGCGCGGGCCGCGTTCCTCGCCACCTGGCACGACGTCGCCGAGACCCGGACCGGCGACATCAACTACGTCGGGAAGAAGTACTCGTCCGGCGCCGATCCGGAGGCGGTCATTGCCGACCAGGTTGCCGGTATGCCCGAGACCCTCTCCTCAACAGTGCGGGAGCTCGTCGCCGAGTACGAGGACAAGGAATCACCCGAAGCGCTCTGCGCCCGTGATGCCGACAAGCTGGAGTGCCTGATCCAGGGCGTCGAGTACCTGGCCCAGGGCTACGCGAACGCCCAGCGCTGGATCGACAACAGCCGTGCTCGGCTGACCACGAGGACCGCCAACGATCTCGCCGATGCCGTCCTCGCCACCGACTCCCTCGACTGGCTCCGCCATGCCCTCGGGGAGAAGCCGCGCTAGTTGGACCATACCTACTGTCAACCCTATTTCCAGGGAGGTCCATTGCCGGCGCACCACAACATCGACTCCGAGCGCGAACTCTGGGACACCTGCGCCGCCGGTATCAAGGACGACGTGTTCGACACCGGGCCCGTATTCCGCTGGACCCAGTACGCCGACCACGGGCCCGGGCCGGAGCTGCTCGGGTCGCCGGCCACTGCCTTGGAGATCGGGTGCGGCACCGGACGCGCGTTGGCCATGCTGGCCGACCGGGGTGTGAAGGTCACCGGCATCGATCTCTCGCCGGTCATGGTCGGGAAAGCCTCCGAGCGCTGGGGTCCGTCCGGCGTCCGGATCCACTGTGCCGAGGTCCTGGACTACCTGAGGGACACCGACGAGACGTGGGACGCGGTCTATTCGGTGTTCGGCGCGGTCTGGTTCACCGACCCGCTGAAGCTGCTCCCCCTCCTCGCCTCCCGACTGAACCCCGGTGGCGTACTGGCCTTTTCACAGCCACCCGCCATCCCCGGCGCCTACGGTCCGCAGGGCATGTACAAGGGCGGTTTCGCCGGGAGGGCGCTGTACACGTACCGCTACTCCTACACACCCCGCCGGTGGGTCGGCCTTCTCCGACGGAGCGGATTCGAGTCGGTGGAGGCAACGATCCTCGCCGCCCCGACCGAGGGACACATCGGCACGCTGATCGTTACGGGCAGGACTCCGGGAGCCTGAACTGCGGGCGATGTATCGGGCGGGAGAGTCACAGGCAGCTCTCCGGCTGTGCCGCCGGCTCGGCGGCACAGCGGGTGTTCGGACGGCCGACGCCCGAGCGCGGGACGTCGGCGTGGCCGACTTCCCGCGCTCAGGTGTTCTCTGTCAGGGTCGTGTTGAGGCGGGCGAGGCCGCTGCGGGTGGTGGCGACCACTACGCGGTCGCCCGGTTCCAGGGTCCGGGTGCGGTCGGCGTAGTTCCAATGGAGGAGTTGAGGGCTGCGGGCCAATCGAACTGCCAGGACCCTTACGCCGCCGGGGTCCTCCAGGTCGTGGCGGTTGAGGCCGATCAGGCCGCTGCCGAGGTCGGCGGACAGCTCCGCGATCAGCAGGACGTGCCGGAACACGGAGAGGGTGCCGAGCACTTCGCGGCCCATCAGGGCGGCGGCGAAGGCCGGGGCCGACAGGTAGGAGGTGGAGCGGGAGACGACGTTGTCCAGGGTGGCGTAGACGTGGCTGGCGAAGGAGTCGTCGAAGAGGCGCAGCACCACCCGGACGTCGGGGCGGACGGCGCGGGCCTCCAGTGCCGCCTCCAGGTTGGTGGCGTCGTCGCCGCTGACGGCGACGACCGCGCGGCTGTGCTTGAGGCGGGCGCGGCGCAGTTGTTCAGCGAGCGGGCCGTCGTCGACGACGACCGGGACGCCGAGGGCGCGGACGGCGGAGATGCCGCGGGCCTGCGGGTCGCTCTCCAGGCCGACCAGCGGCACGCCGAGGCCGTGCAGCTGCTCGACGACGCGGGTGCCGACGTTGCCGAGGCCGACGACGATGACGTGGTCGCGGGTGCCCGCGCCCGGGTTGCGGTGCTGGCCGCGCCGACCTGCGGCGAGCACCTCGACCATGATGGCGGTGGCGACCGGTGCGAAGGTGATGCCGCAGAAGGTGATCACCACCTGGGCGACCCGCTGCCAGGTGCCGCCGGTGCCGCTGCCGTCCCCCGCGCCCGGCTGGTCCGGCTGGGCGGCGCCGGCGAGGTCCAGCAGGGAGGCGTAGAAGGTCCAGGCGAAGTCGCCGTTGAGGTACCAGAGCAGACCGAACGAGAACAGCACGGCAGCCAGGGCGGTGATCAGGACGACCCGGAGGCGGGCGCTCGTGAAGAAGCGCAGGGTGTCGAGGAAGCGCCAGCGCAGCCGCCGCCACCAGGGGATCCGGACAGCGGGTTCGCGCGGCAGGGTCTGGAGCGCGGCGACGCCACCGGTGGCGGGGGACGGTTCGTCGGGGACGGGGGCGGGTTCGGCGGCGCGGCGGGCCTCGGCGCCGGAGCGGATCGGCCCGCCGTCGCCGAACTCGCCGGCCAGCCGGACGAAGGAGGCCGAGTCGCCCTCCTGATCGGGCAGCAGGCGGATCCGGCCGAGGTCCTGGCGGTCGATGCGGTCGGCGACGACGCAGATCCGGTCGGCGGCTATGTCCTCGTCGTAGGCGATGTGCAGGAAGCGGTCGCCGACCTGGACGGAGTTGGGCCGGGACAGCGCGGCGTCGGCGAAGGCCGGGGCGGCGGTGGCGGAGCCGGAGAGCGCGGTGCCGTTGCGGAGCAGCCGTTCGATGTTGGAGCCGAGCCGCTGGTTGAACATCCGCAGCACGATGCGGATGTTCGGGTTGTGTCCCTGGGCGGAGAGCGCGGCGTGGATGTTCTCCTGGTCGCTGCCGTCGACGAGGGCGATGCCGCGCGCGGTCTCGACCCGGACGGCGCGCAGGGCCTCCTCGGTGACGCTGCTGTACTCGACGACGGCGGCGACGCCGTCCAGCTGTTCGATCCGGGGCGCGTGGTCGCGGGTGCGGTCCGGGACGAGGACGACGACCGGTACTTCGTAGTGCTCGACGAGTTCGAGGACCAGGCGGTGGGCGAGTGCGTTGCCGCCGCAGACGATGTAGTGCTGACCGATCGGCTCGACCGGAGGGGTCCCCCACCCTTCAGAAGTCATATCGACGGATCTTATCGACGGTAAGTGAGGGTGGGGTGACGTTCGGGGAACCCCGGGGGAAATCCGTTCGATCGCCCGAACGGGTGCGCCCCGCGAGCGAGAACGGGCGCGGGCGGTGATCGTGAGGAACGCCGTCCGCTGCCCGCACTCCAGGAGGATGCCACCGTGGTCTCCCCGATCATCACTCCCGACGGTTCCCCGGTCCGGGGTCCGCTCGGCATGCTCGCCAAGGCCGCCTGGCAGGTACTGCTGCTCGCCGGACTGGTCTCGCTCGCGCTCGGCATCATCGTGTTCGTCTGGCCGCGACAGACGTTGTGGGTGGTCGGCGTGCTGTTCGGCCTCTATCTGCTGGTCATCGGCATCGTGCAGCTGGTCGCGGCGTTCGGCACCCACGGCGCCACCGCGATGCGGGTACTGGCCTTCATCAGCGGCGCGCTCTGTGTACTGCTCGGCCTGCTGTGCTTCCGCAGCGCGGCGCAGTCGCTGCTGCTGCTGGCGATCTGGATCGGCATCGGCTGGCTGTTCCGCGGCATCACCCAGCTGGTCGCCGCGATCTCGGACGAGACGATGCCGGCCCGCGGCTGGCAGGCGTTCGCGGGCGCGGCGAACACGCTGGCCGGGGTGCTGCTGATGGTCTGGCCGGTCGGCTCGATCACCGCGCTGACGGTGCTGGCCGGGTGCTGGCTGCTGTTCCTGGGGGTGGTCGAGATCGTGACGGCCCTCCAGGTCCGCGGCTCGGCGAAGCGGATCCCGTCGGGCGTCTGACGGCGGGCGGAGCAGACGCCGGAACGGGAGCCGGAACGGCGGGCGGACCGGCAGGCGGACCGGCGGCCGGACCGGCCCCGGGACGGGACGCCGCCCGCAGCCGGTTGCGGCGCGCCGGAGGGTCAGCGCCAGGTCGGCGTGTCCGTGCCCCAGCGGCCCGGGGGGCGGGACCAGTCCGTGGGGGCGCCCGCGTAACCGAGGGGCGGGCGGGCGTGGCGGAGCCGACCGTGGTCCGGCGAGTCGGTGTCGGTGATCCACCGGGCCGGGTCGTAGGGCTCGTCGTTCGGCAGGACGTGCGGGTCGGCGGTGGGGGCGATGCCCTGCAGCAGCCAGGAGGCGGTGCCGGCCAGGGAGTAGCGCAGGTGGCGGCTCCCCGGGCGGCCGGTGCGCTGGTCGGTGAGGGCGCGCAGGACACCGGCCGCGATCAGGTAGCCGGTGCCGTGGTCCAGGGCCTGGGCGGGCAGGACGCCGGGGCGGCCGTCCGCCCCGGCCTCGATGGCGGCGATGCCGCAGCCCGCCTGGACCAGGCTGTCGAAGCCGCGGCGTCCGCTCCACGGTCCGGTCCATCCCCAGGCGTTCAGCTCGACCGCGACCAGGCCCGGCCGACGGGCGAGCAGTTCGTCGGGGGCGAGGCCGTACGCGTCCAGGGCGCCGGGGCGGTAGGCGGTGACGAGGACGTCGGCGGTGGCGAGCAGTTCCTCGAACGCGGTCCGGTCGGTGGGCCCGGCGAGGTCGAGGCGGGTGGAGCGCTTGCCGAAGCCGGTGTCGACGTGGGCGTCCTCGGCCTCGGGCAGGCGCGGCGGGTCGACCCGCAGCACGTCGGCGCCGAGCAGGGCGAGGGTGCGGGTGGCGACCGGTCCGGCGATCACCCGGGTGAGGTCGAGGACGCGGATCCCGGCGGCGGGCAGCTCGGCGGGGGCCAGCGGGCGGGGCGCGGCCGCGTCGACGGTCCGGCGTTCGACCAGCGGCAGGACGAGGTCCCGGGCCGGCGCGACCGCGACGGCGAGCGCGCCGGCCGCGTAGGCGCGCTCCTGGACGACGGCGGCCGGGCGGTCGCGCAGCACGGCGGCGAACCGTTCCGGCCCGGTGTCGGCGGGCAGGCCGAGGGCGGTGAGGAGCCGCTCGCGGTGGTGGGGGTAGTTGGCGTGGGTGCGCAGCCAGCCGTCGGCCGTCTGCCAGAAGCCGGAGAGCGGCGCGAAGCTGACCGGTGCGCGGCCGTCGATCCGCAGGTGGCGTTCGCTGACGAAGGCCGTGGCGACCGCGCCCTGGTCGATCCGGACCTCGGCCACCGGACCACCGGAACGAGGACCACCGGGACCCGGAGCACCGGAACGAGGACTGTCGGCACGCAGGTCACCCGAGCGCAGCGCGGCGAGTTCGGCCGCGGCCAGCGAGCAGGCGGCGACGGTGGCCCGGGCCAGTCGCCCTACGGGCAGCCGCGAGGGCAGTACCGCGTCGGGACCGTGGAAGGAGACCCGCTCCAGCAACGCGGCCGGCCCGCCGAGCGCGGTCCAGGCGTCGGCGGTGGGCCCGTCGACGCCGGACGGCAGCGGGTCGGCGGGGCCGGGGCCGGGGCCGGGGCCGGACGGGGACGCGGAGAGCGAACGGTCGGTCATGTCCGCATTCTGCTCCGTGCCCCGGGTAGGCGCAGTGATGTCCGCCACCGCGGCCCCGCGCGGCACGGTGGCCCCACGACCGCAGGAGAGCCGGATGACCGCACCTTCACTGCGGCGGGAACCCGCTGCTGGCGGGGGTGCCGGTCCGGGTGCAGGGGGTGGAGCCGACGGCGGCCCGGGCGGGCGGGCGGGCGGGCGGGTACACGATCGACGCGCTGGTGGACTTCCCGGGTGCCCGTTACCGGGAGCTGGACGGGGAGGCGGAGGTCCGGCCGGGCGTGCGTGCGGGTGGTGCCGACGCCCGGTCACACCGCCGGGCACCAGTCGCTGGTGGTGGACGGGCTGGACGGCTCCACCGTGCTGGCCGGGCAGGCGTACGACTCCGCCTCGGCGTACGGCGCGGCGGTGCCGACCCGGCGGGCGGCCCGGGAGGGGGTGGTCGGCGCGCCGTTGCCCGGGTTCCCGGCCCGGCTGGACCGGTTGGCGGAGTTCGCCCCGCGCCGGGTGCTGTTCGCGCACGACCACGCGGTCCGGGAGGCCGACGGGCCCGCGCGGGACGACCCGGGGCCGGCCGGACCCGGCCCGGGCGAACGGTGACGCTCAGAAGGCGAACGGCAGCGCGCGGACCCGGTGGTCGAAGCTGGACGGCGCGAGGTCCGGTTCGCCGACCGACCGGGCCTCGGGGAGCCGGGTGAACAGCTCCCGGTAGAGCACCTTCATCTCCTGCCGGGCGAGGTGCGCGCCGAGGCAGTAGTGCGGACCGCCGCCGCCGAAACCGAGATGGGGGTTGGGGGTGCGGGTGATGTCGAAGGCCGCGGGGTCGGCGAACACGGTCTCGTCGTGGTTGGCGGAGCCGTAGTAGAGCACCACCTTCTCGCCCGCCCGCAGCAGCGGCCCGTCCGGTCCGCCGAGCCGGTGGTCGACCGCCAGGGTGCGGCGGAACTGGATGATCGGCGTCGAGTGGCGGACGATCTCGTCGACCGCTCCGCCGAGGTGACGGTCGAGGTCGCCGAGCAGCAGGGCGCGCTGGCCGGGGTGGACGGTGAGCAGGTGGAGGCCGTGGGCGAGGGCGTTGCGGGTGGTCTCGACCCCGGCGACGAGCAGCAGCGAGAAGAAGGCGCCGAGTTCGCGGCCGGTGAGGCGGCGGCCGTCGACGTCGGCGGTGACCAGGGCGGAGATCAGGTCGTCGGCGGGGCGGCGGCGCCGTTCCCGGCCGAGGGCGGCGACCATGCCCTGCATCCGGGCCAGGGCGCGCAGCCCCCGGCCGGGTGTCCGGAGGCGTTCGCGCAGCGGGCGCGCGACGCCGGTGTGCTCGGAGGCGTGGTTGACCTGGTCGAGGATGGCACGGCGGAGTTCGGCCGGAATGCCCATCATGTCGCAGATCACCCGGAAGGGGAGCTCGGCGGCCACCGCGTTGACGAAGTCCCTGGGGCGCTCGCGCTCGACCCGGTCGACCAGCTCGGTGGCGGTCCGGCGGATGTCCTCCTCCACCCGGGAGAGCAGCCGCGGGGTGAAGGCGCGGAAGACGATCCGGCGCAGCTGGGCGTGCCGGGGATCGTCCAGGTTCACCATCGAGTCGCCGAACAGGAGGCGCACCCAGCGGGCGGGTTCGGGGGTGGTGACGCCCGGTCCGCTGAGGAAGACGCCGGGGGTGCGGCTGGCCTCGACGACGTCGGCGTGCCGGACGAGGGCGTGGAAGCCCTGGTCGGCCCGCCGTCCGGGGGCGCCGCCGAAGCGGGCCGGGGCGGGGAGGCGGCGCAGTTCGGCGAAGGCGGCGGCGCGGGCCGGGGCGGGCAGTCGCCAGAAGGCCGGATCGGCGAGGTCGACACCGGTCGGCCGGTCGGCGGCGGACCCGGGGCGGACGTCCGTGCCCGCGGGGTGGACGTCCGTACTCCCGGACCGGCCGACCGCGCTCCCGGAGCCGCCGGTCGCGGCCGCTCCGGCCGTCGCGTCGCTGGTCGTGGTCGCGCCGGCGCCGGATGCGGTGGTGCCCATCCCGGCCTCCTGTCCCTGTCGTCCCGTGTGTGCGGAGTCACATTGCGGAGTCACATTCAGTGCGTATCGGAACGAAGCTGTCAAACCGATATGACGGCATGAATAGCACCTTCCGGGACCAGTCGGACGCCGCTCCGCACCCCGCCGCCGTCCGCACCGTCGGGATCCGGCCACCGCGTGACGACCGTCGCGCACCACCCTTCCCGGCCGCCCCGGACGTACCAGTGCCCGAACGACCCGCTCCGGCCGGCCCCGCCGGAGGTGCCCGGACCTGCCGTCGCAGGGGTGGAACCGGCCAATACCGGAGGGTGCGGTACTGGTCGGCGGAGGCGGATGCGACGATGAGTGTCATCGTGATGACCGACCGGATTCGCTCGCTGCGCGCCGTGGTCTTCGCCGCGCTCTGCGTGGCGCTGGCCGCCACGGCGCACGTCTCCATGTCCGGTTCCGGGGTTTCGGCTCCCGTCCTCGCCGGCGCGTTCGGTCTCACCCTCGCCGTCACCTGGTTGCTGGCCGGCCGCCGTCGCGGGCTCACCGTGATCAGCCTCTGGATGGTGGCGGCGCAGACGGCCCTGCACCTGACCTTCGAACAGGCGGGCTCGCTGTTCGGCGGCGGCGGTGCGGGGCGCGTTCCGGCGACGGACTGGGCCTCGCTCCTGCTGTGCAATCCGGACTCGACGCCCACCGGGGTGACGCCGGACGACCTGGCCCTGATGGCCGGGCTCGATCCGGACGTTCCGCCGGCCGGTGCCCAGGCCGCGGCCGCCGCGCACCACACCCACGGCGCGGCGGCGACGCCCGCCCTCCCGTCGGGGTCGGGCACGGGGTCCCTGGCCGGTCAGGGCGCGGGCGGTCACAGCACGGGCGGTCACGACATGGCCGCGCACGGCATGTCCACCGGCATGATCGCGGCCCACGTGCTCGCCGCGCTCGCCTGCGCGCTGCTGCTCTGGCGCGGCGAGACGGCGCTGGTGCGGCTGTTCGACCTGCTCGGCGCGCTGGGCGCCGTCCTGGCCGGGGCGCTGCTGGCGCCGCTGCTGGTCCTGTTCGGCCGGCCCGCCGGGTACCGGCCGCCGGGAGCGCCGAGACCCGTCGGCGGCGGGGCCCGACCGCCGCGGCTGGTGCTGCTCTCGCACGCCCTGGTGAGGCGTGGGCCGCCCGGTGCCGCGTTCGCCCGCTGACGCGCCCTCCGCCGTCCCGGACACCACCGGTGTCCTCGGCGCGGTGGGCAGGTCGCCCCGCGCCGCAGCCGCGCCGCCGGGTACCGCCGCCCGTCCCGGACGACCCCGACCGATCGCGCACCACCGCACCGCCGTGCCGTCGCACCGCCCCGTACCGCGCCTCCTGCCGAGGCCGGGACCGGGAGCGACGGACACCGAAGGCGACGGGGGCCGCTGCCGGCCGGACGGCCCGGAACGGCGCGCCGCCGGTACCGACGGACGCCGCCCGCGCCACCGGGGCCAGGGCCCGTGCGCGCCGACCGTCCCGCCGCTCCGCCGGACGGGGCTCCGGACGCGCGGCCGCCCACCGACGCCGACGGTTCCGCCCGCAGCGGGACCGCACCACCGTCTTCCCCTCGGGACCCTTCCATGTCTCACTTCGACGGCGCACCGGTCCGAACCGGCGCCACCGTCCTACCGCGTCCGCCCGCCGTCCCCCTGCCCGGGGCGGCCCTCCACCTCGCCGGCCGTCAGGTCGGCCGCCTCCGCCACTTCGGTCGCCCCGGTCGCCCCGCGCTCCGGCCCCGCGCCGAGGCGGGCGAGCAGCTCCGCCGTCCACTCCGCCGACGGGTCGCCGCCGGTCCGGTCGGCGACCAGCGGTCCGCGCAGCCGCTCCGCCCGCTCCAGCCAGTCCCGGCAAGCCGCGCAGCGCGCGACGTGCTTGTCCAGTCGACCGTCCGGCACACCGGCCGCCTCACCGTCGAGGCGGGCCGAAAGGGCGGTACGGAGTTGCTCACATCTCATATGACCATCGTCCCGCACCTTCTCCGAAGTGGGACTGTCCGGGTGGGGGGCCGCCATGGATGACGAACAGCTGACCGCTCTCGCGCTGGCCGCCCGCGAGGGGCGGTCCGCCGACGTCGAAGCCTTCGTCCGCGCCACCCAGCGGGACGTGTGGCGGTTCGTCGCCCACCTCACCGACGTGCAGTCCGCCGACGACCTCGCCCAGGAGACCTTCCTGCGCGCCCTGCGCAGCCTGCCCGGGTTCGCCGGACGCTCCTCGGCGCGCACCTGGCTGCTCTCGATCGCCCGCCGGACCGTCATAGACCGCTACCGGACCGCCGCCGCCCGCCCGCGCTGCGCGGCGCTGCCCGACTGGCAGGAGGCCGCCGAACGGCAGGGCACCGCGCCCGCCGCGGGCTTCGAGGACGGCGTGGCGCTCGGCGACCTGCTCGACCGGGTGCCCGCCCAGCGGCGCGAAGCCTTCGTCCTCACCCAGGTGGTCGGGCTCAGCTACGCCGAGGCCGCCGAGGTGGCCGGCTGCCCGGTCGGCACCGTCCGCTCCCGGGTCGCCCGGGCGCGCGAGGAACTGATCGCCCGTCTGCGGGCCGCCGAGGCCGGTGAGCCGGCACCGGGCACGGCGGCGGCGGAACTGGCGGCCGCCTGCTGAGGGGTGTGCGACGACCGACGGACGGGGGGGCGGGGGGCCCGGCCCCCCCCCCGCCCCCCCGGGGGGGGGCCGGGGGGGGGGGGCGGGGGGGGGGCCCGGGGGGCGCCCCCCCCCCCCCGCCCGCGCCGGGCCCCCCCCCCCCCCCCCCCCCCCCCCCCCCCCCCCCCCCCCCCCCCCCCGCCCCCGCCCCCCCCCCCCCCCCCCCCGTCCGGGTCCGGCCACGCGGCCGGACCCGGAGGTCACACGCACACCATTGTCACCCGAAAGTGGATCAGCCCTGACCGGCGTCGAGGATGTCGACGACGAAGACCAGCGTGGAGTTGGCCGGGATGTCGCCCTGGGCCTGGTCCTTGTAGCCGAGCGAGGCCGGGATGACCAGCTCGACGCGGCTGCCGATGGTCTGGCCCTCAAGACCCTGGTCCCAGCCGGCGATGACCTGGCCGCCGCCGAGCGGGAAGGAGAACGCCTGGCCCTTGCTGAGCGAGGAGTCGAAGACCTTGCCGTCCTTGAACAGCGCGCCGGTGTACTGGACGAGGATCTTCTCGCCCTTCTCGACCTTGCGGCCCTCGCCCTTGATCAGGAGGTGGCTCTTGAGCTCGGTCGGGTCGGCGGCGCCCGGCACCGGGGTGATGTCGGCGGGCTTCTTGCCGTTGTCCTTGACCTGCGGGAAGTCCGCGGGCGGCGGGGTCACGGTGCCGCTGACGACGGCGTCGGGGGCGTTGCTGTTGCGGATGTCGATGACGAAGACCAGGTTGTCCTTCGCCCCGATCGACATGCTGGGGTTGCCCTGGGCGCCGAAGGCGGCGGCCGGCGGGGCGACCACGAGCAGCCGGGAGCCGGCCTTCTTGCCGACGACGGCCTGGTCCAGCGCCGGGATGAGGGCGTCGGTGCCGGCCTGGAAGATCTGCGGCTTGCCCTTGTCGTCGTACGAGGACGGGATGTCCTTGCCGGTGTTCCAGTCCTTGCCGGTGTAGTCGACCGAGGTCCAGGAGTTCTTCTCGACCTTGGGGCCGGTGCCCTCGGAGAGGACCTTCACCACGAAGCTGCCGTCGGCCTGGTCGGCGGACGGCACCTCGATGGTGGCCTTCTTGCCGAACTCACCGGTGACGGTCGGCAGCACCTTGGCGCTGTCCTTGATCGGCGGGACGGGATCGGCGGTCGGCGTGGCCGGGGCGGACTTCGCGGTGTCCGGCTTGGCGGCGGCGCTGTCGTCGGAGGAGCCGTCCTTGTTCACCAGGTACAGGGTGACGGCGCTGCCGATGAGCAGGACGCCCAGGACCGTGCCGAGGATCACACCGAGCCGGCCGACGTTGCCGGGGTTCTCGTCGTACCCGGCCTCGGACCCGTCCTGGCGGCGGACGGTGGACGCGAAGATCTGCGGGACCTCGTCGGTCTTCGTCCCTCCCGTCCGCGGCACCTCGTCGGTGCCGCCCCAACCGGCCTGCTGCCGCAGGATCGCGGGCGGGACGACGATCGACTCGCCGTCGCCCGGGAGCGGGCCGCCGGGCCGCGAGTCGGCCGGGTCTCCGGCGGAGTTACCGTGCGCGGTGCCGGACCCGCCCGGGCTCGACGCTTTCTCAGACATGACTCCCCATCCATCTCGCCACGAGGTATTCGAGGTCTACGGCCGGCGTGGTGGCGCCGGGGTGCTTGTCGCACTGCCCGCCCGGACCCCGGACGCCGGCGGCGCCTACCACAGTGCGAGGGCAGTATGACAGGTCAGGATGAGGGCGGGCGCTTCCGTGTGCGAGCGCCCGCCCAAGCGTACGGAATCCCCCGGGGCCGGAACCAGCCCGCGCGAAGGATCTCCGCATTCCCCACGCCCCGGGGCGGCTCCGTCTCCCCCGCTTCCCGGGGCGGTCCGACCGGGCCCTACCGGCTCCGCCCCGGTCCGCCCCGGTCCGACGAAGGGACCCTAGACGGCTTCCAGGATGTCGATCACGAAGACCAGGGTGGAGTTCGGCGGCACGGAACCCTGCGCCTGGTCCTTGTAGCCGAGGGCCGGCGGCACCACCAGTTCGACCCGGCTGCCGACGTTCTGCCCGACCAGGCCCTTGTCCCAGCCCTCGATGACGCTGCCGGTGCCGATCTGCAGGGCCTGCGCCCCGCCGTGGCTCCAGGAGGAGTCGAACTGCTGGCCGTTGGCCCACAGCACACCGGTGTACTGCACGACCAGCGTCTGCCCGGACTTGACCTGCTTGCCCTCGCCCTTGATCAGCACGGCCTGCTGGAGCTCGGTCGGCGGGGCCTGTCCGGCCGGCACGGTGATGGTGACCGCGGCCTTGCCGTTGTCCTTGACCTGCGGCAGGTTGGCCGGCGGCGGCGTCATGGCGCCGGAGAGGGTGGCGTCCGGCGGCAGGCTCTCCATGATGTCCAGCACGAAGACCACGGTGTCGCCGCCGGCGACGCCGAGCTGGGTGCTGCCCTGGGTGCCGAACGCGGCGGCGGGCGGGGCGACGACCAGCAGCCGGCTGCCGACCTTCTTGCCGATCACGCTCTGGTCGAAGGCCGGCACCAGCTGCCCGCTGCCCGCCTGGTAGAGCTGCGGCTTGCCGCCGGAGTCGTAGGAGCTGGGCAGGTCCTTGCCGGTGGTCCAGTCCTTCGCGGTGTAGTTGACCGTCACCCAGTCGCCCTTGTTGACGGTGGACCGGTCGCCCTCGCTGACGGTGTTCACCACGAACTGCCCGCTGGGCTGCTGGCCCTCGGGGATGGTGATGGTGGCCTTGCTCCCGAAGCCCCCGCCGGACAGGGTCGGCATCGGCGCGGCCTCGTTCACCGGGGCCGGCACCGTGGGCGCGGCACTGGGCGACGCGCTGGGCGTGGCCTGGCTGACGGGCTTGGCGGAACTGCTGCAGGCCACCGCCAGCAACAGGGGCAGGGTGACAAGCAACCCGGCGGTGCGGCGCACGGCTTTCCTCACTGTCGGTCAAAGTCGGCTCTCCGGACCCGGCTCCGGACTCGACGGACAGCGTATGCGCAGACGGTGTCCGGTCCCGGGAGGCACCACCGGGACCGGACACCGCGAAGATCACATCGGCGGGGGCACCGCTCCCCCGCCGCCGCGCCGGCCGGACGCCGGCGCGGTGCCGGTCACATGCCGGCGATGAGCTTCTCCACCCGCTCGTCGACGGACCGGAACGGGTCCTTGCAGAGCACGGTGCGCTGGGCCTGGTCGTTCAGCTTGAGGTGCACCCAGTCGACGGTGAAGTCGCGGCGCTGCTCCTGCGCGCGGCGGATGAAGTCGCCGCGCAACCGGGCCCGGGTGGTCTGCGGCGGGATCGACTTGGCCTCGAAGGTCTTGAGGTCGGTGGTGACCCGCTCGGCCTGGTTCTTGGCCTGGAGCAGGTAGAACAGGCCGCGGCGGCGGTGGATGTCGTGGTAGGCGAGGTCGATCTGGGCGATCCGGGGGTTGCTCATGCTCATCTGGTGCTTCTCGCGGTAGCGCTCGATGAGCTTGTACTTCATGATCCAGTCGATCTCGCCGGCGACATCGTCGAGCCGCTCGCTCCGGACGGCCTCCAGGGTGCGGCCCCACAGGTCGAGGACCCGCGCGATGGTGCCGGTGTTGATGCCCTTGCGGTCGGCGAACTCCAGCGCCTTGGTGTAGTACTCCTCCTGGATGTCCAGGGCGCTGGCCTCCCGGCCGTTGGCGAGCCGGACCTGGTGGGTGCCGGTGAGGTCGTGGCTGACCTCGCGGATGGCCCGGATCGGGTTCTCCAGGGTGAGGTCGCGCATGACCACGCCGGCCTCGATGAGCCGGAGCACCAGGTCGGTGGAGCCCACCTTGAGCAGGGTGGTGGTCTCCGACATGTTGGAGTCGCCGACGATGACGTGCAGCCGGCGGTAGCGCTCGGCGTCGGCGTGCGGCTCGTCGCGGGTGTTGATGATCGGACGGGAGCGGGTGGTCGCGGAGCTGACGCCCTCCCAGATGTGCTCGGCCCGCTGGCTGACGCAGTAGACCGCGCCGCGCGGGGTCTGCAGCACCTTGCCGGCGCCGCAGATGAGCTGTCGGGTCACCAGGAACGGGATCAGCACGTCCGCCAGCCGGGAGAACTCGCCGTGCCGGGCGACCAGGTAGTTCTCGTGGCAGCCGTAGGAGTTGCCGGCCGAGTCGGTGTTGTTCTTGAACAGGTAGACGTCCCCGGCGATGCCCTCCTCGTGCAGCCGCCGCTCGGCGTCGACCAGCAGCCCTTCGAGGATGCGCTCACCCGCCTTGTCGTGCGTCACCAGCTCGACGACGTCGTCGCACTCGGGGGTGGCGTACTCGGGGTGGGAGCCCACGTCGAGGTACAGGCGGGCACCGTTGCGCAGGAACACGTTGCTGCTGCGGCCCCAGGAGACTACGCGGCGGAAGAGGTAGCGGGCGACCTCGTCCGGGGACAGCCTGCGCTGCCCGCGGAAGGTGCAGGTGACCCCGTACTCGTTCTCCAGCCCGAAAATTCGGCGGTCCATGGGCCATCCATTCTCTGATGGGAGCTGTCCGAAACCGCCTCCGCGACGCCGTTCCGGCCGCCGCAGGGGCACCGGGGTCCCGTCCGGCGGCCGTGGCCGGCGCCGTCCGGGACCCCGTGGGCACTACTGGTCGGAGTCGCCCGGCGGGGTGGCCGCCGGCTTCTCCTCGTCGTCCGTCTCGGCGGACTCGTCGCCGTCGAGCAACCGGGCGAGCTGACCGCCCAGGATCCGCTTGAACTTGCGCTGCTGGAAGCGCTCGCGGTCGAGGACCGCGACCTCCAGCTGGTCGGGGGTGAGGGCGCGCGGGCTGCCGCCGTTGGGGTCGCGGGCGAGCGAGTCCACGGCGACCTTGACGGCCTCGGTGAGCGAGAACCCGGCCCGGTGGCGCTGGCCGAGGTAGTTGCCGATCGAGTCGGCGTTGCCGCCGACCACCACGTAGTTCTTCTCGTCGACGACCGAGCCGTCCGGGGTCAGCCGGTAGATCTGGTCGTCCTCGGTGGTGCGGCCGACCTCGGCCACGATCAGCTCGACCTCGTAGGGCTTCTCGCCGACCGAGGAGAAGATCGTGCCGAGCGTCTGCGCGTAGACGTTGGCCAGGCCCCGGGCGGTGACATCGGCCCGGTGGTAGGTGTAGCCGCGCAGGTCGGCGTAGCGCACGCCGCCGATGCGCAGGTTCTCGAACTCGTTGTACCGGCCGACCGCGGCGAAGGCGATCTGGTCGTAGATCTCGGACACCTTGTGGAGCGCCCGGGAGGTGTTCTCGGCGACGAAGACGATGCCGTCGGCGTAGGTGAGCACGACCACGCTGCGACCGCGCGCGATGCCCTTGCGGGCGTACTCCGCGCGGTCCGCCATGGCCTGCTGGGGGGAGACGTAGAACGGTGTCGACACCGGCGGTCGTCCCTTCCTTCTCGGGTGACGGCTAGAGCAGCGGGGCCTGCGGCCCGTTGGGGTTGTTCAGGCGCTGATCGGTGATCGAGACGGCGATCTCGGTCACCTCGGCCTCGGTGAGCCGGCGGAAGCCGTCCTCGGTGATCAGCGAGACGATCGGGAAGATCTTGCGGGCCAGGTCGGGGCCGCCGGTCGCGGAGTCGTCGTCGGCCGCGTCGTAGAGGGCCTGGACGACCATGGTGCACGCCTGCTGGGCCGTCAGGTCCGCGCGGTGGAGCTTCTTCATCGAGCCGCGGGCGAAGACCGAACCGGAGCCGGTGGCGGCGAAGCCGCGCTCCTCGGAGCGGCCGCCGGTGACGTCGTAGGTGAAGATCCGGCCGCGGCCCAGGTCGAGGTCGTAGCCCGCGAACATCGGGACGACCGCGAGGCCCTGCATCGCCATGCCCAGGTTGCCCCGGATCATGGTGGTGAGCCGGTTGGCCTTGCCCTCCAGGGAGAGGACGGCGCCCTCGATCTTCTCGTAGTGCTCCAGCTCCAGCTGGAACATCCGGACCATCTCGATCGCGAGGCCGGCGGTGCCGGCGACGCCGACCGCGCTGTACTCGTCGGCCGGGAAGACCTTCTCCATGTCGCGCTGGGCGATCACATTGCCCATCGTCGCGCGGCGGTCACCGGCGAGGACCACGCCCTTGTCGAAGATCGCGGCGACGATGGTCGTCCCGTGCGGGGCCTCGACCACGCCCTCGGGAAGCTGCCGCCGCCCGGGGATCAGCTCGGGCCGGTGGGCCTCCAGGAAGTCGAGGAACGACGAGGACCCCGGGGTGAGGAAGGCAGCCGGTAGACGCCCGGTGCCACGAGTGTTGGCTTCCACACGATTCCTTCCAGGTAGCTTGAAGAGCGCACTGCCCGACCCTATCGGCCGGGCGATCACTGTCCAGCGGGCCCGGGGGCGGACCCGGCGGACGGACGGCTCACGCCGCCCGTCCGCCGCTGTCGGCCTCGGCCGTGAATTCCCGGAATACCCGCCGGGACGCCCGGCCGGTTTCCGGTCCGGCTACTGCCCGCCCTTTTGCACGAACTGCCGCACGAAATCCTCGGCGTTCGATTCCAGGACCTCGTCGATTTCGTCCAGAACCGCGTCGACGTCGTCGCTCAGCTTTTCCTGGCGTTCCTTGAGCTCGTCGGAATTCTGCGCTTCCGCGGCCTGCTCCTCGACCTCCTCGGAGGAGCGGTTCGCCCGCTGCTGGCCGCCGTCGGTGTCCTTGCTCGCCATTTACCTCACCCCGCTCGATCGTCTGGCACGGTTTGGTCGCTGCTTGCTGCACCGACCCTATACACAAGGTGCGACAACCCGCTTCCGGTTTGCCGGTGGCGCTTCCTGTCCAACACCCGCCGTCCCCCCGGATGATTCCCATTTGCCCGGGCTTCACCCGTGGTGATCGAAAAGTTACCCGCCGGACAGCACCCGCAGCAGGTCCTCCGCCGTGCGGCAGCGGTCCAGCAGTTCCTTGACGTGGTTCCGGGTGCCGCGCAGCGGTTCCAGGGTGGGGACCCGCTGCAGCGAGTCCCGGCCCGGCAGGTCGAAGATCACCGAGTCCCAGGAGGCCGCCGCGACATGCTCCGCGTACTGCTCCAGGCAGCGCCCCCGGAAGTACGCCCGGGTGTCCTCCGGCGGCTTGGTGACCGCCCTGAGGACCTCCTCCTCGGTCACCAGCCGGTCGAACCGGCCGCGGGCCACCAGGCGGTTGTAGAGGCCCTTCTCGGGCCGCACGTCGCTGTACTGGAGGTCGACCAGGGCGAGCCGCGGGCTGTCCCACTCCAGCCCGTCCCGGTTGCGGTAGCCCTCCAGGAGTTCCCGCTTGGCGATCCAGTCCAGCTGCCGGGAGAGCGACATCGGGTCCCGCTCCAGCCGGCCCAGCACGTCCTCCCAGCGGGCCAGCACGTCCACGGTCTGCTCGTCGGCGTCGGTGCCGAAGCGGTCCTCGACGTACTTGCGGGCCAGCTCGCAGTACTCCAGCTGGAGCTGGACGGCGGTGAGCCGACGCCCGCTGCGCAGCGTGACCAGGTGCTTCAGCGAGGGGTCGTGGGAGATCCGGTGCAGGGTGCGCACCGGCTGGTCGACGGCGAGGTCCGAGGTGATGAAGGCGTCCTCGATCATGGCCAGGACGAGCGAGGTGGTGCCGAGCTTGAGGTAGGTGGAGATCTCGGAGAGGTTGGCGTCCCCGATGATCACGTGCAGCCGGCGGTACTTCTCGGCGTCGGAGTGCGGCTCGTCCCTGGTGTTGATGATCGGGCGCTTGAGGGTGGTCTCCAGGCCCACCTCGACCTCGAAGAAGTCGGCGCGCTGGCTGATCTGGAAGCCGTGCGCGGAGCCGTCCTGCCCGATCCCGATCCGGCCGGCGCCGGTGACCACCTGGCGGGAGACGAAGAACGGGGTGAGGTGGCGGACGATGTCGGCGAACGGGGTCGCCCGCTTCATCAGGTAGTTCTCGTGGGTGCCGTAGGAGGCGCCCTTGTTGTCGGTGTTGTTCTTGTACAGGTGGATGGTCTGCCCGTTGGGCAGTTCCAGGGCGCGCTGTGCGGCCGCTGCCATGATCCGTTCGCCGGCCTTGTCCCAGAGCACGGCGTCGCGCGGGTTGGTCACCTCGGGCGAGCTGAACTCGGGGTGCGCGTGGTCGACGTAGAACCGCGCGCCGTTGGTGAGGATGACGTTGGCGAGGCCGATGTCCTCGTCCGTCAGCTGGCTGGAGTCGGCGACGTCGCGTGCGAGGTCGAAGCCCCGGGCGTCGCGCAGCGGATTCTCCTCCTCGAAGTCCCAGCGGGCCCGACGGGCCCGGTGCATCGCCGCCGCGTAGGCGTTGACGATCTGGGACGAGGTGAGCATGGCGTTGGCGTTGGGGTGCCCGGGCACGGAGATCCCGTACTCGGTCTCGATGCCCATCACGCGCCGTACGGTCATGCGGCCCTCCTTGCCCCGGTGTGCCGCCCCCGACGGACGGCACACGCTGACGTACCGCTGATCAACACCGATGCCGGGCCGTCTGCCCGCGAACGGTGGGTCGAGCCTAGAACGCCGTACCGGGCGGCGGGTCCCGAGACGCGCCGTCCGGCTGCGGGGCCGCGAGGCGCCACAGCCGGACGGGGTGCGTGCGTTCCGGAAGCCCGGACCGGACCGGTTACAGGTACTGCCCGGTGTTGGCGACAGTGTCGATGGAGCGGCCGGACTCGGCGCCCTGCTTCCCGGTGACCAGGGTGCGGATGAAGACGATCCGCTCGCCCTTCTTGCCGGAGATCCGGGCCCAGTCGTCCGGGTTGGTGGTGTTCGGCAGGTCCTCGTTCTCCTTGAACTCGTCCACGCAGGCGTTGAGCAGGTGGGAGACCCGCAGACCCCGCTGGCCGTGGTCGAGGTAGTCCTTGATGGCCATCTTCTTGGCCCGGTCGACGATGTTCTGGATCATCGCGCCGGAGTTGAAGTCCTTGAAGTACAGGACCTCCTTGTCACCGTTGGCGTAGGTGACCTCCAGGAAGCGGTTCTCCTCCGTCTCGGAGTACATCCGCTCCACCACGGACTGGATCATCGCGGCGACGGTGGCCTCCAGCGAGCCCTCGTGCTCCTTGACGTCGTCCGGGTGGAAGGGCAGCGAGCCCTTGAGGTACTTGGAGAAGATGTCCTTCGCCGCCTCGGCGTCCGGGCGCTCGATCTTGATCTTGACGTCCAGGCGGCCGGGCCGCAGGATCGCCGGGTCGATCATGTCCTCGCGGTTCGAGGCGCCGATGACGATGACGTTCTCCAGGCCCTCCACGCCGTCGATCTCGGCGAGCAGCTGCGGGACGATGGTGTTCTCCACGTCCGAGCTGACGCCGGAACCGCGGGTGCGGAAGAGCGACTCCATCTCGTCGAAGAAGACGATGACGGGCGTGCCCTCGCTCGCCTTCTCCCGGGCCCGCTGGAAGACCAGGCGGATCTGCCGCTCGGTCTCGCCGACGTACTTGTTGAGCAGCTCCGGGCCCTTGATGTTGAGGAAGTAGCTCTTCCCCTGGGGCCGGCCGGTGACCTCGGCGACCTTCTTGGCCAGCGAGTTCGCCACCGCCTTGGCGATGAGCGTCTTGCCGCAGCCGGGCGGGCCGTAGAGCAGGACGCCCTTGGGCGGGCGCAGCTCGTACTCCTTGAAGAGGTCGGCGTGCAGGTACGGCAGCTCGACCGCGTCGCGGATCTGCTCGATCTGGTTGGCGAGGCCGCCGATCTGGCGGTAGTCGATGTCCGGGACCTCTTCGAGGACGAGCTCCTCGACCTCGGACTTCGGCACGACCTCGTACACGTAGCCGGAACGCGGTTCCAGCAGGAGGGCGTCCCCCGCCCGGAGGGTGAGCTCGCGCAGCGGTTCGGCGAGGCGCACCACCCGCTCCTCGTCGGTGTGGCCGACGACCAGGGCCCGCTCGCCGTCCTCCAGGACCTCCTTGAGCGTGACGAGGTCGCCGATGCGCTCGAAGGCCATCGCGTCCACGATGTTGAGGGCCTCGTTGAGCATCACTTCCTGGCCGCGCCGCAGTTCGTCGAGGACGACGTTGGGGCTGACGTTCACGCGGAGCTTGCGGCCGCCGGTGAAGATGTCGGCGGTGCCGTCCTCGTTGGAGCTGAGGAACACGCCGAATCCGGCCGGGGGCTGTGCCAGCCGGTCCACTTCCTCCTTGAGGGCCACGATCTGGTCGCGGGCCTCGCGCAGGGTGGAGGCGAGCCGTTCGTTCTGGGCGGACACGCCGGCCAGATTGGTCTGGAGCTCGACGATCCGCTCTTCGAGGATTCTCGAATTGCGCGGCGAGTCGGCGAGCTTGCGGCGCAGTCCGGCGATTTCCTGCTCAAGGTACGAGACCTGAGCGGCCTCGTCGGAACCACGAGCGGGCCTGCCGGTGCTGCGGTTGTAGTCGTCATCGTGGGCTGCCACGGTCCTCACCTCCTCCGGGGAGCTGGACGCTTCCAGACCCTACCTGGGACCAGGGGTCCGTAAACCCCTAGATCAAGAAAGATGGAACGGGCGTGTCCGATCTTCGCCCTCGCGTGCTTCCCCTCTGCTAGGGGGATACCCACCGCGCACCGGCCAAAGCGGACCAGATGTATCGTCGGGCGAGTCGATATCCGATCGCGACCGACGCCCGAGGTCCGATCGTTGTACGAATGGCGGGAATGCCCCAGGACGGGGCGTCCCGGGACAGAAACGGCGGACGAAACATGTCGGTGAGCGGGACAACGGCGGCGGCCGAGCCACTGGAGGTCTGGATCGACCAGGACCTGTGCACCGGCGACGGCATCTGCGCGCAGTACGCGCCGGAGGTGTTCGAGCTGGACATCGACGGCCTCGCCTATGTGAAGGGCGAGGACGAGGAGCTCCGTCAGCAGCCGGGCGAGAGCGTGCCGGTGCCGCTGACGCTGCTTCAGGACGTGGTGGACTCGGTGAAGGACTGCCCCGGGGACTGCATCCACGTGCGCCGGGTCGCCGACCGGGTCGAGGTCTTCGGGCCCGACGCCGACTAGCGGTTCACGGCCCTCGGTCCACTGTCCTCGGCACCCGGGCCGGCGCGGCGGGAGACCGGCCTAGGTGAGCGCCGACGGGACGGCGGTCTGGGAGCGGTCCCAGGCCCCGCCCCGGTGGGTCCAGGTGAGGTCGAGCGAGATGTCGGGCGCGAAGCGCGGCACCTCGTCGCTCGAATACCCCTGCGCGTGCCCGGTGATGGCGCCGTCCGAGCGCAGCGCGAGCCGGCTGACGGTGAGGTTCTCGCGCTCCGGGAGCAGGGTGGCCAGGACGACGGGGCGGCCGCCGGGGCCGGGGCCGAGCAGGAAGACGCCGTCGGGCGGGGTGCCGTTCCCGGCCGCGCAGTGCGCGGCGGCGACGGTGCCGGGGCGGCCGTCGCCGAGGTCGGCGGCGAAGCTGATGGCTATGGCCACCGGGAACGGCCCGCAGTCGAGCGGGAGTTCGGCCCGGGCCGGATCGGGGGCGGCGGCCGCGGGGAGGGCCCTGGGAGTGGGCCGGGCCGGCCCGGTGGTGCCGCCGGCGGGGCCGGCCGCGAGCGCGACGGCCACCAGCGCGACGCAGCCTCCCACGGTGACGCCCCAGTGCCAGGGGGTGGTGCGCCCCCGACCGGGGCCGGTGCGGCCCGTCGCGGTCCGCTGTCCAGCCGTCGTCCCGAGCGCGCTCTCCACCAGGCGTCCCCTCCAGTGGTCCGTGTGAGCGAGCATCGTCCCACACCGGGGCGGCCGGGGAGTGTCACGGGTGTGCGGGAACGCGGGAGGGGTGGTACGGCGATGCCGTACCACCCCTCCGTGAGGTGTCTCAGCCGAGGTCGACCTGGTCGGCGGCCTCGGTGCGGGCGGCGGCCCGGGCGGCCGCGCGCTCCTGCAGGGTGGGCTCGGGGGCCCCGTTGTCGTACTCCTCGCCGTAGGCGCCCTTGGCCGGGCGGCGGCGGCGCAGCGGCGGCTCGACGCCGTCGGCGAGGCGCCGGGCGGTGAGCAGGAAGCCGGTGTGACCGATCATCCGGTGGTCCGGGCGGACGGCCAGGCCCTCCAGGTGCCAGGTGCGGACCATGGTCTCCCACGCCTGCGGCTCGGTGTAGGTGCCGTGCTCGCGCAGCGCCTCGACGGTCCTGGACATCTGCGTGGTGGTGGCCACGTAGCAGCAGATGAGGCCGCCGGGGACGAGCGCCTTGGACGCGATGTCCAGGCACTCCCAGGGGGCGAGCATGTCCAGGATGACGCGGTCGACGTCGGTCTCGACCAGGTTGTCCTGGAGGTCGCCGACGGTGAGCTTCCACGCCGGGTGCGGGCCGCCGAAGTAGCGTTCGACGTTGGCCTGCGCGATGTCGGCGAAGTCCTGGCGGCGCTCGTACGAGGCGAGCACGCCGGTGTCACCGACGGCGCGCAGCAGGTACGTGGAGAGCGCGCCGGAGCCGACGCCGGCCTCGACGACGCGGGCGCCGGGGAAGATGTCGGCCATCGCCAGGATCTGCCCCGCGTCCTTGGGGTAGATCACGGCGGCGCCGCGCGGCATGGACAGGACGTAGTCGGGGAGCAGGGGGCGCAGCGCGAGGTACGGGACGTTCCCCGTGGTGCGCACGACCGTGCCTTCGGGGGCGCCGATCAGCTCGTCGTGGGGGAACGCACCCTTGTGGGTGTGGAACTGGTTCCCGGCCTGGAGCGTGAACGTGTAGTGGCGACCCTTGGGGTCGGTCAGCTGGACCTGGTCCCCGACCTGGAAGGGCCCGCGTCGGCGGGCGGCACCGGTCGGTTCGGACATGCGCTCAATCCTAAGGGAAGCGCGCCGTCCGCCTTACCAGGTGATCGTCCCGGCCTCCCCCGGCGGTCGTGTCAGCGGCCGGTGACGGCCGCGGTGAGCCGCTGTTCGATGTCGGTGAGCGCGACGACGCCGAACACCCGCCCGTCCTCCTCGACCACCAGGTACTCGCCGGCGGGGGTGGCCCGGACGGCGCGCAGCAGGTCCTCGCCGGCGAGGTCGGCGGACAGCCGCAGTCCGGGTTCGAGGTCGCGGGCGAGCGGGCCCACCGCGACCCAGGGCCGGCGGTGCTCGGGGACGGCGCGCACGGCGGACTCGCGGACGAGGGCGATCGGCTCGCCGCGCCCGTCGACGACGACGACGGCGCCGGCCCGGGCCTCGTGGGCGCGCCGCATGGCCTCGCCGAGCGGGGTGTCGGCGGTGACCTCGACGGCCCGGCGGGCGAGGTCGCGCAGCCGCAGGCCGGGCAGGACCTCCTTGAGCCGGGCGTTGCGCAGGGCGCCGGTGGCGCCGTTCCAGATGATGGCGGCGAGGACGGCGGCGAGGACGGCGTCGACCAGGGTGTCGGTGCGGCTGCGGTCGAGCTCCCGGGCGGAGCTGACCAGTGGCAGGCCGATCAGGACGGCGACGGCGAGCGCCCGGCCGGCCCAGGCGGCGGCGACGGTACCGGCCATCGGCCGGCCGGTGACGGCCCAGACGACGGCGCGCAGCATCCGGCCGCCGTCCAGCGGCAGTCCGGGCAGCAGGTTGAAGGCGGCGACGACGAGGTTGGAGGCCATCAGTCCGGTGAGCAGGACACCGGGGACGGTGGACAGCTCGACGGCCTGGAGGGCGAGGTAGAACACGCCGCCGAGGACGAGCGAGAGCAGCGGGCCGACGAAGGCGAGCCAGAATTCGCGCCAGGGACGTTCGGCCTCGTTCTCGATCTCGGAGACGCCGCCGAAGAACTGCAGCTGGATCCGGCGCACGCCGAGCTTGTAGCGCAGGGCGACCAGGGTGTGGGCGAGCTCGTGGATCAGCACGGAGCCGTAGAAGGCGACGGCGAAGAAGAAGGCGACGAGGTAGCGGGCCGCGCCGAGCTCGGGCAGGACCCGGTCGAGCTGGCCGCCGAAGACCCAGGTGATGAGGGCGGCGATGACGAACCAGGACGGGGTGACGTAGATCGGTACGCCGAAGGGGCGGCCCATCAGGATGCCGCCGCGGGGCTCCGGGTCCTCGGGCGGCGGGGGCCCGGTCCGGGTGCCGCCGCCGGGCGGTGGCTGGTCGGAGGTCGGCCGGCCACTGGAGTCGCTCACCGTGTTCCCTTCGTCCGTCTGCCACCGGCGCGCGCCGCGCGCCGGTGCGCCCACGCTACGTGATCGGGACGGTCGGGCGGCGCGCGCCCCTCGCCCTCCCCTGCTTCATACCCAGCCGCGGCGGCTTGCGGCAGCACCGTGGCAGCGGGATGACAGCACGGGGCAATAGGGTCTGGGGTATGCAGCAGACCGAGACCAGCAGCGCCGTCGTGGCCCCGGCGCGGGCGGCGGCGGCCCCGACCGGGCTGTCCCCGTCGCGCGCGGGCGACTTCCTGACCTGCCCGCTGTTGTACCGGCTGCGGGTGATCGACCGGCTTCCGGAGCCGCCGAGCTCGGCGGCGACCCGGGGCACGCTGGTGCACGCGGTGCTGGAGCGGCTGTTCGACTCGCCGGCGGCGGACCGCACGCCGGAGCGGGCGCTGGGGCTGCTGCGGCCGCAGTGGGAGCGGCTGCTGGGCGAGCGGCCGGAGCTGGCGGACCTGTTCCCGGAGGACCCGGACGGCGCGGCGCTGACGCGCTGGCTGGGGGACGCGGAGAAGCTGGTCGCGCAGTGGTTCCGGCTGGAGGACCCGACCCGGCTGCATCCGGTGGAGCGCGAGTTGTACGTGGAGACGGCCCTGGAGTCGGGGCTGCTGCTGCGCGGGTACATCGACCGGGTCGACGTCGCGCCGACCGGCGAGGTCCGGCTGGTGGACTACAAGACCGGCCGGGCGCCTTCGAGGGATTTCGAGGGCAAGGCGATGTTCCAGATGAAGTTCTACGCGCTGGTGGTCTGGCGCTGGAAGGGCGTGCTCCCCCGGCGGCTGCAGCTGGTCTACCTGGGCGGCGGCGGGGACGTGGTGAGCTACGACCCGGACGAGGCGGACCTGCTCGCGGTGGAGCGCAAGCTGCTGGCGCTGTGGGAGCGGATCGGCCTGGCGGTGGCCACGGGCGACTTCCCGGCCACCCGCAACCGGCTCTGCGACTGGTGCGACCACCGGGCCAGCTGTCCGGAGTTCGGCGGCACGCCCCCGCCGTACCCGCTGCCACTGGCGCGTACGCCCGACGAGGACGATCCCACGGGGGATCCGACGAGCAAGGAGTCCTAGGTGACGATCCGAGTGCTGCTGGTCGACGACCAGCCGCTGCTGCGCACCGGTTTCCGGATGATCCTGGAGGCCGAGTCCGACCTGGTGGTGGTCGGTGAGGCCGGCGACGGCCAGCAGGCGCTGGACCAGGTGCGGGCGCTGCAGCCCGATGTGGTGCTGATGGACATCCGGATGCCGCGGATGGACGGGGTGGAGGCGACCCGCCGGATCGCCGGTCCGGGGCGGGACGGCCCGGCCAAGGTGCTGGTGCTCACCACCTTCGACCTGGACGAGTACGTGGTGGAGGCGCTGCGCGCGGGTGCCAGCGGCTTCCTGCTGAAGGACGTGCCGGCGGAGGAGCTGGTGCAGGCGATCCGGGTGGTGGCGGACGGCGCGGCGATGCTTGCGCCGTCGATCACCCGTCGGCTGCTGGACATGTACGCCACCAAGCTGCCCTCGGGCGAGGAGGCGCCGCCGCAGGCGCTGAACGCGCTGACCGAGCGGGAGCTGGAGGTGCTGAAGCTGGTGGCGCGCGGGCTGTCGAACGCGGAGATCGCGGCGGAGCTGTTCGTCAGCGAGACGACGGTGAAGACGCATGTCGGCCATGTGCTGACGAAGCTGCAGCTGCGGGACCGGGTGCAGGCTGCGGTGTACGCGTACGAGAGCGGCCTGGTGCGGCCGGGAGCGCTCTAGACGCCGGAACGGACGGCGGCCCGTCCGCTCCCCTCCCCCGGTCGTCCGGGGTGGGAGCGGGCGGGCCGCTTCGTCGTGTGCGGGGCGCCGGCGCCCCTCGGGTCACGCGCCCTCGCGGGTCACTTGCCCTTGCCGACCCGGCCGATCTCCCAGAAGCGGAAGAAGCCGGTGGTGTCGACGGTCGACTCGACGCCGGTGATGTTGGAGCGGGAGGTGTAGAACGCCTTGTTCTGGAACAGCGGGATGAGCGGGGCGTTCTCGGCCACGATGCCCTGGATCTGGGCGTAGGTGCTGCTGGCGGCGGCCCGGTCGGTCTGCTTCAGGGTGTCGGGCACCAGCTTCTGGCTGATCCGCTGGTCGTCCCAGCCGTGGTGGTAGGCACCGCCGTCGACGATCAGCGGCGCGACGTAGTTGTCGGGGTCCGGGTAGTCCGCGAACCAGCCGATCAGGTACATCTGGTACTTGCTCTCGTTCCAGCCCTTCTTGAAGGCGTCCCAGTCGGGCTCCTGCTGGACGGTGACCTGGAACAGGCCGCCGGCCTCCAGCTGCTTCTTGAGGGTCTCGGCCTCGACGGCCTCGGCGCGCGAGCGGGACCAGGTGAGGTTGAGCTTGACCGGGGTGGCCACCTTGGCGGCGGCGAGGATGGCCTTGGCCTTGGCGGGGTCCTGGTCGCCGTAGCGGTCGAAGAAGGCGGTGTTGTGGCCGGTGACGCCGGCCGGGACCATCGAGTACAGCGGCTGGACGGTGCGGGCGAAGACGTCGCGGGCCAGCGCCTTGCGGTCGACCAGCTGGGCGGCGGCCTGGCGGACGGCGACGTTGCCGGCGGTGGCGTCCTTGGTGTTGAAGACCAGGTACCGGGTGTCGTTGCTGTCGCCCTCGACGACGCGCAGGTCGGTCTTGCCGCCCTGCTGGTCGGAGAGGATCTGCGCGGCGGTGTTCGGCTCCAGGCTGTTGTCGGCCAGGTCGACCTCGCCGTTGTCGATCGCGGTCTTGAGGTCGGCCGGCTTGTCGAAGTAGCGCAGCACGAACTTCTTGTTCCGCAGCTTGGCGTCGCCGGTGTACTTGTCGTTGGGCAGCAGCACGACCTTGGCGGGGCCGCTCTTGGGCGTCGCCTCGATGGAGTCGATCTTGTACGGGCCGGAGCCGACCAGCTTGTCGTTCGGCAGCGCCTTGTCGGCCGGGAAGACCTCCTGGTCGACGATGGCGCCGGCCGGGCCGGCCAGCTTCGCCGGGAGGGTGGCGTCGGGCTGGGCGAGGTGGAAGAGCACCTCGGTGTCGTTGACCGCCTCGACCGTCTTGATCGACGACAGCAGGCCGGCCGGGCCGTTGGGGTCGTTGATCTTCAGCGTCCGCTGGATCGAGTGGACCACGTCGGCGGAGGTCAGCGCGTGCCCGTTGGAGAACTTCAGCCCGCTCTTGAGCGTGCAGCGGTACTGGGTGGCGTCGCCCGCGGTGAACTCGCAGGACTGGGCGGCGTCCGGGGTGGGGGCGCTCGACGCGGCCGGGTAGCTGAGCAGCGACTGGAAGGTGTTGCGCAGCAGCAGCCAGGAACCGGCGTCGTAGGCGACGGCCGGGTCCAGGGCGTTGGTCGTCGCGGTGGTGCCCAGGGTGATCGCCTTGTCGCTGTCCCCCTTGACGGCGTCGGTCACCGAGCCGCAGCCGGCCACCGAAACGGCCACGAGGCCGGCGCAGCCGAGGACGGCCAGTCGTTCAGCGGAAGTCTTCACGGGTCGCGTCCTTCTGGGTGCGGGGCTGCGACCGCGGGCACGACGGGGGTGCCCGTCAGCGGCGGTGCCTGGGCTCGGGGGGTGGAACGAACTGGAGTAGCGTGCCATATCGAACACACACCCCCGATACCCGCACCGGTGACGTTTGGGACACGGGCGGGGGTGCTGGGCTGGCCTCTCCCACGAGTTGTCAGGCAATGCCCGTTTTCTCCCCGGGCAGTCCCCCGACCCGGCCGGATCCGTGCGCTTACCGGTCGGTACTGGCGCTCCGCAATGAGACGACAATCACACTCGCGAGGCGACCAGCGAGCGCAGCAGCTCCAGATCGACCTCTTCCAGCGAGGACAGCACCAGGCGTCCCGGCGCGGGCTCGATCGGCGCCACCGAGGGGACGGCGATCACCGGGCAGCCGGCCGCCTCGGCGGCCCTCACCCCGGTCGGCGCGTCCTCCACCACCACGCAGCGGGCCGGGTCGGCGCCGAGCCGGCGGGCCGCCTCCAGGTACGGGTCCGGGTGCGGCTTGGTGCGGGCCACCTCGTCGCCAGCGACCGAGAAGGCGAAGTGCTCGGCGCCCAGCGAGCGGAGCACGATGTCGATGATGTGCCGGTGCGAGGCGGACACCAGGGCGGCCGGGACGCCGTGCGCGGCCAGCGTGTTGAGCAGCCGCTCGGCGCCCGGCATCAGCGGGACCCCGCCGTCCAGCAGGTCGACGAAGCGCCGGTTGATCAGCACGGTCAGGTCGGCCGGCGAGAGGTCCACCCCGGTGCTGCGCAGCAGGTGGTCGATGACCCGGGTCATCGGGCCGCCGACCACGTGGGCGCGGTCCTCGGCGGTCAGCTCGTGGCCCAGCTCGGCGAAGAGCGAGGACTCCGCCTGCCACCAGAAGTCCTCGGTGTCGACCAGCGTCCCGTCCATGTCCAGCAGCACCGCCTGCAGGCCGCCGTCGTCGTCGCGGCCGAGGGTCGGGGTGGCGGTGGAGATGGTGGTCATTGGCGGGATCCTTCCGTCCGTGCCCGGATCGGACCCGGGGATGGCACGGGCCGGCCCGCTTTTGAGCGGACCGGCCCGTTCAGGATCATCAAGGATACGCCCGGGGACCCCGAATGAAGCGAACGCTGCGCAGCGTGCGCGTTACCGGGCGTTGAAGTACTTGGCCTCCGGGTGGTGGATCACGATCGCGTCGGTGGACTGCTCGGGGTGCAGCTGGAACTCCTCGGAGAGCACCACGCCGATCCGCTCGGGCTTCAGCAGCTCGGCGATCTTGGCGCGGTCCTCCAGCTCCGGGCAGGCCCCGTAGCCGAGCGAGAACCGGGCGCCGCGGTACTTGAGCGCGAACATGTCCTTGACGTCCTGCGGGTCCTCGTCGCCGAAACCGAGCTCGTAGCGGACCCGGGCGTGCCAGAACTCGGCCAGCGCCTCGGCCAGCTGGACGGACAGGCCGTGCAGCTCCAGGTAGTCCCGGTAGGAGTTGTCGGCGAACAGCTCGTTGGCCGCCTCGGAGATCCGGTTGCCCATGGTGACCACCTGGAGGCCCAGCACGTCGCGGACCCCGGACTCCTCCGGACGGAAGAAGTCGGCCAGGCAGAGCCGGCGCCCGCGCCGCTGGCGCGGGAAGGTGAACCTGGTCCGCTCGCTGCCGTCCTCGTGGAGGACGACCAGGTCGTCGCCCTTGGAGTTCGCCGGGTAGAAGCCGTAGACGACCGCCGCCTCCAGCCAGCCCTCGGTCTGCAGCCGGTCCAGCCACATCCGCAGCCGCGGCCGGCCCTCGGTCTCCACCAGCTCCTCGTACGACGGGCCCTCGCCGCTCCGGGCGGCCTTGAGGCCCCACTGCCCCTTGAACAAGGCGTCCTCGTCCAGCCAGGAGGAGTAGTCCGCGAACGGCACGCCCTTGACGATCCGGTCGCCCCAGAACGGCGGCTCGGGCACCCGGTTGTCGACGGAGACGTCGGAGCGGATCTGGCCGAGGTTGACCTCCTCCGGCTCCTCGACCTCGACCCGGGCGTGCCGGCGCTGCTTGAGCTCCGGCAGGGTGGCGCCGGGCACGCCGCGCTTGACCGCGATCAGCGCGTCCATCAGCCGCAGGCCCTCGAAGGCGTCCCGGGCGTAGCGGACCTCGCCCTCGTAGATCTCGTGCAGGTCCTGCTCGACGTAGGCGCGGGTCAGCGCGGCGCCGCCGAGGATCACCGGGTAGTCGGCCGCCAGCTTGCGCTGGTTCAGCTCCTGCAGGTTCTCCTTCATGATCACGGTGGACTTGACCAGCAGGCCGGACATCCCGATGACGTCCGCCCGGTGCTCCTGGGCGGCGTCCAGGATCGCCGAGACCGGCTGCTTGATGCCCAGGTTGACCACGGTGTAGCCGTTGTTGGACAGGATGATGTCGACCAGGTTCTTGCCGATGTCGTGGACGTCGCCCTTGACGGTGGCCAGCACGATGGTGCCCTTGCCCTCGTCGTCGGACTTCTCCATGTGCGGCTCCAGGTGGGCCACCGCGGTCTTCATGACCTCGGCCGACTGGAGCACGAACGGCAGCTGCATCTGGCCGGAGCCGAACAGCTCGCCGACCACCTTCATGCCCGCCAGCAGCGTGCCGTTGACGATCTCCAGCGCCGGGCGCTCTGTCAGCGCCTCGTCGAGGTCGGCCTCCAGGCCGTTCCGCTCGCCGTCGACGATCCGCCGCTGGAGCCGCTCCTCCAGCGGCAGCGCCGCCAGCTCCTCCGCCTTGGAGGCCCGGACCGAGGACGAGGAGACGCCCTCGAACAGCTGCAGCAGCTTCTGCAGCGGGTCGTAGCCCTCGCTGCGGCGGTCGTACACAAGGTCGAGCGCGACCTCGCGCTGCTCCTCGGGGATCCGCGCCATCGGCAGGATCTTGGAGGCGTGCACGATCGCCGAGTCCAGACCCGCCTCGACGCACTCGTTCAGGAAGACCGAGTTGATCACCATACGGGCGGCCGGGCTGAGGCCGAAGGAGATGTTGGACAGGCCGAGGGTGGTCTGCACGTCCGGGTGGCGGCGCTTGAGCTCGCGGATCGCCTCGATGGTCTCGATGCCGTCCCGGCGCGACTCCTCCTGCCCGGTACCGAGCGTGAACGCCAGGCAGTCGACCAGGATCGAGCCCTCGTCGACGCCGTACTCGCCGGTCAGCTGGGCGATCAGCCGCTCGGCGATCTCGACCTTCTTGGCGGCGGTGCGGGCCTGGCCCTCCTCGTCGATGGTCAGCGCGATCAGGCCGGCGCCGTGCTCGCGGGCCAGCGAGGCGATCCGGCCGAAGCGGGTCTCCGGGCCGTCCCCGTCCTCGTAGTTGACGGAGTTCAGCACGGCCCGCCCGCCCAGCGACTCCAGGCCGGCCCGCAGCACCTCCGGCTCGGTGGAGTCCAGCACGATCGGCAGCGTGGAGGCGGTCGCCAGCCGGGCGGCGATCTCCTTCATGTCGGCGACGCCGTCGCGGCCGACGTAGTCCACGCAGAGGTCGAGCAGGTGGGAGCCGTCCCGGATCTGGTCCCGGGCGATCTCCACGCACGCCTGCCAGTCGCCGGCCAGCATCGACTCGCGGAACTTCTTCGAGCCGTTGGCGTTGGTGCGCTCGCCGATCGCCAGGTAGGAGGTGTCCTGGCGGAACGGCACCGACTGGTACAGCGAGGACGCGGCCGCCTCGGGACGCGGCTCGCGCGGGGCGACCGGGCGGCCCTGCACCCGCTCGACCACCTGCCGCAGGTGCTCGGGGGTGGTGCCGCAGCAGCCGCCGACCAGCGAGAGGCCGTAGTCACGGGTGAACAGGTCGTGCGCGTCGGCCAGCTCGGACGGGCTCAGCGGGTAGTGCGCGCCGTCCTTGCCCAGCACCGGCAGGCCCGCGTTGGGCATGCAGGACAGGCCGATCCGGGCGTTCTTCGCCAGGTAGCGCAGGTGCTCGCTCATCTCGGCCGGGCCGGTGGCGCAGTTCAGGCCGATGTAGTCGACGCCGAGCGGCTCCAGCGCGGTCAGCGCGGCGCCGATCTCCGAGCCGAGCAGCATGGTGCCGGTGGTCTCCACCGTCACCTGGACCAGCACCGGCAGGTCCAGGCCCGCCTCGGCCAGGGCCTGCTTGGAGCCCAGGATCGCGGCCTTGGTCTGCAGCAGGTCCTGGCTGGTCTCCACCAGCAGGGCGTCCGCGCCGCCGGCGATCAGACCGGCCGCGTTCACCCGGAAGCCCTCGCGCAGGACCTCGTACGGGGCGTGGCCCAGGGTGGGCAGCTTGGTGCCGGGGCCGATCGAGCCGAGCACCCAGCGGGTCCGGCCGTCCTCGGCGGCGTGCGCGTCGGCGGCCTCGCGGGCCAGCCGGGCGCCGGCCTCGGAGAGCTCGAAGATCCGGTCGGCGATGTCGTACTCACCGAGCGCGGAGAAGTTGGCGCCGAAGGTGTTGGTCTCCACGCAGTCCACGCCCACCGCGAAGTACGCGTCGTGGACGGAGCGGACGATGTCGGGCCGGGTCAGATTGAGGACCTCGTTGCAGCCCTCCAGGTTCTGGAAGTCCTCCAGCGACGGGTCCTGCGCCTGGAGCATGGTGCCCATCGCCCCGTCGGCGACCACCACCCGGGTGGCGAGTGCCTCACGCAGCGCGTTCGCGCGGCTCTGCGGGGTGACGGACGGGCTGGCGGCAATGGCCATGGGGCTTCTCCCTGGGTGCGACGGCTGTCGGCTTTGCGAACCCGCTGAGTCGGGGACGCACGTGGCCAGGGTATCCGGCCCCCGCCGGGAGAAGGGCACCTGTTCCGTATCCTGAACGCTCGGCCGAACAGGGGGGAACGACCGGGTGACCAGGATTCGGACAGTGCTACGAGACGGCGTACGGCGGACCGGGAGGGCCGCGGCGGCCCGGACCCGGGCGCTCCGGTCCCGCTGGCGCGGCTGGTCGCGATGGCGCAAGAGCCTGGTGGTGGCGCTGACGGCGCTCGCCGTGGTGCTGGTCCCGATCGGCTCGGCCGCCCTCGCGCTGCGCCTGCAGTACGTCGGCGACCCCTCCCCCGAGGCCCGCAGCCGTGGCCGGGACGCGCTCTGGCTCGGCCACGCCTGGGTGGACGGCCGGAAGAGTGACGCGGACGTCGCCGCCCTCGCCGAACGGCTGGCCGGCACCGGCGTCCGCGACCTCTACGTGCACACCGGTCCGCTGGAGCACGACGGCTCGCTGCCGCCCGCCGCGCACCCCCGGGCGCGCTGGTTCACCGGGGCCGCGCACCGGGCGCTGCCCGGGATCCGGGTGCAGAGCTGGCTCGGCGACGAGGTGAAGCCGAGAAGGACGCGCTGGACCTGGAGGACGCCGCCACCCGGGCCCGGGTCACCGCCTCCGCCGGCCAGGTCCTGGACCTCGGCTTCGACGGCGTCCACTTCGACATGGAGCCGATCCGGCCCGGCTCGGCGGGCTGGCTCGCCCTGCTCGACCAGGTCCGCCCGGTCACCGCCGGGCGTGGCGCGAAACTGTCGGTGGCGGCCCCGCAGATCGACCCGCTGCCGTTCCAGCACACCGTCGCGATCGCCCTCACCGACCACGGCAAGTGGTGGGACCAGGCGTACTTCACCGCCACCGCCCGCAGGGTCGACCAGATCGCGGTGATGACCTACGACTCCAGCATGCCGACCGAGGGCTTCTACGGCGCCTACAACGCCTACCAGACCGAACTCGCGCTGGAGGCCACCCCGGCCGACGTCGACCTGCTGATGGGCCTGCCGTTCTACTGGGAGGACAAGTGGGGCCACTGGGGCCGCGCCGAGACGGTGCCCGCCGGGATCCGGGGCATCCGGCTGGGCCTCGGCCGGCAGGACCGGGACCGGGCGAACTTCGGTGTCGGCCTGTACGTGGACTTCGCCGCCACCGAGGAGAACTGGGCCGACTACCGGCGCGACTGGGTGCGCTGAGCCGCCCCCGTCCCGGGGTCCGGGAGCTCAGGCGGCGGCCATCCGGTGGGCGAGCGCGCCCAGGTAGCGGTGGACGGTGGCCCCCTCGCCGGTGAGGTAGTGGGAGACGGCCCGGTACAGCGGCTGGTACACCTCGCCGTGCTCGGTGACGGTGAGCGTGCAGCCCCGGCCCGCCGGGGTCAGCACGTACGTCCAGGTGCCGCCGTAGGGCAGGTCCGGGTCGGCGATGCCGGTCACCAGCCGGTGCGGGGCGGCGCTCTCCACCACCTCGTAGGTGGTGTGGCCGTGCCTGCCGTACTCGCGCCAGCGCGGGTGGCCCGCGGCGGTGGCGGGCAGCCGCTCGACGTGCGCCAGCCCCGGGCGCCAGGACGGGAAGAGGTCGACGGCGGTCAGCACGTCCCAGACCTCGCCGGGCGGCCGGTCCAGTTCGAGCCCGCCCTCGCTGACGTGTTCCACCGGCAGCCGCCGGCCCGCGGCCAGCGCCGCCGCCAGTCCGGCCGCGACCGCCGCCACCACCGCGGCCGCCACGGCCGCCGTCCACCGCCGTCCGCCCATCCGCCGCGCTCCTCACAGCCCGTGTGCCCGGCCCCACCACCCATCATCGCGCCGTCCCGGCGCCCGGGCGCGGCCGGAGCCGGGACGGTCCCGGCGGGCCCGCCGGGATAACCGCTGGATCGTGGCCGCCCCCTCGCCCAGACTGTCCCGGTGGCCCGGCGGAACGGCGCTTCAAAGCCCGTAGGCTGGGCAGGTAGGGACCATGGAGCGAGGCGTTCCATGGGTGACGAGAGGTTCGACCGTCGGCTTCCGACCGCCGGCACCCGGGCATTCCCGGCCGGGTGGGGCGGTGGCCGCCGACCGGAGGGAGACGCTGGGTGATCGAGCTGGAGGAAGTTCCCGAGTTGATCGACCCGGTGATGGTGTGCGCCTTCGAGGGGTGGAACGACGCGGGTGACGCCGCCTCGGCCGCTCTGGCGCACCTGGACGAGACCTGGGGCGGCAAGGTGTTCGCCGCGCTCGACGCGGAGGAGTACTACGACTTCCAGGTCAACCGGCCCACCGTGTGGCTGGACGGCGGCGTGCGCCGGATCACCTGGCCCACCACCCGGCTCTCGGTGATCCGCGTCACCGAGCCGACCACCCGGGACGTCGTGCTGGTCCGCGGCATCGAGCCGAGCATGCGCTGGCGCTCGTTCTGCAACGAGCTGCTCGGATTCGCGCACGAGCTGGGAGTCGAGCTGGTGGTGATCCTGGGCGCGCTGCTCGGCGACACCCCGCACAGCCGCCCGGTGCCGGTCAGCGGTGTCACCTCGGACCCGGATCTGGCCCGCCGGCTGGAGCTGGAGGAGAGCCGCTACGAGGGTCCGACCGGGATCGTCGGGGTGCTCCAGGAGGCGTGCACGCACGCCGGGGTGCCGGCGGTGACGCTGTGGGCGGCGGTGCCGCACTACGTCGCGCAGCCGCCGAACCCCAAGGCCACCCTGGCGCTGGTCAACAAGCTGGAGGACCTGCTGGACCTGCGGATCCCGCCGGGCGAGCTCGGCGAGGACGCCCGGGCCTGGCAGTTGGGCGTGGACCAGCTGGCCGCCGAGGACAGCGAGGTGGCCGAGTACGTCCAGCAGTTGGAGGAGGCGCAGGACACCGCGGAGCTGCCGGAGGCTTCGGGCGACGCGATCGCCCGGGAGTTCGAGCGGTACCTGCGGCGCCGGGAGAACGTCGGGCCGACCGGGGAGAAGCCCGTCGCCGGGCACGCCACCGCGGAGCGGCCGGCCGAGCCGGAGCCGCCGACGGCCCGGGAGAGCCAGGACGGCGCCGAGGAGGACTGAGCCCTCCCGGCCTGCCGGTGGAATGCCGGAGGGGGGGGGGGGGGGGGGGGGGGCCCCCCCCCCCCCCCCCCCGGCGGGGGGGGGGCCCCCCCCCCCGGGGCGGGGGGCGCCCCCCCCCCCCCCCCCCCCCCCCCCCCCCCGGGGGGGGGGGGGGCCCCCCGACG